>NZ_CP045725.1:1824932-2433243 GCF_009646095.1 Raineyella fluvialis | reverse complement strand
CGGTTCCGGACGATGGTCAGCGGCAAGATCCACCGAGCGAGGGTCACGGCGGCCGACCTCGACTACGTCGGCAGCATCACCGTCGACGAGGATCTCCTCGACGCGGCCGACATCCTGCCCTTCGAACGGGTCCAGGTCGTCGATCTCAACAACGGCGAGCGCCTCGAGACCTACACCATCGCGGGCGCCCGCGGTTCCGGCGAGATCCAGCTCAACGGTGCCGCCGCGCGGCTCGTCCAGCCCGGTGACCTCGTCATCATCATGGCCTACACCCAGGTGACCGACCCTGTCCCCGAGGGCTGGCACCCCAAGGTCGTCCTCGTGGACGCGAACGACAACTCCATCGCCCGGGTCATCACCGATGTGAACGATCCGATGGCGCTGCACGGGCCGATGCCGGCGAACCTGGTCTGAGCGATGCGGACCTCCATCGCCGACATCAGGGCGGCGTACCTGCGCGGTGAGCGCATCCCGATGATCACCGCGTACGACTACACCAGCGCCCAACTGGTGGAGCAGGCCGGCGTGCCGATGATCCTGGTCGGCGACTCACTCGGCATGGTCGTCCAGGGGCACGACTCGACCCTTCCGGTCACTGTGGACGACATGATCTACCACTCCCGGGCGGTGATCCGCGGCTGTGCGACCCCGATGGTGGTCACCGACCTGCCGTTCCTCACGTACGCCACCGAGACCGATGCCCTGCGCCACGCAGCACGGCTACTGGCCGAGGGCGGCGCCACGTCGGTGAAGCTGGAGGGCGGCCGGCCGGTCGCCCCGACCGTACGACGCCTGGTGCAGGCGGGCATCCCGGTGATGGGTCACCTCGGCTTCACCCCCCAGTCGGTCAACCAGATCGGGATGCGGGTCCAGGCCAAGGAGTCGGCCGCCGCGCGGGAACTGATCGAGGATGCCCTCGCCCTCCAGGCGGCGGGTGCCTGGGCCATCGTGCTGGAGCTCATCCCGGCTCCGCTGGCCACCGCCGTGACGGCGCAACTGGACATCCCGACCATCGGCATCGGCGCCGGGCCCGGCTGCTCAGGCGAGGTCCAGGTCTGGCATGACCTGCTCGGCCTGTTCAGCGACTTCGTGCCGCGCCATACCCGGCGCTACCGGACCCTCGCCGAGGAGATCACCTCGGGGCTGCGGGAGTACGCCGACGACGTCCGCTCCGGCGCGTTCCCGACAGAGAAGAACAGCGCCGCGATGGACCCGGCGGTGCTCGCGGAGGCCCTGTACGGTCTCGACCGGTCGGCCGAGACCGAAGGATAGGCCGGCCCCCAGGCAGCACAGCAGGTCAGGCGTCCCCAGCGCAGGCACATCGACGGACGGAGAGTCAGGCAATGAAGGTCGTCACCACCCGCGAGGAACTCCGGACCGCCCGGGCCGCACTCGGCGGGGTCGGACTGGTGCCTACCATGGGCTTCCTCCACGACGGTCACCTCAGCCTGGTCAGCCGCGCCAAGGCGGAGAACGCCGCCGCCGCGGTGTCGATCTTCGTCAATCCGACCCAGTTCGGCCCCACCGAGGACCTCGAGGCGTACCCCCGCGACCTCGACCACGACCTCGACGTCCTCGAGCGGGCGGGGACCGACCTGGTCTGGACGCCTCGGGTCGAGGACGTCTACCCCGCCGGCTTCGACACCTATGTCACGCCAGGGGGCGTCGCGGACGTGCTCGAGGGGGCCCGTCGCCCGGGCCATTTCCGCGGCGTGGCGACGGTCGTCAGCATCCTGTTCCACCTCGTCGCGCCGCAGCGGGCCTACTTCGGCCAGAAGGACGCCCAGCAGGTCGCCGTGATCCGGCAGATGGTGCGCGACCTGGGCCTGCCGGTCGAGGTCGTGGCCTGCCCCATCGTCCGCGAGCAGGACGGCCTGGCCATGAGCAGCCGCAACACGTACCTGTCCGACGAGGACCGCCCGGCGGCGCTGGTGCTGTCCCGGGCGCTGCGGGCGGCCGACCGGGCCTGGACGGCTGGGGAACGCGACGCGGACGCCCTGCGGGCCATCATGCGCGGCATCCTCGCCGAGGAACCCCGCGCACAGGTCGACTACGTGAGCGTCGCCGATCCCGGCAGCCTGACCGAGCTGAGCACCGTCGACGCGGCGGTCGGAGCGCTCGCCTCGCTGGCCGTACGGGTGGGCCGCCCGCGCCTCATCGACAACCTGGTGCTCGCCCCCCGGGCCTGACGCCGCCCGTACAGCAGGCCGATGGCGGGTGGACTGTACGCCAACTCACACCCCGGTCCTCCTGCAGGGTGGCACAGCCGCGCCGAACGCGGCGGCCACCCCGGAGCCTTTCGGATAATCTGGGCGGGCCGAAGAGCGCCCGCAACGCTGCCGTCCGACCCAGGGAGATGCCCAGCACATGGCAAAGATCATCTACACCCACACCGACGAAGCGCCCTTGATGGCCACGTACTCCCTCCTCCCGGTCATCGAGGCCTTCGCCTCCACGGCGGGTGTGGAGGTCGAGACGCGTGACATCTCGCTGGCGGGCCGCATCCTCGCCGTCTTCGCCGACCTGTTGCCCGCGGACCAGCAGGTCGCCGACGCGCTCGCCGAACTCGGCGAACTGGCGCAGAGGCCGGAAGCCAACATCATCAAGCTGCCGAACATCTCGGCCTCCGTCCCGCAGCTGAAGGCTGCCGTCAAGGAGCTCCAGGCCCTCGGCTACGCGCTGCCCGACTACGTCGACGAGCCGGCGACGGACGCCGAGAAGGACGCCCGCGCCCGCTACGACAAGGTCAAGGGTTCCGCCGTCAACCCGGTGCTGCGTGAGGGCAACTCGGACCGCCGCGCGCCCCTGGCCGTGAAGAACTACGCGCGCAAGCACCCCCACTCGATGGGTGCCTGGACCGCCGACTCGAAGACCCGCGTCGCCACGATGGGCCACGACGATTTCCGCACCAACGAGAAGTCCGTCATCATCCCGGCCGACGACACCCTGCAGATCAAGCTGGTCGCCGCCGACGGCACCGAGACCGTGCTGAAGGAGTCGCTGCCCGTCCTCGCCGGTGAGGTCGTCGACGGCACCTTCCTGAGCGCCGCCAAGCTCGACGCGTTCCTGGCCGACCAGATCGCCGCCGCCAAGGCCGAGGGCGTGCTCTTCTCTGTGCACCTGAAGGCCACCATGATGAAGGTCTCCGACCCGATCATCTTCGGCCACGTCGTCCGGGCCTTCTTCCCGAAGACCTTCGCGGCGTACGGGGCCGACCTCGCTGCCGCCGGACTCTCCGCCAACAACGGCCTGGGCGCCATCCTCGGCGGGCTCGACGCATTGCCGAACGGGGCCGAGATCAAGGCGTCCTTCGACGCGGAGCTGGCCGACGGTCCGGCCCTCGCGATGGTGAACTCCGACAAGGGCATCACCAACCTGCACGTCCCCTCCGACGTCATCGTCGACGCGTCCATGCCGGCGATGATCCGCATCGGCGGCCACATGTGGGGCGCCGACGGCCAGGAGGCCGACACCCTCGCGGTGATCCCGGACTCCTCGTACGCCGGCGTCTACCAGGCCGTGATCGATGACTGCAAGGCCCACGGTGCGTACGACCCGACCACCATGGGGTCGGTGCCGAACGTCGGCCTGATGGCGCAGAAGGCCGAGGAGTACGGCTCCCACGACAAGACCTTCGAGATCCCGGTCGCCGGCACCGTCCAGGTCGTCAACTCCGCCGGTGACGTGCTGATCGAGCACGCCGTCGAGGCCGGGGACATCTGGCGCGCCTGCCAGGCCAAGGACGCCCCGATCAAGGACTGGGTCAAGCTGGCCGTCACCCGGGCCCGCGCCTCGCAGACCCCCGCGGTCTTCTGGCTGGACCCGGAGCGCGCCCACGACCGCAACCTGGCCGAGAAGGTCCGGGCGTACCTGCCCGAGTTCGACCCCGAGGGCCTCACCATCGAGATCATGTCCCCGGTCGAGGCGACGAAGTACTCGGTGGAGCGGATCCGCAGGGGTGAGGACACCATCTCCGTCACCGGCAACGTGCTGCGCGACTACAACACCGACCTGTTCCCGATCCTCGAGGTCGGCACCTCGGCGAAGATGCTGTCGTGGTGCCGCTGATGAACGGTGGCGGCCTCTTCGAGACCGGCGCCGGCGGCTCCGCCCCGAAGCACGTGCAGCAGCTCCTCGAGCAGAACTACCTGCGCTGGGACTCGTTGGGCGAGTTCATGGCACTGGCCGAGTCGTTCCGCCACGAGGCGAACGCCGGCAACGCGAAGGCGGGCATCCTCGCCGACACGCTCGACGCGGCGACCGAGACCCTGCTGGACCAGAACAAAGGCCCGGCCCGCAAGGTCGGCCAGATCGACAACCGCGGCAGCCACTTCTGGCTGGCGAACTTCTGGGCCCAGGAACTGGCCGCCCAGGACGACGACGCCGAGCTGTCCGCCGCCTTCGCGCCGATCGCGGAGCAGCTCGCCGCCAACGCGGAGCAGATCGATGCCGAGCTGATCGGGGTCCAGGGGCACGCCGTGGACCTGGGCGGCTACTACCGCCCCGACGACGCGAAGACCTCTGCCGTGATGCGCCCGTCGCAGACCTTCAACGCGATCATCGCGACGCTGGCCTGAACAGAACACTGCTGGTCTGAGCTCCGGCAACACGCACGAACGGCGTCGGGAGGATCCCGACGCCGTTCGTGCGTCCTCGGCAGACAGGCGCTCAGATCACGCTCCAGCCTCCGTCACAGAAGAGCACGGCGCCGGTGATGTTGGAAGCATCGTCGCTCAACAGGAACGTGATGGCGGCCGCGAGCTGGTCGGCGGTCGCCGTGGGAGTCATCGTCGCGCCCAGCAGTGGGGCGATGACCTCCGTGAAGCCCGGGGTGTCCATGCGGGCCTGGATGTTGGTGGCGACCCCACCGGGGGCGACGCTGTTGCATCGGATTCCCTTTCGCGCGTAGAAGAGCGACGTCGACTTCGTCAGGCCGATGACGGCGTGCTTGGACGCCGTGTAGGCGACACCGGCCGCGGAGGCGCGGATGCCGGCTTCCGAGGAGAGGTTGACGATGGCCCCGCTGCCGTGGTCCAGCATGACGGGGATGGCCGCCCTGGTCATCCGCATCATCGAGGTCAGGTTGACGTCGACGACGCGCTGCCAGGTGGCGTCGTCGATGTCGGCCACCGGGAGGAAGTCGTCCATGATGCCGGCGTTGTTCACCAGACCCCACAACTCGGGGCCGGCCTCGGCCACGACCCGATCGACGACGTCCTGGTCGGTGATGGATCCCACGACGTAACGGAAGCCGGGGCTGCCGAGTTCGTCGGCGACGGCCTTCAGGCGCTCCTCCGACAGATCAGCACCGACGACGTACGCCCCCTCGGCGACCAGCCGCGTGGCGGTGGCCCTGCCGATGCCGGAGCCGGCACCGGTGACGATGATGGTCCGACCGGAGAACCGGTCGGGAATGGCGGCGGACATGACGACCTCCTGTACGGGTGTGGACACAGGCCCGACAGGCGCACAGCGCGGCGAGAGAAGTCGCGGCAGGGCCGCCGGGCACTCCCGAGGGACGATCGGCGATGGACGACGCTCTGCGTGTTTTCAGTCTAGGACGCGGACCCGTCGCGTACGGCCGATTCGCGACGGGTCCGCTGCGCTGCGGACGAGCAGGGCGCCGGCCAGCACCTCCACCTCGAGGTCGACGACGTCGGGGATGACATCGCCGTCGAGTTGGACCGGCAGTGGCCCCCGTGGAGTGATGTGGGCCCGGCCGGTCCGGCCATAGACGAGGGCGGACACGCGGTGTGTCTGGCGGAACAGCCCGGTGCACGCCACGGCGAGCCAGTCGAACGGACTGCGGAGCGGCACTTCGAGCGTCTCGAGCAGACCGTCGTCGGGGCGCGCCTGTGGGAAGACGGTGATCCCACCCGGGACGCGTGGAAGGTTGCCGAAGAGGACGGTCCAGGTCCGCGTCTCCCGCGTTCGCCCGTCGAGATCGACCACCATGGGGATCGGGGCTTGCAGGGCCTGCCTGATTCCGGCCGCGAAGTAGGCGAGCCAGCCCAGTCGCCGTTTGAGGCGTACGCCGGTGGCCGCCACCGTGTAGGCGTCGCGCCCGATGCCGGCCATCACCAGGAAGACCGAGACGTCGGACGGGCCCGGGTCGGACCGCGCTCCGGCCCGCCGCATCCTGACCTGGCCGACATCGAGGCGCACCTCGGCACCGCCCAGCGCCACGGTCACCGCACGACGCAGGTCGCGGCGCGGCAGCCGGAGGTTGCGGGCGACGATGTTGGCGGTCCCGGTGGGCAGGACGGCCAGTGGGACACCGCTGCCGACCAGTGCCGCGGCGACCTCCCGTACGGTCCCGTCGCCGCCGGCGACGACCACGAGGTCGACCCCCTCGGCCAGGAACCGGCGGGCCTGGTCGGCACCCGGCGAGGCGCTGGTCGTCGTGCGGACCTGGGGCGCAGGTGCTCCGATCGCCGCCAGTGCCGTGGTGAGCACTTCACGGGCACGCGTCGCCCGGCGTCCGAGCGGATTGACGACCAGCCCGACGCGAGGTCCGGGTTGCTGTGGGAAGGGGGACGCGGTCGGCATCGAGGGTGAGCGGTGGACGCTCAGTGGGCCTCCGTGACGCCGGCCAGGTTGTCGCACATCTGCCGGAGGGTGTCGACGGTGGTCCGGTAGTCCGCCTCGCTGATCCCCCGCGCGAGTTCCTCACGGATGCTCTCGACGTGCCCCCGCACCTCCTCGTGCGCGGCCAGACCCGCCTCGGTGAGCGAGAGCGTGGCGCCGTCGTCGTGCAGCCACCCGCGCCGGGAGAGCACCTCGAGAGCAGCCTCCAGCGAATCGTCCTCGTCACAACGAAAGGCACTCAGCGTCTCGCGCAGGCTCGCCACCGTGCGCGCCCCCCAGGACAACGTGGTGAGGGTCTGCCACTGGCGACGCGTCACGTCATCCTCGTGGAGGATCCGCTCGAACTCCTGGTTGATCAGGGTGTCGAGGTGCTTGGCCCAATAACCGATCGGCCGGTCCTGCTGTTCCCGCATGGCCCCACCGTAGACGCCCGCGGGGCGCTCCACCATGCGTTCGGCGGCGCGGGTCATCTGGGCATCCGGCGCCAGACCGCCCGGGGCACGAAGGGGGCGACGGAGAACATCACCCGCAGCTGCCATGGGATCCACAGGTCCACCCTTCTCCCCTGGGTGATCCTGGCCTCCACGGCGTCGGCGACCTGGTCGGGGGTGGAGGAGAAGACCGCGGGATCCATGCCTTCGGTCATCCGGCCGACGACGAAGCCCGGCCGGGCCACGACCAGGTGCACGCCACTGCCGTGCAATGCGTCGGCGAGGCCCGAGGCGAATCCGTCGAGTCCTGCCTTCGCCGAGCCGTAGACGTAGTTGGCGCGCCGCACCCGGACCCCCGCCACCGAGGAGAAGGCGACCAGCGTCCCCCGGCCACGTGGTCGCATCCGGCTGGCCAGGACGGTGAGCAGGCTCGCCTGAGCCACGAAATCGGTGTGCAGGATCCGGGCGACCTCACCCGGATCGGTCTCGGCCAGTTCCTGGTCGCCGAGCACTCCGAAGGCGAGGACGGCGACGCCGATCGGCCCGTACGACTGTTCGATCCGGTCGACGACGCCGGTCTGGCCGGCGATGTCGTCCGCGTCGAACTCGACGACCTCCACCCGATCCGCCCCGGCGTCGAGACAGACCTGCCGTGGCCCCGCCATCTCACCGGGGCGGGCAGCGAGCACGACCGTACGACCGGGTGCGAGCCGCCGTGCGACGGCCAGGCCGATCTCGCTGCGGCCACCGAAGATCACCACGGCACCTGGGGGAACGGACATGCGGGGCCTCCTCGGCTCGGTCGACGCCCGCAGCCTATCCACCACGATCACTTCAGCAGGCGGTCCATCCGCCGATCACTGAGCCGCCGGCCTCCGGTCTGGCAGGTCGGGCAGTACTGCAGCGACTTCTCGGCGAAGGAGACCTCTGCGATGTCGCTGCCGCAGACCGGGCACGGCAGGCCGGTGCGGGCATGGACCCGGTAGCCGGCGTGCTTGACCTCCTTGATCCGGTCGAGCGACTGGCCACTCATCGCTTCCGCGGCCTGCCCGAGCACCTCGGAGATGGCTACGTGCAGCCGGGCGGTCTCGTCGGCCTCGAGCCCCTTCGCCGTCGCGTACGGGGACAGCCGGGCCGCGTGCAGGATGTCGTCGGAGAAGCCGTTACCGATGCCGGCCATCACCGACTGGTCGGTCAGCACGGTCTTGAGCCGGGAACCGGTGCCGGCCAGGATCTCGGCGAGCTCCTCGAGCGACAGCTCGGCGGCCTCCGGACCGAGGGTCGCGATCTCGGGCAGGGAGTCGGGATCGGTCGTGACGTACGCCGCGACGCCCTTCTTCGTGCCCTGCTCAGTGACGTCGACGGCCGCACCGGTGTCCAGGACCACGCGCAGGGCCAGTGGGCTGCGACCGGGGCGGACCGCTGATTTCGGAGCAGTGGCGTGCCAGCGCAACCAGCCCGCGCGGGCCAGGTGGACGGCCAGCACGAGGTCCTGGCAGTGGACCAACAGGAACTTGCCGCGCCGCCCGACGCCGGTGATCTCCTTCCCGACCAGATCGGTGTAGGGAGGGTCGGCCGTCTTCAGGACGGAGAACGATGCCAGGTCGACACGCGCGACCGCATGCCCCTGGGCGCGCTCACGCAGGAAGTGCGCGGCGGCATCGAGTTCGGGCATCTCGGGCACTCCCCCAGTATGCGTGCCGCACCGCTGTCAGGGGGATCTGCGGCGAGGACCGATCCACGACACCACCATCGCGGTGAACGTCACGAGCCAGGCGGCGACAGCCACCCAGATCCACAGCGCGCCGATCCCCTCGACGATGGGCAGATGGTCCGCGCGCCCCAGGTACATGCCGGCGACGGCGTACATCCCCAACGGGAAGACGATGCTCCACCAGTTCGGGGCGTAGTGCAGCGGGACGCGGTGCACGAGGTGGCGCCAGATGCCGGCACCGACCAGGGCCGGGATCAGCCAGGTGGCGAAGCACCACATCAGCACGGCGAGGCCGGCCACCAGTCCCCGGACGGCATCCACCATCGGGGCGCTGTCCATCTCGACGATCCGCGCGCCGGCCACCACCGTGATGGCCACCGCCCCCATCGCGATCCAGTACGCCGGATCGAGTTCGTGCGGATCGAGGGTGTAGGCGACCAGCCGCAGGGCGACGAAGACCGCGGTGCCGGCGTAGAGCATGAGGCCGACCGACCAGGAGAGCACCGCGACGATGGCCATGGCCTGCCGCGACGCGGGGAAGTGCGGCTCGAGGGTGGCCGCCGCCACCGCCACCGACTGGCTGGCCACCACCCACACCAGCCACGATCCGTTGGCCGCACGGATGATCGGCCGCTCGGCACCGCCGAGCACCGCGATCCCGGGGATGGCGTAGCCCAGGACGGCCCAGACCGTGCCGGCCACGCCGAGCAGGACCGCCCCGATGACCACGGCGCCATGGCCGGCGATCCCCACCGCCAACACGTCGGTGGCGGCGACGAAGGTGAAGAAGCCGAAGGCCGTCCTGGCGTCGCGGAGATCTGCGACCATCGCCGCTCGGTGGCGCAGCAGGCGGTGGGCGTTCAGGCCGACGAGGGCCACGTACGCCACGCCGGCAACGCCCAGTAGTGCGACGGACACCGCACCCCAGTCGCGTTGGCCGCAGCCGATCGACACGATGCCGGTTGCCATCACCAGCGCGAAATAGCCCGGCGACAGGCCTTCGGTGGACAGGCGACGACGCACTCGCGGCTCAGCGGTCATGACAGCCCCTTCCCGCCGACGGCGAGGACAGTTCCCGCACGGACCTGCGTCATCCTGACACAGGGTGTCCGCCGGCGGTGACTCCGCTGATGCGGATCACTAGCCTGAAGATATGGCCTATGTCACACGTCCGGGCGCCAGCGCACCCACTCCGGATCTGCCCGGCGTCGACCATGACTGGGTACGGGTGGACGACATCACTGTGCATGTCGCGTCGAGTGGCGCGCAGGGCACGCCCGTCGTCCTGCTGCACGGCTTCCCCGAGCACTGGGGCGAGTGGCGTCAGGTCATCGGCCCACTGTCCCCGCAGCACCGGGTGATCTGCCCGGACCTACGGGGTGCGGGCTGGACCGACGCAGCGCGGAGCGGCTACCGGCGCCGCAGGCTGACCCGGGACGTGCTGCGGCTGCTCGATGCGCTGGGTCTCGAGCGCGTCCACCTCGTCGCCCACGACTGGAGCGCGCTGGTGGCGTTCGGGCTCGCCATGGAACACCCCGAGAGGGTGGAGACGCTGGTGGCGATGTCCATGCCCCACCCGTACGCCCGGGTGACCCCCGCGATGCTGGCGTCGGCGCCGAACACTGCCTACCAGCTTCCGCTCGCCATCCCCGGTCTCGGGGCCCGGCTGCTCTCGCGTGGGCGCCAGCCGCTGGCACGCTACCTCTTCGGCCACTTCTCCACGCCTGGCACCTGGACCGAGAAGGATCTCGCGATCTTCCTGGCGCCCCTGACCGATCGGGACCGGGCTGCCACCGCCGGCCCGCTGTACCGCGGGTTCATCCAGCGTGAACTACTCCGCGTGTTCAGCGGCGCCTACCGCTCCACGCCCCTGCATCCCCCGACCCTGGTGCTGGTGGGTGAGCACGACCCGGTCGTCCGGGCCGATGTCCTGGCGCGCCAGACGGGACCGGCCGGCCACCTCGAGGTCCGCGAGGTCGCCGGTGCGGCCCATTTCATCGTCGACGAGCAGCCCGGGCAGGTGCTGGCCCAGATCACCGACTTCCTCGCGGCCCACTCAGGGCCGTCCACCGGCGGCATCAGCGCCTGAGCCAGGCAGTCAGTGAGCCAGGGAGTTGACGTAGGTCAAGGAAACCCGAGGCCCCGATCCGTACGGTCGTCCTGTACTGCTCCGACCGCGGAAGGGAACCCCCATGACCACCGGCCCCACGACCAACGGCGTCGACACCGCCAGCACGCTCGCCCAGCTCGTCAGCACCGACGCCCGTCGGGCCCGAGTGCTGGAGGACCTCGGCCTCGACTACTGCTGCCACGGCAACCGGCCGCTGATCGATGCCGTGGAGGCCGCGGGGCTCGACCTGGTCGACGTGGCACGCTCTTTGGACCTGCCGGCCGCCGGCACCGACGAGACCGCCCTCGACGACACTCCTGGGCGGTCCGACCTCGCCGCGCTGGCCCACGACGTGGTCGACACGCACCACGCCTACCTGTGGGAGGAGATGCCGCGGCTGCACGCGCTCGCCGACAAGGTGGCCCGCGTGCACGGCGAACGTCACCCCGAACTCGCCCGAGTGAAGAAGCTCTACTTGGCGGCGGAGGCCGACCTCGATCCGCACCTCACCCGCGAGGAGCGCCTCGTCTTCCCGGCCATCAGCAGGCTGGAGCGGACCGGGCAGGCGGTGACGACCACGCAGGGGCCCCTGGAGGCGCTGGTGGGGACGCTGATCGAGGAGCACGACGGCGTCGGGGAGATCTTCGCCGAGCTGCGGACCATCACCGACGGCTACCGCACGCCGGCCGACGGGTGTGCCTCCTACCAGGCCCTGTACGCGGGTCTGGCGGAGATGGAGCATGACCTGCACCTGCACATCCACAAGGAGAACAACGTCCTGTTCCCGGCCACCCTGCAGCGGATCACGGACCTGGCCGACGCGACGGCCGGCCAGGCTCAGGAGAACCTGGTGTCCTCACTCAGTCGGTGATAGGCCCGGTCGACATAGACCAGCGGCCAGGTCTTCGTCCCCAGCCCGGCAGCGACAGCCCGGACGACCACCAGGAGGCTGTTGCCGACATCGATGTTGCGCTCGACCCGACCCTGCACCCAGGCCGTGCACCCGGTCAGCACGACATCCCCGTTGGGGAGGAGGGTCGTCGGGAGGTCAGCGAAGCGGTCCCGCGCCGGGGAGGCGAACCGGTCGGCCATCGCCGTCTGGTCACTGGACAGGATGTTCACGACCACGGTCCCCGCGGTCTCGATGACACCCCGGGAGGAGGACAGGGCGTTGACCGAGAAGGCCAGATAGGCGGGATCCACCGAAAGGGAGATCACCGAGGTGGCGGTGAACCCGATCGGTCCCGCCGGCCCCTGGGCCGTGATGACTGCCACGCCCCCGGCATGGCGCCGGAACACCGCCTTGAACTCCTCGGCGCTGATGCCGTCGTCGGGCCGGTCTGCCTCGTGGCCTGTCAATGTTCCTCCGATCAGGGATCCCCGGGTGCAACGCTAGCGGGGTCCGTCCGAGAGCTGTGAGAGGATCCAGCCCGGGCACTCGCCAGGAGTGACTCATCGACCGGGGCGCCGGGTCACCAGGTGGCGCGGGTGGTCTCCGTCGGGCCGTCGAATTCGGTGAAGCCCGAGTCCACCACGCTGACCGGGCGCTCGGTGGTGCGCCAGGACTTCTGGTCGGGCCGTTCCACCCGGATCCTGAAGCCGTCGTCACGCCACCGCTCCCGGTCGTTCGGCCCCATCGCGAGCCAGGCGAGCTGGGCCGCGTGTCCGCACTGGGCGGCGAGTTTGCCACTCGTCATGGCGACCAGAGGGCTGACCTCGATGGTGACCAGCGCATCCGCGACGAGGCTCTGGCCGCTCGTCTCGAACTGCGTGCCGGAGACCTGCAGTTTGTCCAGGGCTTTGGGCAGCGGGGTGACGGGCGCCGGGACGAAGGCACGCACCGCGGCGGCGGCATAGCCCACCGGCCCTGGCTGCGTGATCGTCACCCCGTCGAGGTCCTGGACGTCGTCCCACCGCTTGCCGTCGGCCCGGCGGACCAGCTTGCGGATCCGCTCGTCCGACCAGTGCGCGACGTCCTCGTGCCAGGGACCGCCGGGCAGTGAGCGCTCATCGGCGAGGAGGGCGACCACTGCACGTGCCGCGCCCTCGGCAACGTCGATCTCCCGTGTGGGCACATGCCGGTCGCGCCGTACGACGAGTTGCATCGCCCACGGGATCTCCCGATCGGCGGGTGGCAGCTCTGCTGGAGGGGTCGGCACGAGGACGCATCGTAGCCCCTGGGGGAAACTCGGTGTCGCGGTTCCGAGCGGACTGTGTTTGTCACCCCCGGCACCTGGGGAAGCACATGCTTACCTAACCATAAGCCGAGAATAAGAAGCGGTCACCGACCGACCCCTATTCAAACCCTGCTCACAGTAACGGGGCTCGCGCCCGATCGCATACTGCAGGTGGAGGGTGCCTCACCACACCACCCAGCGGATCCACACCCAGGAGATCGCGATGCCATCCGAGCCAGCAGAATCCTCCACCCGCCACCCACTTGCCCGCGGGTTCACCGCGATGATGATCGAGAAGGTCCCGAGCTACGGAAACAAATTCCTGTACTCGCTCGGATTCCTCTCAATGGTCTCCTTCCTCATCCTGCTCGTGTCCGGCACACTGATGACGTTCTTCGGCCCCAATTGGTGGCTGACCGATGTTGCCGGCGGCTACACCAGAAGCGTCCACCTGTGGGCGACGCAAGCATTCGTGCTGTTCATCCTCCTGCACCTGCTGACCGTCTTCTTCACCTCAGGATTCCGCAAGCCGCGGCGACTCACCTGGGTCCTCGGCGTTCTGATGCTCTTCATCGTGCTCGCCGAAACTGAATTCGGCTACATTCTGCGCGGAGATTTCTCCTCACAATGGCGAAGCCTTCAGGGTGCCGATTTCTACAACGGCGCCGGACTGGGTTGGTGGATCAATCCTCTCGATTATGGTCAGGTGCTGGGAATCCACGTCGCGACAATCCCGCTGGTGCTTCTGGGGCTGGTCGGCCTCCACTATCTCCTCGTTCGCGTCCTGGGAATCGCCGAGCCGTACCGCAAGGACGTCACCGTGACGACCGTGAAGGCGAACCACAACGTGCTGTTCCTCCGCGGCGGTGCGGTGGTGGTGCTCGTGCTCGGCCTGGCAGCCGCCCTGCCGTCGCCGTACATCTCGCCCACCACCATCACCAGCGTCGCGACCCAGGACCCAACCCTCTTCGCCAAGACGGTGGTGGCCGAGTTCTCGGCTTCCTCCGACACCGCGGGCTACTCCGACAACATCGATCCGTACACCTTCGACACGAGGGCGGTCTTCGTCGAGGCCCCGTACGAGCAGTGGCTCAAGGCGAATCCCGGTGCGACCGACTCCCTCGCGGCCTTCAACCAGCTGCCCGAGGCCGATCAGACCGCCGCCCTCCAGGCCCTCTCCGACTACTACGGTCAGGACAAGCCCGACCCGAACGCCATGCCACAGGGCCCCGCCACCGGGGTGGTGCAGTCGTTGACGTCCATGGCCAGCGCCGGCTTGTACGAACCGGCCCTCCTTGCGAGCAACCTCGGCAGCAGGCAGGCGAGCGTGGGCACCTACGCCGACCGGTTCCTCGCGGACACGGGCGCACTCGAGGAACAGGCCGGCGAGCTCGGCATCACCACTGAGCAGTACGGGATGGTGCGTGAGGAGTCGGGGCACGCTCCGGGTGCCTGGTGGTTGTCGCCGATCGGCCTGCTCAACCACACGGTGCTGGTCAACGACGACAACGGGGACCGCGACGGCGCCATCATCCTTGGCTCGCTGATGCTGACGATGCTGGCCTTCCCCTTCATCCCGTACGTGAATCGACTCCCTGATGTGCTTCGGGTCTGGAAGCCGATCTGGAAGGAGCGGGGGCCCCAGGTCCGGCACCGACGGATCCGGCGTGGAGCCCGTCCCATGGCCCGCTGACCACTCCCGTGACAGGCTGGAGGGGTGCCGATTCATCATCCCCCGACCTTCGCCTCCATCGCCAGCCAGGAGACGACTGGGTGCAGTGCGGCTGCGGCCAGCAACACTGGGGCCTGTTCGGCGCCGCCGGCCTCCTCGTCTGGCGGGAGGGCGACAACGGTCGCCAGGTGGTCCTGCAGCAGCGGGCCGACTGGACGCACCACGGAGGCACCTGGGGCATTCCGGGTGGCGCCCTGACCGGCGGCGAGTCGGCCGTTGCCGGGGCGGTGCGAGAAGCCGTCGAGGAGGCCGGCCTGGTGACCTCCGCGGTACGGGTCCGAGCCGATCGGCGGCTCGAGCACCCGGATTGGTCCTACACCACGGCGGTCGCCGAGGCTGTGGCGGCCTGGCAGCCGTCGGTCACTGACCCGGAGAGCCACCAGTTGCGGTGGATCGACCTGTCCACCGCCGAGGACTACCCACTCTTACCGGCGTTCGCAGCCTCCCTGCCGGAGCTGCGGACCATGCTGCGCCGGCTGGTCGTCATCGTGGACGCCGCCAACGTCGTCGGCTCACGACCCGACGGCTGGTGGCGGGACCGTCGTGGGGCGACGGTGAGCCTGCGGGACCACTTGGCCGGCCCGATCCGCGGTGGCCTGCCGGCCGATGCCCTGGACCTGCCGGGCGCGACCTGGTATCCCGACATCGTTCTGGTCGTCGAGGGAGCAGCCCGAGGAATCGAGGCGGTCGACGGCGTCCAGGTGATCTCGGCGGAGGGCTCCGGAGATGACGCGATCGTGGCAGCGGTGGCCGCACGGGCGGACATCCCGGACACGGTGCTCAGAGTGGCGACGGCCGACCGGGAACTCGGCTCCCGGGTCGCAGCACTCGGGGCGGAGACGATCTCCCCTCGCCTGCTCCGTCACTGACGTACGACCCGGCCCCGGGCACCGCGGTACACCCTGACAGCGTCACGCGGGGCGCGTGCGGGGCGGCCCACTGATCAGGGTGGGCATGTACTCGAGCAGCTGCAGACGGCCGTCGAACGTACGGGTCTGGACCAGTTCCAGGGCGAGGTCGGGGTAGTTGTCGTAGATGCGCTCGCGTCCGGTCTTCCCCGTGATCAGCGGGAAGACGACGATGCGGAAACGATCCACCAGCCCGGCCGCCAGCAGTGAGCGGCACAGGCTGAGGCTGCCGTTGGTGCGCATCGAGGTGCGACGCTCGCGCTTCATCCGCCGCACCGCGTCGACGGCGTCGTCACTGACCAGTTCGGCGTGGGGCCACTCCACCGCAGGCAAGGTCGAGGAGAACACCACTGTCGGGTGCATGGTGACGCCGGCCAGCGCGGAGGTCTCGTCGCCGTCCACCTCACCCGCCGACGCCTGGGCGGCGGCCGCGAACGAGGAGTACATCCGGTAGGTGTTCGCTCCCATCAGGACGGTGTAGTCCTTTTCGGGTTGGGCGTCGAGCCAGGCGAGGTACTCGGGCCCTTCCAGGCCCCACCACCCGGGCCAGCCCTCGCCCGAGGCGTACCCGTCCACCGTGATGATGAAGTCGACCAGTAGTTCCGCCGATGCCGCGGACGGCCTGTCCATCGTCCGTACCTCCTTGGCCCGTGGGCCTGAGTCGTGGAGTCGTGCGAATGCCTTCCATTGACCGGCGCCGATCCAAGGGAGTCAAGCCCCTCCCCTGGACGGGCACGAACGCCGGTGGCGGCGGCCATCGGGATGCGAGACTGGTGTGGCAGGCGAGAACGGGGTAGCTCACCTGTCGGAGGCATCATGAACGGAGACCAGCGCTACCGGTGGGAGCAGCGTGTCCGCGGGCTGATGCTGGGCCTCGCCCTCGGGGAGGCGATCGGTGGCCTACGCGGCGAGGTGGCCCAGTGCGAGCGCCTCTGGGCCGGTGTCGCCACGCAACTGGCCGCCTTCACCGCCGAAGGCCTCATCCGTGCCGACGTACGGCGCCGCCTCCACGGCTCCTGCAACCGCAACTGGGTGCTGTGGCACGCGTACAGCCGCTGGGCGGCCCTGCAGCACATCGCCACCGCCGCTTCGGCCTATTGGGGCAGCAAGAGCGCCGGCGAGTGGCCGGACGGCTGGCTGGCACACATCCCCGAACTCGCCGAGAACCGGGGCCCTCAGCGGCAACGATCCTGGCGCTCCAGCAGGACCGGCCCGGCACGCCCGAGCGTCCGGTCACGAACAACGCCGGATGCCATGCCCTGATCCGCACCCTGCCCGCAGCAGCGCTGGCCACCACCCGTTCCCGGGACCAGCTCAAGCGCGAGGCGGAGGCCTGCGCAGCGCTCACCCATGGCGCCCCGGCCGCCCAGCAGGCGACGGCCACCGCGGTCCTCTTCGCCGCGGAGTGTCTGAGCGGACGGGACCCCACCGATGCCCTGTCCCGGACGGGACAACTGGCGGAAGGCGGCCAACTAGACCAGGTCCGTGACGAGGCGGAGCATGCCCCCGCGGACCGGAACCGGTTGGCGCGGATCGCCCCTGATGCCTCGGCGGAGACTGCCTTGGCGGGCGCCGTCTACTGTGTCCTCAGTCATCCAGGACCCGGATCCGAGGTGACGGCGCTTCAGCTCGCCTCGACGGCACCGCATCCGGCGCCGGTGGCAGCGATCACCGGGGCCATCCTCGGAGCGGCGCATGGCGTGCACGCCTGGCCCGTGGAACTGGTCAGTCGACTCGACCTCGCCTGGCCCCTGGACACCCTCGCGCGCGACCTGCTGAGGCAGCTGACCAATGATCCGGAGGTCAGTGATCCGGGCTGGTGGGATCGCTATCCGGGCTGGTGAGCCGCCCGGGGTCGCGCCTGAATCCGGCCGCGGCACGGCCGAGCCACATACCCCTCATGACCGCGGGCAACCAGATCCGCTCCCACATCACACAGCCGGACGATCTCGCGCAACGCAGCGGCATCCCGTGCGTTCATACAGCAACGGCCGACGTCAGGATCTCGTGATCAACGCGCAGACCGCCATCGGTCACCACATCGACCTCCACTCCGAGCAGATCACTGGCCCGCTCGGCGAACGCAGCCAGCGTCATCAGTCCGGTCCCCGGGGCACGACTCACCAGGATGTCCAGATCGCTGCCCGGACGGTCCGTTCCACGTGCCGCCGAGCCGAAGACCCGGATGTTGCTGAGGCCGTAGCTGTGTGCCAATGCGACCAGTTCGTCGCGGTGGACGGCCAGCGCGTCGTGCGGCAGCGGGCGAGCCGCCTTGCGCAGTCGTTCCAGCATCGCGGCCGAAGCCCGGCGCCGACCCGCCTCATACGCCGCGATATTGGGCTGCGCGACCCCGGATCGCTCAGCCAGCTCAGCTTGGCTGAGGCCCGCGGCTTCGCGCAGTTCCCGGACAGGGTTCGCCATGCGGCCATGATATCGCGCGATATGTCACCGGCTTCAAGGAGTCAGTGCCGCTGCAGGACGAGCTTCAGCTGGTCGACCGCCCAGTCCAGGTCGGATACCTGGATCGTCAGCGGAGGCGCGATGCGAATGGTCTGGGCGTGTGTGTCCTTCACCAGCACGCCGCGGGCCAGCAGCCTCTCGGCGACCTGGCGGCCGGTGCCGCGTGACGGTTCGACGTCGAGGCCCGCCCACAGTCCCG
This sequence comes from Raineyella fluvialis, assembly GCF_009646095.1. NCBI lineage: Bacteria > Bacillati > Actinomycetota > Actinomycetes > Propionibacteriales > Propionibacteriaceae > Raineyella > Raineyella fluvialis. Next base: position 2,414,924 of record NZ_CP045725.1, on the reverse strand, counting down.
CCACGCGGACCTCAGTGAGGCCGCGGCCCAGCAGGTCGTCGAGCAGCCCCTTGAGGTGCTCACCAAGCGTTGTCGCGCGTTCCTGGAACTCGCCGGTGCGGAGGAGCTCGACCACGCGCAGCCCGACCGCGGCGGCGATCGGATTGCCGCCGAAGGTCGACCCGTGCTCGCCGGGACCGAACACCCCGAGGACGTCGCGGTCACCGACGACGGCCGAGACCGGCAGGATGCCACCGCCCAACGCTTTGCCCAGCAGATAGAGGTCGGGGACGACGCCCTCGCGGTCACACGCGAACGTCGTGCCCGTGCGGCCGAGGCCGGACTGGATCTCGTCGGCGATGAGGAGCACGTTGTGCTGCGTGCACAGTTCGCGGACCGCCCGCAGGTAGCCCTGCGGCGGGATGATGACGCCGGCCTCGCCCTGGATGGGCTCGATGAGCACGGCGGCGGTGTTCGCATCGATGGCTGCTTCGATCGCGGTGGCATCCCCGTACGGCACCGTGACGAAGCCCGGCGTGAACGGCCCGAACCCGTCCCGAGTGACCGGGTCGTCGCTGAACCCGACGATCGTGGTCGTACGGCCGTGGAAGTTGCCCGCCGCCACGATGATCCGCGCGGCGTCCGCAGGGACACCCTTGACTCGGTAGGCCCAAGCGCGCGCCGCCTTGATCCCGGTCTCGACCGCCTCCGCGCCGGTGTTCATCGGCAGCACCATGTCCTTGCCGCACAGCTCGGCAAGGGCAGTGGCGAAGGCCCCGAGCCGGTCGTTGTGGAATGCCCGGCTGGTGAGGGTGAGCCTGCCAAGTTGATCGACGGCCGCCTTGACCAGCTCGGGGTGGCGGTGCCCGAAGTTCAGGGCCGAGTAGGCGGACAGCAGATCGAGGTAGCGCCTGCCCTCGACATCGGTCACCCACACGTCCTCAGCAGTCGACACGACCACCGGAAGCGGATCGTAGTTGTGCGCCAGGTGCTCGCCCTCCTCGTGGATGAAGTGCGCCGTCGGCGTGTCAGGGTTCGTCATCGTGCTCATGGTCTGCTCCTCGCAATTCCAGAGTGCAACATTTGATCCCGCCCCGCCGAGGTGCAGCTCGGACACATCGACCGGCACGGGGTGGTAGCCGCGCTCGCGCAACTGCGCGACGAAACTGTCGGAGTGCGGCGAGAGGACCACGTTGCGGCCGTCGCTCACCGCGTTCACCTCCAGGGTCTCGGGCACAGAGGCGGGCACGCGGATCGCGTCGGGGAAGCGCTCGACGAGCTCGGCCTGACTGCGCTCGTCGAAGGCCGACGGCAGATAGGCGATGTTCGCCAGGTCGACACCACCGGGGCCCTGCACCGGGTCGAGGACGCACAGGGCGGTGTCGAGGTGGTAGTAGAACGGGTTGACCAGCCGCAGCGAGACAACCTCGAGACCGAACACGCCCGCAACCTCGGCGTGGCTGTCCAGCTGGGACCGGAAGCCGTAACCGGCGAGGATCGTCTCGCCCACGAGCATGAGGTCTCCCTCGCCCTCCTGCATCGCGACGGGCTCGACGACGTCGTATCCGTGGGCTGCGAACCACTCCCGGAAAGGAAGTTCCTCACCCCGACGCTCGCTGACGCTGAACTTCGCACCCAGCGCCACACCACCGATAACCAGGCCACCGTTGGCCACGTAGACCATGTCGTTGAGTCCCGGGATCGGATCGATGAGCTCGACCTCATGCCCCAGCCTCACGTACGTGTCGCGGAGCGCTTGCCACTGCCGCATCGCTCTGGACATGTCGATGGGATGGGCCAGATGCATCCACGGGTTGATCTCGTAGCTGAGCGTGAAGTGGTCCGGCCGGCACATCAGGTACCGGCGATGCTGCTGGATCCGGTCTTCAGAAGACATCTCGCGCCTCACCGAAAACTGATGGCGGACGCTGTCCTGGGGCCCGGCGGCACTTCGACCCGCGGCCCAGCCACGAAGAAGAGGCGACACGAGCACGCCTGACCCCAGTGTATTCACCGGTGGTGTATTCACCGTAGGCCAGAGGCTGGGCATGCTGGGCGGCTCGCAGTAGCGGCCCGGGCCGACAGGTACCAGACTCGGATCGGAACCCTGCGAAAGGTGCACCTCGTGATTCCTGTCGCGCACACCCCGGCCGACGTCGTCGAGCTGGCTGCCGATGCCAGCCGAGAGGAGCTGGACGCCCGGGTGAGCGTGTGCCGTGCGTGCCCGCGCCTGGTCGCCTGGCGCGAGCTGGTGGCGCGCGAGAAGCGGGCGGCCTTCGCCGATCAGACCTACTGGGGACGTCCCGTGCCGAGCTTCGGCGACCCCGGCGCCGCAGCACTGGTCATCGGGCTGGCGCCCGCCGCCCACGGCGCGAACCGGACCGGGCGCATGTTCACCGGTGACCGCTCGGGCGAGTGGCTGTACGCGGCCCTGTTCCGGGCCGGCTTCGCCAACCAGCCGTACGCCGTCAGCGCCGACGACGGGCTGCGGCTGACCGGGCTGCGGATCATCGCCCCCGTGCACTGCCCGCCACCCGAGAACAAGCCGACCACCTTGGAGAAGTCCACCTGCGCACCCTGGCTCGACCGCGACCTGCGGCTGGCGGAGCCGAACCTCACCGCGATCATGGCGCTCGGTTCCATCGCCTGGGACTCGATGCTCGCCGCCGCCCGCCGGCTGGGTTGGGGCGTGCCCCGCCCGAAGCCGACGTTCGGACACGGGGTCGAGGCCACCCTCACGCTGCAGGACGGTCGGCCGGTGCGGCTCGTCGGCTGTTACCACGTGAGCCAGCAGAACACCCTTCACCGGCAGGCTGACCGAGCAGATGCTCGACGCCGCCATCGCACGACTGCGGACCTGAGCCGAGCCGTCCGCATCAGGGTCAGGGAAGATGGATGCGTGCGTACGATCCCGGCCGCCGGCGTCATCATCGTCAACGAACGGCGCCAGATCCTGCTCGTCCAGCGCGGTCACGAACCGCAGCGCGGACGTTGGACGGTGCCCGGCGGCCGGATCGAGCGTGGCGAATCACCTGCCCAGGCCGCCGTCCGGGAGGCCTTCGAAGAGACGGGGCTCCGCGTACGTATCCAGCGTGAGGTGCTCAACGTACGACTCCCTACGGGTGACGGTCGCGAGTTCGACGTGCATGACTTCCTGGCCGCCGTGGTCGGGGGCGAACTGGTGGCCGGGGATGACGCCGATGACGTGCGCTGGGTCAGCCGGGACGAGGTGAGCAGCCTCGAGCTGACCGAGAACCTGCTGGACTATCTGGAGGAGGCGGGACTCAGCGACACCTGGTAGCCGATGCCTGCGCCGCTCGCCAGGTCCCATCGACTCGTCGGCGCAGGACCTGATCGATCCTTGTATGACGCGCAGCGTCAAAATCGCTAGACGTTGAACCTGAACTCGACCACGTCGCCGTCCTGCATGACGTAGTCCTTGCCCTCCAGGCGCAGCTTGCCGTGGGCCTTGGCCTCCTGCTCCGAGCCCGCCTCGACCAAGTCGTCGAAGGAGACGATCTGGGCCTTGATGAAGCCCTTCTCGAAGTCGGTGTGGATGACGCCGGCGGCCTGCGGGGCGGTCCAGCCCTGGTGGATCGTCCAGGCGCGGGCCTCCTTGGGGCCGGCGGTCAGGTACGACTGCAGGCCGAGGGTCTGGTAGCCGACGCGGGCCAGCACGTCCAGGCCAGGCTCCTCCACGCCCATCTCGGCGAGGAACTCACGGGCCTCGTCCTCCTCCATCTCGACCAGCTCGGACTCGAACTTCGCGTCCAGGAAGATCGCCTCGGACGGGGCGACCAAGGCCCGCATCCGCGCCTTCATGTCCTCGTCGGCCAGCTCGTCCTGGTCGCAGTTGAAGACGTAGATGAACGGCTTGGCGGTGAGCAGGAACAGGTCGTGCAGCGGCTCCAGATCGAGCCCTGCGGCGTAGACGCCCTTGCCCTCCGACAGGGTCGCGTACGCCTGCTGCCAGGCCTCGTACTTGGGCTTCGACTCCTTCTTGATCCGCGCCTCCTTCTCCAGGCGCGGCATCGCCTTCTCCATCGTCTGGAGGTCTGCGAGGATCAGCTCGGTGGTGATCGTGTCGATGTCGTTGCCGGGGTTGACCGCCCCGTCGACGTGCGTCACGTCGGGATCGTCGAAGACCCTGGTCACCTGACAGATGGCGTCGGCCTCACGGATGTTGGCGAGGAAGGCGTTGCCCATGCCCTCCCCCTGAGAGGCACCCTTGACGATGCCGGCGATGTCGACGAAGGACACCGTGGCCGGTACGAGGCGCTCGGAGGAATACATCTCGCCGAGGACCTTGAGTCGCGGGTCCGGTACGCCCACCACGCCGACGTTCGGCTCGATCGTCGCGAACGGGTAATTCGCGGCGAGGACGTTGTTGCGGGTCAGCGCGTTGAACAGCGTTGACTTGCCCGCGTTGGGGAGACCGACGATTCCGATGGTGAGTGCCACGGCAGGTCAGTCTAGCCGAGGGACGGACGGCCTCCGGCCGCCGGAACCCGCTCCCCCGGCGGCCCGATCCTCCTCAGTCGGATCAGCCCTGACGGGTCGTCGCGTCCCAGGCGGCACCGTGCGCGTCGCGACTGGCCAGGTCGTGCAGGCGGTCGAGCTGCTGGTTCATCTGCTCCAGGACGCCCTTCATCTGGTCATGGGTGACACGGGCGTACGTCCGGACGTAGTCCACCAGGTCGACGTCAGCGGCGTCGGCGACCCGCTGCCGGGCCTCCACCTCGGCGTCCGCCATCAGCTGGTCAGCCATCTGCTGGGCGCGGGTGAGGATCGCCTCCGCCTGACCGCCGGCCGTGACACCCTGCTCGGCCACCGGCGCGGGCGCCGGCGCGGAGAACACGGGGGCGGGACCGGCCCCCTGCGGCGGCGTCCCGCCGTACGACTCCAGCTCGGCGCGCAGGTCGCGATTGGTCTGGACGAGTCGCGCGTTCTCGTCCTGCAGGTCCTCGATGAGGTCGGCGAGATCGGCGAGGTAGTCAGACACCTCGGTCGTCTCGAAGCCCCGCATCCGGACGCTGAATTCCTTGCGACGGATGTTCTGCGGTTCGAGGTCTTCGCTACTGGCCATCATCTCTCCTTCGGGGATCAGCTCGGCGTGGTCACTGATCGGCGCCCGCGGCGGGCCCCGTCTTGATGGCGCTGATCTCGAAGTCGAGCTCGACCTTCTCCGAGACGAGGACACCGCCGGTGTCGAGCGGCACGTTCCACTCCAGGCCGAAGTCGCGACGATTCATCCGGCGCTTGCCGGCGAACCCGGCGCGGGTGCCGGCGCCGAACGGGTCCTTGGCCACACCGATGACGTCGACGGGGATGACCACCGTCTTGGTGATGTCGCGGATGGTGAGTTCACCGGTCACCATGAACGCCATGTCGTCCACCTCCTCCATGGAGGTGCTGACGAAGGTGATGTAGGGGTACTTCTCCGCGTCGAAGAAGTCGGCGCTGCGCAGATGCTCGTCGCGCTGGGCGTTGCGGGTGTTCACGCTGGCGACACCGATCCGCACCGCGACGCTGGACTGTTCCGGATTCTCCGCGTCCGCGTGGATCTTCACGTCGATGTCGTCGAAGGCGCCGCTCACCTTCGCCACCATCGCGTGCCGAGCCGTGAAGCGGATGGTGGAGTGCGCGGGATCTGCCTCCCAGTCGCCGCTCCAGGACGGATCGTAGTCGCTCATGAACACTCCAGATCGATGGTCACAGAGCCCCTCTGCGTAGTCCCGGGGCCGGGTGAGGCGAGATTAGCATGAGGCTCGGGCTCTGCCGGGCTTCGCCTGGACGTGTGCCGCGCGGTCTCAGGCGCCGGCCCAGTAGGCACCGAGCGCCTGTCGCAGGGCGTACGGGTCGGCCGTCCCGCACATCTCGCGCGCCGAGTGCATCGACAGGATGGGGGCGCCGACGTCCACCGTGAGGATGCCCAGCCTGGTCGCCGTGATCGGTCCGATGGTCGAACCGCACGGGACAGCGTTGTTCGACACGATGACCTGGGACGGCACCTCCGCAGCCCGGCAGGCCCGCGCCCACAGGGCGGCCCCCACGGCATCGGTGGAATAGCGCTGGGAGGCGTTCACCTTGAGCAGCGGCCCGCCGTTCAGCACCGGCTGGTGCGCAGGGTCGTGACGGTCCGGGTAGTTGGGGTGGACTGCGTGACCCCCGTCGCTGGACACCACGCTGGAGCGGGCGTACATCCGCCGCACGCCGTCCGCGTCCGCTCCCAGCGCGTGGCCCGTACGGACGAGGACGTCCTCGAGGATCGGGCCGGCGGCACCCGCCCGCGTCTCCGAGCCCACCTCCTCATGGTCGAAGCAGGCCAGCACCTGGATGTCGTCGGTGCCGTGATCCACCAGGGTGGAGTCGATCAGGGCGGAGACGCCCGCGTGGACACTGAGCAGGTTGTCCATCCGGCCGGCCGCGAAGAACTCGCCGTCACCACCGAAGGCCGCGGGCGGCTGAACGTCGAAGCTGCGCAGGTCGAAGCCCGCCACCTCGTCCGCGGCCAGCCCGGCCATCCCCGCCACGTGGCCCAGAAGGGACGCCTCCGGCCGTCCGACGGACCAGACCGGATGGAGGTGCTGCTGCGGATCGAGCACCAACCCGTCGTTCACCTTGCGATCCAGGTGGATCGCCAGTTGTGGGATCCGCATCAGTGGGCCGGTGCTGACCAAGGTCTCGTCCCCGTCCACCGTGACCAGCCGACCGGCCAGTCCCAGTTCGCGGTCGAGCCAGGAGTTGCGCAGCATGCCGCCGTACACCTCGACGTTCACCAACTGGTAGCCGTTCGCCGTGGTGTCGGGGTGCGGCTTGACCTGGAACGCCGGGGAGTCGGTGTGCGCCCCGACGATCCGGAAGGCGCTGGCGACCCCGACACTCTCCGGGATCCGCCAGGCCACGACGGCACCGCCGCGGACCAGGTAGTGCCCACCGACGCCGACGTCCCAGGCCTCGGTCTCGTCCTGGCGTACGAAGCCGGCGACCTCGAGTCGGCGGGCGAGCTCCGCCGCAGCGTGGAAGGGACTCGGTGCCGACGTCACGAACCGGCCGAAGTCCTCGATGTGGGCCAGCGCGGCGGGAACGGGAGGAAGAGTCATCGGCATGGGCCCATTCAACTCCTCATCCTCTGCGTCGATGTCAGTGGCACCCACCAGACTGGCAGCATGATCGCGACGGGTCACGACCCCACTTCCCTCGTCCTCGGCATCGTCATCGGCCTGCTGGCCGGGCTCATCATCGCCGCGGTGGCCATCTGGCTGCTCCTGCTGCGACGTCCCCGACCGGGCTACGACGACGTCCTGTCCCAACGCTTCCGCGCCCTGTCGGCAGATGCCCTGGAGCGCCAGGCCCTGAGCGCTGACCGCGCGGCCGACCAACGCATGACGGCGACCGTCGACGTCCTCCAACCACTCCAGGAGTCGCTGCACCGCCTGGAGCGTCGCCTCACGGACGTGGAGAAGGAACGCGTGGCGATGACCACCGACCTCCGCCACCAGGTGCTCGAGGTCCGCGCCACCGGGGAGCACCTGCGCCGGGAGACCGCAGCCCTGGCCACGGCCCTGCGCAAGCCCCAGGTCCGTGGCGCCTGGGGCGAGACACAGCTGCAGCGGATCGTGGAGATCAGCGGCATGGTCGAGCACTGCGACGTCGACCTGCAGATCTCGATCAGCACGAAGGACGCCACCCTGCGGCCCGACATGCGGGTCAACCTGGCCGGCGGGCGCAGCGTCTTCGTCGACTCGAAGGTGCCGCTGGCCGCCTTCCTCGACGCCATGGAGAGCGAGGACGACGGCGTGCGCGACGAACTGCTGGTCACCTACGCCCGCCACGTCCGCACGCACATCGACCAACTGGGCGCCAAACGCTACTGGCGACTCGCAGGACTGAGCCCGGAGTTCGTGGTGCTCTTCCTGCCCTCCGACGCGTTCCTCGCCGCCGCCCTCCAACAGGCCCCGGACCTGCACGAGTACGCCGCCGCACGCGACGTGGTGCTGGCGACCCCGGCGACCCTGATCGCCATGTTGAAGACGATCGCGCACAGTTGGCGCCAGGTGGCGCTGGCCGAGTCCACCGCCGAGGTCTACGCGATCGGCCGCGAACTGTACGAACGTCTCGCGACCTTCGGCGACCACGTCGACCGGGTGGGCCGCAGCCTCGGCAACGCTGTCCGGTCGTACAACGCCGCCGTCGGCTCGCTGGAGAGCCGGGTCCTGGTCACCGCGCGGAAGATGCGTGACCTGCAGGTGTCGCGGGACGCCCTGGCCTCCCCCGCCCCTGTCGACGAGCCGCTGCGCACGGCCAGCGCGCCCGAACTCGTCCAGGATGCGGAGCAGCATGGGGCCGATCTGCTGAGCGACGAGGCGAGCTGAGAGCAGAATGGCCCGGTGACCATGGAGATACCCCGAGCTTCGAGTGGGGCGGCGTCCGCATCGCCGCCGACGCGGTGGAGGAGGCGACCAAGCGGATCAGCGGCGTGGTGCACCGCACCCCGCTCCAGCGCAACGAGCGGCTGAGTATGCGCACGGGCGCGGCTGTCTGGGTCAAGCGCGAGGATCTGCAGCCGGTCCGCTCCTACAAGCTGCGCGGGCCTACTACCTGATCAGCGGCCTGAGTGAAGCCGACCGTGCGGCCGGGGTGATCTGCGCGAGCGCGGGCAACCATGGCCAGGGAGTCGCCTTCGCCTGCCGTGCCTTGGGCATCAAGGGCCGCATCGTCTGCCCGACCGGCACGCCCCGCCAGAAGCGTGATCGGATGGCCGAGATCGGCGGGGACATGATCGACGTGGTGCTGGTCGGGCGCACCTACGACGAAGCCGCCGCCTTCGCGGCCGCGGAAGCGGAGCGCACCGGCGCGACGATCGTGCCCGCCTTCGACGACCCCCGCACGGTGATCGGCCAGGGCACCGTCGCCCAGGAGATCGTGGAGCAGTTGGGCACGGCGCCCGACATCCTGCTCGTCCCGGTCGGGGGTGGCGGACTGCTTGCCGGCATCCTCAGCTGGATGCGGGAGCGGGCTCCCCACACCAGGGTGATCGCCGTCGAGCCGACCGGTGCGGCAAGCCTGGCGGCCGCCCTCGCGGCGGGCGGGCCGGTGAACCTCGAGCACCTCGACACGTTCGTCGACGGCACGGCCGTCCGCCGCGTCGGAGACTGCCCGTACGCCGTGGCCGCCCTCCAGCGACCCCTGACGGTGAACGTGCCGGAGGGGGCGGTCTGCTCCGAAATGCTGGAGATGTACCAGGTGGACGGCATCATCGCCGAGCCGGCCGGGGCCCTGGCGACGGCCGCCCTGCGCACGAGCGTGATGGTCGGCCAGGACCAGACGGTGGTCGCCATCGTCTCCGGCGGTAACAATGACGTCTCCCGCTACGCCGAGGTCATCGAACGCTCCCGGGTCTGGGAGGGCCGCAAGCACTACTTCCTGGTCAACTTCTCCCAGGAGCCGGGCGCCCTGCGGGCGTTCCTCGACGAGGTGCTGGGGCCGAACGACGACATCGTCCTGTTCGAGTACGTCAAGCGCAACGATCGTGAGCTGGGACCGGCCCTGGTCGGCATCGAGCTCAGCGAGCCCACGGACCTGGCGGCGCTACTGGCCCGGATGGACGCCTCACCGGTCGAGTGCGAGCGCCTGACCGCGAACAGCCCGGCCTACCGCTTCCTGGTGGGCGGGGGCTGACAGCCGCTAGGGCTGACAGCTGACGGGCTGAGGAGACGGGACAGCCCGTCAGCCGCGGGGCCGCAGGTGCACCGGCGGCAGCGGCGGCGCGGGGATCGGCGGTTCGCGATCGGTGAGGGCGGTGATCGGGCCGAACTGCCGGGGGTTGGTCCCCTCGCCGTTGCTCTGCCCGATCGCCGCCTGCCAGTTCGCCTGGTAGTTGACGACCTCGGCGTGCGTACGGCCGACGAAGTTCCACCACATGATGATCTGCTCGCCGAAGGGCGCCCCGCCGATCAGGACAACGCGGGTGGGTCGGGGGCCGTCAGCCTCCTGGCGGATGACCAGCCGAGTGCGCCCCGGCGCCAGGTAGCCGAGCTCGGCGTCGGCAAGCGCTTCGCCGTCGACGCTGATCGCGCCGCTGTCGACGAGCAGGCCGTACTCCCAGCCGGGGTCGACGTCCAGGGCCAGCTCACCGGCTCCGAGCACGATCTCGGCTCCCACCAGCGGGCTGAACGTGCCCACGGGGGACGTCGCGCCGGCCAGTCGTCCGAGGAAGACACTGACCCGGTGTTCGCCGATGGTGACCGGCTGCGGTTCGTAGTGGTCGAAGCGAGGATCCGTCAGGCGATGGGCCGCGGGCAGCGCCGTCCACAGCTGGACCCCGTGCAGGGTTTCGCTGTCGTGGGTCGAGTACTCGGAGTGGTTGATCCCGCGCCCGGCCGTCATCAGGTTGAGCTGTCCGGGGCGTACGACCATTCGTGTCCCCAGCGAGTCCCGGTGCTCCACCTTGCCGGAGAAGAGCCAGGTGACCGTCTGCAGGGAGGTGTGGGGGTGCGGGGCGACCCGCATACCGCCGTGGACCGACGGTTCCTCGGGGCCGAAGTGGTCGAGGAAGCACCAGGCACCGATCAGCGACCGATGACGATCCGGCAGGGTGCGCCGGACGCTGATCCCCCCACCCGGCGCCAGGACCACGTCACGAGGGTGGACGATCTGGACCGGTGCGGGCTCCCCTGCCATGGCCATTCCCCTTGCTGTGCGCTCCGACGGTGCTCCGATGCTGCTCCGACCCTACCGGGACGGAGAGCGCCGTGGAGCCTGCTCAGGCGCGCGTCCCGCGGCGCGAGGTCCGCAGCTCGTGCGGCAGGGCGAAGGTCAGGTTCTCCTCGACGAGACGCTCCTGCTCGGCCGGCGGGAAGCCCTGCTGCTCCAGGTAGGACAGCACCCCTTGGACCAGGCTCTCCGGCACCGAGGCACCGGAGGTCACGCCGACCGACGACACCCCGGTCAGCCAGGTCGGGTCGATCTCGTCGGCGTTGTCGATCCGGTGCGCGGCGCGGGCGCCGGCCTCGAGCGCGACCTCGACCAGTCGGACGGAGTTGGAGGAGTTCGCGGAGCCCACGACGATGACGAGGTCGGAGTGGGCAGCGATCTGCTTCACCGCGGACTGCCGGTTCTGGGTCGCGTAGCAGATGTCGTCGCTCGGCGGGTCGATCAGATGGGGGAACTTCTCCCGCAGCCGATCGACCGTCTCCATCGTCTCGTCGACGCTCAGGGTCGTCTGCGACAGCCAGGCGACCCTCTCCGGATCGGCCACCTCCAACTGGTCGACATCGGCCGGATGCTCGACGAGGGTGATGTGGTCCGGCGCCTCGCCCGAGGTGCCCTCCACCTCCTCGTGGCCGCCATGACCGATCAGCAGGATCTGGACGCCCTGGTTGGCGAAGCGCTTCGCCTCGTGGTGCACCTTGGTCACCAGCGGGCAGGTCGCGTCGATCGTCCGCAGACCCCGGGCCTCGGCCTCCGCCTTCACCGCCGGCGAGACACCGTGGGCGGAGAAGATCACCAGCGAGTCGTTCGGCACCTCGTCCAGTTCGTCGACGAAGATCGCACCCCGCTCCGACAGGGTCTCCACCACGTGCCGGTTGTGGACGATCTGCTTGCGGACGTAGATCGGGGCACCGTAGGTGTCCAGCGCCTTCTCGACCGTCTGCACCGCGCGGTCGACGCCGGCACAGTAGCCACGCGGTGCGGCGACCACGACCCGCTTGGCGGTGTCGGTGGGCCGCGCCTCGGCGAGGGTCCGGTCGGGCGTCTGGGGAGTCGTCATGGCAGCCAGTGTAGGCGGGCCGTCGTAGGGTGATCCTCGTGAGTGCCGACCGGAAGATCACCTCCACCCCGGAGCACCCGCAGCCCCTGCGGACCATCGCCCAGGCCGTACGTACGTGGGTCGAGCGGTTGGGCGAGGTGTGGGTCGAGGCCCAGGTGATCGAGCTCAACCGGCACCGCGGCGGCTACGCCTTCCTCACCCTGCGCGACCTGACCGAGGAGGTGTCGGTGCAGGCCTCCTGCCCGATCGCCGTCCTTGACGTGGCCGGCCCGCTCAGCGTCGACACCACCGTGGTGACCCGGGTCCGCCCACGCTACTGGTACAAGACCGGCAAGCTCAGCTACGAACTGCTGGAGATCCGCCCGTCCGGTGAGGGCCGGTTGCTGGCCCACCTCGAGCAGCTGAAGCGGATGCTGCAGGCCGAGGGACTCTTCGACCCGATCCACAAGAAGCGACTGCCGTTCCTGCCCCGCCGTGTCGGGGTCATCACCGGCTCCGACTCCGCGGCTGAGCGGGACGTGCTGGAGAACCTGCGACGGCGCTGGCCGGCGGTCGACGTCGCCGTCCGCCACTCGCTGGTCCAGGGCCCGCAGGCCGCGGCGGGGGTGATGGCCGCCCTGGCGGAGCTCGACGCCGATCCAGCGGTCGAGGTGATCATCATCGCGCGCGGCGGGGGTTCGCTGGAGGACCTGCTCCCGTTCAGTGACGAGGGACTCGTCCGGGCAGTCGCCCGGGCCCACACGCCGGTCGTCAGCGCGATCGGCCACGAGCCGGACCAGCCGATCCTCGACCTGGTCGCCGACCTGCGCGCCTCCACCCCCACCGACGCGGCGAAGCGGGTCGTGCCGGACGCGAACGCCGAACTCGGCCACGTCGCCACGATCCGCGGACGCCTCGACCGGGCCATGGCACGTACTGTCACGATCCGTGCCGACGAGCTGGCCGCCCTGCGGTCCCGCCCGGTGCTCCGGGTCCCCACCGGCACTCTCGACCTGCACAGCGAACGACTGACCAGCCTGCGCGACCGCGCGCTGCGCGCGGTCGAGGGGCGCCTACGCTCCGAGGAGGTCGCGCTGCAGCACGCCCGCCAACGCGGCCGGGCACTGTCGCCGACATCCACGTTGGAGCGCGGCTATGCCATCCTGCTCGACGCCGACAATCGGCCGATCACCTCGACGGCCGAGGTGGACGAGGGCGATGGCCTGATCGCGCGGCTGGCCGACGGCACGATGGTGGTCCAGGTCGTCGAGGTCGAGGGCCGCCAGGACCAGGATTTCGACGAGGATTTCGAGGAGGGACGTTTCGATGGGTGAGGACCGGACGGGTGGCCAGCGGCCTGGGGACCAGCTGAGTTACGAGCAGGCCCGCGACCAGTTGGTCGAGATCGTGCAGACGCTGGAGTCCGGCGGCGCGGGCCTGTCCGAGTCTCTCGCCCTGTGGGAACGCGGAGAGCAACTCGCCGACATCTGCCAGGCCTGGCTGGACGGGGCGCGGTCCCGGATCGAGGCGGCCCGCGACCGGCGGACGCCGGGCGAGGAGCAGCGCCCCGTCAGTGGTCGCTGAGGGTCGAGGCCAACGCCTCGAGGCCCTCGTACGAGGCATCCGCTGTGACGGTCACGGTGTAGCCGTTCTCCCGGAGCACCAGCACGCGGGTGCGACCGTCGGGTGAACGCCACCGCTCCCACTGGCGTCCGTTGACCGTCGAGGCCCCGTCGGGATCCCCTTCCCGGCTCTGGCGCTGGATCACCCGGCGAGGCTCGTCGTCCGACTCGTTGACCGCGTAGTACGTCTTCGACAGGTCGAGGGCACCCCACAGCCACTCGTTCGTGAACGAAGCCGCGTCGCCCGCCCGGGTCCGGCCGCCCTTCGGTACCCAGGACGCCTGCGTCACCACCCAGCCGCCCTCCCCGGTCGGCAGTCCCGTGGGGACAAGGATCGGGTACGGAGCCTCCGCTCGTGCCCGGGCGACGGCAGGCGCGGGGTCGACCGCCTGCACCGGGTAGTCGGGCAGGTTGTTGGTGTAGAGCCACGTGAGCAGCAGCAGCGGCACGAGGACCACGGCCAGCGACAGGAACATGTCGCGGATCGTCGTGGGCTTCTTGACCCTCCGCGTACGGGCCTGCGGGCTGGCGGTGTGATCGGACATGCGGACCATCATCACAGATCGACCCAAGACCAGGACAACGCCGTGCTACCGCCGCTAGGCACCACGCAGGTCAGTAGCTGGGGCCGCCGAACTCCCGCGCCCACGCCAGCACGCCCCCGGTCAGGTTGCGCAGCCGCACCCCTTCGGGCGCCCCCGCCTGCAGCAGCCGGATGGCCTCGGCCGAGCGGGCACCCGACCGGCAGTAGACCACCACGTCCACAGCCCCGTCGAGAGTCTCCTCGACAGCCTGCCAACCGCTCGCCCGGACCTCGCTCAGCGGGACCCAGAGGTCGTCGGGCACGGTGATGATCTCGCGCTCCCAGTCGTCGCGGACGTCCAGCAGCACCATCGGGGAGCCTTCCCGCCGCGCCGCGTCGACCTCCGTCACCGTGGTCGTGTCCACCCGTGGAGCCACGGTCCCGGCGCAGGCCTCGACCGCCTCGGCGAGGGAGGTCACGGGTGGGCGGTCGGGGTCCGGCACGAGGCGCAGCGTGTGCTGCTCGGCACGGAGGGCGTCGTGGACCAGCACCCGCCCCACCAAGGGCTCCCCCAGCCCGGAGATGACCTTGATCGCCTCCGTCGCCATCGCCGAGCCGATCGACCCGCACAGGGCACCGAAGACGCCGCCCTCCGCGCAGGACGGGACGGAGCCCGCCGGCGGGATGTCGGGGAAGAGGTCGCGCAGCATCGGCCCTCGCCGGGCCAGAAAACGCTCACCTGCCCCTGGAACCGGAAGATCGACCCCCAGATGAGCGGGGTACCGGTGAGTTCGGCCGCGTCGTTGCACAGGTAGCGGGTGGCGAAGTTGTCCGCCCCGTCGAGGACCAGGTCGTAGGTCCCGAACAGCTCCAGGGCGTTGTCCCCGTCGAGCCGCTCGACGTACGTCTCCACCACGGCCGACGGATCGAGCCGCAGGACGGCGTCGCGGGCCGACTCGGCCTTGGGCCGCCCGAGGTCCTCGGTGCGGTGCAGCACCTGGCGCTGGAGGTTGGACAGGTCGACGACGTCGTCGTCGATGACGCCCAGTGTCCCCACCCCCGCGGCCGCGAGGTAGAGAAGCGTCGGGGCGCCGAGACCACCGGCACCGACGACGAGCACCCTGGCGTTGCGCAATCGCCGCTGGCCCTCGACGCCCACCCCGGGCAGGGTGAGGTGACGGGCGAAACGGCCGGCCTCGACCGCCGACAGCGGGGCACCGGGCTCGACCAGTGGTTTCACAGCGCGTCCTCCTCGCGGGATCCCGCGATCATCCCCTCCAACGGGCTGGAGGCCAGGGCCAGCGTACGTCGCGGGATCCGCCCGGCATGGCGGGCCCTGAACCCGGCCTCGACGGCGTAGCGCATGGCCGTGGCCATCCCCACCGGGTCCTGCGCCCGGGTCACCGCCGTCGCCAGCAGGACGGCGTCGCAGCCCAACTCCATCGCCAGACACGCATCGGAGGCCGTGCCGACGCCGGCGTCCAGGATCACGGGCACCGAGGCCCGGGAGACGATCAGTCCGATGTTGTGCGGGTTCAGGATCCCCAACCCGGTACCGATCGGCGCTCCGGCCGGCATCACCGCGGCGACACCGAGGTCCTCCAGCCGCCGCGCGAGGGCGGGATCGTCGTTGGTGTAGGCGAGCACGACGAAACCGCGGCCGACGAGGTCCTCCGCGGCCCGGGCGAGTTCCACCGGATCGGGCAGGAGGGTGTCCTCGTCGGCGATCACCTCCAGCTTGACCCAGTCGGTCTCCAGGGCCTCTCGGGCGAGTTCGGCGGTGAGGACCGCGTCGCGGGCGGTGTAGCAGCCGGCGGTGTTGGGCAGGGCGTGGATCCCGAGCCGCTCGAGCAGGGCGAAGAGCGATTCTCGGCCCGTCGGTCCGAAACGGCGCATGGCTACGGTGGTGAGTTCGGTCCCGGAGGCGACGAGGGCCTTCTCCAGGGTGGCCATCGAGGTGGCGCCTCCCGTACCCATGACGAGACGGGAACCGAAGGACCGCTCACCGATGACGAGGGGTGCGGTCAGGGAAGCGCCGGTCGGCCCGGCGTCGCGGATGTCCATGATGCTCCTAACCGCCCTGGACGGCGGTGACGATGTCGATGTGCTGCCCATCGGCCAGCGCCGTACGCGACCAGCTGCCGCGCGGGACGACGGCCCGGTCGACCGCGACCGCCACGCCGAGCCGGCCCCCGTCGAGGGGCTGCCCGTCGGGACCGAGTGGCCGGCCGAGGCGAGCCGCGACGAGATCGAGGACGGTCTCCCCGTCCCGCGGCGCGTACGCCTCCCCGTTGACGGTCGCGGTCATCGGGCTGCCTCCTCGGTGGAGCGCGTCGGGGCGGCGGATGCCGGGGCGAAGCGATACGGGTCGACGGCCGCCGCCGTCTCGGGTTCGATGTCCTTGCCGGCCACCAGGTCCGCTCCCAACCGGGCCCCCAGGGCGCTGAGCAGGATCCCGTGACGGAAGTAACCGGTGGACACGGTCAGACCGGGGGCGACCCGGCCGATCAGCGGGACATCATCCGGGGTGCCGGGGCGAGCCCGGGCCGTGACCTCGAGCAGCTCGCACTCCAGCACGCCGGGGACGAGTCGTTGGGCGTCCCGCAGCAATTGGTGGACCCCGCCGACGCTCGGGCCCGCCAGGCCGTCCTCGCGTGAGGTGGCGCCGATCACCAGGGTGCCGTCGTCACGGGGGACGAGGTAGACCGGCAGGCCGTGCACCAGTCCGCGGACCGTACGGGTCAGCAGCGGCCGGAGCCGCTCGGGCACCCGGACCCGCAGGATGTCCCCCCAGACCGGGCGCAGCGGCAGATCGAGCCCGTCCGGCAGCCCCTCGAGTTCTCCGGAGGCGAGACCGGCGGCGACGAGCACCTCGTCGGCTGCCAGGGTGGCGCCGTCGGCGAGACGTACGCCCCCGACGCGCCGCTCACCCTCGGCCTCATCGCGCCACCACACACCGGTGACCTGCTGCGTCACGACGGTGCCGCGGCGACCGATCACCTCGAGCAAGGCGTCCATGAGGCGCCGCGGGTCGACCTGGTGGTCGTCAGGGATCCGGACGGCACCGACCACCCCCGGTCCCAGGGCAGGCTCGAGAGCCCGAGCCGTCGAGGAGGAGATCTCGTCGAGGTCCATGCCGAGGCGCCGCTGGAGGACGGCGAGGTCGGCCAGCGCCTGCCGATCGGCGCGATCGGACGCACAGACGAGTGTCTCGGTGGTGAGATGACCGACGGGGCGCCCCACGGCCGACGCCACCCGGCCGGCGAGCCGGGGCCACACCATGGCGGCGGAGACCATCAGTCCGTAGAGCGTCGGCTGGTCCCAGACGACCTCAGAGACCGGCGCCAGCATCCCCGCGGCGGCGAAGCTCGCTCCGGACATGGGTTCGGGATCGCACACGGTGACGTCCCAGCCCGCCTCGAGGAGCTCCCAGGCGGTGGCGAGACCGATCACGCCGGCACCGACCACGACCACGGAGCGCGCGCCGCCCTCGCGTGGCGGGGAAACGGTGACGCTGTGCTCAACCATGAGCATTTCCTTTCCTACGGCGGCATGATCCGCATCAGGTTCAGCGGTCGGCACGAAGCCCTCTCAGCCCGCACGTCGTGGGGCTCCCGCGGAATTGCGCTCCTACTATAGGCCCGTGATGTCGACGCCGTCTCCCACCCAGTTGACCGACCCCTCGGTCCGGTCGCGCCGGGCCGCAGCCCTCGCCGCGGCCCGTTTGTACCTGTGCACGGATGCTCGCAGCGACCAGGGCGACCTGGAGGCGTTCCTCCATGCCGCCTATGAGGGCGGGGTGGACATCATCCAGCTCCGGGACAAGCGCCTGGAGGCGCGCGCAGAGATCGAGGCGCTCACAGTGCTGGGGCGGATCGCCGCCGAGCACGGCCGGATGTTCGCGGTGAACGACCGTGCGGACGTCGCTCTCCTGGTCGGTGCCGACGTCCTGCACGTCGGACAGGGCGACCTCACCACCGCACAGGCGCGCCGGGTTGTGGGGCCGGATGTGATGATCGGCCGCTCCACGCACAGCCTGGCGCAGGCACGGGAGGCCGCCGAGGACTCCGCCCTGGACTACTTCTGCGTCGGTCCCGTCTGGGAGACGCCGACCAAGCCGGGCCGTACGGCGGTGGGGCTGGATCTGGTGGCCGACGCCGCCGGGATCGGGGACAAGCCGTGGTTCGCCATCGGCGGGATCAATGTCGAGCAGGTGCCGCAGCTGCGGGCAGCCGGCGCGGGACGGATCGTGGTCGTCCGCGCCATCACCGAGGCCTCACGGCCCCGCGACGCGGCGACGATGCTGAGGAACGCGCTCGGCTGACGAGCGAGGCTCGGCTCAGTACCAGCCGTGTGCCGACTTGAAGGACCAGGCCTGGCACGGGGAGCCGTAGCGATCCTTCACGTAGCCCAGGCCCCAGCGAATCTGGGTGACGGGGTTCGTCCGCCAGTCGGCACCGGCCGAGGCCATCTTGGAGCCCGGGAGCGCCTGCGGGATGCCGTACGCCCCGGAGGAGGGGTTGGTCGCGCTCGGGTTCCACTCCGACTCGTGCATGATGATCTTGTCGTAGCACTGGAACTGTGCGTCGCCCCAGCCGAACTCCGCCTGGGCCACCTTCTGCGCGATGTCACGAGGAGCTCCCGAGTAGGAGCCCGCTCCCGACGCGGCCGCCTTGTCCGCGGCCGCCTTGTCCGCGGCCGCCTTGTCCGCGGCCGCCTTGTCCGCGGCCGCCTTGTCGGCGGCTGCCCGGGCGGCCTCATCGTCCATTGCCTGCCGGTTGCTGGCGACCGCGTCGGCGAGCTGCTGCTGGGCCATGGCCCGCTCGTCAGCGGCCTGGCTCAGCGCCGGGCGTTCCCGGTCACGTGTGACCTCGTTCCCACGTGCCGCGAGGTCGGCCGCATCGGGGGTCGCGGCCGTGGCGGCCGCTGCCGGCACGGCGTCGAGGGTGCTCTGGCTGTGCAGCACGAGGGGGGTGAGGGCGACAGCGGCGGCCAGGAAACCGGAGGCGGCGGTCATCAGCAGGGGGCACGACGTTCATTCATCGTGACCATACTGTGATATTTACCGAACCGTTATCAAATCGAGGCCGTTTCGTGCCGCACCATGACCCCCGCTCGTGACCTCAGAGGATGGGATCCTCCAGCATCTCGGTGACCAGGGCGGCGATCGGCGACCGTTCGGAGCGGTTCAGCTTCACATGGGCGAAGAGCGGGTGGCCCTTGAGCTTCTCGACCACTGCCACGACGCCGTCGTGGCGCCCGACCCGAAGGTTGTCGCGCTGGGCGACGTCATGGGTGAGGACGACGCGCGAGTTCTGGCCGACTCTGCTCAGTACGGTGAGCAGCACGTTGCGCTCCAGCGACTGGGCCTCGTCGACGATCACGAAGGCATCGTGGAGCGAGCGGCCGCGGATGTGGGTCAGCGGCAGCACCTCGAGGAGACCCCGCTCGAGCACCTCATCGATGACGTGGCGATGGGCGACTGCCCCGAGCGTGTCGAAGACCGCCTGGGCCCACGGCGCCATCTTCTCCCCTTCACTGCCCGGCAGGTAGCCCAACTCCTGACCACCCACGGCGTAGAGCGGCCGGAAGACGATCACCTTCTCATGCTGTTCACGCTCCAAGACGGCCTCCAGCCCGGCGCAGAGCGCCAGGGCGGACTTGCCGGTGCCGGCCCGTCCGCCGAGGGACACGATCCCGACGCTCGGATCGAGCAGCAGGTCGAGGGCGATCTTCTGCTCGGCGGAGCGACCGTGGATGCCGAACGCCTGAATCTCGGGGCGAACCAGCCGCACCTGCTTGCCCGGGGTCACCCGGCCGAGTGCTGTCGATCCGCCACCGAGCAGGACCAGGCCGGTGTGGCACGGCAGGTCCCGGGCGACCTCGAGATCGATCACCCCCTCCTCGTAGAGCCGTGACAACTCCCCGGGGGCCACCTCGATCTCCTGCATGCCGGTCCAGCCGGTGTCGGTGACGAGTTCGTTGCGGTACTCGTCCGCTTCCAGGCCGACGGCCGAGGCCTTCACCCGTAGCGGTAGGTCCTTCGAGACCAGGGTCACGTCCGCTCCCTCGGCCTGGTAGTTCATCGCGACGGCGAGGATCCGGGAGTCGTTGTCCCCCAGCCGGAAGCCGACCGGCAGACGCGCGGGGTCGGTGTGGTTGAGCTCGACGTGCAGCGTCCCACCCTGGTCATTGATGGCGACCGGGGCGTTGAGATGGCCGTGGAGCACGCGCAGGTCGTCCAGGAAGCGCAGGGCACTGCGGGCGAAGTACCCCAGCTCGGGATGATGGCGTTTGGCCTCCAACTCCGTGATCACCACGATCGGCACGACGACGTTGTGCTCCTCGAACCGGGAGAGGGCACGCGGATCACTGAGCAGAACCGAGGTGTCGATCACATACGTACGACGCCCGGCAGATCTGGTCTCCTGCACGATGCTTCCTTCCGGCACGGCCGCGCGTCATCGACACCGGCCATGCAGCTACGTGGATGGCCGGAATGCGGCGGTGCCTTCGGAAAGGTCCCGCATCGATGGTCCACAAGGGGTCATCAATGTTCCTTCCGTACGGATGGCTTCCCCTCCACCCGTATGAACAACCTAGCCACAGCCGACAAACGCATGCGGGACCCAGCCGGAGCGTCGCCCACAATTTCATCCGGCGTTAACACCCGGCTCACGAAGCGGACACCCGGCCGTTGCCGGGTCCGGGTTGACATGCCTCGGATCGGAACGAGGTCCGACCAAGATCAGTGGCCAGCGGTCAGCGCCCGTAACGGCGTTCCCGCTGGGCGTAGGCCCGCAGAGCCCGGATGAAGTCCACCTTGCGGAAATCTGGCCACAAAGCCTCGCAGAAGTAGAACTCGCTGTGCGCCGACTGCCACATCAGGAAGCCGGACAGCCGCTGTTCCCCAGAGGTGCGGATGATCAGGTCGGGATCCGGCTGACCAGCCGTGTAGAGGTGCTCCCCGATCTCGTCGATGTCCAAGGTCTCGGCGACCTCGCGGATCGTGCGACCCTCTTCGGCCTTCTCCCGCAAGAGGTCACGGACGGCGTCGCGCAACTCGTGACGGCCCCCGTAGGAGACCGCGACATTGATGTGCATCCCGTCCGACTCGGCCGTCGCCCGCTCGGCGGCTCGCAGGCGCCCGGCCACCGCGACCGGCAGCAGGTCCAGCGCCCCGACCGGCTGGACGCGCCAGCGCCCCGTGGCGGCCAGGTTCTCCACCAGATCGGCGATCACCTCCAGCAACGGCGCGAGCTCCTCGGCGGCCGCTCGGCGGAGGTTGTCGGTGGACAGCACCCACAGGGTGACGACGGGGATCCCGATCTCGTCGCACCACTCGACGAAGTCCTTGAGCTTGTCGGCGCCGGCACGATACCCGGCCACCAACGGCTGCCCCGGGGCGTTCGCCCGGGCCCATCGCCGGTTGCCGTCAGCCAGGACGGCGACGTGTTGGGGAAGGGCCGCGGGATCGAGCTCCGCTGTCAACCGGTGCTCATAGGTCGAGTACAGGAGCGTGGCAGGGTGCAGTCGATCGACGAGCTCACGGAGGCTGTCGAGTCGGGACATGGGTCAAGACTAACGACGTCCGTCGGGTCGTCCGCCGGGCGTCGGCTCCGAGTCCGCTACAGTAACTTACGCATCCGTAGCTTACGGACTCGTAGCCCCGAGGAGACCTGATGCCCGGCCCACGACTGACCCGACCCGACGACTTCGCCGGCCCGGTGAAGCCGCGGTTCCGCGGCTGGATCCACGCGGTGATGGCCCCGGTGATGCTCCTGATCGGCTTCGGCCTGCTGATCTGGACACCCACCGCGGGCCTGCGGGCCGCGGTGGTCGTCTACACGGTCTCGGCCCTGGAGTTGTTCGGATGCTCGGCGCTGTACCACCGGTTCTACTGGGGACCGGGCGCCACGACACTCTTGCGGCGGCTGGACCATTCGAACATCTTCGTCTTCATCGCCGGCACCTACACCCCACTGGGGGTGGCCATGCTGCACGGAGCCGATCGCCTGACCCTACTGTCCGTGGTCTGGGGGACGGCCGTGTGCGGGGTGCTGTTCCGCGTGTTCTGGCTGACCGCTCCCCGATGGCTCTACACGTTCCTGTACGTCGCCATGGGCTGGACGGCCATGTGGTGGCTGCCGGCCTTCTGGCGGGTCGGCGGGCCCGGCGTCGTCATCCTGATGCTCGCCGGTGGCCTCGTCTACACCGCGGGCGCCGTGGTCTATGCCCGCAAGCGCCCCGACCCGAGCCCGGCCTGGTTCGGCTATCACGAGATCTTCCACACAGCCACGGCCGTCGCCGCCATCTGCCACGCCGTCGCCATCGGTCTGGCGATCGCGGGCATCTGATCACTTCATGTGATGTGGGTTACATAGTGTGACCTAAGTCTCTAAGATTCTCCTCAGGCGCGGGATGCCCGGCCATGGTGGCCGAGGCCGCTCCTGCGAAGGGGGTTTCATCCATGTTCACCAACCTGATCCGCCGTGCCGGGGGCGCCGCCGTCATCGCCGTCGGCCTCGCTGTGGCCACGACGAGCGTCGCATCGGCCCATGAGTGCTACATCGCCAGCCGCTCCGCCCAGGGCAATGCCATGGCCGGCTCCAACTCACAGGCCTGGTACACCCTGGTGGTGGCCGACGCCATCCAGGGCGACGTGACCGCCGGACGCATCACCCAGACCCAGGCCAACTGCATCAAGTCCGCGTACGCGGCGACCGGCGCCCCGTCGTCCTTCACGATCCACGTGAAGGGGGTCACCGGGCAGGATGGCGTCCTGGCCGCCCACAACCCCAACGACGCCCTGATGACCAACGGCAAGGGTGTCGACCACGCCTTCGACGCGTACGGCGCCCAGATCTTCGGCAGCTACGCGCAGTGCGGCGTCAGCTTCTGACGCCACGGCACTGGTCACCGCCGCGACCACGATCGCCCGCCCCGGTATGGCCCGGGGCGGGCGATCGTGCGGTCTCGATCCGGCGTGGCCGGCCTACGCCGCGGCGTCCCGAGGCCGGCGGAGCACCACCACGGACCGCGCCGCGACGCTGAACTCGTCGCCGGGGACCATCGTCGGCAGGTCATCGACCGACACCGCCAGCCCGGTCCGGTCGCGACCGGTGTCGAGCTCCATCACCCAGCCTTCACGATGCCCCTCCGGCAGCGTGAAGGCGATCTTGTCGTCGTGGGCGTTGAACGCGACGAGGAACGAGTCGTCCACCACCTTCTCGCCGCGGGTGTCCGGCTCCGCAATGGCTTCCCCGTTGAGGAAGACCATCACCGACCGGGCGTGCGCCTTCACCCAGTCCTCGTCGGCCATGTGTTCTCCGGTCGGCTGGTACCAGGCGATCTCGCCGAGCGCACCCTCCGCCACGCGGCCGTCGCCCCCGCCGAGGAATCGGCGCCGGTGGAAGACCACGTGGTCGCGTCGCAGGGCGACCACCCGCCGTGCGAAGGTCAACAACTCCTTCTGGGTGTCCCCGAGCGACCAGTCGACCCAGGCCGTCTCGTTGTCCTGGCAGTAGACGTTGTTGTTGCCGCCCTGGGTGCGGCCCAGTTCGTCCCCATGGGCGATCATCGGCACCCCCTGGGACAGCAGCAGGGTCGTCAGGAAGTTGCGTTCCTGGCGAGCGCGCAGGGCGATGATGGCGGCGTCATCGGTCTCACCCTCGGCGCCGCAGTTCCAGGACCGGTTGTGGCTCTCGCCATCGGCTCCCCCCTCGCCGTTGGCCTCGTTGTGCTTCTCGTTGTACGACACCAGGTCGCGCAGGGTGAAGCCGTCATGGGCGACGACGAAGTTGATCGAGGCGATCGGCTTGCGACCCGAGTGCTCGTAGAGGTCGGAGGAGCCGGTGATCCGTGAGGCGAACTCCGCCAGGGTCGCCGGTTCGCCGCGCCAGAAGTCCCGGACAGTGTCGCGGTACTTACCGTTCCACTCGGTCCACAGGGGTGGGAAGTTGCCCACCTGGTAGCCGCCGTCGCCGACGTCCCAGGGCTCGGCGATCAGCTTCACCTGGCTGACGATCGGGTCCTGCTGGACCAGGTCGAAGAAGGCGGACAGGCGCGAGACCTCGTGGAACTGCCTCGCCAGCGACGAGGCCAGATCGAAGCGGAACCCGTCCACATGCATCTCGGTGACCCAGTAACGCAGCGAGTCCATGATCAGCTGCAAGACGTGCGGCTGACGCATCAGCAGACTGTTGCCGGTGCCCGTGGTGTCGAAGTAGTACGCCATGTCGTCGTCGACGAGGCGGTAGTAGTTCTTGTTGTCGATGCCGCGGAAGCACAGCGTCGGACCGAGGTGGTTGCCCTCGGCGGTGTGGTTGTAGACGACGTCAAGGATGACCTCGATGTTCGCCTCGTGCAGGGATCGCACCATGGCCTTGAACTCCTGGACCTGCTGGCCGTTCTGCCCGGTCGCGGAGTAGGCGTTGTGCGGGGCGAAGAACCCGATGGTGTTGTAGCCCCAGTAGTTGGACAGGCCCTTGGCGTTGAGATGGGGGTCCTGGACGAACTGGTGGACCGGCATGAGCTCGATCGCCGTGACGCCGAGGGATGTCAGGTGGTCGATCATCACCGGGTGGGCGATGGCGGCGTACGTGCCGCGGATCTCCTCGGGGATGTCGGGGTGGGTCTGTGTCAGGCCCTTGACGTGGGCCTCGTAGATGACGGAGTCGTGGTACTCGGTCTTCGGGTGGCGATCGTTACCCCAGTCGAAGAACGGGTTGACGACCACCGACAGCATGGTATGGCCCAGCGAGTCGTCGTCGTTGAACGCCTCGGGATCGTCGAAGCGATAGGAGAAGAGTGATTCGTCCCCGTCGATCTGGCCCACGATCGCCTTCGCGTACGGATCCAGGAGCAGTTTGCCGGGGTTGCACCGGTTGCCCTGCGCCGGATCGTACGGTCCGTGCACGCGGTAGCCGTAGAGCTGCCCGGGCTGGATGCCGGGAATGTAGACGTGATGGACGAAGCCATCGGACTCCGCCATCGGGATCCGGGTCTCCTCGCCCTTGTCGTCGATGAGGCACAACTCGACGTTGCCCGGCTCGGCGACCTGCGAGAACAGGGCGAAATTGACCCCGGCCCCGTCGTACGTCGCTCCGAGCGGATAACTGTGACCCGGCCAGACCTGCATGGAGTCCTCCTCGTAGATCCTCAATACCAGCGATGCGTCATACCGGTTGGGCGTCGTGGCGTGTCGGCTCAGACGAGCCGGCCGACCGTGTCGGCCAGCGCCATGCCCGCGAACCGCGGAGCCGAACGCATCAGCTGCGCCTGGGTCCGCACGGCCCGGTCCGCTCGGGCGTCGTACGACTCCTCCCCGGTCACCCGGGTGAGCTGGCGCAGCGCAGCCACCATAGCGGCCACCCCTGACGGCGTGGCGTTGTCGTCGAGGGCGCGGGGACGCATCCACAGGCCGCCGGCGTCGTCGGCGGTGTCCCACCAGCCCCCGTCGCCGGCCGAGAAATGGTCCTCGGCGGTCGCCACCAGGGCCTTGGCGTGGTCGGCCCAGGCGGTGTCCCCGGTCACCTCGGCGAGCAGCCCGAACGCCTCGGCCACCGCTCCGTGGTCGTCGAGGACCCCGGGCGCGTCGGACACGACACCGTCCCGGCTGACCCGCCGCAGGCGCCCGTCGACGACGTGCACGTCGCGGACGACCTCGGCGGCCCGCCGGGCGGCCATCAGCCATGCGGGGCGATCCAGCCACCGCGAGGCCCGCACGAGCCCTGCGATCATCCACCCGTTCCAGGACGCGACGACCTTGTCGTCGCGGCCCGGCTCGGCGCGATGCTCGCGCACCTCCCGCAGCACCGCCCGCGCCCGGTGATAGAGCCGTAGGCCGCCGGGACCGAACTCCTCCGGATCCAGCGGCAGCTGGAGTGTGGAGGCGTACCCCTCGAACGTCCCCGGGTCGGTGACCTGGAACATCCGTAGCGTGTCGCGGTAGTCGTCGTCGCCCATCACCTGCTGGATCTGGGCGGGGTTCCAGATGTAGTACTCGCCCTCGCTGGACTGACCCAGCGGATCCTGCGAATCCGCGTCGAGGCCGGCGGCGAAAGCGCCCTCGGGCGTGGTCATCTCCCGGACCAGCCAGTCGACCAGGTCGTCGGCCACCCGCGTGAAGAGCGCCTTCCGCGGCCCCTCGGCAAGCGTGGCCGCATGGGCGTAGGCCGGCAGCAGCAGCGCGTTGTCGTAGAGCATCTTCTCGAAGTGCGGCACCACCCACTGCGCGTCGACGCTGTAACGGTGGAATCCCCCGCCGATCTGGTCACAGATCCCGCCCCGGGCCATCGCCTCCAGGGAGTCGAGGGCCATGTCCGCGGCCTGCTCACGGACATGGCGGGGCAGGACAGGGGACTCGGCCATGCGGAGCAGTGCCTCGTGCACCATCGCGGTCGGGAACTTCGGTGCCTTGCCGAAACCACCGTGCACCGGGTCATACTCCGGCAGCAGGCGTTCCCAGGCAGTCTCGACGTCCTCGGTGCCGAGCGTGGCCGGGATCATCGCGGCGGTGAGGGCGGTCGCGTTCTCCACGTGGTCCACGACCTCGTGCGCCGACTGGATGATGCCCTCCCGCTGCTCGGCCCAGGCCCTGGCCACGGCCTCGAGCAGCTGACGAAGGCTCGGCAGGCCGTGGCGGGGCTCGGGCGGGTAGTAGGTGCCGGCCTGGAACGGCTCACCCTCAGGAGTGGCGAACACCGTCATCGGCCAGCCGCCCTGCCCGCTGAGGGCCTGGGTTGCGTTCATGTACAGCGCGTCGACGTCCGGGCGCTCCTCACGGTCCACCTTGACGGCGACGAAGTGCTCGTTGATGAACCGGGCGGTCTGCTCGTCCTCGAACGACTCATGCGCCATCACGTGGCACCAGTGGCAGGAGGCATAACCGACGGAGAGCAGGATCGGCACGCCGCGTCGACGGGCCTCCGCAAAGGCATCCGGACCCCAGGGCCACCAGTCCACCGGGTTACCCGCGTGCTGGAGCAGGTAGGGGCTGATCGCGCCGGCCAGTCTGTTCGCCATGCTGCCCAGCCTAACGGCGGGGGGTCGGCGAGGCCGATCTTCGCGAGTGTGCGGTGCGCCGCCGCGGTACCTCAGCGAGACAGCTCCCCCGCGCGCGCCCGACAGCCGCGCGGCGCCCGGCCTCCCGCCCGGCTCGGGCCCCGGCCTCGGACCAGCCCGACGGTCCGCGATCGTTGCCCCGCCACCGGCGCGGCCGCAAGCGATCGCACACCTGCTCGTGGAAGGCCCGCACCTGTTCCCGCTTGGCGGCCAGGACCACGGCGGTGCTCTGGACCTCACTCCCGGACGGTCCCCCCGCCGAGGTGCCGCGGGCGCCGGACGCCCCGGCGCCGGCCCCCGTTCGGGCGGCCCGGGTGGCCCGGGTCGCGGCCTCCTCGGTGCGTCGCCGGGACTCGGCCAGCCGCTCGCCGATCGAGACGATGAAACCCTCGTAGAAGGACGTCTTCGCGGTCGACCAGTGCACCGGCTGTTCCTCGACCCGGCGGCCGTCCCAGCGGTCGGTGGTCTCGTGCTTCCACGCCCCGGTGGCCATCCACCGCGCCGCGGAGGCAACCATCTGGGCGCGTAGCGACTCGTAGAGGGCGACCGTCATCGCGATGTCGGAGGGCATCCCGTGGGCGTACATCCGGGTGGAGTCGCGGGCGAGCAGGAACTCCACGTCGTTGGCCCGGGCGACCGCCATGAAGAGGGTGCAGTAGAGCCGCAGCCATCGTTGACCGGGCCGGCCGATGACGACGGCGGTCTCCTCCGGCAGCTCGGCCGCCTCAGCCGCCCCTCCGGACGCGAGATCGTGGGCCTGGAGCAGGGCGAGGTCGATGGCGTGCCGGGTGGCCAGCTCCTGGGCCCGGCTCATGAACGTCTCCGCCTCCGCGCGGTGCGTCGTCGCCTCCGCCTGGCGGAGGATGGCGGCGATCCGCTCGCGCCACACGAGTTGCTCCGGCGCCTCGTGGTCGGTCGCCAGGGCGAGACCCAGCAGCTTCGACTGGGTGGGAAAGCCCAGCAGGTCCAACGCGTGGATCATCCGCAGCCGGAACGACGCGCCGTGCGGGCCGCCCTCCTGCTTCCCGCCGACGACGACCAGGTGGTGGGCCAACTCGTGGACCACCACGATCCCGCGCAGCGCCCATCCGCCGCCGACCTCGGCCGTCGGCACGGCGATCTCCATCAGCTCCGAGCGATACTCGGCCCTGGTCGGCCCCTTGCGGGCACGGACCTCCACCCGGGGCACCCCGAGCCGGTCGCAGGCCGCCTCACAGAAGCGCGCCACCTCCTTGACGTCACGGAAGAGTGGATCCTGCTCGGGGATCCAGGTGGTGCCGTCGAGTCGTACGCTGCGGTCCTCCACCCAGCGGATCAGTCGGTCCTCGGCGGCGTACAGCTCCTCGGTCTCCTCGGCCCAGACCGCCGGATCGGGACCATGGACGTCCCTTCGTAGCGCCTCGAAACCCGCGCTGGTACCTGCGCTCATCGTTCGATCCCCCTGTGTCGCCATCGGGCCCAGACCCCCCAGGCCCGTTCCAGACCGGCCGGAACGCCCGGCACCGGTTCGTCATCCCGCCAGGACCCGTCAGGGTCGACCTCCGGCAGCCCTGCGACCAGGTCCCGCGCCTGTCGCAGGGTGGCCAGGTAGGTGTCGCGCTCGAAGACCAGCCGGCCGGGCAGCCCGCGGACCGGCTCCGCCGGCCCGACCCCACCGTTCTCCCAGCGGAAGTCCGACCAGGTGGCCTCCCGCTCCCCGACATCCACCGCGGCGGTCAACCAGCCGCAGGCAAGGTCGTCGTCGTACGGGCAGACGAGCAGCGGCACCCGACCGCGAGCCAGGTAGCGGACGGGGGCGAACCCGTCCGGCAGCCGCAGGTCCTGGGTGGCACCGGCGAGCTCCTCCAGCACGGGGCCCGTGCGGAGCAGCCACCAGGCCTGCAGCGGCGTGACGAGCCCGGCGCCGTGGGCCACCGCGGACTCCAACGGAGTGCCGTCGACCACCAGCGCCACGTAGTGCGCGATCGCGACGTCGCGTCCGCCGAAGCGGCCGGGGCGCCGCTCCGTCCGGACGGCCGGGCGCAGGGTCAGAGTGTTCGTCACGCCCGCCATTGTGCACAGCGGGTCAGACACTCACGGCACTACGGTGAGCGCATGAACCAACTGCCGGTATGGGACGGGCCCGTGCATGACATCCCCGAGGGGATCGACACGGTGGTGGAGGCGATGAACGGCACCCGGTTGTGCCTCCAGGTCTTCGGCGCGCCGGACGCCCCGCTGCAGCTCCACCTGGAGGGTCACGGTGCGCAGCTGATCAGTCTGTCCCGCGAGTTCTGCGTCGAGCTGGCCGGGCGGGGGTTCCGGGTGGTGCGGGTCGACAACCGCGACGCCGGCCGCTCGCAGAAGTTCCCCGGGCAGCAGTACGACCTCACGGCGATGGCGGACGACGTCGCGGGACTCATCGAGGTCTTCGGAGGGGAGCCGGCGACGATCTGCGGCCGCTCGATGGGCGGGATGGTCGCCCAGTTGGCCGCTCTGCGCCATCCCGGGCTCGTCGGGGCCCTGGGCCTGTTCTACACGGGCCCGCGGAGCCGCCGAGCCACCGGGACGACCCAACCGGCTCCCACGCCGACGTCTTCCGGGGAGGACGAGTGGGTCGAGGACTTCGTCAACGCCGTCCTGCCGCTGGGTGGCTCGCTCTACCCGTACGATCCGAACGCGCTGATCCGGCTCGGACACCGCCTGTATGCCCGCGACCACGATCCCGAGGGCGAGGCCCGCCAGGAGGCGGCGATGGCCGCCACCCCCGACTGGTCGACCGAACTCGGGCGGGTGGGAGTCCCCACCGCGATCCTGCACGGGGACGAGGACGAGGTCATCCCGCTCTCCGAGGCGGAGGACCTGCACCGCCTCATCCCGCACAGCACGATGCGGGTGCTGTGGGGGATGGGACACGGCCAGCCACCCCAGCTGGACACCGTCTTCGTGGACACGTGCGCCGACCTGGGGCGCCGGGCGGCCGGGTCCGGCCACGAGGGCTGAACCGGCGCGCCCGGCACCGACGACTCAGAGGACCTTGCTGAGGAAGTCCTGGGTCCGCGGATCGCGCGGCCGCTCGAAGATCTCCTCCGGAGTGCCCTCCTCCTTGATCACTCCGTCGGCCATGAAGAGCACCCGGTCGGCCACCTCGCGGGCGAAGCCCATCTCGTGGGTGACCAGCACCATCGTCATACCCTGTTCGGCGAGCGTACGGATCACCGCCAGCACCTCCCCGACCATCTCCGGGTCGAGGGCGCTGGTGGCCTCGTCGAAGAGCATGATGTCGGGCTTCATCGCCAGTGCCCGGGCGATGGCCACCCGCTGCTTCTGCCCGCCGGACAACTGGTCCGGGCGCGCGTCCACCTTCTCGGCCAGCCCGACCCGGGCCAGCAACGCCTTGGCCTGCTGACGAGCGTCCTCACGCGATGCCCGGCGCAGCTCGACCGGCGCGAGCATGACGTTCTCCAGCACCGACATGTGCGGGAACAGGTTGAAGTGCTGGAAGACCATCCCGATGTCCTGGCGGACGACGTCGAGGTCGGTGTCCTTCGACGTCAGGTCGTGGCCGTTCACCACGACGTGGCCGGAACTGACCTCCTCCAGCTTGTTCAGACAGCGCAGGAAGGTGGACTTGCCGGCGCCGGAGGGGCCGATGATCGCGACGACCTCGCCCTCCTTGATGGTCAGGTCGACGTCGTGGAGGACGTGGTTGTCACCGAAGGACTTGGCGAGGTCCTTGACCACGATGACGTCCTTGCGCTCGGCCAGCGGAACGCGGCCCTGCCCCGTGCCACCGGCTCCCCCGGTGGGCTGCTCTGTGCTGCTCACTTGTTGAACCTCTTGTCGACCGTGTTGGACGCGACGGTCAGCAGACCGATCACGATGAAGTAGATGACGCCGATGATCAGCCACATCTCGAACGAGCGGAAGTTCCGCGCGATGATCTGCTGGCCCATGTAGGTCAGCTCGGCCAGGCCGATGACGGCGAGCAGCGAGGTGTCCTTGAGGGTGATGATGAACTGGTTGATGAAGGAGGGCGTCATGATCTTGATCGCCTGCGGCAGTACGACCTTGGTCATGGACTTCATGTACGGCAGTCCGAGGGACCGCGCGGCCTCCATCTGACCCCTGTCGACGCCCTGGATGCCACCGCGGACGATCTCGGTCATGTACGCGCCGGCGTTCAGGCTGAGCGTCAGCACGCCGGCGGTGAGGGCGGTGAGCGTCACCCCGGTGACGGCCGGGATGCCGAAGTAGAAGAAGAACACCTGCACCAGCACCGGGGTGCCGCGGAAGATCCAGACGTAGACCGAGGCGATGGCGTTGAGCAGCGGGTTGCCGGAGACCTTGAGGAAGCCGAAGGCGATGCCGAGGACCATCGCGATGGCGATCGACAGGGCGGCCGCGGCGGCGGTGATCGCCAACCCCTTCATCAAGGTCGGGAACGTGTCGGCCAGCAGCGCGAAGAAGCCGGAGCGCTGGGTCGTGCCCTGGGCCCCGAGGTACTTCGCCAGGATCTGGTCGTACTGGCCGTTGGCGCGCAGGTTGGCCAGGCCCTGGTTGAAGGCCTCGATCAGTTCGGGGTCAGTGCCCTTGTTGACCGCGACGCCGTACGACCCGGCGGGGGCCTTGTCGCCGACCAGCTTCATCGGTGCGCCCTGCTGGATCGAGTAGGCCACCACCGGGTAGTCGTCCACGTACGCGGCGGAGCTGCCGGCGGTCACGTCGTTGACCATGTCGGCGGTCTGGGAGAACGCCACCGTGGTGAAGCCGTACTGCCCCTTGACCGAGTCGGCATAGTCGGCGCCGGCGGTGCCGGTCTTCACGGCGACACGCTTGCCCCGGAGGTCCTCCAGCTTTGCCACGGAGGATGCCTTTGGCGCGGCGAACTGCACGCCCGAGTCGTAGTACGCGTCGGAGAAGTCGAAGACCTTCTTGCGGGCGTCTGTGATCGACATGCCGGCCATCACGGCGTCCACCTGCTTGGACTGCAGCGCCTGCACCGCGGCGTCGAAGCCGAGGGAACGGATCTCCACGGAGAAGCCCTGGTCCTTCGCGACGGCACGCAACAGGTCCATGTCGATGCCGACCATCTCGCCGCTCTCGGAGCGGAACTCGAACGGGGCGAACGTGGTGTCGGTGCCGACGACATAGTGCTTGCCCTGCGCCGGCTTGTTGTTCGGGTTCGGCGCGGGGGTCGCGGCACGCGCGAACGGGGAGGCGAGCATGAGCAACAGCGACACCAGGGCCACCACAGCGGGAGCCCGGCGTTGCCGATCGAGGATGTGTCGCATTGATGTCCCATCTGGTTCGGACCACGTTCGTGGCGGCACCACGTTACGCTGGTCACACGGACCGAGGCACATCGCCCCGGCAACAGGCCGCAACCACACACCCGAGGAGGGGGTCCGGTGGCACGCATCGGCACCTCCGGTTGGAGCTACGACCACTGGGACGGCGTCCTGTACCCGCCGGGCACACCGGCCCGGGATCGGCTCGCCGCCTACGTCGCGGTCTTCGACACGGTGGAGCTCAATGCGAGCTTCTACCGCTGGCCACCGGACCGAACGTTCGCCTCCTGGCACCGGCGGCTGCCGGAGGGGTTCGCCATGACCGTCAAGGCACCCCGCGGACTGACCCACGCCAAACGGCTGGCCGAACCCGAGGCCTGGATCGAGCGGATCCGGCGGGGGCTGCACGAACTGGGCGACCGGCGCGGCGCGTTCCTGGTCCAACTGCATCCGGCCCACGAACGTGACGATGCCCGGTTGGGCTGGTTCCTGGGCCATCTGCCCGAGTGGCTCGACGTCGCCGTCGAATTCCGCCATCCGTCCTGGCTGGACGATCGGGTCTTCGACCTGCTAGCCAGGCATGGGGCGGCGTACGTGGTGATGAGCGGCGCACAGTTGCCGTGCGTGCTGCGGGCCACTTGCGAGCGTGTCTACGTACGCTTCCACGGCCCGGACCACGAGCACCTGTATGCGGGGTCGTACAGCGACGCCGATCTGGCCTGGTGGGCCGACCGTATCCGCGAATGGGAAGGCCAGGGCCGGCGGGTGTGGGGCTACTTCAACAACGACGGGGAGGGCAACGCCGTGCGCAACGCCCGCACCCTGCGGACCCTCCTGGGCTCTCAGGCCTGAGAGCCGCTCTCCCGCCGGTCCTCGGGTGCCTCGCCCGGGGCCTGGTCGGGACCGGGCCGCTCGGGCTCATCCTGCACCTCGGCCTCGGCGGCGCCCTCGGCGAGGTCCCGCTGGCGGAGCTCGTCGGCGTACGGGACGTCAATCTTCTTCAGCGACCGGAAGAGCAACAGCCCGATGGCCAGGACGGCCACCGCCAGGACACCGAAGATGATCACCTCCGCCGAGCTGCTCGCCGCGCCGCCGTTGACCTCCAGGGGAACCATGTTGCCGACCCTAGCCGACCTGGGGGCGGGCCAGCGCGATGCCGGCGAAGAGGTCGTCCTCCGGCACGGTGGAGTCCGTGTGGTTGATCACGAGCTGGTAGTCCTCCGTCGGCCAGGCGACCTTCTCGATATCGAGCGGGCAGGCGAACCAAGCCCCGTGGGGGTCGATCTGGGTGGCGTGGGCGAGCAGCGCGCGGTTGCGCACCTCGAAGTAGTCGGCGCACGGGACGCGGGTGGTGATCCGGGCCTGGTATGCCTCGTCCACCGGGTGGTGCGCCAGTCGCTCGTCGTACGCTCCCTCGAGGCCCTGCGCCTTCATGGCCTCGTTGAGACCGTGCCACCGCCCGGCGGTGAGGGTCATCTGGTAGTAGACCTTCGGCACCTGCCAGGCCGGGCCGAGTTCCGGGAGGTGGTCGGCCACGGCGGCCTGGCGGACGGCCTCCATCGTCACCCGATGGGTCTGGATGTGGTCCGGGTGGGGATAGCCGCCCCGCTCGTCGTAGGTGGTGACGACGTGGGGGCGGAGCCTGCGGATGATCTTCACCAGCGGCCGGGCGGCCTCGGCCGGGTCGAGGGTGGCGAAGGACCCGTCGGGCAGCGGAGGTAGCGGGTCGCCCTCGGGCAGCCCTGAGTCGCAGTAGCCGAGCCAGATCTGGTCGATGCCGAGGATGTCGCGGGCGGTGTCCATTTCACGACGGCGCACCTCGGGAAGGTTCGCGACGATCTCCGGGCGGTCCATCGCGGGATTGAGGACATCACCGAGCTCGCCGCCGGTGCAGGTCACCACGACGACGTCGACCCCCTCGGCCTCGTACTTCGCGGTGGTCGCGGCACCCTTGCTGGATTCGTCATCGGGGTGGGCATGGACGTGGAGCAGGCGTAGCCGCTGGCCGAGGGCGTCCACGCGCTGCGCCGGGGACCACCCCCCGACGCTCGGATGGTCCTCGCGAGGTTCCTGTGACTCGCTCATCGTCCTCCCTACCTCCCGATCACCACCTGCCTGGCAACGCTGTGAATCCTGCCACGATCACCCAACCTGCGAGCCCCTTCGGTCCGGCGGGGCGCGCGATGCGTCGCCGTCCGCCCCGAGGCGGACGGCGTGAGCCCCGGGACGGGCGGGGCAGAATGGTCCCGTGGCACGCACACGCATCCAGGCCCTGAGCGACGACCCGGCCGACATCGACCGGATCGCGCGACGCTACCCGGGTGGCGCTGGCCGCGCGGCGGTGCTGCGCCTCGTCCTCGCCGTGCTGATCGTGGTGGCCCTCGGCTGGTATCTCCAGGTCGCCCTTCGCAACTCCCAGCGTCCGCCGGTGGAGGCCACGCTGACCGCGCACTGGGTGGTGGATGACCAGCGGGCCGGTTTCACCCTCCAGGTCGCTCGCACCGATCCGAGCCGAGCCGCGGTCTGCACCGTCCGTGCGCAGGCCCAGAACTACGAGCACATCGGGGATGTCGACGTGCCCATCCCGCCCTCGACCCAGCAGGTGGTCACCGTCGACGGCACCCTGCGCACGGTCCGGCGTGCCGATGCCGTGTACGTCGAGGGGTGCCGTCTCACCTGAGCTCACCTGAGCAAGCTCTTGGACGGCTCGTGCCCGCCTCGGGTTCGGGCCCGGAGGGGTATTCCCGCGGTGGGCTAGACTGCGGGGATGGCAGAGAACGTTACCGACACCGTGTTCCTGACCCAGGCCGCCTTCGACAAGCTCACCGCGGATCTGGAGTCCCTCAAGGGCAACCGCGAGGCGATCTCGAAGAAGATCGCCCAGGCTCGCGAGGAGGGCGACCTGTCCGAGAACGCCGGCTATCACGCCGCGCGTGAGGAACAGGGCCAGCAGGAGGCCAAGATCACCGAGATCGAGCACATCCTGCGCACCGCCCAGGTCGGCGAAGGCCCGGCGAGCACGGACCGCGTGGGCGTCGGCACGGTCGTGACGGTCGCCTGGGACGGCGACGAGGACGACACGGAGTCCTTCTTCCTGGGCTCGCGCGAAAACGCGCAGCTGGATCCATCCCTGGCCGAGACGGATGTCTACAGCCCCCAGTCCCCGATCGGCCAGGCCGTGCTGGGTGCCCGGGTGGGCGAGGCGGTCGAGTTCGACACCCCCACCGGCGCCACCGCGAGCGTCACCATCCTCAACATCGAAGCACACTGAGCCCCCGGGCCCCGGCCATCCGCCGGGGCCCGCGCTCGTCAGGGACGTACGGCCGGATGCCTGTCATCATCCGGCCGTACGTTCGTCTGTGGGGGGACCAGACAGCCGCGGGGTCACGCGGACACGGGTCAGGCGGACGGGGCCTCCCCGACCTTCACCCCGGCATGTCCCATCACGACGCCGATGTCGAGGCGCGCCGAGCCGTTGCCCATCACGACCTGATCACCGGCCCCGGTGTGCCGGCCGGACCAGGTGATCCGGCCCAACTGGGCGTCGGCGGCGACCGTCACATTCGACTGGTCGCCCAGTTTCAGGGAGAGCTGACCCGACTCCACCCGGATCCTCGACCTCCCGGACCGGACGGTTCCGGCCATCTGGACGACCGCGGCCTGGAGCAGGGCGTCCTCGACCACCTCGAAGCCTTCGATGGTGGCGGAGCCTGCGGTGAGCCGGACCCGGCCCAGGGTCGGAATGTTGGAGAGGTGCAGGTTACCGGCGGTCACCTCGATGTCGAGGGTCAGGGCCGGATTGACCCGGATGAGGAGTTCGCCCTGGCCCTTGCGCCACAGCTCGTCAAGGCTGCGTGGCGGTGGCAGTAGCTTCACGCCGCCCAGGTGGGGAAGGAAATCCCCCTCGGCCGTGATCTCGATGACATCACCGTTGCGGCGAAGGACGTGCTCACCCGTGACGTGACAGGTGGTCACCGACGGGTCCACGACGATCCGCACCCTCTTGCCGGTGACCCGGACCGACACCCGCCCGACCCCGGGTGCGCGCCCCGACGCGCTGCCCTCGGTGCCGGCTTGCGGGTGAGCAGCACGGGGATGGGTACCGGTCGCCTCGGCGGCGGCATCGGCGGCCTTGACAGCGGCCTGGCGGGCCGTGCGGAACACATCGCGCAGGTAGTCCCCTGCGGACTGCCCGGCGGTCGCGGTCTGCGCCCAGCTCTCGGAACTGGACGGGCCGATGGGATCGCCGGGGCGCCGGTCGCGTCAGACGGACCGGTGGACGCGCTGTCGGAGGGCTGGGGAGAGGCGTCTTCGGGAGTGGCGGCTCGCGCTGCATCGGCCCGCTGGTCCTCGCCCGAGGGCGGTGCACTCCCCTGGAGCTCCTCGATCCGGCGACTGGCCTCCGCGGTGTCGATCCTGCCGGCGGCGAGGTCTGCCAGGATCCGGCTCAGGTCAGGCGTGTCCATGCGTCAACCATAGGAGCTGCGTCCCGGGCGTCCCACCCCGGCGGCGCCGAATCAGGGCCGGGTCAGGGTGCCACCTCGTGAGGCCTCAGGCCTTGCCGCGCCGGCGTCGCCGCAGGTCGAGGTCCGCGGTCGTCGGACGGGTGGGGTCGAGTTGCATATGCAGCGTCTCCGCCGTCCCGTCGCCGAGAGCGTTGCTGGCCACCACATCGTCGTACGTCAGGCGGAGGTCTCCCGCCGGGGCGAGACGGAGCCAGTCGCGGGCGCTCAGCGAGTCGGAGAAGACCTTGATGAACGCGACCACCGGGACGGCCACGACCGCACCCGCGATCCCACCCAGCGTCACCCCGATGGTGATGCCGAGCAGGATCGCCAGCGGGTGCAGGGAGACCGCCTTGCCGAGCAGCAGCGGGGCGAGCACGTTGCCCTCGAGCTGCTGGACGAGGATGACCACACCGAGCAGGATCAGCGCGGCGACCCAGCCCTTGGTGACCAGGGCGATGAGGACCCCGATGGTGCCGGCGACGACGGCACCGACGATCGGTACGAACGCGGCCAGGAAGGTCAGCGCGCCGATCGCCCCGGCCATCGGCACCTGCAGGGCGAGCGCACCGATGAGGATGCCGAGCGCGTCGACGAAGGCGACCAGCACGGTGGACCGTACGTAGTCCATCAGCGCCTTCCAGCCCAGCGTGGCGCCGCGGTCGACCGCTGGCCGGGCCCGCTTGGGCACGATCCGCAGGCACGAGGCCCACAGGAACCGACCGCTGTAGAGGAAGAAGAAGAGCGCGAACAGCGCGGTGAACGCCCCGGCGAAGAAGCTCGCCACCGACGAACCGAGCCCGGCCGCGACCCCGAGGATCTGCCCTGACCAGGACTGCAGCTTGTCCGGGACCTGCGAGGCCAACTGACCGAGGGCGCTCTGCACCTGGTCGGGGGCGAGCTGGAGGGGGCCGTCGCTCAGCCAGGCGATGAGCTTGACGATGCCGCCCTGGGATGAGCTCACCAGTGTCGGGGCCTGGGCGACGACCTGCAGGATGATCCCGGAGAGCACGCCCAGCACGATCACCAGCCCGACGACCAGGCTGAGGCCCGCAGCCAGCGCCCGGTTGACCCCGTGGCGGACCATCCAGGACTTCGGCGGCGTCAGCAGTGCGGCGAGCAGGACCGCCACCGCCAGGGGAACGGTGAGCCCGGAGAAATACCGCAGCACGTACCCGAGGGCGACGATCCCCACCCCGATCAGGAGCATCCGCCAGGTCCACGACGCCGCCACCCGGATCGGTGGTGGGACCGACTCGGCGGAGCCGAGCGACCTCTCGGCGATCTCGGGCGCGGCGAGGGGCGGGATCCCGTCCCTCCGTTGGCCCTGTGAAGCAGCGTCGGCGGCCCGAGGCCCGACGTCCTGTGCCGTCATGTCGTCCACGCTGTGGCTCCCTGGAATGTCGCTGGTGTGGCTCCTCCAACCTACCCGTCCGCCGACCACTCACACCTGCGAAGCAGCCTCCGGTGCCCCGCCGGCAGCGGACTAGAGTGTGACCAATGACCCGGCCGACCTTCCTGCGACGCTCCGGCGTCGACCGTCTCCCGGCCGACGTGTACGTGCTCGGGGTCATCTCGTTCTTCGTGGCCGTCGGGTTCGGCGTCGTCATCCCGGTCCTGCCCGTCTTCACCCGTTCCTTCGGCGTCGGCCAACTGGAGACGGGTCTGGTGATCTCCGCCTTCGCCGTGATGCGCCTGGTGACCAGTCCGTTCACGGGACGGCTGATCGACCGGGCCGGAGAACGGGTCATCCTCGCCATCGGGATCCTCATCGTCGCCGCCTCCAGCGCGGCGATCGGTCTCGCCGGGTCGTACGGGCAACTGCTCGTCTTCCGGGCCGCCGGGGGAATCGGGTCGGCGATGTTCACCGTGTCCGCCATGACGCTGCTGATCCGCTCGGTGCCCGACTCCCACCGCGGCAGGGCCACCGGGACGTTCCAGACCGGCTTCCTGATCGGCAACATGACGGGGCCGGCCGTCGGAGGCCTGCTGGCGGCGGTGTCGATCCGGGCACCGTTCTTCTTCTATGCCGGGACCCTGGTGGCCGCGGCTGTGGTCGGCATGGTGATGCTGCACCGGCCCGGCGCCTCCACCGGCGGCACTCGACCGGTGGCCGAGGTGGCGCTCAGCCGCCCGTTCCGTCGCATCCTGGCCGACTCCCGGTATCAGGCCGCGTTGGTCTGCAACTTCGCGAACGGCTGGAGCTCCCTCGGCATCCGAAGCTCCCTCACCCCCGTGCTCGTCGTCGAGGTCCTGCACCGGGACCCGGTCTGGACCGGGTTGACGATCGCCATCGCGTCCGTGGTCCAGACCATCGCCCTGCGGCCCGCCGGCCTGTTCGTCGACCGGATCGGGCGCCGCCCCGCGATGATCACCGGCAGCCTCATCGGGGGACTGTCGATGCTCGCCGTCGCGTTCGTCCCGGACGTGGGGAGCCTGATCGGCGTGCTGTGTGCGTACGCGCTTGCCGTCTCCCTGATGGGCACCGCGCCCGCCGCGACCGTCGGCGACATCGCCGGGCCGCGTTCCGGCACGCCCGTCGCCGTCTTCTCGATGGCGTCCGACGCCGGGCAGATCTTCGGACCGATCGTCGCCGGCGTCATCGCCGATCGGGTCGGCATCCCGTTCGCGTACGTGACGGCTACCCTGCTGATGGGCCTGGCGGCGCTCGCCTCCGCGCGGATGCCGCGCCGGACGCCACCGGTCCCCACGAAGGAGACCGCACCGATGACCCCGGACGCATGACGCCCCGTCCACTGCCCGACCTGGTGGCGCCCGACTGGGCCGAGGCGCTGGCCCCGGTCGCGCCCGTCGTGGCGCGCATGGGCGACTTCCTGCGCGCCGAGATCACCGCAGGACGCGGCTACCTTCCCGCCGGTGATCGGGTGCTCCGCGCCTTCACCCGGCCGATGGCCGACGTCCGGGTGCTGATCGTCGGCCAGGATCCTTACCCGACGCCGGGACATCCGGTCGGGCTGAGCTTCTCCGTCGCCCCTGACGTGTCGCCGCTGCCGGCGAGTCTGCGCAATATCTACGCGGAGCTCCAAGCCGACCTGGGCATCCCACCGGCGCCGAACGGCGATCTGGGCGGCTGGTTCGAGCAGGGGGTGCTGCTCCTCAACCGGTGCCTGACCGTGCAACCCGGCAAGCCGGCCTCGCACCGCGGCAAGGGGTGGGAGGAGGTCACGGAAACGGCGATTCGGGCCCTGGCCCGTCGTGGCGGTCCACTGGTGGCGATCCTCTGGGGCCGCGACGCCCGCAACCTCGCCCCGATGCTGTCGCCGGTTCCGGTGATCGAGAGCGCACACCCGTCACCCCTGAGTGCGCGGAACGGGTTCTTCGGATCCCGGCCCTTCAGCCGCGCGAACGCCCTCCTGGTGGAGCAGGGTGGCCAGCCGATCGACTGGGACCTGCGGCACCGGGCCTGAGGCGGTCCCCCGCGCGGTGGTCCCGGCCAGCCGCCCCGGTTCTGGGCACCCGCCGCGGTTCTTGCCACCCGCCGCGGTTCTTGCCACCCGCTGCGCTCGCATTCCGATGCGGCCCGCCGACGCGCGGCATCGAAGTGCACCGGCCGCGTCCGCCCGGAAGCGCGGCGGCTGTGCCGCAACGCCGCCCCGACGGTCCCGGACACCCGACCCGACGTACGGTCCCCGGACAGTCCCCGCTGAACCCCTCAGCCCTGGCGCACCAGCCGCGACTCGAGGTGGCGGCTCATCGACTCCCCCACCGCTTCCATGTCGAGGACCGTGTCCAGCGTGTCCCCGCTGAGCCGGTAGGTCCGACGGGTCGCGGAGACATCCTTGGCGGTCGAGGTCGACCAGACCCGCGCGTCCAGTTCGAGGGTCAGGGTGTCGGCGTCGGCGTCCAGGGAGCCCTCGGCGAGCTCCACCTGGCCGGTCGGCAGCGCCAGCACGAGTTCGAGGTGCCCGTCGCCGGTATGGCGCAGATAGCCGCTCTCCATGTGCATCGGCGTGCCGTCGGCACCGCGGGTGCGCTGGGTGTAGACGAGGAACGGCTTGCCGACGAAGGCGAAGGTGATCTCCTCGTGGTAGGTGAACGGCGAAATGGTGGGGTAGCCCCCGCTACCATCGCCGGCCCAGGTGCCGACGAGCCGGGACAACGGGACGAGGTTGGGAGTGAGCTCCATGGCCAGTGATCGTAGCGACTCCCGACGATGCCCCAGGGGCATGTGGGCGAAACCACTCTCCGCGCCACCGATCGTGCTGCCGGGACCGACGACTCTGGTCCACGGGCCACCCGGAACGTACGCTCGGAGCATGTTCCAGTTCCGCCGCCCCGAGCCGATCATGGTCACCCCCGAGCAGGCGTTGCCGGGGCGCAGCCGGCGGGTTCTCCCCACCCCGCCCCGGACAACCTCGTCTTCGGGGTGCCCGACGACGCGACCCCGGACGGTTCGGAGCTGGCCTATTTCGCGCTGGGATGCTTCTGGGGCGAGGAGAAGATGTTCTGGAACACCGCCGGAGTCACCAACACCGCCGTCGGCTACCAGGGCGGCTTCACCCCGAACCCGACGTACGAGGAGGTCTGCACCGGCCGCACCGGTCACGCTGAGACCGTCCGGGTGGCCTTCGACCCCACCCGGGTGACGTACGAGGCGCTGGTCAAGCAGTTCTTCGAGGCTCACGACCCGACGCAGGGCTACCGGCAGGGCAATGACGTCGGCACGCAGTACCGTTCGGCCCTGTTCCCGGTCTCGGCGGAGCAGGAGGAGGTCGCCCGCCGACTGCTCGAGACGTACGCGGAGGCGTACACGAACGCCGGGTACGGCGCGATCACCACCGAGATCACGCGGCTCGACCCGGCCACCGGGGAACCGGCCTTCTGGTACGCCGAGGACTACCACCAGCAGTACCTGATCAAGAACCCGAACGGCTACTGCCCGATCCACTCGACCGGCGTCACCTGCGCCTGACGCGGTCGCTCACGGCAGCAGCAGCTGCCTGGCCGGGTGGATCGAGTAGTCGGCCATGTAATCGAAGACGCCGCGCAGCTCCATCCTGGCCGGGTCGTGGTAGTACCCGCGCTGGGCCGCCGGGAAGTCCGCCCAGTCACCCTCGAAGTCGAAGGCCCAGGTGAACAGGTCCTTCGGCTCGTCTGCGACCGCGAACAGGCAGCGGAACCCGTACGACTCACGGACCGGGACGATCCTGCGCCACACGTCCAGGAAGCCCGGCCAGGACCCGGTGATCGAGTAGCGACGCATGATGGCGATCCGCCCGGCGACGGTTGTCTCCGTCGCCCGGGTCAGCACTTCGACCCGCACCGGCCGCACAGTGACGTTGCGGAAGACGTGCGGAGCCTTGCGGGCCTCGAGATCGGCCAGGTCGGCATCAGCAAGCACCGCCCGCTCCCCTGCCGCGGGATCCGGGTGGCTGTAGAGCCAACTGAACTTCGGTTCGGCGTCGGTCTCGACGAACGCCCGGTGGACGGCGTACCCGTGGCGCTGCCGCAGCCGCACCTCATCGGGCCAGATGTCCAGATAGTCGTCCAGATGGTGCGGCTTCACCGTGAATCGGTGCAGCAGCATCGTCCCCGCGGGTGGGGTGACTCGGGGGAGGGCTTCGGGGGCAGCCATGGTCCGACCCTATGCCCGTCCGCTGCGAGTCTCTCAGGAGATGACGCCGAACTCGTAGCCCTTGTCGCGCAGGCCGTGGATCACCGTCCGCAGGGCGTCGGTCGACAGCGTCATCCCCTCGGCGTCATGCATCAGCACCACCGCGACGTTCGGCTCCTTCACCGCCGCCAACTCGGCCGGCACCATCATGGCTGCCTGGTCGGCGCTGTGGGGTGCCCGCTGCGGCGGTTCCGCGTCGCCGGTCATCGAGTTCCAGTCG
Organism: Raineyella fluvialis; assembly: GCF_009646095.1. NCBI lineage: Bacteria > Bacillati > Actinomycetota > Actinomycetes > Propionibacteriales > Propionibacteriaceae > Raineyella > Raineyella fluvialis. The sequence continues at coordinate 2,372,353 of NZ_CP045725.1, read as the reverse complement.
ATCCAGTGGACGCCCCGCTCGGCCAGCGCCGCATCAGCGGGGGCCATCCCTCGCCAGGACATGTGGCCCCCGGGTAGCGATAGCAGCCGGCGGCAAAGTCGGCGCCGAAGACTCCACGCAGGTCACCCATCGCCCTCTCGTGGTCCGCAACCACGTGCTCCGCATCGGCCCTGCGCCCCGGGTAGAGCTCGTGGTAGTTGTGCGAGCGGCTGTGGACGCACACAGCGTGTCCCTCTGCCAGGGCGCGATGCGGAACCGCGGGGTCGACCTTGGCCAGCCCCATGGGCCCCGTGATGTAGAAGAACGTCGCCGGGACGCCCTCGGCCCGGAGGATGTCGAGGTCTTTCGGCGTGGTCGAGTTACTGGGCCCGTCGTCGAAGGTGAGGAACGCGATCCTGCGCTGCGGGTAGTTCGCGGCCTTCGCCCCGTCGACCAGCCACGCGTGGACGTCGGCGGCGGGATAGGCATAGGCATCGGCCAGGTAGGCGTGGTTGGTGCCCGGGTGCAGATCCGTCGGGGCCGGTGGAGGAGGCGGCGCGACCGGGGCCGCCACCGGGGAGGGGCTCGAGGCCCCGGACATCGCACCCGCGGGGGCGCAGCCGGTCACGGCCACGCCGGACAGCACCACCACCGCCGCCGCGATCCCTCGCCGCATCGCCCGCCCCACTGTGCTCCCCGCTCTGCCGGTCCGGCCGCGGGGGACCCCACAGCCGGGGCGAGGATAGGCCGGCGTGGTGTCGGGCTGGCGAACACGAGGTGTACGGGTGGTCAACCCACCCCGTGTGAGCGAGCTTCAGCCCCGGTCGACGGCGACGTACGAGGCCGCAGCGACCGCGCCGGTGACCACGGCGACGCTGGGCCAGGCCCCGATCTTCTTCGCCAACGGGTGCGAGAGGCCGAACGCCCCCACGTAGAGGGTGCCGAGTACGGCAGCGGTCACCGGGCCCCGCTTGGCCAGCCACGTCCGTCCCGCCCAGACCACGCCCGCCAGCAACGGGAGGGTGCCCAGGGACCGGACCCCGCTCTCGCGCGCGATGATGTAGCCGCCCAGGATTCCGGTCGCGGCCACCAGGGCGGAATTGACGTCCTCGGCGCTGCGCAACTTCGTTGTCGTACCCATGTGCCCACAATAGGGGCGGGCCGGGAACCGAAGCGTTCTCTCCGGCCATCCTCGGGACGCGGACGCCGAGTTCGCGGTCCCCCTGTCGGTCCACTACGCTTCGTAGTGCTGAAGGAGGTCCACGGTGCGAATCGGAGTGCCCAGAGAGTCCTCACCATCCGAGACCCGGGTGGCCGCGACTCCGTCAACTGTTCCGCAATTACTCAAGCTCGGCTACGACGTGGTGGTGGAGCGAGGAGCCGGCGAGCGCGCCGACTTCCCCGACACCGCCTACGCCGAGGCCGGCGCCAGCTTCGGGACGTCCCAGGAGGTCTGGGCGTCCGACGTGGTGCTGAGCTGCAACCCACCCACCGACGACGAGCTCGCCCTGATGTCACCGGGTGCCACGCTGGTCTCGATGCTGTCCCCCGCCCTGCATCCCGAGGTGGCGGAGCGCTACGCCGATGCCGGCATCAGCGCCCTGTCGCTGGATGCGGTGCCCCGCATCTCCCGGGCACAGTCGCTGGATGTGCTGTCCTCGATGGCCAACATCGCCGGCTATCGGGCGGTGATCGAGGCCGCCCAGGCGTACGGCGGCATGTTCACCGGCCAGGTGACAGCGGCCGGCAAGGTCCCGCCGGCCCAGGTGTTCGTCGTCGGTGCGGGTGTGGCCGGTCTGGCCGCCATCGGCATCGCGGGTTCGATGGGTGCCCAGGTGCGGGCGTTCGACGTACGTCCCGAGGTCGGTGAGCAGATCGAGTCGATGGGTGCCACCTTCGTGGAGGTCGGCGCGGTGGACACCACCGTGTCCTCCGACGGCTACGCCAAGGAGATGTCGGCCGACCAGGCCGAGCTCGCCGCCCGGATGTACGCCGAGGAGTCGCGCAACGCGGACATCGTCATCACCACCGCGCAGATCCGCGGCAAGGCCGCCCCGATCCTGCTGACCGCCGAGATGATCGCCGCCATGAAGCCCGGCAGTGTCATCGTCGACATGGCCGCTTCGACGGGGGGCAACACCGCGCTCACCCGGGCCGATGAGAAGGTCGTCACCGACAACGGGGTGACCATCATCGGCTGGACCGACCTGGCCGGCCGGTTGCCGCGGCAGGCCTCGCAGCTGTTCGGTACCAACCTGGTCAACCTGCTCAAGCTGGTCACCCCGGCGAAGGACGGCCAGCTCGTGCTCGACTTCGACGACGAGGTCGTACGGTCGATGACCGTCACCCGCAAGGGCGCCGTCACCTGGCCGCCGCCACCCGTCAAGGTCTCGGCCGCCCCCACCCCGGTGACCACGCCTTCGGCGGAGGTGGCCAAGCCCGCCGAGGATCCGATCGCTGCGGCGCAGCGGAAGCGGACCCGCAACCTGGTCGCCGCCGGCCTGGGGATGGTGATCTTCTTCGTCATCGGGGGGCTGTCCCCGCTCGGCATCCTCGGGCACTGGATGGTGCTCATGCTGGCCGTGTTCGTCGGCTTCTACGTGATCTCGAACGTCACGCACGCTCTGCACACGCCGCTGATGGCCGAGACGAACGCCATCTCGGGCATCATCATGGTCGGCGCCCTGCTCCAGGTCGGCAGCGACAACATCGCTGTGACGATCCTGTCGTGGGTGGCCATCCTGGTCGCGTCCATCAACGTCTTCGGCGGCTTCCTGGTGACGAACCGGATGCTGGCCATGTTCCGGAAGGGCTGAGCGACGATGCAACTCACCTCCATGGTGCCGGCCGCGTACATCATCGCCGGCATCCTCTTCATCCTCGCCCTGGCCGGCCTGTCCCGGCACGAGACCGCCCGCCTGGGCAACGTCGCCGGCATGCTCGGCATGTTCATCGCCGTCGGCGGCGTCATCACCCAGGCAGTCACCACCGCCCCCGCGGCTTCTGGATCACCGCCGCGCTGATCGGCTCCGCGATGCTCATCGGTGCCGTGATCGGCACGTGGCGCGCCTGGACCGTCGAGATGACGGGCATGCCGCAGCTGATCGCCATGCTGCACTCGTTCGTCGGTCTGGCCGCCGTGCTGGTCGGCGTCAACTCGTTCCTCGAGGTCGCCGCCGCCCATAACGCCACCGACAACGCCGCCCATCTGATCGAGGTCTCGGTCGGCGTGCTGATCGGCGCCTACACCCTCACCGGCTCGCTGGTCGCCTTCGGAAAGCTCAGCGGCCGGCTGAAGTCCAAGCCCCTGATGATCCCCGGCCGCAACATCCTCAACCTGGCGGTGTTGGTCGTGTGCGTCGCGCTGGTGGTCTGGTTCGTCCTGGCGCCGACCCTGCTGCCGCTGCTGCTCATCACCGCCCTGGGGCTGTTCCTGGGCTGGCACATGGTCTCCTCCATCGGCGGCGGCGACATGCCGGTCGTGGTCTCGATGCTCAACTCGTACTCCGGGTGGGCCGCGGCCGCGGCAGGCTTCATGCTGGGCAACGACCTGCTGATCGTCACCGGCGCCCTCGTCGGATCCTCCGGTGCGATCCTGTCGTACCTGATGTGCACGGCCATGAACCGTTCCTTCGTCTCGGTCATCCTCGGCGGCTTCGGGGAGGGCACCACCAAGTCCAGCGGTGAGGCCAAGGAGTACGGCGATTTCCACGAGACGTCCGCCAGCGACGTCGCGCGGGAACTGGTCGGCGCGAAGTCCGTCGTGATCACGCCGGGCTACGGGATGGCCGTCGCCCAGGCGCAGTACCCGGTGGCCGAACTCACCGCGAAGCTGCGGCAGCGCGGCGTCAAGGTCCGCTTCGGCATCCACCCTGTGGCGGGCCGGCTGCCCGGCCACATGAACGTGCTGCTGGCCGAGGCCAAGGTGCCGTACGACATCGTCGAGGAGATGGACGAGATCAATCCGGACTTCGACGAGACCGACGTCGTGTTGGTGATCGGTGCCAACGACACGGTGAACCCGGCGGCGCTCGACGAGCCGGACTCCCCGATCGCCGGGATGCCTGTGCTCGAGGTGTGGAAGGCGCGCTCCGTCGTGGTCTTCAAGCGCTCGATGAACCCCGGGTACGCCGGTGTGCAGAATCCGCTGTTCTTCCGCGACAACTCGGAGATGCTGTTCGGAGACGCCAAGGAACGGGTGCAGGACATCATCGCTGCCCTCTGACGGGGACGAGGGACACGAAGGGGGCCGGGCGGATCACGATCCGCCCGGCCCCCTTTCACCGTGCGATGCCTTCCGACCCCGAGGGCTCAGGCCTGCGCACCCTCCGGCGCTCCCTGCTCTGCCGCCGCGACCGGCCTGCGACGCCTCACCGGCGGCAGGGTCGACCAGGGGAAGTCGATCCAGCGGTCGGTGTAGCGCCAGACGAAGTCGGCGTGCAGACGCGTGTGCGGCTTCTCGTAGATCACCGCGGTGCGCGTCTCGGCCGCGTACTGCTGCAGGAAGTCCTGGGTGAACTTCAGCGTCGTGCCGGTGTCGGACACGTCGTCGGCGATCAGGACCTTGAGCCCGCGCAGGTCATGCGGCTGCGGGCTGGGAGGCAGCAGGATCGGGGCCGGGAGGCGCTCGTCGACCCCGGTGTAGAACTCCACGTTCATCTCGGTGATCTGTTTGATGTCCAGGGCATAACCGAGGGCCCCGCCGAACGGAAGACCGCCTCGCGCGATGCACATGATGATGTCGGGGACGAACCCGTCGTCGACGATCCGCTGGGCGACCTCCCGGACGGCCACACCGAAATCGGTGTACGTCAGGACCTCGTGCTCCTCACTCATGCGGTTCACCCTAGCGCCCCGTGCCACCGGGCCGGCGCCCGGCTCCGGGCCCGCCGGTAGGCTGCCGGCATGCACCTGCGCTGGGCCGGACCCGAGGACACCGCACTCCTCGAGGAGGCTCTCCTCGACACCGTGGCACCGGAACCCGGCCCTCCGACAATGCGCACGGACGGGCTGCGGACCGACCCCACCCTGGCCCGCTACCTGGTCGACTTCTCATCGCCCGGGCACCAGGGGCAGCAGGCGCCGGACCCGGACGGGCGCATCCCCCACCACCGGCGTCCCTTCGGGGTGGTCGGGGAACTCGAGGGTCGGCCGGTGGGCCTGGCGTGGACCGTCTTCTTCACCGCCGAGGCGCCGGGGCCGGGATTCGTCAGTGTGGAAGCGCCGGAGCTGCGGGTGTGGGTGAGGCAGGAGTTCCGAGGGCGCGGGTTCGGTCGTACGCTCGCCGAGTCGCTGATCCTGGCGGCCAGGTCGCGCGGACTACCGGGGCTCAGCGCATGGGTCGACGCGTTCGATCCCGCCATCGGGCTGTACTTCGACCTGGGCTTCCGGACCGTCGGGGCGGGCGGTCACTCCGAGACCATGCTGCTGACGCTGCGCTGACCCTCCGCCTCGGCGGCCTCGACAGCGGCCAGCCGCTCCCGGTCACCGGCCAGCACGATGAACTCGGTCGTCGAGCGCCGACCCGGACGACCGACCTTGCGGCCGGTGCCGTCGTACACCCCGATCACCGACCCGATGTAGCGCCGGGCATCGAAGGCGAGCACCTCCACATGCTCCGCGCGGGCCCGACACATCTCCTCGACCTCGGCGCGGCTGACGAACGACTCGTCGTTGAGGGACACCGCCACGACGTCCGCGCGCAGGTCGCCGAGCACCGAGGCAAGGGCGGAGGCCATCTGGCGGCGGCTGTTGAAAGGACTCTTCGTCTCCTCATCGCGACAGTCGACCCGCTTGCAGGCGACCCCGTAGACCTCCGGCTCGTCCCACCGGACCAGCGTCTCCCAGATGTGGTAGTTCGTGTAGTAGCGGTGCTGGTTGTACGGGGGTCCAGGTAGGCGAGGTCGACCGGGGGCAGGTCACCCGTGACCGCCACCGCGTCGGCCCGGACGGCCCGGCCGGTGCCGGGGGTGAAGGATGGCACCTCGAGATGCAGCTCCTGGTAGGAGCGCGGCGACCAGGTCTTCAGGTAGGCCATCTGCAATCCGACGGTGGAGTCGACGGCATCCGCCGCCTCGAGCAGGCTGGTCACCAGCACCGGCCACAGCCAGGTGCCTGCCCACCGTTCCTCGATCGCCTGCCGGACGGCATCGATGCGCCGCCCGTTGTGCGGCTGGAAGTAGCGGGATCGCCGGCAGTAGGTCTCGGTCACGTACCCGTCCTGGCCGGGCAGGGCGTTCAGCTCATCCACCGCCGCTCTGACCTCGGCGAGGTCGACGCGCGCGGCGTCGGCCTCCACGTACGTGCGGGCGAAGACCTCGGAGTAGCGGGCGGTGTCGACGGCCGTGACGTACGCCCCGCGCCGGCAGAACTCCTGGGCGACACGCGTGGTGCCGGTGAACAGGTCGAGCGCGGTGCGCGCCTCGATCGCCCCGGCCAGCCGACCGAGAACGGGGACCAGCGTGCGTTTCGACCCGAGGTACTTGATCACCGGCTGCGCCCGCTCACAGGGTGCGCGCAGACCAAGTGTCGCACCCGTTCGGATCACCGGTGCGGTAGCCCTGCAGGAGCCACTTCTCCCGTTGCGCGGAGGACCCGTGGGTCCAGGACTCGCGATCTACCCGCCCGGAGGTCTCCTGCTGGATCCGGTCGTCGCCGATCGCCTGCGCGGCGTTCCTCGCCTCCCGGATGTCCTGCTCACTGACCTCGGCGATCGGGCTCTTCGGGTCCTTCGTCGCGTTGGCGAACCAGACACCGGCGAAGCAGTCGGCCTGCAGCTCGGACCGTACGGAGGCCGAGTCCGCGCCGGCGCCGCTCTTGGTCACCTTCGCCAGCACACCGATCTCGTTCTGCACGTGATGTCCGTACTCGTGCCCCATCACGTACGCCTCCACGGCGGGCGTCGAGGTCGCGCCGAACTGTTGCTGCAGCGTGCTGAAGAACGATTCGTCGAGGTAGATCATCCGATCGGAGGGGCAGTAGAACGGTCCCACCGCGGCGGTGGCGGCCCCACAGCCGGTCTGCGTCTGGCCCGAGAACATCACGAAGCGCTCGGCCGGGGTGAACTTGGGCACCACTGAGCCCCAGTACCGGTCGAGCGAGTTCTGGTAGGCGACGAAGCGGCACTCTGGTTCGGTCTTGATCTCCTTGACCGTCGTGCAGTTCTGCAGGGTGTTCTGCCCGCTGCCGCCGGTGGTGTCCACGGTCTGGCCGCCCAGCAGGTTGGCCGGGTCGATGCCGAAGAACAGGGCCACGAGGATGAGGACGAGGCCGCCCGCGCCGCCGACGACGATCCGGCCCCCACCTCCGCCACCCGAGCTGGACCGGGACGGATCGAGGTCGGCATTCTCGTTGAACTTCATCATGGTCTCCCCACTGATCGTCGGCTCACCGGTAGCGGACAGGTCGGCCGCGACCCCATGGGACGGGCAACGACTGCTCGATGGTATCCCGCAGCCGCCGCCGCGGCCCCGGGAACGACACGGCCCCGCCCGTCACCGGAGGTGACGGGCGGGGCCGGACGTCCCGGCCAGGACCGGGTCAGTTCTGGCGGAAGTACGACAGCAGGCGGAGCAGCTCGGTGTAGAGCCACACCATGGTGACGGTCAGGCCGAAGGCCGCGACCCACGACTGCTCCGCGGGAGCGCCCATGCGGACACCGTCCTCGATGGCGGCGAAGTCGACGAGCAGGTTCATCGTGGCCAGCACGATCGCCACCGCGGTGACGATGAAGGCCAGGCCACCGGCCTGCGGGCCGTACCCGATGATGCCCGTGTGGACGCCGAACATCGAGAGCACGAAGTTGAGCAGGTAGACGACCGCCAGAGCGCCGGTGGCGATCATCAGGCCGCGGGAGATCCGGCTGGCGAAGCGGTTCAGGTTGAACATCTTGTAGCTGACCAGGACCATCCCGGCGACCACGAAGGTGGCGATCACCGCCTGGACCACGATGCCGGGGAACAGCCGCTCCAGGAAGCTGGAGAAGATCCCGATGAAGATGCCCTCGAGGGCGGCGTACGCGATGACCATCCCGGGGCGGACGCCCCGGCGGCCGACGACCAGGAACGAGACGACCAGCGCGGCGATCGCCGAGCCGATCCAGGCCACGCCGACCAGAGCCGGCGGCACCAGGAACCACGAGAAGGCGGCGGCGAGGACGACGACGCCGAGGGTGAGCGCGGTCTTGGTGACCACGTCGTCCATCGTCATCCGGTCGACGGGCTGCGGGGCGGAGTACGGGTCGAAGCCCTGCCCCTGGTACTGCGGAACACGACCGGCCTGGTATCCGGCCTGCGGGTTGAACGCGGCCGAGCGGTTGAGCACGGGATTCTTGGAACGCATGCGCGGGATTCCTTCTGTTCAGGAGGTACGTCCCCCATGGTAGGGAGGCCGCGGAGGGTTCCGGTGCGTCGTGCCGCAGGACCGGGGACAAACCCGGAGGACCCCTGAGGTGGGCAGCGACCGCACCGGCCACCCGGGCAGCGTCACTCGGCCCGGGAGAACTCCGAGGCCTCGGCCACCAGCTCCGAGGTCAGCGCGACGCCCGTGTAGCGCTCGAACTGGCGAGCGGCCTGCAGGGCGATCACCTCGGCGCCGGTGATCAGCTGCTTGTCCCGGGCCCGGCCCGCGAGCACCAGCGGGGTCTCGGCAGGGAAGGCCACCACGTCGAACACCACGCTCGCCGCCGCGACGTGCTCGTCGGAGAACGACTGCACCTGCGACTGCGGTCCGTCCATGCCGAGCGGAGTGACGTTCACCAGGACCTGGGCCCCGGGCTCGGGGTCGTCGGCGGTCCAGCGGTAGCCGTACTTGTCCGCCAGGGCGGGCCCCGCGGTGGCGTTGCGGGCGAGCACCGTCAGGTCGTCGAACCCGGCGCCGCGGAAGGCCGCGACCACGGCCTTGGCCATGCCGCCGGAGCCACGCACGAGGACCGGCAGGCTGGGGTCCACCCGATGACTCGCCAGCAGACTGGCCACCGCCTCGTAGTCGGTGTTCGAGGCCGACAGACGGCCACCGTCGTTGACGATCGTGTTGACCGACTCAATGGCGGCGGCCGATTCCTCCATCTCGTCGACCAGCGGGATCACGGCCTCCTTGAACGGCATCGAGACCGAGCAGCCGCGGATGCCCAGCGCTCGGACTCCCCGGATGGCCCCCTCGATGTCGTCGGTGGAGAACGCCTTGTAGATGAAGTTGAGGCCCAGCTTGTCGTACAGGTAGTTGTGGAAACGGGTACCGAGGTTGGACGGCCGCCCCGACAGCGAGATGCAGAGGGTCATGTCCTTGTTCAGGATGGGCATGGGCCCATTGTGGGACAGACCACCGACAGCGAAGCGGAGGGGCATCGGGCATGGCGGCCCCCACGTACGATCAGGACATGTCGACCCCTCCACCCGCCGGGGAACCCGAGCGGACCTCCTCCGACCTGGTCATCGGTGAGGACGGCCTGGCCCGCCCGGTGTGGGCCGCGACGGACCCCCTGCTGAGGGACTACTACGACACCGAATGGGGCCTGCCGGTCCGCGACGAACGAGGAATGTTTGAGCGACTGACCCTGGAGGCCTTCCAGTCCGGGCTGTCCTGGGTGACCATCCTGCGCAAGCGTCCGGCCTTCCGGGCCGCCTTCGACGACTTCGATCCCGCCAGCATCGCCGACTACGGGCAGGCCGAGGTGTCCCGGCTGCTGGCGGACACGGGGATCGTCCGCAACCGCCGCAAGATCGAGGCGACGATCACCAATGCCCGGGCCACGCTCGCCCTGCGCGAGCGCGGCGGCCTCGCCGCGTTGGTGTGGTCGTTCCGCCCGGCCACGACCCCCTCGCCCCTCCGCCTCGCCGACATCCCCAGCCGCTCGCCCGAGTCCGAGGCACTGGCGAAGGCGCTGAGGGGCGAGGGGTTCGTCTTCGTCGGTCCGACGACGATGTTCGCGCTGATGGAGGCGGTCGGGGTCGTGGACACCCATCTCGTCGGGTCGCACCGGCGGGGCAGTTCCGGCGTCTGGTCGTGATCGGGCGCCACCTCACACATCCGCCGTCGCCGACGTCTACGGGGTGATGGAGATGAGAGAACCGTTCGAACGGGTCGTGCATGACCACGGAGCCACCGTGCTCCGGGTCTGCCGCGCCGTGCTCGGCCCGGGGCCGGACGCGGACGACGCCTGGTCCGAGACGTTCCTCGCCGCGCTCACCGCGTGGCCCGGGCTGGGAGAGGTGACGAACATGGAGGCCTGGTTGGTACGGGTCGCGCACCACAAGGCGATCGACATCACCCGGGCGCGCGCCCGCCGGGCGCTGCCGAGCGCTGCGCTCCCCGACGAGGTGTCGACGATCGGGGCGCCGGGGGCCGACGCGGACGGCGATGAGCTGTGGGCCGAGGTGGCACGGCTGCCGGAGCGGCAACGCTTGGCGATCGCCTACCACTGGTTCGGCGGGCTCTCCCATGCGGAGACAGCCGAGCTGATCGGCGGGAGCCCGGTGGCGGTGCGCCGGGCCGCGTCGGACGGGCTGCGTGCCCTACGACGGCGATACGAAGCGGGCGATGCCCGGGAAGGAGAAGCGCGATGATCACCGACAGCAGCGCTCCGGGCGGCACCGAGCGCGATCAGCTCCCCAGGGTGTCAGGGAAGGACATCTCCATTCTCGAGGCGCGGTTGATCAGAGCCGCTACCGAGCAGGGCCTGCTCGATCTCGCGTACCGTACGGTCGACTCCCCCTCGGTCCCCTGCTGCTGGCCGCGACGGAAGGCGGACTCGTCCGCGTCGCCTTCGAGCTGGAGGGCTTCGACGCGGTCCTCGAGATGCTGGCCACCCGGATCAGCCCACGGATCCTGGCAGCGCCGCGACGGCTCGACCCGACAGCGCGTGAACTGGAGGAGTACTTCGCCGGCACTCGGCATTCCTTCGACGTGCCGGTCGACTTCGCCCTGTCGTCCGGCTTCCGGCAGGCGGTTCAGCGCTACCTCCCCCACATCCGCTACGCGCACACGCTGACGTACCGCGAGGTCGCCGAGCGTGTCGGCAATCCGAAGGCCACCCGCGCTGTGGGGAGTGCCTGTGCCACCAATCCCCTGCCGATCGTGGTGCCCTGTCATCGCGTGGTGCGGACCGATGGCGGCCTGGGGGGATACCTGGGCGGGACGGCGGCCAAGCAGGCACTACTGGCCCTGGAACGCGCGGGGACGACGCGGGAGGATGAGGCATGACAGACAACAACTTCGACCGGGAGACCCTGCGGGCTCTGGCCGACGAGGGCAACGAGCTGGCGTTGGACCGGCTGGCCGATCTCGCCGACGCCGAGGACGATCTGCCGACCCTCTCCGAGCTGCTCGACGAGGGCAGCGCGCACGCCGGGGCCCTGTTGACCCGCCGCGCGGTGGCCCGACGCGACCTGCTCGAACTGCAACGGCTCGCCGATGCCGGTAGTCCGGATGCCGAGGTGGCGCTCACACGACTGCTGATGTGACAGACGGCCGGGGGTCAAGCCTTCTACGGTCGGTACATGGCTTCCATGTTTGCGAACGAACTCGACACCCCGGCCCCATCTCCGCACACCCGCTGCACTGGCGTGAGACCTCCCTCCTGGCACCGGGACCCGGCCAGCTGCTGCTGGAAGTCGTCGCCTGTGGTGTCTGCCGCTCCAACCTGCACATGATCGAAGGTGACTGGGCTGCGGACGGCGTCCCCGCCATCAACCCGATCATCCCCGGCCACGAAGTCACCGGTCGGGTGGCCGCCCTGGGCGAGGGTGTGACCGGCTTCGCCCTCGGCGACCCCGTCGGCGTCCAGCCGCTGTGGTGGACCTGCGAGGAGTGCGAATACTGCACCAGCGGGCGCGAGTACCTCTGTCACCAGCGGGTGATCACCGGCGAGCACGTCCATGGCGGCTACGGCCAATACATGGTCGCCACCGCCGCCCACACGTATCCCATCCCGGCGGGCCTTGACCTCATCGATGCCGCGCCGCTGTTCTGCCCGGGGATCACCGCGTTCGGCGTCGTCGACAAGCTCGATGTCGGCCCTGGAGACACCGTCGCCGTCTTCGGGCTCGGGGGCGTGGGCCACATGGCGGTCCAGTTCGCCCTGCTCACGGGTGCCGATGTGGTGGCCGTCGGCCGCACCAAGGAGCACCTCGTGGTTGCTCGTGAGCTCGGCGCGACCCGTACGGTCGATTCCACCGACCCCGCAGCGCTTGAGCAGATCGCCGACTCCGCTGACGCCGTCCTGACCTTCGCCGACTCCGACGCCGTCACTGCTCAGGCCCTGCGCACGCTGAAGTGGGGTGGGACGCTGGTCACGGCCGTCCCGCTGAACCTCCCGTCTTTCCCTTTCAACCAGGGCCAGGTCATCAAGGCCTCCATCCTGGGCAACCGCGAGCAGATGCGCACGGTCCTGCAGCTCGCGGCCGAAGGCAAGGTCCGGACGGTGACCGAGCGCTTCGCCATGAGCGAGGCCGCCACGGCCCTGGAGCTCCTCGCCCAGGGGAAGCTCCGGTCCCGCGCGGTGCTGCACAACTAGGTGGCGAGGGTCGCTACCGGAGTGGGGCGCTTCCTGCCAGCCGGATATCTGAGGGGATCTGCAGTTCTGAGGAGGTTTCGGCCCGAATTCCTCCTCAGACAGGCAGATCCCTCAGCTGCGCAGATCCCCTCCGCTGCGCAGATGCCGGTCGACGGCGGGGCGAGCCTCGAGGATCGTCCAGGGTGCCCCCGATGGGATTCGAACCCATACTCGAGCGGGTTTAAGCCGCCTGCCTCTGCCATTGGGCTACGGGGGCCGTCAACGCGATCGTACGATCCGCGACGTCGGGGGGTGATCAGCGGCCACGCAGGGCCCAGTCGGCCACCCCATCGAGGATGTCGGACTCGGACACCAGCAGTCCCGGCACGTCGAGGCGCCGGGAGATCCGCTCCAGGATCACCGCCCCGGCGCTGATCACCTCGGCCCGCTTGGGGTGCAGGGACGGGATCTGGCGCAGTTGTGCCACCGTCCGGGCGCAGAACTGATCGGCCAGCGCCCGCAGGGCGGTCAGCGGCATCCGGGCGCCGTGGATCGCGGCCCGCTCGTACTCGGGCAGTTCCAGGTACGCCGCCATCAGCGACGTCACGGTGCCCGCCACGCCGACCCACTCGCGCACCGCCCCGAAGTCGAGACCGGAAGCGTCGAGCGCCGCGTCGACGACGTCGCGGGTGGCGAGGATCTCCGCCTCGCTGGGCGGGTCACCGGGCAACGTACGCTCGCGTAGACGGACCGAGCCGATGTCCAACGAGGTCAGCGCCCGCATCGTGCCGTCGGGCTCGCCGAGCGCGAACTCGGTCGAGCCCCCGCCGACGTCGGTCACCAGCACCGGGCCGGCCACCTCCACGCCCGCCGCGCGGAGACCGCGCACCGCCCCCTGGAAGGACAGCTCCGCCTCCCGGTCGCCGGGGATGATGTCGGGTTCGATGCCCAACCGCTCGCGGACACCGGCGATGAAGCGGTCCCTGTTGCGGACGTCCCGCGCCGCAGACGTCGCCGCCATCCGGATGTGCCCGGGCGCGACGCCCGCATCCCGGATCTTCGCGGCGTACTCGTCGAGCACACCGAAGGTGCGCTCCAACGCCGCGTCGGAGAACTCGCCGGTCGCGTCGACGCCCTCTCCCAGCCGGACGATGTGAAGGTGCCGGGAGATCTCGGCGGGGGGCTCGCCGCCGGCTTCCCCCTCGACGAGGAGCAGTCGCAGGGAGTTCGTCCCGCAGTCGATGCCCGCGGCCCGCATCACGCGTCCCGCTCCTCAAGGCAGGGACGGCTCCAGAACTCACCCAACGCCGCCAGCGTCTCGTCGCCCAACGGATTGACACCCGGGCCCGCCGCCAGTGCGTGGGCAGCGAGGACGTGCAGACACTTCACCCGGGTCGGCATGCCGCCGGCGCTGATCCCGTCGATCTCCTCGACGTGGCCGAGCGCCTCCCGATCCGCCAGATAGGACTCGTGGGCCTGCCGGTAGTGCGCGGCCAGTTCCGGATCGGTGGCCAGCCGGTCGGTCATCGCGACCATCAGGCCGGAGGCCTCCAGGGTCGAGCATCCTGCCGTGGCGCGCGGGCAGGTCAGGTAGTAGGTGGTCGGGAAGGGCGTCCCATCGGGGAGCCGGGGTGCGGTGGCCACGACGCCGGGCTTGCCGCAGGGGCAGCGCCACGCGACGCCGACGACGCCCCGGGGCATCCGTCCGAGTTGCGCGGTGATCAACTGCTCGTCCTCGGGGCTCATCGGTTCGGCCATGGGGCCCAGTCTCCCACGCGGCCGGCGTCGACCGCCCTCGCGATCAGGGGGTGGGGCCGCCTTCCGGCACGGAGGTGAGCGTACGGGCCGAGCCTGGTGTCGCGCTCCCCGAGGCCTTCGCGCCGTTCGACACGGCCGATGACGGCGCCGAGGGGGACGCCGCGGACGGAGAGGGTGAGGCGGTGCTCGTGCCGACCGGGACGTCGGTGGCCGGGGTCGGGCGGTCCGCCGTCGCCGTACTGCCCCACATCTTCATCCACCACGCGTCCGTGGCCGGGGTGGCCTGGTCGCTGCGCTGGCTGTCGAGCTGTGCGCCCTCGAGGGGCTTGCCGTCGGATCCGATCACCCGATAGCCGGTCTCCCCCGGCATCACCCAGCCGAGGCGCTGACGGGCCTGCTGTCGGACGTAGGCGGGGTCGTCCCACGCGGAGAGCTGGCGGTGGAGCTCGTCGATGGCCTGCTGCCGCTGGGTGACCTCGGCGCCCAGGGAGGCCATCTGGTGTTGCTGGCGGAAGTAGATCTGCAGGCTGACCGCGGCCGAGATCAGCAGCACCCCGACGACTGTGCCGAGCAGAACCAGCCGTAGGGCTGCACTCGGTCCCACCGCCCGCGCGGCGGAGCTGTCGGCGGCGTCCGCGGAAACGGGCACGGACGCCGAGCGGGAGCCGGTCCGATCACGAGGTGTCCCTCGATCCGGTCCGGCTCCCGCTCGGTCATGTCCCTGGTCTGCCACGCCCTCCAGTGTGGCCGATCAGGTCAGGAAATCACGCGGTGAAACGCGGGAAGGCGCTGCGGCCCGCGTACTCGGCGGCCTCGTCCAGCTCCTCCTCGATGCGGAGCAGCTGGTTGTACTTGGCGACGCGGTCCGTACGGGCCGGGGCACCGGACTTGATCTGGCCACAGCCGCAAGCGACGGCCAGGTCGGCGATGGTGACGTCCTCGGTCTCACCCGAGCGGTGCGACATCATCGTGCGGAAGCCGTTGCGGTGAGCCAGGTCGACGGCGTCGAGGGTCTCGGTGAGCGAACCGATCTGGTTCACCTTGACCAGCATCGCGTTGGCCGACTTGTCGTCGATGCCGCGCTGCAGGCGCTCGACGTTGGTGACGAACAGGTCGTCGCCGACGATCTGGACCTTGTCGCCGAGCTGGGCGGTCATCTTCTGCCAGCCCTCCCAGTCCTCCTCGTTCAGCGGGTCCTCGATGGAGACGATCGGGAAGCGCTCGCACCAGTCGGCGTAGATCGCGATCATCTCGTCGGAGCTCTTCTCGGCGCCCTCGAAGACGTACTTGCCGTTCTTGTAGAACTCGGAGGCGGCGGCGTCGAGCGCCATCGCGATGTCCTCGCCGGGCTTCAGGCCGCAGGCCTCGATCGCCTCGGAGATCAGCTCCAGGGCGGCCACGTTGGACTCCAGGTTGGGGGCGAAGCCGCCCTCGTCGCCCAGGCCGGTGGACAGGCCCTTCTTGTTCAGGACCTTCTTCAGGGAGTGGTAGACGCGGGCGCCCCACTCGAGGGCCTGGCGGAAGGAGTCCGCCCCGATCGGGGCGATCATGAACTCCTGGACATCCACGTTGGAGTCGGCGTGGGAGCCGCCGTTGAGGATGTTCATCATCGGCACGGGGAGGATGTGCGCCGACGGACCGCCGACGTAGCGGTAGAGCGGCAGGTTCGCCGACTGCGCGGCGGCGTGGGCGACGGCCAGCGAGACGCCGAGGATGGCGTTGGCGCCGAGCTTGCCCTTGTTCGGGGTGCCGTCGAGCTCGAGCATCGCCTGGTCGATGAGGCGCTGCTCGGAGGCCTCGAGGCCCAGCAGCTCGGGAGCGATCTGCTCGATGACGTTCTCGACGGCCTTGAGGACGCCCTTGCCGCCGTAGCGCGAATCGTCGCCGTCACGGAGCTCGACCGCCTCGAACGCTCCGGTGGAAGCGCCGGACGGGACGTCGGCACGACCCTGGGTGTCATCGTCGAGGATGACCTCGACCTCGACAGTCGGGTTGCCGCGCGAGTCGAGAATCTCGCGGGCGTCGATGAATTCGATGCTTGCCACGGTGGTTGCCTTTCGATCAGCCTCTGACATGCACGGGGACTGCCGGAAGGCAATGCTCCCGCGCTCGGGACCCAGCCTAGACACATCGGTGCCCACTCATGCGAGGTACCCCCTCCCAGGACGCCCGAACGGATGTCGCCGGGGGTGGTAAAGGACGGCCACAGGGCCTCCTCGGGTGCCGATGCAGGCTCAGATCTCCTCGGAGTCGGTCTCGGTGTCCGGGGCGACGTGGGACCCCGACTCCGGACCCTGCCCCGGAGCCGACTCGGCCCGCACGACAGCGGCCTCGAGCCGTCGCAGCGCGTCGCGGGTCGCCTGTTCGGGGTCGACGCCGCTCGCCCGGGCCCGGCTGACCAGCCCGAGGACCGTACGGCCCACCTCCTCCGCGGTGATCTCGTCGGTGGGCAGGTCGACGCCCTGGCCGGCAAGGTCGACGTCGTGCGACGCGGCCCGCCCGATCACCTTGCTCGCGCGGTGCATCGCGGACAGCTGCTGCGGGATGCCCTCGAGGGTGGAGGTCCGGCCCTTGAGGCGGCGCTTGCGCTGTTCCCACGTGGCGTCGAGGTCCTCGGGGACGTCCTCGGCCGCGAAGACGTACGGGTGCCGGGCGACGAGCTTGTCGGCGACGCCGCGGGCGATGTCGTCGATGTCGAAGCCCCCGCCACCCGGCTCCGCCGCGATCGTCGCGTGGAAGACGACCTGCAGCAGCAGGTCGCCCAGTTCCTCGCGCAGGTGTGCCGGCTCCCCCGACTCGATCGCCTCGACGGTCTCCATCGTCTCCTCGACCAGGTACTGGACGAGGGAGCGATGGGTCTGCTCGGCATCCCAGGGGCAGTCCTGCCGCAGGATGCCCATCACCTCGACGAAGCGGTCCAGCTGGGGGTGAGGGCTGCCGGCCGGCGCCTCGGGGACATCGCGAGGAGCCACGGGGATCTCAGTTCGTGGTGACGGGCACCGACAGCGAGCCGCTGCCGGTGATCAACTTCATCTGCTGGGCGTTCCAGGTGCCGTAGCGCGGGTTGACCTCGATCCGGGTGCTGACCTGCTGCGCGGCCAGCGCCTCCAATCCGAACGCCCGCTGGGCGTACTGGAAGTCACCCACTGCCTCGGCGAACGGGCGTGCGTCGCTGTCGGCCTCGAGCTGGGTGCCGCCCGGGACGGACGCCAGGGCAGCATCACGATCGGCGGGGGTGATCGGCTTGCCGGCCTTCTGCGCCGCACCATTGGCCAGAGCCTGATCGATGAGCACCGCCACCACCGCCTGCTGGTACTGCAGGGGGCCGCCTGCCCTCCCAGGACCGAGGCGACAGCCGTCGCCGTGGTCTCCACCTCGGTGACCGACACGCGGCGTCCGTTGATCACCACCGCGTCGGATCCGGAACCGCCGGCGCAGCCGGACAGCGTGAGGATGAGGGCCCCGCAGTAGCGAGGGCGGGCAGTGCGCGAAGCGCCATTGTTACTCCCGTCGAACGTCTGGTCGTGCGGCCCGATCCTACGCGCCCCTCGGGGGCCGCTTGGTGTGGCCACCCTTGGCGACCCCCTGTCCGCGCGGAGCCGGGACCTTGGCCCGCGGATCCGGCGCCGGGGCACGTCGGGCGGCCTTCGCCCCAGCCGACGCCTTCGCCCCAGACGACGCCTTCGCTCCGGTCGGGCCCTTCACCGCCGTGCTGGTCGCCTTGCGCGGCGTACCGGGCGCCGGCGCCCCACCGGCAGCGGGGGCCGCGGACGCCGCGGGGGCGGCCGCCCCGGGCGCCTGCGGCAGTGTCAGCACTTCGCGGACGACCTGGTCGGCCCAGGCGAGCAGGTCACGGTTCTGCAACGGCCGCCCGCCCAGCGGGGAGGTGGCCGGACGCGGGATCAGCACCTGTCCGGCCGTGGCCTTGTAGGTGCTCTTCGGGTGCAGGCGGGCCAGCTTGAGTTGGCGCGACTCGGGCAGGCGCACCTCGGAGAACCGCACGTTCGAGCCCTGGACGATGACCTCGCGCAGCCCGGCCTCCTTGGCCCGCAGGCGGAAGCCCGCCACCGCCAGCAGGGTTTCGACCGGTTCCGGCAGCGGACCGTAGCGGTCCTGGAGCTCATCGCGGACCTCGTCGAGATCGGCGTCGGAACGCACCTCGGCGATGGTCTTGTACATCTCCAGCCGCAGCCGCTCCGAGCTGATGTAGTCCTCGGGCAGGTGGGCGTCGACCGGCAGTTCGATGCGCGTCTCCTGCTCGGCCTCCTCGGCCGTGTCGCCGCGGTACTCGGCCACGGCCTCGCCGACGAGACGTACGTACAGGTCGAACCCGACGTCGGCGATGTGCCCCGACTGCTGGCCGCCGAGCAGGTTGCCCGCGCCGCGCATCTCGAGGTCCTTGGTGGCGATCGCCATGCCGGCGCCGATGTCGGTGTTCGCGGCGAGAGTGGCCAGCCGGTCATGCGCCTCCTGGGAGAGCGGCTTGTCCGGCGGGTAGAGGAAGTAGCAGTATCCCCGCTCACGGCTGCGTCCGACGCGTCCACGCAGCTGGTGCAGCTGGGACAGGCCCATCTGGTCGGACCGCTCGACGATCAGCGTGTTGGCCGTGGAGATGTCCAGACCGGCCTCGACGATCGTGGTCGCGACCAGCACATCCGCGCGGCGCTCCCAGAAGTCCAGCATCACGTGTTCGAGCTGGCGCTCCCCCATCTGGCCGTGCGCGGTGACGACCCTCGCCTCGGGGACCAGTTCCCGGATCCGGGCCGCGGCCCGGTCGATGGTCTGCACCCGGTTGTGGACGAAGAAGACCTGACCCTCCCGGAGCAGCTCGCGCCGGATCGCCGCGGTGACCTGCCCCTCGTCGTACGCGCCGGCGAAGGTGAGCACCGGGTGGCGCTCCTCCGGCGGCGTGGCGATCGTCGACATCTCCCTGATGCCGGTGATGGCCATCTCCAGCGTGCGCGGGATCGGCGTGGCGGACATGGCCAGGACGTCGACGTTCATCCGCAGCTTCTTCAGCTGCTCCTTGTGCTCGACACCGAAACGCTGTTCCTCGTCGATGATGACCAGCCCCAGGTCCTTGAAGACGACCTCCTTCGACAGCAGGCGGTGCGTTCCGACGAGGACGTCCACCTTGCCGGCCGCCAGGTCGTCCAGCACCTCGCGGGCCTGCTTGTCGGTCTGGAACCGGGACAGCGCCGCCACCCGCACCGGGAAGCCGGCGTAGCGCTCGGCGAAGGTGTTGTAGTGCTGGGTGACCAGCAGGGTGGTCGGCACCAGGATGGCCACCTGCTTGGAGTCCATCACCGCCTTGAACGCCGCCCGGACGGCGATCTCGGTCTTGCCGTAGCCTACGTCGCCACAGATCAGCCGGTCCATCGGGACGGTCTGCTCCATGTCCCGCTTGACCTCGTCGATGGCCGACAACTGGTCGGGGGTCTCGGTGTAGTCGAAGGCGTCCTCGAGCTCGCGCTGCATGCTGGAGTCCGCACTGAACGCGAACCCCTTGGCAGCCTGCCGGGCGGCGTAGAGGCGGACCAGCTCCCCGGCGATCTCCTTCACCGCGGAGCGGGCCCGCGACTTGCGCTTGGCCCAGTCGGAGCCGCCCATCTTGTCCAGGGCCGGCAGCTCGCCACCCACGTAGCGGGTCACCTGGTCCAGCTGCTCCATCGGGACGAAGACCCGGTCGCCGGGCTGGCCCTTCTTGCTCGGCGCGTACTCGATGACCATGTAGTCGCGGGTCGCCCCGGCGACCGTACGTTGCATCATCTCGACGTAGCGGCCGACGCCGTGGTGCTCGTGGACCACCGGATCGCCCGGCTTCAGTTCCAGCGGGTCGATCGCCTTGCGGCGCCGGGCCGGCATCTTCCGCTCGGCGCGGTCGGTCTGCGCCTGGCCCGACAGGTCCCCGGCCGTCCAGACCGCCAGCCGTACGTCGTCGGCGAGGAAGCCGTGGCGTACGCCGGTGGTGACCAGTTCGACGACATGCTCGCGCGGTGGCTCGGTGACGTCCTCCACCACCCGAGCCGCCACGTCGTGCTCGCCGAGCAGTTCGGCGAGGCGCTGGGTGGTGCCGTGGCCCTCCGCGGACATCACGACCCGCCAGCCGTCCCGGACGGCGGCGGCGATCTCGGCGACCGCCCGCTCGGTGTCACCGGCCCAGCTGTGGGCGTCCCGGGCCCGGATCGTCCGCACCGGCGTGGCGCCGGCCTGGATATGGGCGAGCGCGTCCGCGGCCGCGTCGCGGTCCTCGTCGGGTCCGACGGCGAACGGGGAGATCGTCCACCAGGACTGGCCCAGTTCCAGGGCATGGGCCCGCACCGCTCCCAGCTCCTGGTAGGAGGATGCGCGTAGGTCGATCGGGGCGGTGCCGCCGGAAGCCGCTGCGGCCCAGCCGGCCTGGAGGAACTCCTCCGACGTCGTGACGAGGTCGGCGGCGCGGGTGCGGACCAGCTCGGGATCCGCCACCAGCACCAACGTGTCGGAGGGCAGTACGTCGAGGAGCAGCTCCATCCGGTCGACGAGGGCCGGGGCGAGCGACTCCATGCCGTCGGCCCCGAGTCCCTGGGCGATCCGGTCCAGCATCTCGGTGAGTTCGGGGTGGTCGGCGATCAGGGCCTCGGCGCGCGCCTTGACGTCCGCCGTCATCAACAGCTCACGGCAGGGGGAGCAGATGACCTCGTCGAGGACGCGATCGGTGGAGCGCTGGTCGGCGACCATGAAGTAGCGCAGGTCCTCCACCGTGTCCCCGAAGAAGTCGATCCGGACCGGATGCTCGTGGGTCGGCGGGAAGACGTCGACGATGCCGCCGCGGACGGCGAACTCCCCTCGCCGCTGGACCATGTCGACGGGCAGGTAGGCGGCGGCGACCAGGGCCTCGGCGATGGCGTCGATGTCGTGGTCCTCCCCACGGCGCAACCGGACCGGGGCGATGTCAGCGAGCCCGGCCACCTGGGGTTGGAGCAGGGACCGGACCGGCGCGATAACCACCCGAGGAGCCGGCTGCGGGTCGTTGCCCGCCAGCCTCCGCAACACCTCCAGGCGGCGCCCGACGGTGTCGGAGCGGGGGCTGAGCCGCTCGTGCGGCAGGGTCTCCCAGGCGGGGTAATAGGCGGCGACGTCATGGCCGAGCAGAGCCTGCAACGCGGCGACCTGCTCCTCCGCCTCGCGGTAGGTCGCGGTGACGAGGAGGAACGTACGCTCGGTCCGCCGCACCAGCTCGGCGGTGAGGAAGGCCCGGACGGACCCGGGGGCGGTGATGTCACAGGAGTGCAGGACGCCGGTGCGCGCATCCGACACACATTCCGCGACGACGGGATCGGTGCCCAGGAGGTCGAGGATGCCGGCAAGCCTGCCCGTCACGTGTTCTGTCACCGCACCACGGTAGCGCGCACCTCCGACGTCGCTGCCCCCGAGAAGGCCCCGACGCGAGACTCAGGCCCTGTCACCGCCATCGCCTAGGGTGAGGCTGTGAGCGTCCCTCCGCCGCCCGATCCCCACCGTCCACCGTGGCAGGGTGGTCCCGTGCCGCCTCCTCGCTGGGAGTTCGGCGAGTCCCCGTGGCCCTATCGGCCGGCTCAGGTGCGGATGGTCCGCCGGGCGGGGGCCCCGCTGGCCGGCATCATCCTCGCGGCGATCGGTGCCGCCTTGGTCGTCTTCCTGGCCCTGTCGGGTGCGACGTCGCTGGGCACGTTCCTCGGCGGCGCCGTGCTGGCGACCGTCGGTGCGGTAGTGGTCATCGCCTGCTACCTCTGGCTCGACCGCTGGGAGCCCGAGCCCGCGGGATACCTGGTCTGGGCGTTCCTCTGGGGCGGTGGCGTGGCCACAGTCGGGGCGATGCTGATCGAGCACGGCCTGTCCACCTTCGTCTTCGGTCAGGTCGACGTCCTCTCGGCGGCCGTGGGGGCCCCACTGGCCGAGGAGGGGCTCAAGGGCGCGTTCCTGCTGGTCATGCTCAGCGGGCTGCGCCGACGCGAGATGACCTCGCTGACCGACACCTTGGTCTACGCGGGGATGTCGGGCATCGGCTTCGCCTTCGTGGAGAACCTGCTCTACTTCTCCACCTCCGAGTCCCTCGGGCAGACGACGTTCATGTTCTTCGCCCGGATCCTGATGGGTGCCTTCGCCCATCCGCTGTTCACCACCCTGACGGCACTCGGCGTCCATGCCTCCATGCGCCAGCGCTACGGCGGGGCGAAGGTGACGCTGGTCCTGCTCGGGTACGCGGGAGCCGTCCTACTGCACGCCCTGTGGAACTTCTCGTCCTCGATCAGCATCATCGCGTACGTCGCCACCTATCTGGTGGTGATGGTGCCCGCCTTCGTCGTCCTGTCCCGCCAGGCGATCCGCTCACGGCGCCTGGAGGGCATGGTGGTCCGCCGGGAGCTGCCCGAGATGGTCTGGACCGGACTGATCAGCCCGGAGGAGGCGGGTTGGCTGGGCTCACTCCGTACGCGGGCCGCCCGCACCCGGGGTCTCCCCCGCGAGGAGGCCAGGGCGGTCGCACAATTCGCTGATGCGGTGACCGAGTTGGCGTTCGTCCGCGACCGGATCAAACGGGGGTGGTCGACGCCGGAGTTGCAGGCCCATCAGGCGGAGCTGGCGGTGTTCGTCGCCGACCTGCATGCCGCGGCGGCGCCGGTGATCGCTCCGTTGACCGGAGGGATGCCCGTGGTCCGGCCGCAGGCGCCGCCCCCGGACGCGCCGCTGCCGTTCGGGGCCGGGCCGGGCCGCCCGTACTAGCGGACGGCTCACCCCTCGTTGGTGACCCGCTCACCGGCGCGTACCGCGACCGCCTTCCACTGGGCATCGCTGAAGTCGAAGGAGCTTCCGGTGGGCGCCAGCAGGTAGACCACGTTCCGGTCGAGCTGGACCAGGGCGAGGCGGTACTTCTGCCTGGCGTTCGGGTCGACCTGCTGGGTCACGGTCCAGGTCCGGCCGGAGAGCGTCGCGTTGCCGGCCTTCAGGTCGATGGTGTCCCCCTTCTCCACCTTCGCCGTCGGGATGCTCGTGGCACAGCCGTCGATGGAGGCGCCGACGTCCTTGGCGAGGGCGTCCGCCCCCTTGCTGTCCGGGAAGGCCAGAATGTACTCGTCGACGCCGAAGCCGCCCTGGGGTGCGGCGGCATCGTCCTTGAGCAGGTAGCTGCGATGCCTGCGGTCCTGTGGTCCGGGGACTGTGGCCAGGTTCTTGCCCTCGCACTGGCTGCCGAAGAAAGGGAACGAGGTGGAGACGTCGGTGCCGGCCCACCGGCCCGTCGTCGCCGTGATCCGCGGGAGGTCGCCCGGGGCGAGGAACTGCGGGTCCAGAGCCGTCCTGGGGGGAACCCCGGGGCTGGCGGAGGGGTTGTCCGGGCAGGTGCCGGCCGCGGGTGCGCAGGCGCGGCCGATCACGGCGGCGAGCAGGCCCACGATCCTGCCACCGTCCGGGGAGACGCTCGGCTGGGAGGCGTCGAGGATGTGCAGGACCTTGCCGGTTCGGCCGACCTGCACCGTGTGGTGGACCGGGGACTTGTCCTGGATGATCGCGGACACACCGGCTGCGGCATCACCGGCTCCGGTGACGTTCCAGCCACGCTCCAGCAGGGCGCCGGGCTGGTCGCAAGCGCCCATGTGGCGGAGCAGGACGTCGGCCGTCGACGCGGCCTCGGTGTCCGAGGCGAACTGCATCGCCACGTCCAGGACATAGCTGTCCTGATCCGGGCCGCCCTGGAACCTGCGCACGGCTGCCGCCTGCGGCGTCGGCAGGCTCGGGTCGCTGAAGGCCAGGCACACCGGGGCGGGAGTGTCGGACCCTATCCAGTCCTGGCTGAGCGTGGATGTCCAGACCGTTCGGGTGTCGAGCTGGCGGACATCATCGACGGTCAGCATCGAGGGCACCAGGATCTGGGCCGCCCCCACGGAGGAATGCTTCGATCCCGTGCCGAGAAACCCGCCGCGCAGGAGCACCGTGGCGAGGACGACACCCACCACGAGCACGATCGCCACGGCGCCGATGATCCTTTTGCGTCGGCCCGCAGGAATCGCCAGGTGGGGGTGTTTGCGTACCGAGGTCGTGGCAGGAGGGCTGGTGCCCGTCCGCTCGGCTCCCGCCTCCGCGCCGAGCGCCGCGCGGGCGACGGCAGCGATCCGGGGGATGTCGTTGTCGGCGACGGCCGCCAGTTCCCTGGTGGCGGCCAGGGTCTGGGCGGGCTCTCCTGAGGTGAGCCAGCGCCCGAGGGTGTGCACCGCCGCTTCGCGGACATCGGGAAGCGGGCTGTCCAGGGCGGTGCGCAGGGCGTCGGGAACGGGCGCGGGGCTGATCGTTCGTCCCGCAGGATTGCGGGCCAGCAGGATCTCCCCCTCGCCGCCGGAGAGCCAGCGCTGGGGTGTCTGGGCAGCCCCCGAGGCGCGGACCCGGCCGTAGGCATAGCCGTACGCCTCGTCGACACTGATGAACCCGTCGCCGTCCGCGTCCGCTCCACCGTCGCGCAGGCCCGCGACCAGGGCGGCGGTGAAGACCGATCCCGGCGAGGGCTCCGCCGACGCGGCGCGGGCATCGGCCGTCGACTCAAAGGAGTACTCCCGGTCGTTCGAGGCCGTGAGCACCGCCCTGCCGCGGCCGGACTGGGCGAGCTGGTCCAGGCCGAGGGCCTCTTCGCCCTTGGCGGCGCGGGCGAACGCACCGCTGAAGCAGCAGTCCAGGACGAGCACCTGGCGCCGGGCCCGGCAGTCGTCCATCCGTTCGTTGACCCACTGCGAGTCCACACCCGTCGAGGCCAGCCTGGTGCGCACCGTGTCCGTGGCCGCGAAGTAGAGACGACGATGCGCATCGATGACTCCATGGCAGGAGAGGTAGACGACGACCAGCTCGTCGGGTCCGCGATTGGCGAGGAAGTCCTCCACCGCGACGCGTACGTCCTGGGCCGGACGGTCCATCACTGTGGTGACCTGGAAGCCTCCGATGGTCGGGTCGGCCAGGACCGCGGCCAGGTCGGCTGCGTCAGTGGCCGGGGCACGCAGCCGACCCAATTGCGGATCCTGGTACGTCGTCGTCGCGACGACCAGCGCCGAACGCGCTCCCGCCGGCAAGGCAGGTGAGGGGATCGTGACCCTGGCCGCAGTCATGGTTCAGTCGATTCCGCGTGTGACCGGACGCTGGCCGTGCCGGCCGGGGCAGGCGCCGCAGCCGCCGCGTCAGTGGGGTGGCGCCTGACGGCTGAAGAACTCATTGACGATCCGTGACTCGAGCTCGGCGCTGGCACCGGTGAGTTTGAGCGTGTTGCCGTCGAGAGTGAGCTCCACGGTCCTGCCGGTGCGGCCCGCCCAGGCGGAGACGGCGTTCACCACCGCCTTCAACCCCTCCGTGCCCAGATGCACGGAGAGCCAGCCCGCCATCGCGAGGAAGATCCCCTTCGAGCCTTCGGGCGCCATATCCTCGGCCAAGGGTTCCACCGAACGGACATCAAGCTCCGACAGGTCCTCCTGGAGGATCCCGGTCAGCTCCCGGAGCTGTTCCTCATCGTCATCCACGTCGGCGATGACCTGCAGCACGACCACGTCGCTGCCAGTGGGTCCGGTCATCATGGCCACCTCCGGTTCAGATCCCTTGCTGGGATTCTCTCAGGCGGCGCAGACACATGCCATAGGCGAAAGAGGAGGGCCGTACGAGCCGAGTCAGCACGGCCGGTTCACCCGACGGCGCGGACTCAGGAGTTGTAGCGGTTCTGCGCCGCGGGGAGACCGTCGGTGAGCAGCGTCTCCACGGCATCGGCGGCACGGGCCACCTCGACGGCGACCACGTCCCGCTGGGAGGCGGGGAAGGACGACAGCACGAAGTCGGCCGGCGCCTGCCGCCCGGGTGGCCGCCCGATCCCGAAGCGGACCCTGAGGAAGTCCCCGGAGTGCAGGTGGGCGCGCATCGACTTCAGGCCGTTGTGACCGTTGTCGCCGCCACCCTTCTTGAGCCGCAGCTGTCCGACGTCGAGATCCAGCTCGTCGTGCACGGCGACGATCTCGGCCGGCGCGACACCGTAGAACGCGGCGAGCCGGCCCACGGCGATGCCGGACTCGTTCATGTACGTGTGGGAACGTACCAGGGCGACCCGGACGGCGCCGGGGCCGGGGATCCCCAGTCCGACGGCACTGATCCGGGTCTCGGCGACGTCGGCCCGCATCTTGGGGACCGACTTGAGCGCGACGTGCGCACGGCGGGCGAGTTCCTCGACGACCATGTAGCCGACGTTGTGCCGGGTGTGGGCATAGGTGGGGCCGGGATTGCCGAGCCCCACCACCAGCCACATGTCGTCAGTCTTTCAGATCGAGGTCACTCATCCGTCCGCGCACGTCGCGGTCGGGTCACTCGGCGGCGGGAGCCTCGGCCTCGGCGGCGCCCTCAGCGGGCTCCTCGGCCTGGATCTCGGCGTGGGCGACCGAGACGAGCACGTCCTCGGCGTCGCCGAGGTAGGTCACGCCCGACGGGAGCTTGAGGTCCGAGGCGAGCAGCTGCGCGCCAGCCTCCAGGCCCTCGACGGAGAGCTCGACGTCCTCGGGGATGTGGGTGACCGGGGCCTCGAGGCTGAGGGTGTTCTTGTCGACGACCACGGTGGTGCCGGTGGCGGCCTCACCGGTGACGAGGAGAGCGACCTCGACGACGACCTTCTCGTCGGCACGCACGGCCAGCAGGTCGACGTGGATCAGGAAGCCCTTGACGGCGTCACGCTGGACCTGCTTGGCGAGCGCCAGGCGGGGCTTGGACTCGCCCTCGATGTTGACCTCGAGGAGGGCGTTGTCGGTGCGCAGCGCCAGCATCGTCTCGTGGCCCGGGAGGGTCAGGTGGATGGGGTCCATGCCGTGGCCGTAGAGGACGGCGGGCACGAGGTTCTCGCGGCGGGTGCGGCGCGAGGCGCCCTTGCCGAACTCGTTGCGGACCTGGGCGGAGAGGGTGGCGTCAGCCATGGTGGCCTCCTGGTGTCGGGCCGTCCTGCGGGCGACCGGGATCTGGGTCTGCCGCCAGGGCCGGGACGTACGCGTCCACCGGCAGGCCGCGACCGGGATCAGACCCGGGTCAGCGACACACCACGTCGATCACGTTCGGCGTACCTGCGTACGCCTCCCCTCGCCGAGGCAACCCGACGATGCTATCACGTCACGCCGCTCACGAACGCGGCGAGCCCCGGTCGACGGATCGACCGGGGCTCGGCAGGACGCGACACTCCGAGGAGAGGTGCCGGCGTCGCAGCGACTAGCGGAACAGCTTGGTGACCGAGCCGTCCTCGAACACCTCGTGGATCGCCTGGGCCAGCATCGGCGCGATGGACAGGACGGTGAGCTTGTCCACCGGCACCTCCGTGCAGATCGGCAGCGTGTTGCAGACGATCACCTCTTCGAAGGCGGAGTCGTTGAGGCGCTGGGCGGCCGGGCCGGACAGCACCGGGTGCGTGGCGGCGGCGATGACCTTCTTGGCGCCGCGCTGCTTGAGCGCATCGGCGGCCTGGCAGATCGTCCCCGCGGTGTCGATCATGTCGTCGACCAGCAGGCACACCCGCCCCTCGACGTCGCCGACCACCTCGTGCACCGCCACCGTGTTGGCGACGTTGGGATCGCGGCGCTTGTGGATGATGGCCAGCCGGCTGCCGAGACGGTCGGTCCACATGTCGGCGAGGCGCACCCGACCGGCATCGGGTGACACCACGGTCATCTCGTCGGTGTCGTACTTCTGTGCAACGTACTCGGCGAGCACGGGCAGGCCCCACAGGTGGTCCACGGGGCCGTCGAAGAAGCCCTGGATCTGTGCGGCGTGCAGGTCGATCGACATGATGCGGTCGGCACCGGCGGCGGTGAACAGGTCGGCGACCAGTCGCGCCGAGATGGGCTCCCGGCCGAGGTGCTTCTTGTCCTGGCGGGCGTACGGGTAGAACGGCGCGATCACAGTGATCCGCTTGGCCGAGGCGCGCTTGAGCGCATCGACCATGATCAGCTGCTCCATCAGCGATTCGTTGACCGGGGCCGCGTGCGACTGGATCACGAAGGCGTCCGAGCCGCGGACCGACTCCTCGTACTGGACATAGATCTCGGAATTCGCGTACGTCACCTGGCGGGTGGGCACCAGTTCGGTGTCCATCAGCCGGGCGATCTCCTGGGCGAGCTCGGGGTAGGCCCGACCGGAGAAGAGCATCATGTTCTTCTCGGACGGCAGCTTGAAACCGCTCACGTGCTGGTCTCCTCGGAAGTGTCGGGGGTGCCGGCCCCCAGGGTGTGCTTACCGCCGCTCGGGCACACGGCGGATGCGCCGGCAGTGGCCGCTGCCGGCACGGGGTGTCGATCCTCAGTCAAGGCCGGAGCCACGCGCGCCGGAGGCATCCCCCGACGTGGCCACGTCCTTGGTGACGGTCGATCCGGCGGCGACGTACGCCCCGTCGGAGACCGTGACAGGGGCCACCAGCACACTGTGAGCGCCGATGAAGGCACCCGCGCCGACCCGCGTCGTGTGCTTGGACTCCCCGTCATCGTTCGCGACGATGCTACCGGCACAGAGCGTGGCGCCGGCACCGATCTCGACATCTGCCGCGTACGCCTGGTGCGCGATCGTGCTGCCTGCCCCGATCACCGCCCGCTTCGTCTCGACGAACGCGCCGAGTCGCACATCGACGCCGAGCTCGGTACCGGGGCGCAGGTAGGCGAACGGTCCGACCTGGCAGCCCGCGCCGACGGTGGCGAGGAGGCCCTGGGAGCGGAGGATCGTCGCCCCCTCGCCGACCTCGACGTCCTTCAGCGTGGTGTCCGGCCCGATCACGGCGCCGGTCGCGACGGAGGTCGCGCCGAGCAACTGAGTGCCGGGCAGCAGGGTGACATCGGGGGCGATGTCGACGGAGTCCTCGATCCAGGTCGTGGCCGGGTCGATGATCGTGACGCCGGCGAGCATCCACCGCTCACCGATCCGCCGGTTCATCTCCGCACCCATCCGGGCCAGCTGGAGCCGGTTGTTGACGCCCTCGGTCTGCCACAGGTCCTCGGTGACGTACGCCCCGACACGGCGGCCGACGGCGTTGGCGTGCGCGATGACGTCGGTGAGGTACAGCTCGCCCTGGACGTTGTCGGTGCGCAGGCTCGCCAGGCCGTCATGCAGGATGTCGGCGTCGAAGACGTAGATGCCGGAGTTGATCTCGTCCAGCGCCCGCTCGTCCTCGGAGGCGTCCTTGTGCTCCACGATCCGCGCGATGCCCGCGTCGTCGCCCCGCACGATCCGGCCGTAGCCGGTCGGATCCGGCACGTGGGCGGTGAGCACGGTGATCGCGTCCCCGGAGCGGCGGTGATTCTCGACCATCGCGACGAGCGTCTCCCCGCTGAGCAGGGGGACGTCACCGTACGTCACGACGACGATGCCGCTGATCTCGCCGAGCGGCGCCAGGCCGCACATCACCGCATGGCCGGTGCCCTTCTGCTCCTCCTGGACCGCGGTCACCACGGCGGGAGCGACCTCGCGCAGATGCGCCTCGACCTGGTCGCGCTGGTGGCCCACGACGACGACGAGGTGCTCCGGCGAGACCTGCTCGGCGGCGTCGATCGCCCAGGACAGCATGGAGCGACCCGCCACTTCGTGCAGGACCTTCGAGCGGGAGGACTTCATCCGCGTGCCGGCCCCGGCGGCGAGCACCACGACGGCGGCAACCTCACCGCCCACCGTTCCGTTGGTCGTCACGTCGTCACTCGCGGTCACCGTCATCTCCTTCGAAGGGGCATGGGCCACAACGTTCCCGGACTGACGCGATGGCTCCCCGCTGACGGGAAGGACCGCTGATCCGAGGCGGCACCACCCACCCTATCGCGCTCGCCATCCGGTCCATCGGGACGGCGACGGCGGTGGCGTTCGGTCGCGGAACATGCCGGACCAGTCCGGTTCATCGGTGGGGAGGTAGGGCCAGTCCGACCTTCGCAGCAGGGCACGCCGGGCGCGGGCGGCCTGGTCAGGGGTCATCAGGATGCCGATCAGGTCGTTGCCGCCGTTGATCGCGTACAGCCACTGGTCATGTCCCGACAGCTGCCGATTGACGAGGTCGAACAGGGCGTACGTGGCGCGTCCCCAGGCACCCTCGTCCGGGAGTCCGGGCCCGACAATCGGATACTCGATCCCCTGGCAGACCACCGTGTAGGCGGGGGCGTCCGGATCGATGATCTCGGTGATCTCCGCCGGGACGAGGCCGAGTCCGGTCAGGGCGAGAGCCACCTGGGCGTACGCCTCCCGCACCCCCTGTTCGGCGAGATCCTCGGCATCGAGCAGCATTGAGGCCTCGTTGTCGATCTCGCCACTGGGATCGTCCACAGTTCCTGTCATGGCCGACACCCTAGGTCCGGCGCCGCGGCGGACTCCAGATCCTCGCAGGACTATTTGTCGACGGGCCCGCCTGTGCCGGTCGACGTGGAGGCCGACGCATTCAGCCCGGAGAGGTTGGGGGTCGTCTGCAGCGCACCCTTGCCGTTACCCTTCGCCATCTGGCGGAACGCGTTCTCCATCACCCTCCGGACGAAGGTGACGGAGGCATCGGTGATGTTGTACTTGCCGTTCGGGCCGTTGAGCACCTTCACCCACATCATCGAGCCGGTGGCCCAGACCCCGGCCTTGCCGGTGGAGTAGTACGTCATGTCGGAGTACGTGTGCTTGTTGCTGCCGCAGGTCACCGGCGAATGGGCGGCCACGGTCAGCGCATCAGGCGTCCCCGGGATCGGGTAGGCGCGGTCGATCTCGATACCCACGACACCGGGGATCTTGTCCCCCTTCTTCACGCCCGTCCCGTCGAAGAGGGGGAACGTCGGGTCCTGGATGACCATGTCCCCGTACGCGGGGAAGCACTCGTAGAGCATCCCGGTGAGGGAGTTCTCGGGATGGGGATAGGGCTGGGACCTCCACATCACCGTGGTGTTGACCGCGTTCTTCTTCGGGTCGGAGGTGTTCTTGTAGCCGACGACGACCCGCCGGTCCCCCGTCTGGCCGTCCTCGAGGCGGACCCGCCAGTAGACGGCGTTCGCCCCCAGGAAGGCGAGCGAGGTGCCGCTGTCGCGGGCCTTCTCGACGGCGGTGCGCTCCGGCACCGTCCAGTACTCGTCGTGGCCCATGCTGACCATGCCGGACGCGCCATTAAGCAGATCCGGCTCGCGATCCAGGTCCACCGACGTGACGTACGCCAGGTCGACGCCGAGCCCCTCGGCGAGCTGGATGGGCGCGAGTTCGTCGCCGAAGAACTGCTGGGCGCCGTTGCCCTTCTGCGGCCGGTCGAAGCTGACCCGGGTCGAGCGCGAATCGCCGGGGCCGTCGTAGAGGGAGTAACCGCCCCAGTCGTTGTACGCCTGGTCGGTGATGACCGCGTTGACGATCACCAGCCGTCCGGCGGTGGACCTGCTGCGGACCGTCACCGGGACGTAACGCGACTTGCCTCCGGCGGTGAGCTTGAGCAGGTAAGAGCCCTCCGGCCAGTCGGTGGTGGCGACGTCGGTGGTCTTCGCCCACTTGGCGACGACCATGTGGTCGGCCTCGATCACCGGGTCGGGCTGCTTCACGGCCTTGATTGGCTGAGGCGCCTGCCAGACCAGCCGGGCGCCCGCCCCGCCGTACGCTCCGACGCGGTAGGCGGCAACGGCGACGTCGCCCAGGGTGGAAGTGACGAACAGGCCGAAGCTCTCCCCCGGGAGCACCGAGGTGTGGTCCGCGTAGCCGGCGAGTTGGGCGTCGCCGGCGACGGCGGAGCTGTCGATCTCCCAGTCACCGGTTCCCGGTTTCGCGTTCTCGGTGACGGTCCAGGGCTGAGTGGGGGTGGCCGTGCGCGATGCTGTCGACGGCGACTCCTTGGGACCGCGGGCCGGGCCGGCACAGGCCGATGCCACCAGGAGACAGGCGATCAGGGCAGCGGCCGCTGCGAGTGGGCGCCGCCGGCGCGATCG
This sequence comes from Raineyella fluvialis, assembly GCF_009646095.1. Lineage (NCBI taxonomy): Bacteria > Bacillati > Actinomycetota > Actinomycetes > Propionibacteriales > Propionibacteriaceae > Raineyella > Raineyella fluvialis. The sequence continues at coordinate 2,340,214 of NZ_CP045725.1, read as the reverse complement.
GGATCCCATGGGCGGGAGACTAGTGCCCGGAGGCGGTGCCGGCCCTGAGGTCGCGCCTCGTCCGGGCCGCTGTGTCGCCCCGGACTGGACCCCCGGCTCTGGACCATCGTCGGTGCACACCCGCCGCGGTTTCAGGGACCGGCCGCGGCCCCGATCAGATGCCGCGCGTCGGCGGGCCGCATGTGAATGCGAGCGCGGCGGCTGACGACAATCGCGGCGGCTGCCGCGGAGGGCGGCAGCGTCGAGGGCCGACAGCGCCAGCATCACGGGCATCGTGATGTGCATGGCTCCCCGGGCAGGAGTCGAACCTGCGTCGCTTGTCCTGATTCAAAGTCAGGCGGGCCCTGCCGGCAGACCAACCGGGGAACGGCGTGAACCGGTCACACTCTACGCAATCACTGGCCTGCCCGCATGCCGGCCCACGCCGCCTCCGACGGAGTGCCTGTTCCGAATCCAGCGGGCCCGTCGGCCGTGGTCTGAGAGACTGGGGAACGTGGCCGGACCCAGGATTCCCGCATCACCCGCAGCCGAGACCCCCGCAGGAGGAGGTTCCGCCTCCGCCACGGGTCGCGGCCGCGAGGGGCGCACGCGGATGACCGCCGCGCAACGGCGCGAGCAGCTCATCGCCGTGACCAGGGTGCTGTTCGCCGAGAAGGGGGTCGAGGGCACCACTGTCGAGGAGATCGCCGCCAACGCCCACGTCTCCAAGCCTGTCGTGTACGAGCATTTCGGCGGCAAGGAGGGGCTCTACGCGGTGATCGTCGACCGCGAGCAGCGCACCCTGCAGGAGAGCATCCGCGCCGCGATCGACCAGGCCAAGGGCGCTCGCCGCAAGGTGGAGGCCGGCACGCTGGCCCTGCTCGACTACATCGAGTCCAACCCGGACGGCTTCCGCATCATCTCCCGCGACGCCCCGGCCGGCTCGACCGGCACCTCGTTCGCCACGATCCTCTCCGACGTCGCCTCCCAGGTGGAGGACATCCTCGCGGACGAGTTCCGCCGCCGAGGCCTGAGGGCGGAGATGGCCCCGATGTACGCGCAGATGCTGGTGGGGATGATCGCCTACACCGGGCAGTGGTGGCTGGACGAACGCGACCCGGACAAGGCCACCGTCGCGGCCAACATCCTCAACCTGGCCTGGAACGGCCTGGCCCGGATGGTCCCGGTCCCCGGCCTCTACACTCCGGTCGACTGAGCGTCGCCTTCCGATACCCCGAATCGTCGCCCGGCGGCATCTTGCAGCGCCAGCCGGCGCAGCGCCAACAGCAACGGCTCGATCAGCACCGTGCCCAACACGACCTGGCGCACGGCCGCCTCCGGCGAGTTGTCCGGCACGGTGGCCACCTCCTCGACTGCCAGCCCGTGGAGGACCTCGGCGTAGCGGGCCACCCCACCCTCTAGCAGGGTGAGCTGCGCCTCGTCGATGGCATCCAAGGCCGCGGCCAACTCACCGATCGCCGCACCGCTCTCGGCGATCGACCACCCCAACGCGGTGACCATACGACGCGCCCCGGCGTCGTCACGACTCCGGGCGGCGCCCTCCGCCTGCTCCATCGACAGGGCTTCGGTCGCTCTTCCCAACAGCTCCAGGGGCGACTCGGGCGGATCGTCGATGGCCTCGAGCACGGAACGTACGGCGGCGATCGACAGACCACCGGGCCCGACCAGCGCGCGGATCAACCGGAGGCGCGACAGGTGGCCCTCGTCGTACTGGGCCTGGGTAGCCGACGTCAGCCGCCCCGCAGGCAACAGCCCCTCTCGCAGGTAGTACTTCACAGTCGCCGTGGGAACCCCACCCAGACGGGACAACTCAGAGATGCGCATCGGGCTCCTTGCCGGACCAAATGGACACTGCTACTCTCCAATATTAGGAAGTGTTGGTTTCTAATCTAGCGGAGGAGTCCGCGATGTCCGTCAACACCACGGGTCGGATGACCCACGACTACGACGGGGAGCTCGTCGTGTTCCTGATCGGCATGACCATCAACGCCTGGTGGCGGCCTGATCGATGGCTGCCGGTCTTCCTGGCGATGCCCCGGATGCTGCGGGAACTGTCCGAGGACGACGACTCAGGCCTCCTCGGATACCGGCTGGTCGTCGACCCCCGCGGCCCATGGCTGGTGCAGTACTGGAACAGCCTGGACAGGCTCTACGCCTACGCGAGTGATCCCACCGCCTCCCACCGACCTGCCTGGGCGGCGTTCAATCGCCGTGCCCGCACGGCGAGGGGAGCGGTGGGCGTATGGCACGAGACGTTGCCGGTGACGCACGCGGAGTCGATCTACGTCGACACTCCTGTGCAAGGACTGGCCCGGGCGACCGGGGTCCGCCCCGTCACTCGACGCCTCGACACCGCCCGGCAGCGCATGGGCCGGCCGGCCTGAGCCCTAGGCCGCCGGACCCGGCCGCTCCAACTCCTGCGCCAACGCCCGCAGCAGGTCGGCCAGGCTCGCCGCGTCCTCGTCCGACAGCACGCCGAGGATCGCCCGCTCGGCGGTCAGCAGGTCCACGAGGGCCCCGTCCACGGCCGTGAGCCCGGCGGGGGTCAGGGTGACGGCCACCCCGCGCCCGTCGTGGGGATCGGGCCCGCGGACGACAAGGCCCCGGGCGGCGAGACGGTCGATGCGATTCGTCATGGTGCCGGAGGTGACCATCGTCTCCTGTAGCAGGCGGCCGGGTGACAGCTGGTAGGGCTCTCCCGAACGACGCAGCGCCGCCAGGACGTCGAACTCCCACGACACGATGCCGTGCTCAGCGAAGGCGGCGCTCCGGGCGTGGTCGAGCTGCTTGGCGAGCCGGGTGACCCGGCTCAGCACCTGCATCGGCGCCAGGTCGAGGTCAGGCCGCTCGCGGCGCCAGTCGGCGATCAGCCGGTCAACCTCGTCCTGCATGCGGGAATCCTCTCGACGCGGGGGCGCTGACGACGTGCACGTCCCGGCCGAGCCCGCTCTGACCGAACGCCACCGCAAGCCGCGAGGCATCGGCCGCGTCGGCGGCCAGGAAGGCGCAGGTGGGCCCGGAGCCGGACAGCATCCGGCCGACGGCTCCGAATTCCCGACCGGCCTCGAGGGTGGTGGCCAGATCCGGACGCAGGTCGAGGGCGGGTTCGGCGAGGTCGTTACGGAGGGCCGCTCCGAGGGCGACCGGATCGCCGGACGCGAGGGCGGTGAGGAGACCGTCGGGGACGACTGGTGCCGGCACGCTCGCCGGCGGGTGGAGTTCGTCGAACCGGCGGAACACCGCCGGTGTCGACAGCCCGTCATCCGAGGTCACCAGCACCCAGTGGAAGAGGTGGTCGACGCGTACGGGTTGGAGGCGTTCCCCACGGCCGTGCCCGATGGCCGTCCCGCCGAGCACGGTGAACGGCACGTCGCTGCCCAGGTCGGCGGCGAGTTCGAGCAGCGCGTCGGTCGGCAGGTCGAGGCCCCACAGTCGGTCGCAGGCGAGCAGCGCCGCGGCGGCATCGGCGGAGCCGCCAGCCATCCCGCCGGCCACCGGGATGCCCTTGCGGATCATCAGCTGGACGCCCCGCCCCGGAGCGTACGTGTCAGCCAACAGCCGGGCAGCGCGAACCGCGAGGTTGTCCTCGGGGCGCCGACGAGGTCGGCTCCGGGTCCGTCGACGGCCACGGTGACGACGCCGTCCGGCGCCGGGGCCGCGCCCAGCTCGTCGAACAGCGAGACGGACTGGAAGACCGTGGCAAGGTCATGGAAGCCGTCGTCCCGCCGTGGCCCGACGCACAGGGCCAGGTTGATCTTGCCCGGGACCCGGACGCGGACGCACTGCGACTCAGCCATGCCGCGGCACCCGCTCGGCGATGGCGGCGAAGTCGTTGACGGTGAGGGTCTCACCGCGCGAGGTGGGGTCGAGGCCGGCCGCCTGCAACGCCTCGACGGCCGCGGCGGAGGACCCGAACATCCCGGCCAGAGCAGAGCGCAGCATCTTGCGGCGCTGGGAGAAGGCGGCGTCGATGACGGCGAACACCTGCTCGCGGGTCGCGGTGGTCTGCGGGGTGGATCGACGGGTGATCCGCACCAGTCCGGAATCGACGTTCGGCACCGGCCAGAAGACGGTCGGTGGCACGTTGCCCACCCGGGTCGCCTCGGCGTACCAGGCGACCTTGGCGCTGGGGACGCCGTACGTACGTGAGCCTGGCCCGGCGACGAGCCGGTCGGCGACCTCGGACTGCACCATCACCAGGCCGCGTTCGATCGAGGGGAACAGCGCCAGCAGGTGCAGGATGACCGGCACCGAGACGTTGTACGGCAGGTTGGCGACCAAGGCCGTGGGGGGTTCGCCGGGGAGAGCGGTCACCGCGAGGGCATCACCGACGACGAGGGTGAAGCGGTCCGCCTGGTCCGGGGCGCGTTCGGCCACGGTCCGCGGCAGCCGTCCGGCGAGCAGTTCGTCGATCTCGATGGCGGTGACCGATCCGGCCGCCTCGAGCAGGCCCAGCGTCAGGGAGCCCAGGCCGGGGCCGACCTCGACGACGCGGTCCTCGGGCTCGAGCGCGGCGAGCGCCACGATCCGGCGCACGGTGTTGGCGTCGGTGACGAAGTTCTGCCCCTTCGTCTTGGTCGGACGCAGATCCAGCTCGGCGGCCAGTGCCCGCACGGTGCTGGGATCCAGCAGTGCTGGCCCGGTCCGCGGCACGTCCCGCGCGCCCGGTGACGTGTTCTCGTCCGATGCTCCCACGGGTCGGAGGTTATCAGTCGGGCCGGGCGGTCGAGGTCAGGATTTGGTGCTCCGCACGGAGAGGAAGACCACCGGGACGTCGACCAGTTCGCGGGGGCCGTGCGGCCCCTCGCCGTCGAGCAGCAGGGAGTCGCCCGGCTCCATGTCGTAGCTGTACGCGCCGTGGCCGTAGACCATCCGGCCGGACAGGAGGTAGAGGAACTCGGTGCCGGAATGCTGGAAGAGCGGGAAGACGGCCGAGGCGTCGGTGAGCGTCACCAGCGTCGGTTCCAGGGCGTCGGGCATGTCCTTGAGCGTGCCGAGCACCCGGTACTCGTGGCCGTGCTGCGTGCCCGACCGTACGCTGCGGCTGCCGGCCCCCGCCTTGGTGAACGAGGCGTCCCGGTCGGAGTCGACGCCGCGCAGCAGCGCCGTCACGGGAATGTCCAGCCCTTCGGCGAGCCGGGCCAGCGTCGAGAGGGACGCGGAGATGGTCGCGCTCTCGATCTTGGAGATCATCGCCTTGGACAGGCCGATCCGGGAGGCGAGCTCGGCGGCGGAGATCCCGGCCGCCTCGCGGTGGGCCCGCACCTGGGCAGCGATGATCTCCTCGAGGGAAGGGCGGGGCCCGTCGGATCGCTGCACGCCTGACACCGTGTCATGGTACGTGAGCAGGACCTCGGGCCCCGTGACCCACCCCTCCATTCAGCCCGCCCCGGCCAGGGACGCCAGCACGTCGGCCAGCGCGACGGCACCGGCCTCGGCGTCCGCGTCGTCGGCGTACTCCTCCGGCGAGTGCGACACCCCGGTGGGGTTACGGACGAACAGCATCGCTGTCGGCACGGCACCTGCCAGCACGCCGGCGTCGTGGCCGGCGCCCGTCTCGAGCACCGGCGCGCCCGGCAGGGCTGTCGCGAGGCTCTCCCGCAGGGTGCCGTCGAAGTCCGTCGCGGCGCTGTACGACTCCTCGCTGATCGTGACCGTGCAGCCCTCATCGGTAGCGATCCGTCCGACCAGGTCGGTGATCGTGCCGATCAGCGACAGCGCCGCCGTGTCGTCGGGGTGGCGGACGTCGAGCCAGAAGGATACCCGTGAGGCGATCACATTGGTGCCGCCGGGGATGGCCTGCAACCGGCCGACGGTGGCGCGAGCCGACGGCGTCGCCCGGGCGAGGTTGCGGATCCCGTGGACGGCCCGGGCCGCGACCACCATCGGGTCGGCCCGGTCCGTCATCAGGGTGGTCCCCGCGTGGTTGCCCTGCCCGTCGACGACGATGCGCCACCGGCCATGGGCGAGGATGCGTGAACCGATGGCGACGGGACGATCCAGGTCGACCAGGCCGCGGCCCTGCTCGACGTGGAGCTCCACGAAGGCGTGCAGCCCCCCGAGCCAGGGTGTGTGTGCTCCGACCCCGCGAGGGTCCAGTCCCTGCCGCGCCAGGACCTCCGCGTACGTGTCTCCCTCGGCGTCGCGTAGCCCGAGTGCCCGGTCGGGACTGATCGCCCCGGTGGCGAGGCGTGAGCCCAGACAGGCGACGCCGAAGCGCGATCCCTCCTCCTCCGGGAAGACGGCGATCCCGACCGGCCGTGCGGGGGTGAGGCCGCGCGCCCGCAGGTGGTCGACCGCGACGAGGGCGGAGGCGACCCCGAGCGGTCCGTCGAACGCTCCCCCGCCGGGGACGGAGTCGAGGTGGCTGCCGGTGAGGACCGCGTCGTCGCGCCGGCCCTTGGTCGCCGGCGTCTCCCACCAGGCGCTGATGATGCCGTTGCCGTCCGACTCGACGCTCAGCCCACGGTCCAGGGCCTGCGCCGTGAACCACTCCCGCAGCTCGATCTCGGCCGACGAGTAGACCGGCCGCGAATAGCCGCCGCGCAGAGGGTCGCGCCCGATGTCGTCGATCTCGCTCAGCAGCGCCGCGACACTCATGCCACCAGCTCCGCGCCCATGCCGGTCCGGAAGCGCGTCGGGACGGCGTCGGCCGACCCGGCGACGAGCGCGGCGGCGAACTCCCCGATCAGCGGGGCGAACTTCGCTCCGTGACCCGAGCACGGGGACAGCACGGTGATGCCCTCGACCCGATCGATGATGAAGTCCTCGTCCGGGGTGCTGGTGAACAGGCAGGTCGCCTCCGCGTACGGCTCGGGGACCAGGCCGGGCAGGAACTCGGTGACGAAGTCGATGACGCGTTCCCGGTTGACCGGGTCGATCGTCCGGTCCTGGTGCGTGGCCGAGAGGATGGGCTTGCCGCCGTTGTACTCGGCGATCTTGAGCCCGGTGAAGCCGGCGTCGCGCCCGCCGGGCAGGGCGTACGTCTGGATCTGTGGCGCCTTGCGGATCATCGTCGGCCAGGTCGCCGACGGATCGCGGTAGGGGAAGTGGAAGGCGTTCTCCTGGGTCACCCGCAGGCTCGGCAGGGACGACAGGAACGCGTCGGGCAGCCCCAGGTCCCCGAGGAGATCGGGCAGCCAGCCGCCCGCGGCGACGACCACCTGTTCCGCCTCGACGGCCGTACCGTCCGCGCCGATCACCCGGTAACCGGCCCCCGCGCGTTCGACGCGGACCACCGGGAAGTCGGTCCGTACGTCGGCGCCCAGCCGCTGGGCGAGGGTGAGCATGGCCATCACCGCGCGCTCGGCATCGATGACGCCGGCGCCCGGGGTCCACAGCACGTCGGTGTCGAAGGCGATCTGGCCCCACCGCTCCCGCGCGACCGCGGAGCCGAGGACCTCATGCTCGACCCCCTCGGCCGCCAGCAGCCCGGCGAGGCCGCTCTGTGCCCGCAGCGGGCCGAAGTCGACCGAACCCACCAGGTCGATCAAGGTCTCCCCCGCGGCGGACTCCAACTCTGTCCAACCCTGCCGGGCGAGCGTGACGAGGTGCACGTACTCCTGCTCGGGATAGGCGTAGCGGAAGATACGAGCGGACCCGTGGGAACTGCCGAACGCGTTCGCCGGGGCGAAGCGCTCGAGGACGGTGACGTCGTGGCCGGCCTGGGCGAGTCGCCAGGCGGTGCCTGATCCGGCGAGTCCGGCGCCGACAATGGCGATGCTGGTCATGGTGGATGTGCTCCTCAACTGGTGGGTACGGCGGGACGGGGCAAACGGGTAGTGGTGCGGATGCCGCGTCAGGTGGCATCCGCACCACCGGGGTTCAGCGGGTGCTGGCCGGGACCAGCGTCAGGCCGTCGGCGACCGGCTCCTCGTCGTACGCGGCCTCGTCGTAGGCGAGCTCGTCGTGCGAGTGGGGATCGATGCCGGCCACCTCGTGTTCCTCGGGAATCCGCAGGCCGACGGTGACGCCGACGAGCTTGGCGATCAGCCAGGTAAGGGTGAAGGAGTAGGCGAGTACCGCGGCCACGGCGAGGGCCTGGGTGCCGAGCAGGCCCAGCCCGCCGCCGTAGAACAGGCCGGCCTTGCCGTTGGGGGCGGTCGGCGTGGCGAACAGCCCGATGAGCAGGGTGCCGAGGATGCCGCCGGTGAGGTGCACGCCGACGACGTCGAGGGAGTCGTCGTAGCCGAACTTGAACTTCCAGTCGATGGCGAAGGCGCAGGCGATGCCCGCCACAGCGCCGATGACGATCGCGCCGATCGGCGAGACGGCGCCACAGGCGGGGTGATCGCGACGAGGCCGGCGATGATGCCCTCAGCCGAGCCGAGGCTGGTCACCGAGCCGGTGCGGAAGAGATCGACCATGGCCCAGCCGAGCAGGCCGGCGCAGGCGGCGACGGTCGAGTTCAGGAAGACGACGCTCGCGGCGGTGCCGGCGGCGAGGGCCGAGCCGGCGTTGAAGCCGTACCAGCCGAACCACAGCAGGCCGGCGCCGACGAGGACGAGCGGACGGTTGTGCGGGCGGACCGGCTGGCCGAAGGTCTTGCTGCGGCCGAGGACCAGGGCGAGCGCCAGGGCGGCGATGCCGGAGTTGACGTGGACGGCCGTGCCGCCGGCGAAGTCGACAGCGCCGAGTCGGTTGGCGATCCAGCCACCGACGACACCTTCGCTGTCGAAGGCGAAGACCCAGTGCGCGACCGGAAAGTAGACGAAGGTCGCCCACAGCCCGGCGAAGAGCATCCAGGCGCCGAACTTCATCCGTCCCGCGGCGCTACCGGCCGTCAGGGCGGTGGTGACGGCGGCGAACAGGAGCTGGAACGCGGCGAAGAGGGCGAACGGGAGCCCTGAGGCGGTGCTGTCGCCCAGAGCGGCGTCCAGGCCGAAGTACTGCAGCGGATTGCCGAGCAGGCCCAGCCCGCCCAGCGAGGTGCCGAAGGCGGCGGAGAAGCCGTACAGCACCCAGAGGATGGCGACGAGGCTGGCTCCCGAGAAGCACATGATCATCATGTTGAGGATCTGGCGGGAGCTGACCATCGCGCCGTAGTAGAGGGCGAGGCCGGGGATCATCAGGGCGACGAGTGCCGAACTGGCGAGCAGCCAGGCGACGTTTCCGGTGTCCATGGGGAACTCCAATCAGCGGTGCGGTGGATCGGTGATGGGGTGGATCGGGAGGTGGCGGATCAGGGCGTGGTGCGATACGTCGGGTCAGCAGCGGCCGGGGATCCAGTCGGTGCCGGCGAGCGGGACACCGGCCATGGCGGCGGCCTCGATGGTCAAGGCGACGAGGTCCTCGGGCTCGAGGTTGAGCAGGTGCGACTTGCCGCAGGCGCGGGCGATCGTCTGCGCCTCCAGCGTCAGCACCCGCAGGTAGTTCGCCAGGCGCCGGCCGGCCTCGACCGGGTCGAGGCGGGCGGCCAGCTCCGGGTCCTGGGTCGAGATCCCGGCGGGGTCCTTGCCGTCCTGGAAGTCGTCGTAGAACCCGGCCGCCGAGCCGAGGGCGGCGTACTCGGCGTCGTAGCGGGGGCTGTTGTCGCCGAGCGCGATCAGGGCGGCGGTGCCGATGGAGACGGCGTCCGCGCCGAGCGCGATCGCCTTGGCCACGTCGGCACCGGTGCGGATGCCGCCCGAGATGATGAGCTGTACGCCGTCGCGGTGCACGCCGAGGTCCTGCAGGGCCCGGACGGCGGGCCGGATCGCGGCGAGGGTGGGGATGCCGACGTTCTCAATGAAGACCTGCTGTGTGGCGGCGGTGCCGCCCTGCATGCCGTCGATCACCACGACGTCGGCGCCGGCCTTCACCGCCAGCGCGGTGTCGTAGTACGGGCGGGAGGCGCCGACCTTGACGTAGATCGGCGTACGCCAGTCGGTGATCTCGCGCAGTTCCTTGATCTTGATCTCGAGGTCGTCCGGGCCGGTCCAGTCGGGGTGGCGGCTGGCGGAGCGCTGGTCGATGCCCACCGGCAGCGTCCGCATCGCCGCCACCCGCTCGGTGATCTTCTGCCCCAGCAGCATGCCGCCACCGCCGGGCTTGGCGCCCTGGCCGAGCACGACCTCGATCGCGTCGGCCTTGCGCAGGTCGTCGGGGTTCATCCCGTAGCGGGAGGGCAGGTACTGGTAGACGAGCGTCGAGGAGTGTCCGCGCTCCTCCGGAGTCATGCCACCGTCGCCGGTGGTGGTGGAGGTGCCGACCTCACTGGCCCCCGGCCGAGGGCCTCCTTGGCGTTCGCGGACAGGGCCCCGAAGCTCATCCCGGCGATGGTGACCGGGATGTCCAGGTGCACCGGCTGGAGCGCGTGGCGCCCGCCCAGTGTCACGTCGGTGTCGCATCGCTCGCGGTAGCCCTCGAGGGGGTAGCGGGAGACGCTGGAGCCGAGGAACAGCAGGTCGTCGAAGTGCGGCAGGCTGCGCTTGGCACCCCAGCCGCGGATGTCGTAGATGCCGGTCGCGGCGGCGCGCTGGATGTCGGCGATGGTGGCGCGGTCGAACGTCGCCGACTCGCGTAGGCCCAGCTGGGCGTGGTTCGTCATGGGTGGGGTCCTTCCGGCTCAGTAGGAGTTGTCGGCGTGGAAGTGGTAGAGCTGGCGGGCCGAGCCGTAGCGGCGGAACTCCGCCGGGTCCTCGGAGCGGCCGGCGGCGCGGAGCAGACCGGCCAGTTCGGCCAGGTACTCGGCGCCCATCGGCTTCTCGACGCAGTCCGCGCCGAGTGACTCGACGGAGCCGCGGACGTAGAGGCGGGCCTCGTAGATCGAGTCGCCCAGCCCGGCCCCGGCGTCGCCGCAGACGACGAGTCGCCCGGCCTGGGCCATGAAGGCGGAGGCGTGGCCGATGCTGCCTCCCACGACGATGTCGACGCCCTTCATCGAGATGCCGCACCGGGCGCCGGTGTTGCCGTCGATGACGACCAGTCCGCCGTGACCGGTGGCGGCCGCCGACTGCGACGCATCCCCCGTCACGTGGACGACGCCGCTCATGATGTTCTCGGCCAGGCCGACGCCGGCGCTGCCGTGGACGGTGACGCGGCCCGTGGTGTGCATGCCGGCGCAGTAGTACCCGACGTGACCGTTGATGGTCACGTCGATGTTGGTAGCGATGCCCGCGGCGATGCTGTGCTGGCCGCCGGCATGGTCGATCGTGAAGCTCTCGCGGCTGCTCGCGGCGTGCAGGGCGGCGTTGACCGCCCGCACACTGTCGGACCTCAGATCGAAGCTCGCGGCGCTGACGGGGGCCGGGGTGGACACGGGGGTCGGAGTGGTGACGGTCATCGTACGTTCGCCTCCTTGTCGGCGGGGGTGGAGAGGGTCCAGGTGTAGGCGATGCCGGGCGCCGGCTCGAAGATCCGGGCGTCCTCGATGCCGGGCAGGCCCGCGAGCGCGCGGTACTCCGAGGCCATCGCCACCCAGTCGTCGGTCTCGGCGATGATCGCCGGCTTGCAGGCGATCGGGTCGCGGACGACGGCCATGCTGGTCGCGGTGGTGACGACGAGGGTGTAGAAGCCGTCGAGGACCTCGCCCAGGTGGGCCAGGGCCGTCTCGAGGTCGTCGCCCTGTTCCAGGCGTCGGGCGATGTAGCGGGCCGCCACCTCGGAGTCGTTCTCGCTGTCGAAGCGGACGCCCTCGGCCTCGAGCCGGCGGCGGATGCTGACGTGATTGCTGAACGACCCGTTGTGCACCAGGCACAGGTCGTCGGCGACCGTGAACGGGTGCGCGCCGCCCGCCGTGACGGCCGATTCGGTCGCCATCCGGGTGTGGGACACGCCCTGGAGCCCGGTGGCCTCGCGCAGGTGGAACGTCTCGGCAAGGTCGCGCGGGTTGCCGACGCCCTTCATGACGGTGACGCCGGTGCCGCGGCCGGCGATGCCGACCCCGGGAAGGAACGTCTCGACGGCCGCTTCGAGTTCCTCGGTCGCGACGCCGGCCCGGACGATGGTCGTGTCGCCCCTCGGCTCGACCTCGACGCCGCTGCTCGACGGCAGCACGCTGGCGAGCTGTTCGCGCAGCGCCTCCGGCTCGCCGTCGTGGCCCAGCAGGGTCAGCACCGCGGTGCCGTCGGGGTTGAGCGTGCGGTCGCCGTAGACGGCGAGACCGGCCGAGTCGGGGCCGCGCTCGACGATCTCGCACAGCATGCCGTGCATGAGCACACCGAGTTCGTCGCGCAGTGCCGGGTTACGTAGCTGCAGGGCAGCGATTCCACACATGGGGTCTCCTCTCGATCACGTGGTTGTCGACGACGGCGTGTCAGTACGCCGTCAGGTACTGCTCGTGCTCCCAGCTGGTCACGGTGCCGTGCCAGGCCAGGAACTCGGACTCCTTCGCGTCGGCGAAGTAGGGGCCCACCGGGTGGTCGCGGTCGAGGCCGCGGAGCAGCAGGTCGTCCCCGCGCAGGGCCTCGACGGCATGCAGCAGCGTGGGCGGCAGGGCCACCGCGTCCGGGCGGGACTCCCCCGGGCCACACGGGTCCCCCGGGTCGACCTCGGCGTCGATGCCGGCGAGGCCGGCCAGCAGCGTCGTCGCGATCGCGAGGTACGGATTGGCCGCGCCGTCCCCGGCCCGGACCTCGATCCGGTTCCCGTCGGGGACGCGGATGAAGTGGGACCGATCGTTGCCGCCGTACGAGGCCTTCTTGGGTGACCAGGTCGCTCCCGAGGCGCTGGTCGTGGCGCCGCGGCGCTTGTAGGAGTTGACGCTCGGCGCGAGGAAGAGCTGCAGGCCGGCGGCGTGGTCGAGGATGCCGCCGATGAACGCGTAGGCCAGTGGCGAGAGTCCGAGGTCACGGGTGTCGTCCGCGTCGGGGAAGAGCGGCGCGTCGTCCCTCCACAGGGACAGGTGCAGGTGCAGGCCGTTGCCGGCCCGGTCGGAGAAGGGCTTCGGCATGAACGTCGCGGTCATCCCGCGCCGCTCGGCCAGGACATTGATCAGGTAGCGCAGGGTGGTGACCCGGTCCGCGGTGACGAGCGCGTCGTCATAGTGGAAGTTCTGCTCGAACTGGCCGGGCGCGTCCTCGTGGTCGTTGGCGTAGTTGCCCCAGCCGAGGGCGTTCATCGCCTCACTGATGTCGGCCAGATGGTCGTACATCCTGGTCACGCCACGGGCGTCGTAACACGTCTGCAGGCCGACATCACGGGAATCAGCAGCCATGAGGCTGCCGTCCTCGCCCTTGGTCAGCAGGAAGTACTCGACCTCGGCACCGACCTTGGCGCTCAGGCCACGACGGGCGTACGTGTCGAGGAGCCGCTTGAGGATCACCCGCGGGGCGTACGGCCAGGGCCGGCCGTCGACATACGGGTCACAGTGCACGATGGCGAGGCCCTCCTGCACGAACGGGATGGCAGCGTACGAGGAGAGGTCGGGGACAGCCAGCAGATCGGAGTCGTGGGGCTGCTGGCCGATCAGGCCGGCGGCGAAGCCGGCGAACCCCAGCTCGCCGTTCTCCAACTGGTCGGCGGCCGCCACCGGGACGAGCTTGGCGCAGGGTTTGCCGTTGAGATCGACGAAGACGGCGAGGATGAAGCGAACGCCATCGCGTTCGGCGCGTTCGCGCAGAGATGCGGAGGCGAGGTGGCCTGCGGGCACCTGCCTCTGCAACAACTCGTCAGTCAGGGTTGCGATCGACATCGGGTGACACCTCCATGAGTTGATTATCAGGAAACGCTGTTGACTCATAGTTACCGACGATGTGGTCGGGGAGGTTTCCCTCGTGTTAGGGCTCGATGACGGCGCCCACTCACACCCCTGCCGGCCTCCGGGATGCGAGCAGGCCGACGAGGCCCACTGGGCGGGGCGGAATGACGCACACCCTCCGACGATGCGACGTTTTCGCTTGTCACAGTCACTTCGAGGGCAGCAGCCAGGGCGTGAGGACCGACGACCCGACCGGCCGAACGGATGACCCCGACCCGGCGTAGCCGCTCGGTCGATGAGCCGTCGACGGCAGACGGACGGTGCAGATCGTGCCGGAGCGCGAAACCGGGATCCTCCACCGGCCCGACTCCCCACCCGCCGCCGACAGGCAGCCGAGCTCGACCGGAGAGGTGCCACGTCGGCCGCTCAGGTCCCGTAACGGAGACCTAACACCGCGGTCATCCCCGGTAACACGAGGAGTGGTTTCCTGATGATCAACCTCGTTTCCCCTCAGGAGACGACCTCTCCTTACTCCAGAACAGGAGGCGACATGCTCGCCAACACCCAGACCCCCTTCCGCGTGACCTCGGGCGCCTGGCAGGACCTGCCGAAGATGACCGACTACGCCGGGGACGGCTACATCGCCGACGTGTACGAGAACCCGGACGGCAGCGCGATGTGCTCGGGATTCTTCGAGCTGAAGCACGCGGAGGAGCCGCTCTTCTACGAGTACGAGTACGACGAGATGAAGGTCGTTCTCGAGGGCGAGTTCGTGCTGGAGAACGTCGACACCGGCCAGGTCCAGGTGGCCCGGGCGAAGGACGCGATCTTCTTCCCCAAGGGTTCGCGGATCAACTTCAGCACCCCGGACCACGCGCTGGCCTTCTACACCGGCCACCGCCGAGCCGACCTGCTGTGATGGCGGACCTCGCCCACACCAGTGTCCCGACCTGGGTCGCCGACGCCCCTGGCGCGGTCACCCCGGACAGGACCGGCAGCACCTGGATCCTCGTCGGCGCCGGGACGGACGGGGTCGCGCAGACCGAGCGGTGGCGCGACGCACTGCTGGCGGGCGGGGCGAGCGTGCAGGACATCCGTGTCCTGCACGCCGCCGGCGGCCGGACCGAGAACCTCGGCGCGGCCCTCACCACCGCCCTGGGTCAGGCCCGGGTCGGCGTCCGCGTCGCCCTGGCGGGCCCGGTGGGCGCCTGCCTGGCGCTGCGCGGGGTGGCGGTGAGGGCAGGTACGGAGGACGACGAACTGGTCGTCGCACCGGTCGGCACCGGCCCGCTCGACATCCACTGCTGCCATTGCCTGGCCACCACCCCTGCCGTCGCCGCCATCGGCGACGTGGTGACCTGCGACAGCTGCGGCCGCCGCCTGGTGATCTACCACCACGTCTCGCGGCGTACCGGCCGACTGATGGGCTACCAGATCGACGCCGAGGAGGCGACCCATGGCTGACTCCCTCACCCTGACTGTCGCCGCCGTCAAGGAGGCGGCGCCGGGCATCCGTACGCTCGTCCTGCGGGCGCCCGGTGGGGGCACGCTGCCCTCGTTCGTCGCCGGCAGCCACCTCGTCCTGAGTTGTGGCGCCCGTTCCAACGCATACAGCCTGATCAGCGACGGGATCGACCCCGAGGAGTACCGCGTCTCGGTGCTCCTCGTCCCCGACGGCGAGGGCGGCTCCCGCTGGGTGCACGAGTCCCTGGCCGTCGGCGACACGGTCACCGCCCTGCTCCCCCGCAGCGCGTTCGCGCCGATCGCGGGCGCCCGCAAGCACCTGCTCATCGCCGCCGGCATCGGCATCACGCCGATCCTCTCCCACCTGCGCAGCGCCCGGCGGTGGGGCCGCGACGTGCAGGTGCTCTACGTCCACGGGGGCGCCGGAGCGCACATCGACGACGTCCTCACCCTGACGGACGGGGCCGCCGAGGTCGTCGTAGGTCGCCAGGCCTTCGCGCCCCGGCTCGCCGCAGCCCTGGCCGACCAGCCGTTCGGCACCCATCTGTACGTGTGCGGGCCGTCCTCGTTCCTCGACGACACCCTGGCCGGGGCGAGGGCCGCCGGCTGGCCCGCCTCACGGCTACATGCCGAGCACTTCGGCGTCGCCGCGCTCGACCCCGGCGACCCGTTCCGGGTGCGGCTGACGGCCAGCGGACGCACCGTCGACGTGCCCGCCGGCGTGTCGCTGCTCGATGCCCTCGATCAGCAGGGCATCGCCGTCCCGCACCTGTGCCGGCAGGGGGTGTGCGGGGAGTGCCGTCTCCCCGTGACCGCCGGCGTCCCCCTGCATCGCGACCTCTTCCTCAGCTCCGACGAGAAGGAAGCCGGCGACACGCTGATGTGCTGCGTGTCGCGGGCCCTCTCCCCGACCCTGGAGGTACCCCTGTGACCACGCTGACCCAACCGTCCCCGCTGAGGCCGACCCTCGGGCCGTCGATCAGCGGCTTCCCCTTCCCGTTCACCGACGACACCTACCGGTACAGCACGAATGTCCAGCCGGCGCGTCAGCCGGTCGCCACCCCCGCCGGGCTGTGGGGCACCACCGTGCTCGACCTCGACACCGATTACGAGCGCGACCTCGCGGAACGTACGCAGATCCTCGCCGCCGATCCGACCCGCCACGCCGTCCTGCCCCACATGCGGCCCGCCGCCTGGGACACGATGCTGACGCTGATGCGTGAGCTGGCGCAGGCCTACCCGGCCGACTTCACCCTCCACCGGGAGGGCAAGCGCTGGCACTGGCACAACGCCAGGCTCGGCATCTCGGCCGAGTTCGTCTACGGCGACGCCAGCACGCTGCCCGACGAACCACTGCGCTTCATCTCCCGGCAGGTGCAGGAGGACATCGTCCTGCTCGACCAGCGCGGCGGATCGCTCCACGCGGACGCGGGCGTGGTGACCTTCGCCGCCGACTGGAGCTTCGGCTTCGACGTGGGGATGACCTTCCTCGAGATCCACGGGCCGGTGCCCCGGATCCGCCAGGAGGGCGTGATCACCCGGGCCCACGAGTTCCTCCAGCGGCTGCAGCCGCACCGCCCGTACCGACGGACGAACTGGACGATGACGATCGGGCGGCGACTGGACGTCTCCACCGAGCGCTATCCGGAGTGGGGGCCCGATCGGGAACTGATCCGCCTCGTCGACGACGAGGAGTTCGGCCGGCTGGTCCACCTCCGGGTGGAGGTGCAGCACTTGGTCCGGCTGCCCGACTCGGGCGCGATCCTCTTCCTCATCCGCACCTACATGCTGCCGCTGGAGGAGCTCGCGACGGTCGAGCCGTGGCGGACGCGCACCGCCGCGGTGCTCGCCGAGCTGCCCGCCGACATGGCGGACTACAAGGGCATCGGGAAGTACAAGGACCGCGCCGCGGAGTGGCTCACCGCCTACCCCTCCACCCCGCCCGCGACCCCGGCGCCCGGTGCCGAGGAGGTCCATCCCCCCGCACTGTCGCTGCCGGTCTGGCCCGAGCGGCCTGACCCCGTCGATGCCGATGGCTCCTCGTTCCTCGTCATCGCCGTCGGTGACGATCCCCGGACCGATCTGATCGCCCGCGACTGGGCCCGCGACGCCGCACGGGTGGGTGGCACCGCCCTGACCCGCCTCGGTTCGATGACCGACAGTGCGGATCGGGCCCGGCTGGCCGGGCAGCTCGACCAGCTGCGGACCGGGATGCGGCTGATGGTCGTCGGCGGACAGTACGACGTGCTCCAGGTCCTCGCCGAGGCCCGCGCCGCCGGGGCCATCGCAGCCGAGCTGCGGGCCTTCGTCGTGCACCGACGGGACCTGCCCGTGCAGTGCGCCCACTGCCGCCAGACGCACCGCGTCGAAGCGGCCCCCGGCGATGAGGTGGCCTGCCCGGGGTGTCAGCGCATCCTGGCCATCCACCCCCACCTGGCAGCGGTCCGCGGCAGCTTCCTCGGCTCCGACGCCCACGCCCGGGACCTGCCATGAGCGGCCACCTCCACCCCGGCTACCGCGCCGGGCGGCGTACGCTCCGGATCGCCTCCCGCACCGCCCTGACCGAGCACATCACCCACTTCGAGCTCGTCGACCCCGACGGCCTCCCACTGCGGGCCTACCAGCCGGGCAGCCACCTCGTCGTCACCGCCGGCGGCCGGCGCAACGCCTACTCGCTGGTCGACGACGGGGTCGCTCCGGACGCCTACCGCATCTCCGTCCTGCGACGCGGTGAGGGCGGCGGCTCGGACTGGCTGCACGACACGCTGCGGCCCGGCGACCTGGTCGAGGTGGAGGGCCCGCGCTCGATGTTCGCCCCGGCGCCGGACCAGCGCGCGGTCCTGCTCGTCGCCGGCGGCATCGGCATCACCCCGGTCCTCTCCCACGCCCGAGCCAGGGTCCGGGCCGGCCTGCCGGTGGAGCTGGTGTATTCCTACCGGCCCGGACGAGCCGCGCACCTCGCCGACGTCCGTGCCCTGGCCGCACGATCCGGCGTCCGCGTCCATGAGGCCATCGGGGCGGCGCGGACCGTCGAGACGCTGCGCGAGCGGCTCGCCGACCAGCCGATGGGGGCCCACGCGTACGCCTGCGGCCCGCTCCCGCTCCTGGCGACGTACGAACGCCTCGCCGCCGAAGCGGGCTGGCCGACGGCCCGGGTCCATCTCGAGCGCTTCACGGCCCCCGAGCTCGAGGCCGGCGAGCCGTTCACCGCAACGGTCGCCTCGACCGGGCAGCGGCTCGACGTGCCGGCCGGGGTGTCCTTGCTGGACACCCTTCTCGCGGCCGGCCACGACGTCCGCCACCAGTGCCGGCAGGGCGTGTGCGGCGAGTGCCGCCTACCGGTGCGGGCGACCCGACTCGAGCACCGGGACTTCGTGCTCACGGATGACGAGAAGCGGGCGGGCGACACCATGCTCCCCTGCGTCTCACGCGGCGACCAGATCGAGGTGTTCCTGTGACCCTTCCCTCCACCGACCTCGCGGTCGAACTCTTCCTCACCCAACCGATCGACCACCTCGCCAACCTGCCCTGGCCGTTCCCCGACGACCTCGACGCCTTCCGGTACACGGTCAACGTCGAGCCCGCCCGCGTGCCGCGGCGCACGCGCGGCGGCGAATGGGGACGCCACCTGGTGGATCTCGGCGGTGCCGAGTATCCGGCGATCATGGCCGACCGACGCCGCATCCTCGACGCCGACCCCGGCCGGGTCCAGGTGCGCCCCGGCATGGCCCTGGCCTGCTGGGACCTGCTCCTCTACTACCTGCGCGACCTCGCCCTCACCTACCCGGACCTGATGGAACTCGACGAGGTGGGCGAACACCTCCACTGGCGCAACCACGTCCTCGGCACCGACCAGCGCTTCGTCCTCGGCGACGCCACGACGCTGCCGTACGACC
Source organism: Raineyella fluvialis (assembly GCF_009646095.1). Taxonomy (NCBI): domain Bacteria; kingdom Bacillati; phylum Actinomycetota; class Actinomycetes; order Propionibacteriales; family Propionibacteriaceae; genus Raineyella; species Raineyella fluvialis. The sequence goes on along the minus strand of NZ_CP045725.1, from coordinate 2,321,236 downwards.
CGCTGGAGTTCCTCGCCCGCGAAGTGCCGGACGACCTGCTGCTCGTGGTCGAGCGCGACGGGCGACTCTGCTTCGACGCGGGGGCGGTGACCTTCGCGGCCGCCTGGGCCGTCAGCTTCGACGTGGGCATGGACATCTACGAGATCCATGGCCCGGTACCGCGCCTGACCGGTGAAGGCATCACCGCACGGGCCGAGCAGTTCCTCAAGCGGCTGCCCGCCGACCAGGTCTACCGGCGGGTCAACTGGACCCTGTCGGCCTCCGACTCCCGCACGCTGGACGTCAGCCTCGAGGAGCTGCCCGCCTGGGGCCGCGACATCCCCGCCCTGATCCGGGACGGGGCCGTCGATGCGACGGCCTGGGGCCGGGTCCAGCTGCGGATCGAGCTCGAGCACTTCGTCCGCCTGCCGATGACCGGCGCGGTGACCTTCAACATCCGCACCTTCATGGCCTCCCTCGACGAGCTCCGCGCCGTGCCCGCATGGTGCGAGCAGCTCGCCACGATCATCGAGGAACTGCCCGCCGACCTCGCGGAGTACAAGGGCTTCCTCGACCACCGCGACGACGTCGTGGCCTTCCTGCGCACCGCCGACCTGCACACCGCCAACCTGCCCGCCGCCTCCCCTTCACCCCACGACAGGACGGACTGACATGACCATTGCCAACCTGCCCGACTCCGTGTCTGCGATGCCGATGGCCGTCGCCGACGTGGACGAGCGGGCCCTGCTCAAGACCATGCGCTGGTACGACGGATTCGTCATGGCGCTCTCCAACCCGGGCTTCATCATCGCCAGTCTCGGCTACACGACCGGCCAGGTCGGCGCCCTCGGCGCCCTCGCGGTGTGGCTGGGATCGATGGTGATCGCCGTGCTGCAGAACAAGATCTACACCGAGCCCGCGACGATGTTCCCCGAGCACTCCGGCGGCATCGCCATGTACGCCTTCGAGGGCTGGCGTTCCCGCTTCAGCCTGGCCGGCCCGATGTCGGCGATCGGCTACTGGGCCGGCTGGTCCTCGGTGCTAGCCATCTTCGGCCTCACCTCCGGTGGCCTGATCCAGGCCCAGTGGTTCCCCGAGGCGACCTGGAGCATCGACGCCGGCATCCATCTCGATCTGCCCCGACTGATCGCCGTCGGACTGATCCTCGGGATCTGGGCCATCAATGCCCTCGGGGCCAAGCCGGTCAAGATCATGGGCTACCTCACCGGCGCCCTGCTCTTCGTCCCGCTCGTGCTCTTCACCCTCGTCCCGTTCTTCCTGTCCGACTTCCACTGGTCGAACCTCAGCTGGGGGCTCACCGGCGCCAACGGCTCGCTCTGGGGCGGCATCCAGCTCGCCCTCGTCTGGCTCTACCTGAACGCCTGGTCCGCGTACGGCATCGAGGTCTGTGCGACGTTCGCGCCGGAGTACCACGACACCGAGAAGGACACCCACAAGGCGCTGATCCGCGCGGCGATGTTCTGCCTCGGCGTGTACGCGATGATGCCCGTCGCCCTCGGCGGGGCGGTGACGCAGCAGCAGATGGCCGACGCACCGCTCGGCTTCTACGCCCAGCTCCTCCAGCGGGAGATCGGCGGCTTCTGGTCGAACGTGGTCGTGATCTTCATGATCGGCAGCTTCCTGCTCGGCATGAACGCGGCCAGCGCCGGCGGCGCCCGCACCCTCTACGGCATGTCGCGCAGCGGGATGACGATCCGGTGGCTCGGCCACGTCAGCCGGCACAACGTGCCCAACCGCGGCATGTACGTCGACGTCGTGGCCAATATCGCGGCGGTCCTGCTGCTGCCGACGACCGTGGCCGTGCTCGCGGCCAGCAACATGGGCTACGTGCTGTGCCACGTCTTCGCCCTCTCGGCGGTGGTGCTGCTGCGCAGGGACCGGCCCGGTGCCCCGCGCCCACTGCAGCTGTCGACCCCGTGGGTCGCGCTCGCCGGCGTCCTGGCGGTCTTCAACCTGGTGATCCTCGTCGTCGGCGCGACGTCGTTCTCGGTCACCGGTTACGGCGGTGTCCCCGAGCTGTTGATCGGGATCGGCCTACTGGTGCTCGGCAGCCTGCTGTACGTGTACCGGCGCGTCGTCGAGGACAAGCAGCCCTTCCGGCTGCGGGACCGGGACGCCACCCCGGCCGTGGCCGAGGCCGAGGAATCCCTCGTCCTGGCGGAGGTCTGAGGGTGCGCACGATCCCTCTGACGCTCACCTGCTCGTGCGGCGAGGGCACGTCGGTCGCCCTCGCCGCCGGGCAGGCGTGGTCCTGCGGATGCGGAAGGGTCTGGGAACCGGACCCGACCCCCTTCGCCGCCGCGCTCGCGGCCGCTGCCGGTCTGCGACGGGTGCGACAGTGGCTGGGGCTCCTGCTCGCGCTGGTCGCCCTGGTCGGCGGTCTGCTCGCACTCACCCAGCCGGCCTGGTGGCCGGCGCTGCCGGTGCTGGTCGGCGGCGTGGCGATCGCCTCAGGGCCGACCTACCGCCGGCGGCTGCGTACGTTACGGGAGCGGATGCGTTCCCCGATCGGGCTGACCCCGGTCGATGCCCGCCCCGAGGGACGGGCCTGAGCCCGGTGAGGGCCGGCGGTCAGACGCCGGCCTTCGCCGAGCACACCGGCCAGGCGCCCCAACCCTGGGCCGCCTGCACCTTGGTAGCGATGGCGATCTGCTCGGCCTTGCTGGCGTCGCTCGGCAGGCCGGACCCGCCGTAGGCGCGCCAGGTGGTGAGGTTGAACTGCAGGCCGCCGTAGTAGCCGTTGCCGGTGTTGATCGACCAGTTGCCGCCGGACTCGCACTGGGCGATCTTGTCCCAGACGGTGCTGGAGGTCGAGCTGCTCGACGAGGTCGAGCTGCTGGTGCTCGACTTGGTGCTGGTGGTGGCCGTGGGCTTGGGCGCGGGTGCCGGCGCGGGGGCCGCTGCGGGCTTGGGCGCCGGCTTGGGGGTGGCCACCGGCTGCGGGGCGGGCTTGGGCGCCCGGGTGATCGTGACCTTGAGTCCGTCGGTCAGCACCGTGGTCATCCCGGGGTCGACCTTGTCGCCGTCGCCGAGGCTGATCTGCTGCTCCTTGAGCAGGTCGTCGATCGTGCGCGTGGTGGAGACGACCTGCAGGGACTTGTCGTCGACGTCGATCTCGACGTGCTTGGGGGTCTCGACGCTGAAGGACAGTCCGTCGCGGCCGATCGCGCTGGAGCGGCTGGTGGAGACCAGCGCGTTCCCGTCGGTGAGCTGCAGCATGGCGAGGACCTGCTCGACCGAGGTGGCGGTGGTCCAGATGGTGCGCGCCTGGCCGTCGATGGTGACGGTCACGGGGCGGGCGTACTGCACCGAGATCTGCTCGCCCTCGGTCAGCGCCGCATCGGCGGAGGGGGCGACGACGTCGTGGTCGCTGAGGGTGATGCCCTTGGCGGACAGCGCCTGGCCGACGGTCCCGGCGTACGTCCGGAACTGTGTCGGCGTCCCGTCCAGGGAGACCGTCACGGTCTTGGCCATGGCCTCGTTGATGCCGACCGTTCCCAGCCCGAGGGTCAGCACGGTGCCGGTCGCGATGACGGCGATGGTCTTCTTTTGCACGAAGGGGTTCTCCCGCTCAACAGTCGGGCGAAACGCGCCCAGATCTTGCAACGTCACGAAACGATAACGTCGAGACCTGCTCGTGACCAAATCGGCCGATCGTCGTGGTGCCGCCGACGTGGTCGGGACACCTCCGTCCGCGTACCGGCGACCATGTTCCACCATTGAGCGTCTTTCCTTGTCAGCGGGCATTGTGTAGATCAGAGGTCCGGATCGGAGTGATCGCCCCAGGCCTGCCAGGGCCCACCGAACGCGTCGTGGGCATTCTGCACCAGGACGGCACACAGCTCGTCGACGGGTACGCCGCGACGTTCGGCCAGGAACCGGACGATGTGCGGGACGAGATAGCCGGCGTTGGGCCACCCGCGCTGCGGCACCGGAGTGAGGAAGGGTGCGTCGGTCTCGACCAGCAACCGGTCCAGCGGCACCACGTCGAAGGCACCGCGCAGAGCCTCGTTGGCCGGGAAGGTGACCGTGCCGGGGAACGAGAGCCACGCGCCCCGGTCGAGGAAGACCCGGGCGTCGGCGGCGTCGCCGGAGAAGCAGTGCATCACCAGCCGGTCCGGGACGCCTTCGGCATCCAGGACGTCGACGATCGGGCGGTGGGCGTCGCGGTCGTGCACCACGACGGTGCGGTCATACCGGGCGGCAATGGCCAGGTGCGCGGCGAAGGCCACGTGCTGGGCGTCCCGGCCGCGGCCCGCGGAGGTCCGGTAGAAGTCCAGCCCCGTCTCCCCCACGCCGCGGACGACGTCGGCACGTGGGTCGGCAGCCAGCGCCTCGATCTCGCGCAACGCCTCGTCGAGCGCGGAGCGGCCCGACCTCTCGACGAGCCGGGCGGCGTCGTTGGGGTGGATCGCCACGGTGGCGACCACGGAGGGCTCCCGCGCGGCGAGCTCGACGGCCCAGCGGGAACTCTCCACGTCGCAGCCGACCTGGACCGTACGGGTCACGCCGACAGATCCTGCGCGGTTGACCAGGTCGTCCACGGCGAGGCCGGTGTAGTCGACCGTCGTGTCGAGGTGGGTATGGGAATCGGTGACCGGCGCGGGGAGCGCCTCGGGCAGGGGTGCCGGGGTGTCCTTCACGGGGCGCATCCTACGGCCCTTACGTGTCGACCATGTGACACGCCATCGGCCGTCACTGGTCACCGTCGGCCGCGAGGGCCGCCCGGTAGAGGTCGTTGCCGCCCAGACCGGTCCGGGCGGCCACTTCCTTGGCCGCGTCCTTGAGCCGCATCCCCTGCTCGTGCAGCGCCCGCACCTGAGCGACCGCAGCTGCCTGGTCCACGACCGGAGCGTCCGCCCCCTGGATGACCACGGTGATCTCACCCCGGGCCCCCTCGACCGCCCAGGACGCCAACTCGGTCAGCGGTCCGCGGACGACCTCCTCGTACGTCTTGGTGAGCTCGCGGCAGACAGCGGCCGGTCGCTGGGCGCCGAGGACGGCCGCCGCGTCGGTGAGGAAGTCGGCCAGCCGGTGCGGGGCCTCGAAGAAGACCATCGTGCGCCGTTCGTCGGCGAGGTCGGCGAACCGCCGACGCCGCTCGCCCGTCTTGCGCGGCAGGAAGCCCTCGAAACAGAACCGGTCCACCGGCAGTCCGGAGACCGCCAGGGCGGTCAGGACGGCCGACGGCCCGGGCACAGCGGTCACCCGGATACGGGCCTCGACCGCCGCGCGGACCAGCCGGTAACCGGGGTCGGAGACCGACGGCATACCGGCATCGGTGACGACGACGACCCGGCGTCCCTCCTGCAGTTCCTGCAACAACCCGGGCGTACGGAACGCCTCGTTGCCCTCGAAGTAGGAAACGACGCGCCCGGACACCTCCAGCCCCATCCGCCGGAGCAGGTCGAGGAAGCGCCGGGTGTCCTCGGCGGCGATCACCTCGGCCTGTGACAAGGCCTGACGGAAGGCGGGCGAGACGTTGTCGACGTCCCCGATGGGGGCACCGGCCAGCACCAGGAGCCCTTCACCGGGCGTGCCCGCTGTGTTCACTCTGATCTCCCTTGCCGGTGGCTCCGTACGATGGCGGCGTGAGTCTGTCAGTGGATCCACGGCCCGAGGCCGAGTCTGCCACCCCCGGCGACGTCCCGACGATCGTGGAACAGTTGCGGCCGGCGATGCCGTCCGTGCGCCAGGGATGGCTGATCGTGGCCGTGGTGTCCGTGGTGGCGTTCCTGCTGCGGCTGTGGCACCTGGGTGACCCGGTGCGCCTGGTGTTCGACGAGACCTACTACGCCAAGGACGCCTGGTCGGTGCTCCACCACGGCTACGAACTGACCTGGTCGGACAACGCGAACGACCTCATCGTCCGGGGAGCGGTCGACCAGATGGGCACCGCGGCCGAGTTCGTCGTGCATCCGCCGATGGGGAAGCTGCTCATCGCGGTCGGTGAGTGGATGTTCGGGATGACCCCGTCCGGTTGGCGGTTCATGGCCGTCGTGTTCGGCACGCTGCTGATCTCCGCCACCATGGTGCTCACCCGCCGCCTGTCCCGGTCGAACCTCGTCGCCGCCATTGCGGGGATCCTGCTCACCGTCGACGGACTGGCGTTCACGATGAGCCGGCTGGCATTGCTCGACATCTTCCAGGCCACGTTCCTGGTGGCGGCGGTCGCCTGCCTCGTCCGTGACCGGGACGCCATGCGGGCCCGGCTCGCCACCCACCTCGAGACCCGCGGACTGGCCGACCTGGACGGCTCCCTCGGCCCCCTGCTCTGGTGGCGACCGTGGCGGGCGGCGTCCGGAGTGCTGTTCGGCTGCTCGATCGCCACGAAGTGGGACTCTGTATACGCACTGGCGGCCTTCGCGATCCTCAGCCTGGCCTGGGACATCGGCGCCCGCCGGCTCGCCGGCGCCCGGAACCCCTTGCTGCGTGGCGCACTGCGCGACGGGATCCCGGCCTTCCTGCAGCTGGTCCCGGTCGCGCTCGCGGCCTACCTCACCACCTGGATCCCGTGGCTGGCAACGGCCAGTGGCTGGGACCGGCAGTGGGCGGCCGAGCATCCCGAGACGGCGCTGGCGCGACACCTGCCCCGGGCCCTCGCTTCGCTGGTGGCCTTCCATCGCGAGATCTACCAGTTCCACACCGGCTCCTACATCAACCACGCCACCCACCCCTACCAGTCGGGGCCCTGGGGATGGCTGATCCTGATGCGCCCCTTGGGCCTCGACGCGGTGAACGACATCGCCCCCGGCACCGACGGCTGCCCGCCCGGCACCGAGAACTGCATCCGGGTGATGACGACGCTCGGCACGCCACTGCTGTGGTGGGGCGCCGCCGCGGCGCTGGTGGCGGCGATCCTGTTGTGGATCGGCCTGCGCGACCAGCGCTTCTCGGTGCCCGTCGTGGGCGCGCTGGCGATGTGGCTGCCCTGGTACCAGTACACCGACCGGCCGCTGTTCTACTTCTACGCGATCTGCATCGTGCCCTTCACCGTCACCGCGCTGGCGATGTGCCTCGGCCGGATCATCGGTCCGGTGCAGGGCGGGTGGCGGCGCCGCCTGGGGGCGATCGTCGCCGGCCTCTACGTGGCGCTGGTGATCCTCAATTTCGCCTACTTCTGGCCGATCTACACCGACGGGATCCTGACCTGGTCCCAGTGGTGGGCCCGGATGTGGTTCACCAGTTGGGTCTGAGCGTCCGGCTCAGTCGCGGCGGAACCGGCTGCGCACCCGTGCCGCACCGATGCGGGCCAGGCCACGGGCCTGGCCGGCGACCGAGCCGCGGGGATGGACCGGACTCCAGGGCAGGCGCGTGCCCGACCCCACCATGTGGTCGGCGATCTGCAGGGCGCCCGCGGTGGCGGCGGCCATGTGGTCGTCCCCGAAGCCGGTGGCGACATGGATGCCGTTGCTGCGTAGGCCGACCTCACCGACCAGGGGCAGCCCGTCGTAGCTGCGATAGCAGTCGTACTGCCACCGGTGGGTGATCTCCAGGTCCGGCAGGTGCGACGCCACCCAGGCCCCGAGCTCCTCCGCCGCCGGCCGGTCGCCCCGGCCCGCGACGTGGGCCCTCCCGGCCACGACGACCTGGCCGGGCCGGAACCCCGGCCGCAGCACGTACGGTCGCTCCGGGTCGTCGATCAGCCGATAGGCCGCGTCGAGGTCGTAGCCGTGACCGGCCAGGGCGTGCACCGTGGTCGGGAGCAGCCGCGGGCCGACGAGCCCGAAGTCGGGCTCCGGCACACCGGTGGCGAGCAGGACGGAGCCGGCCCGGACCACCGCGACGTGCTCCACACCGGCCTCGTCGCGGCCGGTGAAGTGGGCCTGGATCGGGGCGCCGGGGACCAATCGGGCCAGCCGGCTGCCCTCGTGGATGAGACCTCCGCCGGCGACCACGGCGCGGCCGAGTGCCTCGGCGTACTGGCGGGGTTGGAGCGCCAGCGCGCCGTCGACCCGGATCGACGGCCGGGTGGCGAAGGGCAGGCCGGGTTTGTCGTCAGTCCGTGGGTCGACACCGGCGGCCCGCATCGCGAACCGCTCCCGCTGCAACTGGTGGGCCTGGTGGGCGTCCTCGACGACGGCGTGACTGGGCAGCGTCCGGGTGGGCACGCCTCCGGCGGCGGCCTCGTGGCCGATGAAGTCCAGGGCCCGTTCGAGCTCCGCCACGTACCTCATGACGGCGTCACTGCCGTGGGTCTCCTCGATCACCTGGCAGGAGACACCGTGCAGGATCGAGGCGACCCCCGGCGTGGAGGCACTGGTGCCGGCACCGATCCGCGCGGCGTCGACCACCACGACGCTCGCCCCCGCACGCGTGGCGGCCAGCGCCGTGGTGAGACCGACGATGCCCGCCCCAACGATCAGCACGTCACAACTGACGTCATCCACCGGTCCACAGGTCCGGGAGCTGGTCCCCCACGGCGGCGTGGTCATCAGCGGGTGTTCGGCGGCAGGCATGCCCACAGACTAGCGACCCACCTGCGTTCGCGAAGGCGGCTCAGGCCGGGCCGGCGCCCCAGGCGTTCTGCCGCTCGCGGCGCTCGGACTCGATCAGCTCCTGCTCGAGGTCGAGGGCCGGATGCGCGTGGGCCGGGTAGCTCACCGGGCGGGCCGGGACCCCGGCGACTGTGGTGAACGCGGGCACGTCGGACAGCACGACACTGCCGGCACCGATCTTGGCGCCCTCGCCGACCTTGATGTTGCCGAGCACCTTCGCGCCGGCCCCGATCATCACGCCACGCCCGATCTTCGGGTGCCGATCGCCACCGACCTTGCCGGTGCCGCCCAGGGTGACCTCGTGCAGCATCGAGAAGTCGTCCTCGATGACCGCGGTCTCGCCGATCACGATGCTGGTGGCGTGGTCGAAGAGGATGCCCTTGCCGATCCGAGCGCCCGGGTGGATGTCGACGGCGAACGCCTCGGAGGTGCGGCTCTGCAGGTAGAGCGCCAGCGCCTGACGATCGTGGATCCAGTACCAATGGGCGATGCGGTGCGCCTGCAGGGCGTGGAAGCCCTTGAAGTAGAGCAGCGGCTGCGAGTACCCGCGCGTTGCCGGGTCGCGGGAGAGCACCGCGGCCAGGTCCTCGCGCACGGCGATCCCGATCCCCGGCTCCGCGTCCAGCGCGGCCTTGATCATGTCGAACAGGGTCAGCTCGGTGAGCGTGGTGCTGTTCAGCTTGCTCGCCAGGATGTGGGCGAGCGACGACTCAAGGTCGGGGTGGCCCAGCACGACGGAATGCAGGAAGCTCGCCAGAGCCGGTTCCTGGGCCGCGTCGCGCGCCACCTCTTCACGGACCCGCTGCCAGATGTGATCGGTCATCCCAAGTGTCCTTTCGACGGCCTCGGCGACAAGGAGCTCCAAGGCGTACGCAAACTTATGGATACCATCACGCAAACTGAATATCAAGGGTTGTGCCAATACCCCCGGGGTTCATGGGTGCTCGAGTTGGTCCTTCGCCTTCGCGAGTGCCGCCACCTCGGCGTCCATCGTCTTCTGCACCGGCCCGGCCATCAGCAGTGCCTTGACGCCGTCCAGGTCGGCGGCGAGGTCGAACACGACCCGGGTGCCGCCCTCCACCGGCTCGAAGAGGTACTCCCCGCGCGGACGTACCGGGCCGGCGATGGTCTCGAACGCGACGCGCCTGCCGGCCTCGTACGCCGTCAACCGGATGTCGGCCCTGATCGGCCGGCCACCCGGGCCCGCCACCGACTGCTCGTAGACCGTGCCCACGCCGAGGTCCTCCCCGACGCGACGGATGGAGATCACCCCGGAACGCCACCGCGGGCTGTTCTCCGCATCGGCGAAGAAGGCGAACACGTCGTCCACCGGACGATCGATCAGAACGCTGGCGGAGGCCGCCACATGCTTGCTCATGCCTGGATCCTCGCACCGAACGGCGTCGGTCGCGCGGAGGTCAGCGTCGTGCCTCGACCACGTTGGTGTCCCGGTCGTTCGACACACTCACCGCCACGGCGGCGAAGCCCACGCCTCGAAGGATCGCGGCGGCCGGCTCCGTCTGGTCCTCACCCACTTCGACGAGGAACCACCCATCCGGCAGCAGGCGCGACAGCAGGTGCGGTGCGACCCGGCGCAGCGGATCCAGCCCGTCCCACCCGCCGTCGAGCGCGACCAACGGCTCGTAGTCCCGGGCGTCACGCGGCAGGTACGGGAGCCGCGCTGTCGGGACGTAGGGCAGGTTGGCGACGATCACGTGGAACCGCTCCGGGGCCAGGGCGGCCGGCGAATCAGCCAGCACCACCCGCGCGGGTGGTGGCAGGTTGATCCGGGCACAGCCAACAGCCACGGGATCGATGTCCATCGCGGTGATGTCAAGCGCCCCGACGTGATGCGCCACGAGGGCCGCCACCGCGCCGCTCCCGCAGCCGAGATCGAGCAGCCGGTCGCCCGGGCTGAGGTGCCGCAGGGCACGTTCCACCAGGTACTCAGTGCGGTGCCGGGGGATGAATACTCCGGAGGTGACCCTGATCCGTAGGTCACCGAACCAGGCGTACCCGACGAGGACCTCGACAGGGACACCGTCGGCGCGCCGGTCGACCAGTTCGGTCAGTTCGCTCGACCCGCTCGCGGCGGCCACCAGGGCAGCGAGTTCATCCTGCGGGAACACCGATCCGGACCGGCGGAGCGTGTCGAGCAGTCTGCGCGTGAGCCCCGACGAGGGGGCGAAATCCATGCCGATGAGGGCATCCTATGGGCCGCTCTACCCACAGGATCCTGAGAGCAGCCCCCACTCTCTACGAACGCGGTGTGTAGTTCTTGTGTCTGCCCTGTGTTTGGGGCTGGTGTGACCTCGGTCACGCGCCGTACCTTTATCGAAAGTCGACGTCTTCGTCCAGCAGGACGGACGTCACCGCGGTGGCCGATCAAGGGGGGCAGGAAATGCCGACACGGCGGGAATTCTTGATGGTGAGCAGCGGAGTGGTGGCCGCTGCAGGATTGCGGGGCTTTGCGCCTCGCACCAGGGCGGCAGCGGCCGTCAGCGTAGCCGGAAGCCTGACGCCCTACCTCGATCCGATGCCACGGTTGACCGACAACCTCGTCGACATCACGGCCGGTGGATCCCAGACGCTGACGGCGACCCTCGTACAGCGCCAGGTGCACAGCCAGTTCCCGAAGCCGACGACGCTCTTCGGGTACACACGGGTCGGGGGACCCGCAGCGGACACGGCGTCGGCGTCGTACCTCGGACCGATCTTGATGGCCAAGCGTGGCCACCCGGTGACGGTCAACTACGTCAACAACCTGCATGATCAGGACTACCTGAGCGTGTTCGGCAACGCCAACAGCTACACCCAGTGGACGGAGAACCACACGGGGACCGGAATCCTGACCCACCTGCACGGTGGTTTCGTCGCCGGGGTGAACGACGGCAATCCGTTCGCCTCCTCCCCCGCCGGGTACGGAAGTTTCCAAACGGCTGATTACCCCAACGAGCAACCGGCGGCGGGGCTGTGGTTCCACGACCACCTCCTGGGCGCCACCCGATTGAACGTCGTCGCCGGGCTTGCCGGAGGCTACCTCTTGCGCGACGACTGGGACAGCGGCTCCAGAGCGGATCTGCCCCAAGGGCCGTACGAACTGCCACTGGTCATCCAGGACCGGCGCTTCAACGCGGACGGCTCCCTGCTCTACCCCACCAACCCCGCCAGTCTGAACGGGCCGTGGATCCCGGAGTACTTCGGGGACGTGATGCTGGTCAACGGCAAGGTCTGGCCCCACCTGGACGTGGAACCGGCGGTCTACCGCTTCCGGTTCCTCAACGGCTGCAACGCGCGCATCATGTCCCTGAAGATGAACGCCCCGATGTTCATCATCGGCACCGAACTGGGCCTCCGGCCTACGGCACCGTTACCAGCCAGCCGCCTGACGATGGCGCCGGCCGAGCGCTTCGACGTCCTCGTGGACTTCACCCGTCTCGCCGGTAAGACCATCCTCCTGCAGAACTCGAACCCACCGACCCCGATCAGTAACCCGGCGCCCAACCTGTCACAGGTGATGCAGTTCCGGGTGAAGCCTGTGGCGTCCGGCGGAGCACTGAAGACCGTGATCACCACCCTGCCTCCGCCTGAGGCGACACTGACAGAACTGATCAGCATCGGCGCCCCCAACCCGAGGGGCCTCAGCGGCGTCAGAAACCGGATGATCACCCTGAACGAGGTCGGGGCAAACACGCCGTCGTGGACGATGAATCTGAACGGTGCCGGTTACATGTCCGCGACACCTCACGTGGAGCAGTTGAACGTCGGCGAGGTCGAGGACTGGTACTACGTGAACACCACGCCGGACACCCACCCGATGCACACCCACCTCTTCGGATTCACGGTGCTGGGCCGCTACACCTTCGACGTAGCCGGTTATGTCGCGAAGTACGGGACCACCCACGGCGTCCCCCGACAGGATGTCACGACGCTGGTGCCCTTCCTGAAGTCGGCTCTCCAACCACCAGCCCCCGAGGAGGCCGGGTTCAAGGACACCGTCAAGGCCAACCCTGGCCAGGTCACCGTGGTGCGCGCCAAGTTCAGCCTCCCCACCACCGCGACCGATACCCCGCAGAGGTACGTGCACCACTGCCATATCGTCGAGCACGAGGACAACGACATGATGGAGCGGTTCGAGGTGTCCTAGACGCAGCACCGCCACGGCGCCGTCCGCACCGGCCAGTCGTGACGCCTGGATCCGGCGACGCCGGCACCGGCGCCTTCGGCGGCGGCCAGTCGGTCCTATCAGGGTCAGCGGCGTACGTCCGGGGGATCGTCCGAGAGCGGCAGTCCCGCCTCGATCCACGCTTCCACGCCGCCGATCATGTCTGTCGCCCGCTGCAGGCCGATCGACCGAAGGGACGCCGCGGCCAGTGAGCTGCTGTAGCCCTGTCGGCACACGACGATGACCTGGGTGTCCGGCCCCGCCAGCTCGGGGATCGAGTGGCGCCCGCCCGGCTGCAGGCGCCACTCGAGAACTGTCCTGTCGATGCAGATCGCCCCGGGGAGTGCTCCTCGTTCGGCGCGCTGCTCCGACGTACGGATGTCGACCAGCAGCGCACCCCCACGCCACGCCGCCACGGCCTGCTCCGGAGTCAGTCGTTCGAGCCCGCGTCGGGCGTGTTCGAGCACCGTCTCGAGACCGGCAGCGATCTCGCCCGGCTCCTCCCGGGTGACCGCCACTGGGCTGTCGACCGTCGCGCGCGCCAGACGGGCCAGGCGCCGCTGCATCCGGGGACCGGCCCGGTGACGTCTGGTCCCCGCACCGACGCGAGGACGGACCGGGGTGCCGGCGGCGAGGAATCGGCGCGGCCGAGCGACTCCCTGGGATGGCGACCCGGCGCGTTCGGCGCCGATCGGCGATGCAGACATGGCAGGTCCTGAGGGTGAGACCCGGATGGGTGACCTCAGTGTAAGGGTCGCCTCACGCCCCTCAACAGCCCTCAAAGGCCGGCTCGACGCCGAGCCGGAGAAGGGCTGCTTGGTGATCGACGTCACGGTCGCCGCGTGCGACCATAGGCCCATGGACCAGGTTTCGAGGTTCTACGGGGGCCCCGGCGGGCTGGTGGCGGCGATCAGTTCCGCCCTGGACTCCGCTGGCCTGGACCGTACCCAGCTGCGGCCTGCCGACCTCGCCCCGGTCGACGAGTTCCACATCCGAGGTCGTGCGGCGTCCCTGGAGATCGTCGAGGCCCTCGGGCTGGGGGCCGGCTCGCACGTGCTCGACCTCGGGAGCGGACTGGGCGGTCCCGCTCGGACGCTCGCCGAGCTGACCGGGTGCACGATCACCGGCGTCGACCTCACCCCGGAATTCTGCGAGGTGGCGACGGCGCTCTCGGAGTGGACGGGCATGGCCGCCCACACCCGCTTCCGGGTGGGCGATGCGACCGCCACCGGCCTTCCGGACGGCTCTGTGGACGGTGCGCTGACCGTGCACGTCGCGATGAACATCTCCGACAAGCCGGCGCTCTACGCCGAAGCCTTCCGGGTGCTTCGACCGGGCGGCAGGTTCGTCGTCTACGACGTGCTGCAGGGTGAAGGCGGCGACGTCCACTACCCCGTTCCGTGGGCCCACGACTCCTCCACCAGCTTCCTCGCCACCCTGGACGACATGCGCGAACTGCTCCCAGCGGCCGGTTTCGACGTCCTCTCGGAGGTCGACTCGTCGGACGAGAGCCTCGTCTGGTTCCGGCAGATGCGGGCCCGGATCGAGCGGGACGGACCGCCACCAGTCACCTTTGCCGCCTTCCTGGGGGACGCGTTCGGGCAGATGGCCGCCAATCAGGTGGCCAACCTCGCCGAGCGCCGCATCCGCACCGTCATGTACACCTGCTCGCGACCGTTGTGAGTACCCGCTACAGGGTGTAGATCTCGTTCAGGATGCTCGCTCGTTCCCGTCTTACTTCGCGAGGCGGCCGTACACCTCCTCCGTAACCGGTTCGAGCCATTCGTTGCTGATGCTTTGGCCCGGGGTGATGAATGCCAGGTGGCTGAACCAGGAATCGGCTTTCGCGCCGTGCCAGTGCTTGGTGCCAGCGGGGACGCGGATCACGGTGCCCGGTTCCATGCTCACGGGCTCCTCGCCCTGGGCCTGGTACCAGCCGGATCCGGCCGTGCACAGCAGGATCTGGTCGCCACCGCCGTTCGTGCCGTGGTGGATATGCCAGTTGTTCCGGCAGCTCGGTTCGAAGGTCACGTTGCTGACCGGGACGCTCCCGTCAGTCAGGGGTGCGAGGTAGCTCTGGCCAATGAAGTACTGAGCGAAGGCGTCGTTCGTGTCCCCTATCGGGAATATCTGGTCAGTGCCGTCTCTCATGCTGTTCTCCTTCTGTCATCAGCGGCCGACGTAGGCCATGTGTTCGGCGTTGTAGCGGTCTCCACTCACGCCGATCCGCCGGACGAGAGCGTCGAGGTCGGCGCGCTCGTCGGCGGACAACGCGACCTGGGTCGAGGCGGCGTTCTCGCGGATGCGCTCGATGCGGCGGGTGCCAGGGATCGGTGCGATCCAGCTCTGTTGCGCGAGGAGCCACGCCAGCGCGATCTGTCCCGGCGTCGCACCTTTCGCCGCAGCGAGGGCCTTGACGTGGTCGACGAGCTTCAGGTTGGCGGCGAGGTTCTCCGCCTCGAACCGGGGAACCCGGCTGCGGATGTCGCCCTCGGCGAAGGAGGTGGATGAGTCCACGGTGCCGGTGAGGAAGCCCTTGCCGAGCGGGCTGAACGGCACGAACCCGATGCCCAGCTCCGCGAGCGTCGGCAGTACCTCCGCTTCGGGATCGCGGGTCCACAGCGAGTATTCGCTCTGCACGGCGGTGACCGGCTGAACGGCGTGGGCGGTGCGGATCGTGGCGGCGGACGCCTCCGAGAGGCCGAAGTGGCGGACCTTGCCCTGGGCGATCAGCTCCCCGACGGTGCCGGCGACATCCTCGATCGGTATCTGCGGGTCTACTCGGTGCTGATAGAACAGGTCGATCACCTCCGTACGCAGCCGCTTCAGCGAGGCTTCGGCGACGCGGCGGATCTGCTCGGGCCGGCTATCGAGGCCGACGCTCTTCCCGTCCTTGATGTCCCACCCGAACTTCGTGGCGATCACGACCTGGTCGCGGATCGGTTCGAGGGCTTCGCCGACGAGCTCCTCGTTCACGTAGGGGCCGTAGACTTCGGCCGTGTCGAAGAAGGTGACGCCTTCCTCGACGGCGGAGCGCAGCACCGCGATCATCTGATCTCGATTGCCGGGGTTGGGGCCGTAGCCCTGGGACATGCCCATCGCGCCGAGCCCGATCGCGGAGACCTGAAGGCCCTGTCCGAGTGTCCTGGTGTGCATGCTTACTCCTTCGTCGTGATGGTCTCGTCGCGCACCGGGCGCGGCAATGGCGGGGCGGCGGCGAGGCTTGCCAGCAGCCGCAGCCGCTCATCGCTGGGCGAGCCACGCTCCGCCGTGTAGATGAGGAACGACAGACCCGGCTCTGCGGTCAGCTCCAAGCCCTCGTAGGTAAGAGTCAGATCTCCGACAGCATGATGGTGGAACTCCTTCGTCCCAGAGCCGTGCCGGCGCACGTTGTGCGCGCCCCACCGGGTCCGGAACGCGTCACTGCGGGTGGAGAGCTCTCCAACCAAGTCCTGCAACTGCTTGTCCCGGGGATCGTGGCCGGCCTCGGCACGCAGGATCGCCACGGTGATGTCTGCGGCCTTCTCCCAATCCGGGTAGAACGTCCTGGCCCGCTCGTCGAGGAAGCAGAAGCGGGCGAGGTTGCCCTGCCCTGCCCCGTCGAAGACCTCGTCGTAGAAGGCGCGGCCCAGGGCGTTGGTCGCCAGGATGTCCATGCGGCCGTTGCGGACGAACGCCGGACCATCCGTGACAGCGTCCAGCGCACGGGTCAGGCTCTCTCTCGCCGTCCAAGTCTTCGGCTTGCGTCGCCGAACGGTCTGCGCGCCACCGTTCGCCGCCCGCGCTAGATCGAAGAGGTGCTCGCGCTCGGCATCGTCGAGCTGCAGGGCTCGCGCGACCGACTCCAGCACCGCATCGGAGACCCCGAGCAGATTGCCGCGCTCGATCTTGGCGTAGTACTCGGGACTCACGTCTGCGAGCATCGCGACCTCGCTGCGACGCAGCCCTGCCACCCGCCGGTGCCCAGCGGCAGTCAGACCCGCCTGCTCGGGGCTGAGATTGGCCCGACGGGACATGAGGAACTCCCGCGCTTCGTCCCTGGTGTCCATGACCTCAACGGTATTCGGGCTTCTTCTCGCCAGGGAGTCTCCACTGGTACACCCCTCACCAGAGCCTCCCTCCGGGCGCAGGTACGCGGTGTCATAGGGGCAGGTACGCGGTGTCATAGGGGTATCCGCGAAGCGCGAGACCGAGAGGAACAATCATGAGCGACACCAAGAGCACCGGGTGGAGCGGCGGGAAGAACGCCTTCGGCGACTTCGCCCCCGGAATGGTCCACTACACCGACGCCGTGCTGTTCGACGAGGTCTGGGAGCGTGAGGGCCTGTCCAAGCGGGACCGCAGCCTCGTCACGGTCGCTGCACTGACCGCGATGGGCAAGACCGACCAGCTGCGGTTCCACCTCGACTTCGCCCGCCAGAACGGCGTCACCGAGGACGAGTTGAAGGAAGCCCTCCTGCATCTCGCGTTCTACACCGGCTGGCCCCACGGCATGGGTGCGATGACGGTGCTCAAGACGGTCATTGAAGCTGGAGAGGGTGAACGAATCGGTCGTTGATCGTACGGCTCGCCAGAGAGACCCACTCCGCACCATCGCTTGCGCCGCTCGTGCGGGGGTGTTCGAACAGTACGCCTGGCAGCAGGTCCAGAGCCCGCTCAACGATCGAGATCAGCGAAGACTAAAGGGCGACGATCCGGCTCGTCGAGCCCTTCGCCGCCCTGGCACCAGCACCGACATCTGCCGATGTCAGGTGTTCTAGTACGTCTTGAATTGTGGAGCATAGGGGATTCGAACCCCTGACCTTCTCATTGCGAACGAGACGCGCTACCAACTGCGCCAATGCCCCTTGTCAGCCGTCACCGGAGTGTCCCGACAGGACTGGAACTCTAGCACCACCCCGCCGAGTCCCCAAACCGGCAGGTCATTCACCGACGGCCCGCAGCTTCGGCCGCCGCGAAGCCCGCTCACCATCCGCCCGGCGCGCATCGAGCGCCACTGGGACGTCACCCTGGGCCCGGTCCATCGCCGCGTTGAGATCGGTGCTGGCCAGGTCGATCGTCCGCACGCTCCGCGCGACGATCGGCCGCTGGACGTACGTCGGCGCGGTGACCGGCACCGGCTCCCACAGCGAGGGCGTGGCATGGCGGGACGGGAGGCCCTCTAACAGCGGCTGGCGCACCGAGACCAGGTCACGGGAGGTGCGGGAGGCGTCCGAGCCCGCCTCGCCGGGGCCCTCAGCGACCGCCTGCAGCTCCGCACGGCTGATCGCGAGCGTACGTTCCTGGTTGCCGGTCCGCAGTGCGTCGATCCGGCGGCCCAGCTCGCGTTCCACCAGCACCACACTCACCCGCAGGCCGACCACGGCCGCCACCAACAGGGCACCGGCCCCGGCGCAGAGCCACCAGGGCCACCAGCGCGCGAGGCAGCCGGCGACGATGAGCAGGTCGACGAGCAGCACGCCGAGCAGGGCCCTGCGACGGATCCGGACGGCGGCCACCTCGATCCTGCGCAGGCGGGCCAACTCCGCCCGCCGGGTGAGCCTGGTCGAGATCTCCGCCCGGGCGAACGGCTTGCCCTCGGCGTCCACCAAGGGCACCGACGCGTCCTGACCGGCGCCGTCCGGGGCCGGGGCAGGGGCAGGGGCTCGGAGGATGCGGACCGCCCCGCCGATCTGTTCGGCGGGATCGCGGACCTCTTCCTCGACAGCGCGCGGGACGGAGAGGAATTGCGGTACGCCGAAGGCCAGCCACGCCACGGCCACCACAGCGATGATCACTCCCGTCAGTCCCACACCCCGAACGGTACGGGGTGCGTCGTTATCGGTCCGTGATCCCTGGCGGAGTGTCGGGCAGCTCGTCGTTGCGACCTGCCGTGGGCCCCCCGATGAGCCCCGCCGCGCGCCCTGATCCAGTCAGCCGCGCGACCAGTCCCCCGGGGCCGATCTCGTCCGCATTGAGGGCGTAGACGAGGTGGTCACGCCACTCCCCGTCGATGTGCAGGTAGGCGGGGCGCATCCCTTCGCCGCGGAAGCCCAGCTTCTCCACGACGCGCCGGCTGTTGACGTTCTCGGGGCGGATGACGATCTCCATCCGGTGCAGGCCCAACGGGCCCAGACAGTGGTCGGTGGCCATCGCGACGGCCAGCGGGATGATGCCGCGACCGGCCCAACGCTCGTCCACCCAGTAGCCCAACTGCGCCCACTGCGCCGAGCCGCGGGTGATGCCCGACACCGTCAACTGACCGGCCAGCACCCCGGGTCCGCGCGGGTCCCCCTCGTCCACCGGGTCGTACCAGACGAGCCACGGCAACGTACGCCCCGCCCGCGCCTGGCGGAGCAGGTCGCGGGTCATCTCGGCGAAGCTGCTGGGCGCCGAGGCCGCGGCCTGCGGGGGAACCGTCGCCTCCCACGGCCGCAACCAGGCGTCGTTGCGCTCGTGCACCTCAGTCCAGACCCGGCCGTCACGACGCCGGATCGGCCGCAGCGCGACCCGGCCACGGCGTACGGACACCGGCCAGGTGGTGTCGAGCGGCCCGGTCACGCGTCGGGCCTCGGGTGGTCGCCACCCCGGACCTGGTCCAGGGCATGGGGCAGCACATCCGCGAGCACGGCCAGACCGTCGGCGACACCGCCACGGGAGCCGGGGAGATTGACCACCAGGGTGGCTCCGGCGAGGCCGACCAGTCCGCGGCTCAGCACCGCGGTCGGCACACCGTTAGCCACCCCGCGGGCGACGATCGCGGCCGCCAGAGCGGGGACCTGCCGGTCGAGCAGCGGCGCGGTCTCCTCCGGAGTGGTGTCCGTGGGCGCCAACCCGGTGCCCCCGGTGGTCACCACGACGGCGGGGGCGTCAGCGATCGCCTCGCGCAGTGCCGCTCCCACCAGCGGGCCGTCGGGGACGACGACGGGATCGGGACACTCCAGGCCCAGCGCCCGCAGCCCGGCGACGGCCGCCGGGCCGGACCGGTCCTCGTACGTCCCGGCCGCGGCGCGGGTGGAGCAGGTGATGACCACGGCGCGCGAGGTCACGTCGCGCTCCAGTCGCCGCTGCGCCCGCCGGCCTTCGCGACCACCCGGACATCGGTGATGGTGGCGTGCTTGTCGACCGCCTTCACCATGTCGATCAGGGTCAGGCAACCCACGCTGACCGCGGTGAGGGCCTCCATCTCCACCCCGGTCCGCGACGTCGTCCGTACGCTCACCTCGATGCGGACACCCTCGTCGACCACCTCGAGGTCCACCGTGACGGAGCTGAGCGGCAGCGGGTGGCACAGCGGGATCAGGTCAGCGGTGTGCTTGGCCGCCTGGATCGCGGCGATCCGGGTCACGGCGAGGGCATCGCCCTTCGGCAGGGCGTCGTCACGCAGCGCGCTCACCGCCGCAGGGCTGAGCAGGACGACGCCGCGCGCCGTGGCCGTACGGGTGGTCACGGGCTTGCCCGAGATGTCGACCATCCGCGCGGCGCCCCGCTCGTCGAGGTGGGTCAGCGCCACCGGGGCGTCATCGCCCGAACTGCCGTCCATCGCCGCCTCACTCATCGTCGATCATCCAGATCTCCACGGGGTTGCCGGCCTCGACCACGTCGGTGCCGGCGGGGATGATGACCAGGGCATTGGCCCGGGCCAGGTCGCCGAGCTTGTGGGATCCTCCCCCACCCATCGGCGTCACGTGCCGGCGACCGTCCCGGGTGCTGGTCACCAGGCCGCGCTGGAACTGTGTCTTGCCCTTCGGGACCTGATGATGGTCCGGGTGAGGGCGTGGCCGACCGGGCGCACCAGCGGCTGGATCCCCATCAT
Source organism: Raineyella fluvialis (assembly GCF_009646095.1). Lineage (NCBI taxonomy): Bacteria > Bacillati > Actinomycetota > Actinomycetes > Propionibacteriales > Propionibacteriaceae > Raineyella > Raineyella fluvialis. Next base: position 2,300,778 of record NZ_CP045725.1, on the reverse strand, counting down.
CTTGCGCAGCACCGGGCGGACGAACACCTCGAACGACACGAAGGCGCTCACCGGGTTGCCCGGCAGCATGATCACCGGGATGTTGTCGTCACCGATCAGCGCGAAGCCCTGAGGCTTGCCGGGCTGCATCGCGACCCGGCAGAAGTCCGTCGGCCCGAGCCGCGGCATGACCGCCTTGATCACGTCCCGGTCGCCCTCGCTGACCCCTCCGGTGGTGAGGATCAGGTCGGCGCGGACCAACTGGTCGGAGATCGCCTGCGCCACGACGTCGGGGTCGTCGCTGACGATCCCGACGCGGAACACCTGGGCGCCCTCGCTGCGCGCGAGCGCGGCGAGCATGAACGAGTTCGAGTCGTAGATCTGCCCCTCCCGCAGCTCGTAGCCGGGCTGCACGAGTTCGGAACCGGTGGAGATCACCACCACACGGGGTCGTGGCCGGACCAGCACCTGGTCGATCCCGATGCCGGCGAGCATCCCGATCTGGCGCGGCCCGAGGCGGTCGCCGACAGCGGCGATGTGGTCCCCGACGGCGATGTCCTCGCCGATGTGGCGGATGCTGTCACCGACCTCGGGGGCATGCAGGAAGGTCGCCGACTCCGCCCCGCGATCCGTGTGCTCGTACGGCACCACCGCATCCGCGCCGGGCGGCACCGGCGCCCCGGTCATGATCTTCACGACGGTTCCCGGCTCCAGCTCCGCACCGGCCACGTCACCGGCGGTGATCGACCGGACGACGGGCAGGGCGACCGGGTGTGCCCGGGAGGCACCCTCGAGGTCCTCGGCGCGCACGGCATACCCGTCCATCGCCGAGTTGTCGAACCGCGGCAGGTCCAGGTCGGCGACGATCTCCTCGCACAGGCTGAGCCCGACCGCATCGAGCAGCGACTGCCCGAACGCGGGCAGCTCGCGCACCATCGACAGCACGTACGCCCGGTGGTCCTCCACCGACCGCAGGCCGTCGACGTCCGGTTCCGGACGAGGGGGTAGACCAGGCTTCGGACGGGGATCGACGCTCGCCTCGTCGTCGGCCTGCTTCTTCCGGCGGAACAGTCCCATGCCCGTAGGATAGGCGAGTGGCACTCCCTCCCCCCTCCACCCCCGACGGCCTGTCCCGGGTCGACCTCGATGCCCTGTCCCGGGCGAAGGACGTCCTCCGCGACGCGGTGGTGACCCGGCGGGGCATGCGGACCGGGGCGGAGCGCGAGGTGGACGACGCCGCCCGCTTCGGCCACCTGCGCGATCTGCTCGGGGATGCCCTCGGGCCTGATCTCGTGGTGGCGGCCTACCTGTCGGTCGATCCGGAGCCCTCCACCCTCGGCATCGTCGAGTGGCTGCACGGCCACCAGGTCCGGGTACTGCTCCCTCTCCTCGCCCGCCCCGCCGACGGCGGCCGACGTCCCAGCCCCGACTGGGCGGTCTACCGCGGTACCGACCACCTCCGGCTGGCGCTGCGCGGGATCCCGGAACCGACCACCCCGGCCCTCGGCGCGGGCGCGCTGGCCGAGGCGGAGCTGATCCTCTGCCCGGGACTGGCCGGGACACGGCGGGGGAACGTCTGGGCACCGGTGGTGGCTGGTACGACCGGGCCCTGGAACACGCCGGCGCCGAGGCGGTCACCTGCCTGTTCCTCAATGAGGACGAGATGATGCCCTCGTTGCCGGTGCAGCCCTGGGACCGGGAGATGGACCTGGTGATCACCCCCAGCGGGCTGATCAACTGCCTCGCCGTCCGCGAGGCGGAGACCGGCGGCGACTGAGACCCGCAGGCGCGGCACCGGGGCGCCGGTGTCGCAGCTGTTCCGCCTGTCAGTACCGGTCGCACGGGCCGGGAACACTCCGGGGTCACAATGACGTTACTCCGGGCAGTATCCTTCTGGATCGTCCCCGTCCCCCACCGAACGAGATGTGCCCATGCCCCGTTACCAGTACCACTGCACCAGCTGCGGCCGCGACCTCGAGGTCCGCCAGTCCTTCAGCGAGCCGGCCCTGACGGTCTGCCCGACCTGCCAGGGTGACCTCCGCAAGGTGTTCAACGCTGTCGGTGTCGTCTTCAAGGGTTCGGGGTTCTACAAGACGGACAGCCGCAGCGGGTCGAGCGCCTCGATCCCGGCCGGGACCAGCACGTCGTCCGCCAGCACCACGTCCTCGACCGAGTCGACCTCGAGCACTCCCGCTCCGGCGACCGTCGGCGCCTCCGCCGGATCGTCTGACTGACCCGACTCGCCCGACGTGAGGCCGGCGTAGGGCGGTCGACGGGGCGGTCCTGCCCCTAGGCTGTGCGCATGCAGAACATCAGGGAGTTCATCGATACCCTGCATGCCCAGGGCTACACCGTCCGCGACGACCAGGGATCCGACCCGGACCTGATCGACCCGGGCGGCTCCGCGGTGGAGACCTGGCGTGAGGACTACCCGTACGACACGCGGATGACCCGCGAGGAGTACGACGTCGAGAAGTACCTGCTGCAGATCGAGCTGCTCAAGTTCCAGTACTGGACCCAGGACCACAACCTCAAGCACATCATCGTGTTCGAGGGACGTGACGCCGCCGGCAAGGGCGGCACGATCAAGCGCTTCCAGGAGCACCTCAACCCTCGCTACGCCCGCGTCGTCGCCCTGGCCAAGCCGTCCGACCGCGAGCTGGGCCAGTGGTACTTCCAGCGCTACGTACGTCACTTCCCGACCACCGGGGAGATCGTGATGTTCGACCGCTCGTGGTACAACCGCGCCAATGTGGAGCGTGTGATGGGATTCTGTACCCCCGCCGAATACGAGATCTTCATGGAGCAGGCACCGCAGATGGAGCGGATGCTGATCCAGTCGGGCACCTCACTGACCAAGCTGTGGTTCTCGGTCACCCAGCACGAGCAGCGCACCCGCTTCGCGATCCGCCAACTCGACCCGGTCCGGCAGTGGAAGCTGTCCCCGATGGACATCGCCTCGCTGGACAAATGGGACGACTACACCGAAGCCAAGGAGCAGATGTTCCTGCGCACGGACACCGACTGGGCGCCCTGGACCACGATCAAGTCGAACGACAAGAAGCGGGCCCGGATCAACGCGATCCGGTTCTTCCTCAACCAGTACGACTACGACGGCAAGGACACCGACGTGGTGTTCACGCCCGATCCCAACATCGTCCGCCGTGGCCGGGAGGCCGTCGGCGACTGAGCCGGGTGGAGCAGCCTGTGGACAATCGCCGACGCAGACCCCCGGTGTCCCACAACCAGGCGTGCCGACCGCAACGCCCCACTCCCCTTCCCTGCTCTCCTGGACCCGCGCCCTGCGACGCTTCGTGGCGTGGCATCGCCGCTCCCTGGCGGCAGTGCTGACCTTCGTCGCCGTCCTGGGCGCCCTGCGCGTATTCGCGGCCCCGCCGGGTGGCGGTGCCCAGGTCGTCGTCCTCACGGCCGACGTCACCGGGGGCAGCGCCCTGTCCCGCACCCAGCTCACCCTCCGGTCCGTCCCCCCGGACCTGGTCCCGGGCGGCGCGGTGACGGCTCTCGACCAGGCCGAGGGACGTACGCCCGCCGGCCCGTTGACGGCGGGGACGATCCTCACCGCCTCCGCCCTGGTCGGCCCCGGCCTGGCGGGCCTGTCGTCCGGGCACGTGGCGGTGCCCGCGCGCCTTGCGGACCCAGGCATCGTGGCGGTCCTGAGGGTCGGGGACGTCATCGACGTGCTGGCCACCGACCCCTCCTCGGGCGAGGTGCGACGGGCGGCGACACGGGCGCGGGTGGCCTCGATCCCCGCCCAGGGCGACACGGGACCGCTGTCGGCCTCCAGCAGCCAGGACGTGCTGGTCCTCCTCGACGTCACCGCCCAGGAGGCGGTCGAGGTGACCCGGGCGGCGGCCACCGCACGGCTCAGCGTGGTCCTCCCCGGTTCCTCGCAGTCCGCACCCCAGGGCCCCGTCGCGCCTTAGGGTGAGAGCGCGAGGAACCGAAGGAGGTCCGATGAGCTTCTATGTGGCCGATGAGATCGCCTCCCAGCCGAACTGCTGGGAGCAGGCGATCGGCATGGTGGACGCGGTGCGCGACCTGCTGCCACGAGCGGGCGAGCGCGTCGCGTACGTCGGCTGCGGCACCGCGTGGAACATTGCCCAGTCGATCGCCTGGCTACGGGAGGACAGCGAACAAGGACAGAGCGACTCCTACGTCGCGAGCGAGTTCCCCTACCGGCGCAGCTTCGACCGCGTCGTCGTGCTGTCCCGCTCCGGCGACACCCTGGACGTGGTGGCGCTCCTGGACCAGCTGGGCGGACGGATCCCGACGCTGGCCTTCGTCGGCGTCGAGGAGTCGACCATCGGCTCCCTCTGCGACGCCCGCGTCACCCTGCCGTTCGCGGACGAGGCCGGCTACGCGCAGACCCGCTTCGCCACCAGCGTCCTGGCCCTGCACCGGGCCTGGCTGGGACACGACATGGTCCCGGTCATCGCCCAGGCCCGCGAGGCGCTCAAGGAGAAGCTCGACGAGCGGCACGTGGCCGCCGAACAGGTGACGTACCTGGGCAGCGGCTGGACGATCGGTCTGGCCTCCGAGGCGGCGCTCAAGTTCCGGGAGAGCTCCGCGAGCTGGGCGGAGTCGTACCCGATGCTGGAGTATCGCCGGGGACCCATCGCGGTGGCCCAGGCCGGCCGGCTCGTGTGGCTCTTCGGCCCCGCCCCGGAGGGGCTCGGCGAGCAGATCCTCGAGACCGGCGCAGCGCTGGTCGAGTCCACCAGGGACCCGCTGGCGGAGCTCGTCGTCACCCAGCGTCTGGCCCTCGGCCGGGCGATGAAGCTCGGCCTCAACCCGGACCGGCCCCGTTACCTGCGCAAGTTGCCCGCGGGGCTCGTCGACCCCGTCCTTGCCGACGCGATGTCCGCACACCGCGCCAGGCTGGGCTGACCGCCTAGGATGTCCCTGTGAGCGACCTCATCGACACCACGGAGATGTACCTGCGGACCATCTTCGAACTGGGCGAGGAGGGGATCGTCCCGATGCGTGCCCGGATCGCCGAGCGGTTGCACCAGAGCGGCCCCACGGTCTCCCAGACGGTGGCCCGGATGGAACGCGACGGGCTGCTGACCGTCCGCAACGACCGCCACCTCGAGCTGACCGCCGAGGGACACGAGCGGGCCATGCGCGTGATGCGCAAGCACCGATTGGCCGAGCGCCTGCTGTCGGACGTCATCGGTCTGGACTGGGAGCTCGTCCACGACGAGGCGTGCCGGTGGGAGCACGTGATCTCCGACGAGGTGGAGCGCAAGCTCGTGACGATCCTCCACACCCCGGTCGATTCCCCGTACGGCAACCCGATCCCGGGCCTGGACGAACTCGGCGTCGCCGGATCCGACCACCAGGAGCCCGCGGCGGTCAACCTGGTCGATCTGCTCGACCGGCCTGTCGCCGGTCCCGCGGCCAGGATCGCGGCGGTCGTGGTGCGCTTCAGCGAACAGCTGCAGACCGACCCGCAGGTGCTGGCGACGCTCCACGAGGCGGGTGTCGCGCCCGGCGTGTCGGTCGAGGCCTTCGCCGTCCCGAACGGCATCGCCCTGGTCCCGGAAGGACTGCCCGGCTGTGAGCTCGCCCGCGAGGCCGCGGCCTTCGTCTTCGTCGCACCCACCGGTACCGCGTGAGCGGGCGATGACCGCGACCCTGCACCTGCTGCCCCTGCCAGACGCCGTCGTCGCGCTCGTCGGCCACCACTGGTACGACGCCGCGGCATCGATGTTGGCGGCCAGGGTGGCCTCGGCGGTGCCCGGCGACGATCGGGCCCTGCTCGAGACGGCCGGACAGCTGGCCACGGCGGCCAAACGGGTCCTTGACCTCGACGCCGAGGACTTCGGACCGATCGCCGCCGGCTTCCAGCAGCCGTGGGCCGCGTCCCTGGCGTCAGCACGCTTCCCCCTGGAGCCGCGGGAGGCCAACCGGGGAGCGCTCGGGTCGTTGGTCCCCCTCTACGAGCTGATGCTCGAGGTGGTCCAGCTCCGCTCCGCCCGGCAGGAGTCCCTGCAGGTCGTCGTCACCGCGCATCTGATCGGCGAATACCTCGGGCACCTGGCCTGGCAGGGCACCCTCGGCCACGCCGGCGACCCCGCCCGGATGCGTGAGTCGACCGACGGACTGTGGGGCAGCGACGACCCCGGCTGCCCTCACACCTCGGCCCAGCGGGCCACCGCCAAGCGCTCGCTCAACGCCTGCGACGGTGACGTGGCGGGCTACACGGCCTATCTGGACCGCTTCCATTCCCGGCTCGGCGATGCCTTGTCGGTCTGTGCGATGAACCACGACACCATCGACGCGGGCGAACGACCCGACGTCGGCGAGACCTGTCCCGCCCCGTGTGAGTTCGCGCGGCGCCGTCCACTCCCCGAGCGCCGCCACCTGGACGCGCGGGTACGCCTCGCGAAGATCTACCAGGACTCCCGCATCGTCGCCCTGCGCCATCACGCCCCGGTCGGGCACTTCTTCGGGGTGCCCTCCGTCGCCGAGATCTCCGAGGCCTGGCTGAGCACCTGGGACAGGCTGACCCAACAGTGGCCCGACGGCGGCAATCCCCTGCTGGCCGCCGATGCCCCTCGTGTCGTCGTCCCCGATGAGGCGCTGCCGGGCCTGTCGGCCCTGGTCTCGGCGGTCGCCGACCGGCCCATCGGCCCCGGGCACGTCATCGAGGACATCGGAGCGGACGTCATCGCGCTGTTCGACGATGTGGACGAACGTCCAACCCGCGTCTGACACCGTCGCCGACGTGGCAGAGTTGGCCCATGGGATTGTTCTCACGGAGCGCGGACGAGGTCGACTGGCACAGGTACCTGAGCCAGTTCCACCGCGAGCACGTGGGGGCGATCGAGGAGTTGCTCCAACGGATCGAGTCCGGCGGCCGTAGCCCCTACAGTTGGCTGGCCCGAGCCGTCTCGGAGTCGTCGACGATGGTCCTCGACCTGGCCTGCGGGACCGGCGGCGTCGGCCGGGAACTGGCCCGTCGGGGCCGTACGGTGATCGGGGTCGACATGTCGGCCCACGAGCTCGCCGAAGCGCACCGGCGTACGCCCGAGGGGGTCTTCCTCCGTGCCGACGCCCGGCACCTGCCACTCCGGGACGGAAGCATGCAGGCGGTGGTGTCGAGCTTCGGCTTCGCCGTCGTCCGTCCGATGCCCGTCCTGGCGCGCGAGGTGGAGCGGGTGCTGGCCCCCGGCGGGGTGGTGGCGATCATGTCGCCGTCGTGGCAGGCGATGCAGCTGCACGACATCCCGATCGTGTCCAAGCTGATGTCGATCCTGCACTCCACGCCGCATTTCCCCTCCGGCCGCTCCCAGCCCGGACTGCCGTCACTGTTCGCCGCCCACGGCATCCGCAAGGTCGAGGACGCGAAGGAGCGCTACACCTACACGGTCCGCACCCGCGAGGACGCCGAGCGGCTGCTCGAGGCGCTCTACCTGCCGGGGGTCGCTGCCGCCCGGATCAGCCGCGCCATCGACACGCTCACCGAGAACGCCTACCGCCGTCCGGTCCACATCACGGTGCCGATGCGCCGCTTCGTCGGCATCAAGTGACGCAGGGGGTCCGCTAGGCTGGACGCGTACCCGCCTGTCGCCCGGACCGCTGGGCTCGCGGAGCGGAACGACACCCACGACGCGGGAATACTGAGGGCGCCGCGACTGTTGCACCCCCGTACGGCGCAGCTGCCGACGCCACAGCCGCGCCCACGCGCGACCGTCAACGGAAACGAGAGACACCCATGGCCACCACGAACCTGAGCAACGACGACTTCATGAAGACCGTCGATGAGAACGAGATCGTCCTCGTCGACTTCTGGGCCGACTGGTGTGGCCCGTGCAAGCGCTTCGCCCCGGTGTACGAGAAGGTCTCGGAGGAGAACACCGACATCGTCTTCGGCAAGGTCGACACCGAGGCCGAGCAGGAGTTGGCGATGAACTTCCAGATCACCGCGATCCCGACCCTGATGGCCTTCCGTCAGGGGATCCTGCTGTTCAACCAGGCCGGCGCCATGAACGGCTCCTCGTTGAAGTCCCTGATCTCCCAGATCAAGGAGCTCGACATGGACGAGGTCAAGGCGCAGGCCAAGCCGATGGCCTGAGCCCTCGCAGGCTTAACGGCCCCTGACGCCTCGCGCCCCGTACCTTCCGACACGGACGGTACGGGGCGCGGCGTTTGTCCACTCCTGGCGGCCCCGAGAGGATTCGAACCTCCGACGCACGGTTTAGGAAACCGTCGCTCTATCCCCTGAGCTACGGGGCCATGACCTTGCCAACACTAGCCGACGACCGGTGGCCGTCCCGGCATCCGCCCATCCACCGGTCGCGAAGCCGGGGACCCTCCCATCCATAGACTGAACGCCATGACGAGCGAAGGTCTGGATCAGGCGCAGCGGAAGATGCGCGACGCCGCAGTGGCTGAGAACGCCATCAGGGTGTTCAGCCACTACTACGCCCAACTCCTCGACGGCCTCACCGGCGTGATCCCCGAGGAGTCGATCAGTCCCGTCCAGGACCTGCCACGGCTCGAGGACCTGACCTCCAACACCTCCGACGACACGACCGGCGCCGGATCCGCGCTCGCCCGCACCGTCGTCATCAAGCTCAACGGGGGCCTGGGCACCTCGATGGGGATGCAGCGGGCGAAGTCCCTGCTGCCGGTCCGGGAGGGACGTACGTTCCTCGACCTCACCGTCGCCCAGGTGCTGGCAGCGCGCGCCGAACACGGGGTCGCGCTGCCCCTCGTGATGATGGACTCGTTCGCGACGAGCGCCGACACGATGGCGGAACTGGCCTCGTCCCCCGCGATCCGCACCGATGGGTTGCCGCTGGAGTTCGTCCAGAACCAGGAGCCGAAGCTGCGCGCCGACGACCTCACCCCGGTCGCATGGCCCGCGTCGCCCGACCTGGAATGGTGTCCGCCCGGCCACGGTGACCTCTACACCGCGCTGGAGGGTTCGGGCCTGCTGCGCACACTGCTCGACGCCGGCTTCCGGTACGCGGCGGTCTCCAACGTCGACAACCTCGGCGCCGCCCCTTCCGCGACGCTCGCATCCTGGTTCGCCGACACCGGGGCCCCGTTCGCGATGGAGGTCTGTGAACGGACACGTGCCGATCGCAAGGGTGGCCACCTCGCGGTCCGCAACAGCGACGGACGCCTGATCCTTCGGGAGAAGGCCCAGACCGCGTCCGACGACGAGGGCAGCTTCACCGACATCGCCCGGCACCGCTACTTCAACACCAACAACCTGTGGCTCGACCTCGAACAGTTGGCCGAAGCCCTCGCCAGCCGCAACGGCGTGCTCGGCCTGCCCCTGATCTGCAACCGCAAGACCGTCGACCCGACCGACCCCGCCAGCCCCGAGGTGCTCCAACTCGAGACGGCGATGGGCGCGGCCATCGAGGTGTTCGAGGGATCGACGGCGATCGTGGTCCCGCGCAGCCGGTTCCTGCCGGTGAAGACCACCAGTGATCTGCTGGTGTTGCGCTCCGATGTCTACCGGGTGAACGGCGACGGGACGCTGGACCGGGTCAGTCCCGCCACTCCCCTGGTGACCCTGGCGCCCGGACCCTACAAACTCATCGCCGACTTCGAGGCCCACTTCCCCCACGGTTCACCGGGGCTGCGGGACGCCGCGTCCCTCACCGTCGACGGCGATTGGACCTTCGGTCCCCACGTCGAGGTCCGCGGCGACGTGGTGCTGCCACCGACCGACGAACCCCGGCGGGTCCCTGGCGGCACGATCCTCGACGCCCGTGGCTGAGCCCGGGGACGTCGCCGGCTGGCACCGCGCCTTGGCGTACGCCCTGTGCGGCGAGGACCTGCCCGGCCTCGTCGATCGGCCTGCCCCCGACCCGGCCGCCCTCGCCGAGGAGCTGAGGGAGGCCGGGTGGGATCGCCTCGCCCTGCGCGATCACGTTGCCCGGACCAGGGCGGCCGGTGAGCCGTGGCCGCACCCGGTGCCGCCGCAGCTGACGGCCGATCTGTCGGCGGCCCAACTGGCCGCCGCGCTCAGGGCGCTGAACGCGGAGTGGGAGCTTGCGCCACCGCGACGGCAGGTGCGCTCGGGGCCGCCGCCCAAGGCCTCCGCAGGGGATGAGCGGCTGCTCCGCGACCTGCCGCCGCACTTCGGCAAGCTCTGAGCGTGGCCCTCGTCGGGACGCTCAGAGCTCGGTGCGCCGCTCGGCGATCAGGTCGCGGATCTGCGCGAGGAGCTCGTCGGTCGTCTGGACCTCCGGCTCCTCCCGCTTCTTGCGGTTCTTGTACATCTCGTACGGCTTGACGATCGCCAAGTAGACCACGAACGCCGTCAGTACGAAGGTCACGATGGCCGACAGGAACGGGCCGATGGTGATACCGGCGATGACGACAGACGAGAACGCCTTGCCGTCCAGCGGCAGGGCCTTGCCGATCAGGTCGAGGATCAGGTCGGTGAAGGCCTTCACGACGGCCGCGAAGAGGGAACCCATGATGAAAGCGACGGCCAACTCGATGAGGTTGCCGCGCATGAGGAAGTCCTTGAACCCCTTCATGACACTCCTTTCTCAGGGCGCGCAGGCTCGGGTGAGCCTCGGGTCGCGCCGCCGCCACGATATCCAGCCGGGGTGGCGCAGGAAAGGGATCGCTGGCTGTGAGGGTCGCTGAGGGAGCAGGGCGCCGGGCCACGACAGCCGGATGGCAGGATGAGGGGGTGACCGTGCAGATCCCCGCAGACATCAAGCCGCTCGATGGACGTTTCGGGTGCGGGCCCTCCCGCATCCGGCCGGAGGCATTGGCCTCCTTGGCCGGGCCGGGTGCGGCCGTGCTGGGCACGTCCCATCGGCAGGCACCGGTGAAGGAACTCGTCCGCAGGATCCGCACCGGTCTGGCCGAGCTGTACCGCGCCCCGGAGGGTTACGAGGTGGCCCTCGGCAACGGGGGGTCGACGCTGTTCTGGGATGCGGCGGTCTTCTCCCTGATGGAGCAGCGCTCGGCCCACGGGACGTTCGGGGAGTTCTCCTCGAAGTTCGCCTCGGCATCGGCCCGGGCTCCCTTCCTCGCGGACCCGCTCGTCGCCGACGCCCCGGTCGGCAGCGCCGCCCTCCCCGAGGCCGCCGACGGCGTCGACACGTACGCCTGGGCGCAGAACGAGACCTCGACCGGCGCGGCGGCCCCGGTGCGGCGGGTCGCCGGTGATGCCGGGGCACTGACCCTCATCGACGCCACCTCCGCTGCCGGCGGCATCGACGCCGACCTGGCGCAGACCGACGCCTACTACTTCGCGCCGCAGAAGAACTTCGGCTCGGACGGGGGCCTGTGGGTGTCCTTCCTGTCCCCCGCGGCCCTCGACCGGATCAGCCGGATCGCCACGTCCGGGCGGTGGATCCCGGACACGCTGTCGCTGCAGATCGCGGTGGACAACTCTCGCAAGGACCAGACGCTGAACACTCCGGCCGTGGCGACGCTGTGGCTGCTGGCCGACCAGATCGACTGGCTCAACGCCCAGGGCGGGATGGAGTTCGCGACCGCCCGGACGCAGGCGAGTGCGGCCCACCTGTACGGCTGGGCCGAAGCGCATGAACTGGCCACGCCGTTCGTCGAGGAGGCCTACCGGTCACCGGTCGTCGGCACCATCGACTTCGCGCCGTCGGTCGACGCGGCCGCGCTGGCGAAGGTGCTGCGGGCCAACGGCATCGTCGACGTCGAGCCCTACCGCAAGCTCGGACGCAACCAGCTGCGCATCGGCATGTTCACCAATGTGCCGACCTCGGACGTCGAGGCGCTGACGGCCTGCGTCGACTACGTGCTGGAGCGCTTGGTCTGAGGCGTACCCGCGACGGGTCAGCGGCCTCGCCGCGGTCCTCCCCGGCCGAGGCTGGCCCGTCGCGCGTGCGTCTCCTCCGCCCACGCCTGGATCTCGCCCGTGTCGTCGGGACTCTGCGGAGTCCCGAGGCGGGGCTGGCGGCTCGGACCGACGAGCACCGCCACCCCCGCGGCCACGGCGACGACCGCGGCCACGGCGAGGGCGATCCAGGTGCCGCTGCGGTCCGTGCCGGAGGCCGGGGCGGCGTACGCCCACGTGGACGCGCCGGCCAGGACGAGCCCGGCCGCCGCGACCCCGATCGCACGCAGCGTGGTGACCCGCACGTGTTCTCCCTTCTCCACGGCTCAGTGCGTCAGCAGTGAGCCGATGATGACGATGAGGAGCAACGCCACGGCGACCGCGCTGACGAGATGGTGACCGGTTCGCAGCTTCACGGACCCCAGCCTAGCGCCGGGTTCAGACCGGCCGGACGACCAGCACCAGATCGCCACCCTGCACCTGGTGCGGACCGTGCAGGGCGACCCGCTCCACCACCCCGGCGATCGGGCTGGTGATCGCCGCTTCCATCTTCATCGCCTCGATCGTGGCGACGGGCTGGCCGGCCTCGACCTGGGCGCCCTCGGCGACGGTCACCGAGACGACGCCCTGGAACGGCGCCGCGACGTGACCCGGATTGGTCGTGTCTGCGCGCTCCGCGACGGCCACGTCGGTCTCGATCGAGCGGTCACGCACCCGGATCGGACGGATCTGGCCGTTCATCGTCGCCATCACCGTACGGAAGCCGCGGGCGTCCGCCTCACCGATGGCCTCCAACCCGATCAGCAGGTCGATGCCCTTGCCGAGCTTCACGACATGCTCGTCACCGGTCTTCAGCCCGTAGAGGTAGTCGATGGACGTCATCGAGGACAGGTCGCCATAGAGCGCGCGGAAATCGGCGAAGGCCTTCGCCGGGCCCGGGAAGAGCAGCCGGTTGAGGGTCTGCTGACGCTCCCGGCCGGGCTCGGCCAGCGCGGCGGCGTCCTCGGGGGCGACCTTCTCCTCGACCGCCTTGATGACGCGACCCTGCAGGGCCTTGGTCCGGAAGGGCTCGGGCCAGCCACCGGCCGGCGTGCCCAGGTCACCGGACAGGAAGCCGATCACCGAGTCGGGGATGTCGAACGAGGCGGGGTCCTCCGCGAAGGCCTTCGGGTCCGCACCGACGGCCACCAGGTGCAGGGCGAGGTCACCGACCACCTTGGAGGACGGGGTGACCTTGCTGGGGCGGCCGAGGATCTTGTCCGCGGCGGCGTACATGTCCTCGATCTGCTCGAACTTGTCGGCGAGCCCGAGAGCCTTGGCCTGCTGGCGCAGGTTGGACAGCTGCCCACCCGGGATCTCATGGTCGTAGACGCGCCCGGTGGGCGAGCCGAGGCCCGACTCGAACGGCTTGTACTCGCGCCGGACCATGTCCCAGTACGGCTCGAGGTCCATCACATTGCGCAGGTCGAGGCGGGTGTCGCGCTCGGTGTCGGCCACGGCGGCCACAAGGGCGGACATCGAGACCTGGGAGGTGGTGCCGGCCATCGGCGCAGCCGCCACGTCGACACCGTCGACACCGGCCTGGGCGGCCATCAGCAGGGTCGCCAACTGGCCACCCGCGGTGTCATGGGTGTGCAGCACGACCGGCAGGTCGAACCGCTCGCGCAGGGCGGTGACCAGCTTCGCGGCCGCGGGGGCGCGCAGCAGGCCGGCCATGTCCTTGATCGCCAGGATGTGCGCGCCGGCGTCGACGATCTGGTCGGCCAGCCGCAGGTAGTAGTCGAGGGTGTAGATGTCCTCGCGCGGATCGAGCAGATTGCCCGAGTAGCACATGGCCACCTCGGCGACCTTCGGGGTGTCCCGGATCGCCCGGATCGCGGGGGCCATCTGCGAGACGTCGTTGAGGGCGTCGAAGACCCGGAAGATGTCCACCCCGACCTCGGCGGCCTCGTGCACGAAGGCGTCGGTCACCTCGGTGGGGTAGGGGGTGTAGCCGACGGTGTTGCGTCCCCGCAGCAGCATCTGGATCGGGATGCCCGGCAGGGCCTCATGGAACCGGGCCAGCCGGTCCCACGGATCCTCGCCGAGGAAGCGCAGCGCCACGTCGTACGTCGCACCGCCCCACGCCTCGACCGAGAACAGTCCCGGCAGCATCCGCTGCATGTACGGCGCGAACTCGAGCATGTCGTAGGTCCGCATGCGTGTCGCCAGCAGCGACTGGTGCGCGTCGCGGAAGGTGGTGTCGGTGACCTCGAGCTTGTCGGAGGCGCGCAGGGCGGCGGCGAACTTCTCCGGGCCGAGGTCGAGCAGCTGCTGGCGGAAGCCGGACGGCGCCGGCGCCTTGAGGTCGAGGGCGGGCAGCTTGGTCCGCGGGTGGACGCTGATCGGGGACTCACCGTTCGGCTTGTTCACCGTCACGTCGGCCAGCCAGGTGAGCACCTTGGTGCCGCGGTCGGCCGAGACCCGGGCGTTGAGCAGCTGCGGGCGTTCGTCGATGAAGGCGGTGGAGATCTCACCGGCCCGGAAGTCGGGATCCTCGAGCACCGCCTGCAGGAAGGGGATGTTCGTCGCGACGCCGCGGATGCGGAACTCCGCCAGCGCCCGGCGGGCCCGGGCGACGGCCTGGTCGAAGTCGCGGCCGCGCGTGGTCAGCTTGACCAGCAGCGAGTCGAAGTGCGGGCTGACCAGGGCGCCGGTCGCGGCGGTGCCACCGTCGAGGCGTACGCCCGCGCCGGCCGCGGAGCGGTAGGCGGAGATCACGCCGGTGTCGGGGCGGAAGCCGTTCGCCGGGTCCTCGGTGGTGATCCGGCACTGCATGGCCGCACCCATGATCTGGATGGAGTCCTGGGACAGCCCGAGGTCGGTCAGGGTCTCCCCCGCCGCCAACCGCATCTGGGCCTGGACCAGGTCCACGCCGGTGATCTCCTCGGTGACCGTGTGCTCGACCTGGATCCGCGGGTTCATCTCGATGAACACGTGCTGGCCGGCCCGCGGGCCCTCGGTCTCGAGGAGGAACTCGACGGTGCCGGCGAGGGTGTAGTCGATGGACTTCGCGAAGGCGACGGCGTCGCGGGTCAGGGCGGCGCGCAACTCCTCGGAGATGTGCGGGGCCGGCGCGAGCTCGATCACCTTCTGGTGGCGGCGCTGGATGGAGCAGTCGCGCTCGAAGAGGTGGACGGTGTCGCCCTGCCGGTCGGCGAGGATCTGCACCTCGATGTGCCGGGGGCGCCCGACGGCCTGCTCGATGAAGACGGTGGCGTCACCGAAGGCCGACTCCGCCTCACGCATCGCCGCCCGGATCGCGTCGCGCAGTGCCGCCGGGTCGTCGACCCGCCGCATGCCCCGCCCGCCGCCGCCGGCGACGGCCTTCACGAAGACCGGGAAACCGATCTCCTCCGCCTGGGCCGACAGGTAGTCGAGGTCGGTGGACGGCTCGGAGGACTGCAGGGTCGGGATGCCGGCGCGACGGGCGGAGTCGATGGCGTGCTTCTTGTTGCCCGCCATCTCCAGGGTCTCCTTGGAGGGCCCGATGAAGGTGATGCCGTTCTTCGCGCAGGCCTCGGCCAGGTCGGGGTTCTCCGAGAGGAAGCCGTAGCCCGGGTAGATGGCGTCGGCGTCGGCCTCCTTGGCCGCCCGGATGATCTCGGCGATGTCGAGGTAGGCCCGGACGGGGTGCCCCTTCTCACCGATCATGTAGGCCTCGTCCGCCTTGATCCGGTGCACCGCATTGCGGTCCTCGTACGGGAACACGGCGACCGTCTTCGCCCCGAGTTCGACCGCGGCGCGGAACGCACGAACAGCGATTTCGCCACGATTGGCGACCAGGACCTTTTTGAACATGCACACACCTTCGGGGCCGACGAACAGCTCTTCAAGGTCACCGACACGCCATTGTGAGGGGGACCACAGTGCAGTGTAGACCCGACCCAGCTCGCTCCGACCAGGCGTTCCTCTCCGGTACGGATCAGTCGCGGGTGCCCTTCAGCCGGGCGTTCTCCGCCCGGACCTCGGCCTGGGTGGCTCGCTCCCGGACCAGCCACTGTGGCATGGTGCGCAGCAGTTCGCGGATCTGGTCGGCGGTGAGGGCTTCGGTGATCCCCGCCCGGGCCAGCCCCGAGTTGGACACCCCCAGCTTGCGGGCGACCTCCTCACGCGGGTAGGGCCCGTTGCGGCGCAGCTCGACCAACCAGGCCGGCGGGTCAGCGAGCAGGGCGTTGAGCTCTTCACGGGTCACGACCCCCTCGCGGAAGTCCTCCGGGGTGGCCGGCAGGTGCACGCCGAGCTTCTTGGCGGCTGTCGCGGGCTTCATGCTCTGGGACTTCGCGGCCTTCGTCATCCTCCAAGACTAGGGTGGCGGCCAGGCCGCAGACGAGGAGGTCCACGATGCCCGGTGTCCCACCCGAAGTCCCCCGGTGTTCCGGGTCGCCTTCGTCCCCGGCGTCTCCCCCGACACCTGGGCCCGCAAGTGGCGCGACCGGGTGCCCCGGGTGCCGCTGGAATTGCTGCCCGTCCCCGACGCCGATCAACTGACCGTGCTCCGCGACGGTCGCGCGGACATGTCCCTCGTCCGTCTCCCGGTCGAGCGGGACGGGCTGTCCGTGATCGAACTGCACGAGGAGGTGCCGGTGGTCGTGGTGCCCAAGGACCACCCGGTCGCCGCCTACGACGAGGTGGACGTGGCCGATCTGTCGGAGGAGCACCTGTTGCAGGATCCGGACGAGGTGCCGGCGTGGCGCGATGTCGCCACCGAGGTGGCCGACGGCTCCCGGTACCCGGTGCCCGCGCTGACCCTCGAGGAGGCCATCGGGACGGTCGGCGCCGGCACCGGCATCGTCATCGTCCCGATGTCCTTGGCCCGGCTGCACCACCGCAAGGACGTCACGGCCCGGCCGGTCAGCGGCGTCGCCCCCTCCCGGATCGGGCTGGCCTGGCTCACCGAACGCTCCGACGAACGCACCGACTACTTCATCGGCATCGTCCGCGGCCGGACCGCCAACAGCTCTCGCTCGCCCGTCCCCGGCGAGCCCGCACCCGGGCGGCCCGCACCCGAGCGCCCGCAGAAGCCTGCCCGGACGAGCAACGGGCCCCGGCGCCGAAGCGGCCGGGGCCCGCGGAAGTAGGGACAGGCTCAGGCGACGATCTGTCCCAGCAGCCCCTGCAT
The DNA here is from genome assembly GCF_009646095.1 of Raineyella fluvialis. Classification (NCBI taxonomy): domain Bacteria; kingdom Bacillati; phylum Actinomycetota; class Actinomycetes; order Propionibacteriales; family Propionibacteriaceae; genus Raineyella; species Raineyella fluvialis. Next base: position 2,283,817 of record NZ_CP045725.1, on the reverse strand, counting down.
GAAGTAGAGGACGAACGCCGCCGAGACGACCCACATCAGCGGGTGCACCTCACGGGTGCGGCCCTTGGCGATCTCCAGCACCACGAACATGATGAAGCCGATCCCGATCCCCACGGTGATGGAGTAGGCGAACGGCATGAAGACGATCGTCAGGAAGGCCGGGATCGCCTGCTCCATCCGCGACCACTTGATCTCGGTGACGCTGGACATCATCAGCGCGCCGACGATGACCAGCACCGGGGAGACCGCTTCGGCCGGGATCAGCGAGACCACCGGGGAGGCCACGATGGCGACCAGGAAGCACAGGCCGGTGACGATGGAGGCGATGCCGGTCCGGGCACCCTCGGCGACGCCGGCGATCGACTCGATGTAGGACGTGTTGGAGGAGGACGAGCCGAGGCCACCGAACATGGCGGCCAGCGAGTCGACGACCAGGATACCGCCCAGGTGAGGCGGGTTGCCGTTGCCGTCGAGCAGCCGGCCCTCGGCGCCGACGGCCACCACGGTGCCCATGGTGTCGAAGAAGTCCGCGAGCAGCAGGGAGAAGATCAGCAGGATGACGCCGAGCGCGGTGAGACCACGCTGGGTGAAGGCGCCGAAGATGTCGACGTTGCCGAGCAACTGGAAGTCGGGCGCGTGCCAGGAGCCGAGCACCGGCGGGTTGGACTTCCAGCCGTCGACCTGGCCGCTGAAGACGGTGCCCAGCGGACGGAAGGTCTGGACGAGCACGCCGACGACGGTCGCGACGGCGATGGCGATCAGAAGACTGCCGCGGACGTTGCGGGAGTAGAGCACCGCGGCGAGCACCAGCCCGAAGAGGAAGATCCCGATCGGCCAGCCCATCAAGCTGCCGTTGATGCCGAGGGTGACCGGGGTGCCCTGGGCCGGACGGATGACGCCGCCGTCGACGAGCCCGACGAAGGTGATGAAGACGCCGATCCCGACGCTGATCGCGGCCCGCATGAACGCGGGGACCGCCCTGAAGACCGCCGTCCGGAAGCCGGTGAGCACCAGGATGGTGATCAGCGCGCCCTCCAGCACGACCAGACCCATGGCCTGCGGCCATGTCATCATCGGCGCGAGGGTGTACGCCAGCAGCGCGTTGAGGCCCAGACCGGCGGCGAGGGCGAGGGGATAACGACCCACGACGCCCATCAGGATCGTCATCACGCCGGCGATCAATGCGGTGACGGCGGCCACTGCCGCCTTGGAGAGGGCGATGTTGGCGTCGGAGACCGGCTGACCGGTGATCAGGTTGCCGTTGATGTCAGGGACGGTGCCGATGATCGCGGGGTTGAGGGCGATGATGTAGGCCATCGCGAAGAAGGTGACCAGGCCGCCGCGGATCTCGCGGCCCATGGTCGACCCGCGCGCGGTGAGCTCGAACCAACGGTCCAGGACGCCGCGCTCCCCCTGTCCGGTGGGGGTGGGTGCCGTGGTGGATGCAGCAGATTCCATGAGGGCAGCCTATGGGGCGCAGATTACGCGTTGATCTCGCGCCCCCCTCATGGATCTGCTCAGTCGAAGAGGGACCCCTCGGACATGCTGATGGTGTCCCAGATCGGGGCCGTCAGGTCTGCCGCGTGCGTCTCGTCGTGGACGTCGGAGTGCGCACCACAGCCGTGGTCGACCGCGACGACGGTGCCGTCGGACGGCGACATCAGGTTGGCGCAGACGCCGAAGATCGTGCCGAGGCTGCCCTGCAGCCGGACGAAGTAGCCGCAGGTGACGCAGGGCCCGGGGGCCTGCTTGGCCATCGGGTTGTCCGGGCCCCCCTCACCCGCGAGCCAGCGTTCGGCCGTCTCCTGCCGCCCGTACGGCGACAGCAGCCGCTCCCGGCCCAACCCGAGCTCCGCGACCACGGCGCGGGTCTGCGAGGCCTCCGCGGGGTCGCGATCGGCGGCATGCTCGCCGCCGGTGTAACCCGGCTCCAGCCGCTCGTCCTCCAGGGGTGTCGGCATCAGCATGCCGGGGGTCACGTCGTCGGGCGAGACGCGCTCCGACCACGGCACCCAGGCCGGGGCCAGCAGAGCGTCCTCGCCCGGCAGCAGGGCCACCTCGTCGACCGTGGGTACCTTCGCCCGCAGGGCCCGGACCAGCGTGACGTTCCACCGCCAGCCGCGATAGCCCCCGTGGGTGCAGGCGAAGAGGTGCGTGACGACCCGGTCACCCTCCACGATCGTCCCGAGATGCTCCCCGACACCGTGCGTCCCGGCAGCGGCCAGCGCTGCCTCGCGGGCGATGTCGACCGCCGCCGCGGTCACCGCGTCGAGCTTCGGCCGCGGTGCCCGGCGGGCCTCGTGTTCGCTGGGGGCTGCCATACCCGTCATCCTCTCACGCCCTGACGGGCGTCACAGCTCCAGTTCGTCGGCGATACCGCGGAGCACGTGAGCCGTACGCTCGGCGGACTTGGCGTCCGGGTAGCGGCCGTGCCGGTAGCTCGCGGCGAGGTGGTCGAGCATCTTGATCAGGTCCTCGACGATGACCGCCATGTCCTCGGGCTTCTTGCGCGCCGCCTTGGCCACCGACACCGGCTTGTCGACCAGGTGCAGGCTCAGCGCCTGCTCGCCCTTGCGCCCCTCGACCACACCGAATTCCACCCGCTGTCCGGCCTTGAGGGTCGTCACCCCCTCGGGCAGGGCGTTGGCGCGGACGTAGACGTCCCCACCGCCGTCCTTCGTCAGGAATCCGAAGCCCTTGTCGGCGTCGTAGAACCGCACCTTGCCAGTGGGCACAGCAACCTCGCTTACTCGTGGGGGTCTCGATGGGTCTGGCCCCGCCGGGAGCATGCCCGGGTGCGGCGGACGTCCACCACCGCCCGGAGACGTTCCTGGCGGGGTCCGGATGGCCCAGCATACCCGGGCCGGGAGCATCGCGAGGTCGTCAGCGGTAGCGCGCCGGGTCCGCCAGCAGATCGTTCATGGACCCCGAGCGGAAGGCCCGGAACTCCACCACCGAAAGGCCCTCGGCCGCCAGCGCCTCGCGCAGGCGGCCCTGTGCCGCGGCGTCGAGGCCGGCCAGCGTCGCCCGGTCGATCTCCACCCGGGCGTGGTCGTCGAGGTCGCGCACCCGCAGGTCCCGCACCCCCGGGAGGGCTGCCCGGAGGGCGGCCTCGGCACGTTCGACCCGGGCGAGGCGGGCGGGCGTCACCTCGAGACCGTAGGCGATCCGGGAGGCGAGGCAGGCGGCGGCCGGCTTGTCCCAGGTGGCCAGCCCCCAGGCGGCCGAGGCCTGGCGGACCTGGTCCTTGGTGATCCCGGCATCGGCGAGCGGAGTGAGCGCCCCACGCTCGGCGGCCGCCCGGATGCCGGGCCGGAAACCGGCCACCACATCGTCGGCGTTCGTGCCGGTAGCGACCGGCCACCCCCGCCGCTCCGCCTCGGGTGTGAGCACCTCGAGCAGTTCGCTCTTGCAGAAGTAGCAGCGGTCCCCGGCATTGGCCCGGTAGCCCTCGCGGTCGATCTCATGGGTGGCCGGGGTCCACGACGCGACGCCCAGCGAGGCGGCGAAGTCGGCGGCAGGCCCGCGCTCGACCAGCGGCAACGAGCCGGAGACCCCGGTCGCCGCCAGCACCCGTTCCGACCCCAACGCCCGGACGGCCGCGGCCAGCAGGAAGGCCGAATCGGCCCCGCCCGAGAACGCGACCAGCAGGCCCGGCAACGCCGCCAGGGATTCCTGCAGTGCGCGCAGTCGCACGGCCAGCAGGTCCGGAGCGGCGAGGGTCATGGCGATCATCGTACGTCCGGGCCCGGGTAGCATCGAAGCCATGGCGACCTGGCTGGACGGCCCCGAGTACGCACCGCTGGTGCCACCCTCGGGCTACGAGCCCGCGGCCACGAGCGTCACTCCGGCCCTGTCCGAACTGGCGGACAACGCGGCGCAGTCGTCTCCCGACACACCGCCCAGCGCCACCCCGCCCGCCTACCGGCCACCGGCCGATGCGGTGCCGCTGACCGCGCTGGCGCCGCCCACGGCGCCGTTCCGGGACCCGCGTCAGCCGTTCGCGCTCGTCAGCCGACCACACCACGTGGGTTCCGCGTGGAGCTCGGTCCACGCCTCCCCGGCAGTCATCCCGGAACCGGAGACCCCCGCGGCGCCGTACCAGCCGTACATCCCCTACGTGATGGCACCCCCGGACGCACCGCACTACCCCGACCTCGACGAGCGCTCACGGGCCGCTCGATGGCTGGCGTTGCCCCCCGTGCTGTACATCGCCGGCGCCCTCGCCGGACCGTACGTCACGGCCGCCGTCCTCGCCGGGGCAGTGCTGCTCTCCGCCGTGCCGTCCGTCCCCGCCGCCGCCAAGGGCCTGTCCCGGACGGTCGCGGGGCTGCTCGGGGCGCTGCTCCTGCTGGGTATCCTCGCCGGCCAGACCTGGAGCGACTTCTCCTGGCTGTCCCGGCTGATCGGCCTCGTCTACAGCATCGTCCTGGCCGTCTGGTACATCCGCCAGCGGGCCGCGATCGATGCGGAGCGGCGTCGACGGACCTGGGGCGAGCCTCCGGAGATGCCCCGATGACCCGTCAGGCCGCACCCCGCTCACTGGCCGAGTCGCTGCGCCGGTGGAAGGCCAAGGATTTCGCCGCCCTGCTCGCGGCGCGTCCCGACCTGTGCACCCCGCCGCCGCGTTCGGTCGGTGACCTCGTGGTCCGGATGACGACCAGCGGCTCGACGATGGGCGCGCTGCACCGGCTCAACGCGTGGCAGCACGTCGTCGCCGAGGCCCTGGCGGCTCTGCCCGACGGCACCACCCGTGCGGCAGTCGCCGATCTCCTCGGCAGTGCGGACGAGCTCGCCGTCCGCCGCGGGATCGCCGACCTACGTGAACGCGGCCTGGTCTGGGGGCCGGACACCGACCTCCACCTGCTCGTCCCCGCCCGCACAGCCTTCGGCCCCTGGCCGGCCGGGTTGGCCGACGACTCGGTCCGTCCGCTCACGGAGCCCGAGCTCACCGCCGCCCTGGCCGCCGCCGGAGAGGTGGTGCGACCCCTGCTGGACCAACTGACCTGGGGTCCGCCGACCGGCCGGGTGAAGAACGCCGACCGCCACGTCACGCCCGAGACTGCGGCCACGCCGATGGAGGTCGCGCTGGCCCACCGGCTGCTGCGCCCGCTGGACGCGGACACGGTGGTGATGCCGCGGGAGGTCGCCTGGCACCTCCGGGGGCACCGGCTGGTGCGTACGCTCCCCTCCTCCACTCCCCCGGAGCCGGCCACCGGGCACCGGCGTAAGGCCGCACTCATCGACCGAGCCGGCGTCGGCGCGGCGATCACCCTGCTGCGCGACATCGAGCAACTCGTCTCCTCCCTGCCCGACCTCGACGTCCGACTACTGCGCGAGGGCAGCCTGTCGGCGAAGGACCTCGGCGCGGTGGTGTCGCTGCTGCGGCTGCCCCCCTCCCACCAGGCCCGTTCCCAGGCGTACGCCGCCCTCGTCGTGGAACTGGCCTGGGCCGCGGGTCTGGTCAACCATGTCAACGGGGAGACGCTGTTGCCGACCCCAGCGTTCGACCAGTGGCTCGAGCGGCCCGCGGTGGACCGGTGGACCGAGTTGGTCCGGGTCTGGAAGGGGGCACTGCGCTGGTTCCACTGGTCGGTCCGGCCCAAGGCCCATGCCCTCGGCCCGGACGCGGACTGGCGTGGGGCCGCCGATCTGCGCCGGGGCCTGCTCGAGGTCTGCACGGCGGTCGCGCCGGGCAGCCTGATCGGGGCGGAGCGACTGGCCGAGACGTACGCCTGGCACCGCCCGGCCCTGGCCTCCCAGGTCGACCTCGCCGAGATGACCGGCCAGTGGTGGGAGGAAGCCGGCTGGTTGGGTCTGCAGGCCCTCGACGCGGTGACCAGCCTGATGGCCGTCGCTGCCGATGATGGGGCCGCCGTCCCCGACGGGCTGGCCGCCGAGTTCCCCGAGCCGGTCAGCGAACTGATCCTGCAGTCCGACCTCACCGCCGTCGCCCCCGGCCCGCTCGACCATGAGACCAGCCGGGTGGCCCGGCTGCTGGCCGACCAGGAGTCGCGCGGGGCGGGCGGCGTCTTCCGGTTCAGCCAGGGCTCGCTGCGCCGCGCCTTCGACGCGGGCTGGTCAGCCGACCGGGTGCTCGGCTGGCTCGCCGAGCACTCCAGCACCGGGGTGCCGCAACCGCTGGAGTACCTGGTCGGCGACGTGGCCCGCCGGCACGGCCGGATCCGTGTGGGCAGTGTCGGTAGCTGGATCCAGACCGACGACGCGGCGGTGGTCAGCCAACTGCTCACCCATCCGGAGGCGGGCCCGCTGGGCCTGCGCCGGCTCGCTCCCGGCGTGATCGTCGCCGATGCGGAGGCCGACGAGGTGGTCGGCCTGCTGCACGACCTCGGCCTGTCGCCGGCCGCCGAGGACTCCTCGGGCCGGCTCGTCACGGCCCCCGTCCGCCCCCGGGCCCGGCCCCGGACCGTTGACGCGCCCCCCGGCCCCCCGGATGCCGCCGCGATCGCCGAACTCGCCGAGGAGCTGGCCGCGTCCCTGCAGTGATTACAGACCTGCAGTGATACAGAACTGCAGTGATCGACCGCGCTTGTCCGGCGGTGGGAGAATGGTCCCCATGTCATCTCCCGGGCCGTTGGTCGTGCAGTCGGACCGTACGCTCCTGCTCGAGGTCGACCACCCGCTGGCCGACGAATGCCGACTGGCCATCGCCCCGTTCGCCGAGCTGGAGCGGGCCCCCGAGCACATCCACACCTACCGGCTCACCCCGCTGGGACTGTGGAACGCGCGTGCCGCCGGCCACGACGCCGAGCAGGTCGTCGACGTCCTCCTCACCTACTCGCGCTATCCCGTGCCGAGCACTCTGCTGGTCGACGTGGCTGAGACGATGGACCGCTACGGGCGGCTGCGGATCGAGAAGCACCCGGTGCACGGACTGATCCTCGTCTCCACCGATGCGGCGGTGCTCACCGAGGTGGTCCGTGCCAAGCAGGTGGCGGGCATGCTGGGGGCGGTGATCGACGCCGACACCGTCGCGGTCCATCCCTCCGAACGAGGCCATCTCAAGCAGGTGCTGCTCAAGCTCGGCTGGCCGGCCGAGGACCTCGCCGGCTACGTCGACGGCGAACGTCACCCGATCGCGCTGGCCGAGGACGGCTGGCAGCTGCGGACCTACCAGAACCAGGCGGTGGATTCCTTCTGGCAGGGAGGTTCGGGGGTCGTCGTCCTGCCCTGCGGAGCCGGTAAGACGCTGGTCGGGGCCGCGGCGATGGCCCGGGCGGCCGCGACGACCCTCATCCTGGTCACCAACACCGTCTCGGCCCGGCAGTGGCGCGACGAGTTGCTGCGCCGCACGACCCTCACGCCCGACGAGATCGGCGAGTACTCCGGTGCCCGCAAGGAGATCCGGCCGGTGACCATCGCGACGTACCAGGTCATCACCACCAAACGCAACGGTATCCACCCGCACCTGGAACTGTTCAGTGCCCGCGACTGGGGCCTGGTCATCTATGACGAGGTGCACCTGCTGCCGGCCCCGGTGTTCCGGATGACCGCGGACCTGCAGGCGCGCCGCCGCCTCGGGCTCACCGCGACGCTGGTCCGCGAGGACGGCCACGAGGGGGACGTGTTCTCCCTGATCGGGCCGAAGCGCTTCGACGCCCCGTGGAAGGACCTGGAGAACCAGGGGTGGATCGCCCCCGCGCAGTGCATCGAGGTGCGGGTCACCCTCAGGGACGACGAGCGGTTGGCGTACGCCATGGCGGAGCCGGACGTGAAGTACCGGCTGGCCGCCACGGCGGAGACCAAGCAGCGGGCCATCCTCGATCTGGTCGAGCACCACCGGGGCACCCCGACACTGGTGATCGGGCAGTACGTCGACCAGCTCGACGAACTCGCCGAGACACTCGACGCCCCGCTGATCAAGGGGTCCACCCCGAATTCCCGGCGTGAGGAACTCTTCGACGCCTTCCGCCGCGGGGAGATCACCCTGCTGGTCGTCTCCAAGGTCGCCAACTTCTCCATCGACCTGCCGACCGCCGAGGTGGCGATCCAGGTCTCCGGGGCCTTCGGGTCGCGTCAGGAGGAGGCGCAGCGGCTCGGTCGGCTGCTTCGGCCCTCCGGCGACAAGACGGCCCGCTTCTACGCCGTGGTGTCGCGCGACACCTCCGACGCCGACTTCGCCCAGCACCGGCAGCGGTTCCTGGCCGAGCAGGGCTACAGCTACCGGATCATGGACGCCGATGATCTCGAGGAGCTCGATCGAGGCTGACGGCCGTCACCGGCACCGTCGACTCGGCGTCGACCAGCCCGAGCTCGCGGGGCCAGTCCTGCGGCAGGTCCCCGAGCGCGACGAGGTCGAGCAGCCCGACGGGCCAGATCCACTCGTCCGTTGCGGCGATGGCGCTGAGCGGCCACCAGCGGGACCCGGTGAAGGTGAGTTGCTCGTCCTCGGTGTGTCCCTCGGTGGAGACCCGGAACCGTGGCGTGGCCAGCAGGAAGAACCATTCCTCCTGCTCCAGCACCTGGTCGGAGTAGCCGTGCCGCACCGTACGATGCGCGATCGGGCCGAGCAGGTCGGCCTCCTCGGCGACGTAGCCCGTCTCCTCGCGCACCTCGCGCGTCGCGGCCTGCGCCGCAGTCTCGTCGCCGTCGATGCCACCGCCGGGGGTGACCCACCAGTGCGTCCCCGGCAGGCCCGGATCGGAGTCGTGCATCAGCAGCACCCCCGGTTCGTCCTGCCCCGGGCTGACGACCACCACCCGCGAGGCGCGGCGGTGTCGCCACGGCCGTGCCTCGGGCTCGACGGCGATCCCGGTGCGTTCACGGAAGTGGGGCTGGTGTGCGGAGCTCACGGCCCCAGCGTAATCGGCGGCTCAGCCACGGCCGCGGGTCCGGACGTCCTCGACCAGTTCGGCCCTGGCCGTCGCCGCGGGCAGGCTGACCCGCTCCAGATACGCGGCGCCCTCGGTGTCCCCGGCATTCCGCAGCCGGTCGATCAGCACGACCAGGTCGGCCGGAGCCTTGTTCTGCGCCATCTTCGCCTTGCCCGACCAGCCGGTGATGACGAATTCCAGCCCGACGACGGCCCGCAGCATCCGGTCGACGAAGTCCCCGGGCGGGTCCTCCACGGTCCATTCCCCCGCCGGCTCGTGCCGCTCGGTCAGCAGCGTCACGGCTTGCCGGGTCCACCCCGGGTCGTCGTGCAGCCGCACCTCGCCACGCACGTGGACGGTGACGTAGTCCCACGTCGGGACGACCCGACCGTGCTCGGCCTTCGACGGCAGTCCGACCGGGCTGACGTAGTGCTCGGTGCCGTGGGCGATGACCAGCCCCGCTCCGGTGATGGCCCGGCGGATCTGGGGGTTGTTGCGCTGCAGGTGGGCGATGAGGCGACCGTACGGCGCCGGGGACGGGTCGTGGACGAACGGGAGGTAGGTCGCCTCGAGGTCGTCGCCGTGCCGGGTGACCAGGTCCGCCGCCCCGACCGAGGCCAGCAGCGTACGGATCTCGTCATCGTCCATCGCGAAGTGCTGCGGGATGTACATGCTCCCGATCATGCCCTACGGGCGCCGGCAGCCCGTAGGTCGGTGCGGTCCAGCAGGTCCCGCCAGGTGTGCACGAGTCCGGCGTCCACCCACGCCTTGTACGAGCCGAGGGGGCGCACCTGCGTGTCGACGTGGAAGGCCCGCACCCCGGCCCGGTGCAGCCAGGGCACATGTTCGGGTTGCAGGTCCCCGGCGGCCATCAGGTTGTCCGCCACCCAGCGGTCGGCGCGGGCGCGCTCGACCAGGCCGTCCAGGCCGTGCTCGACACCACGGGCGGAGCCGGCGCTCATCACCTGGTCGACCCCCGGCAGCCGCCGCACGGCGGCCCAGGCGTGGTCGAAGTCCAGGCACCGGTCGATCGCCCGGTCGAACGTCCAGGGCCAGCCGGCCTCCCCGGCGAGCGCCGCGCAGACCTGCGCGTCGACCTCGGACCAGGTGTCCAGGAAGCCCATCACCATGCCCTCGGCACCGGCGTCGAGGTAGGCCGCGGCGAGGCCGCGCAGCCGGGTCACCTCCCCGCCGTCCGTCGACCAGCCCTCCCGGAGGCGCAGGGTGACCCGGACGGGCAGCCGGGTCGCCCCGCACACCTCGGCCACCAGGGCGGGTGCCGGTGACATCTCACCGTCCTTCGGGTCGGCGACGAGGTGGACGCGGTCCGCCCCGCCCTCCTCGGCCCGGCGGGCGTCGTCGCCATGCCCGCAGAGCACCTCCAGGACGCTGTCCATCGACCCTCCCGTCAGGCCGGCCGCATCGCCGCGGACTCGTCGGCGGGGGTCCGCTCCGTCGCCCGCATCGCCGCGGCGCGCTCCTCGACGGTGTGCAGGACCCGCGACATGTTGCGCCAGCCGACCTTCGCCAGGTCATCGCGGCTCCAGCCGCCCCGCGCCAGGGCGTCCCACAGGCGCGGGTAGCAGGAGACGTCGGACAGCCCGTCGGGGAGCCAGGTCGTGCCGTCGAAGTCGGCGCCGACACCGAGATGGTCGATCCCGACCACCTCGCGCAGGTGCTCGAAGTGGGCCACGACATCCTCCAGTTGCGCCGGGGGCATGGCGATCGGGTAGGACTCGTAGAAGGCCGCCATCTGCTCGTGGTCGTGGACGTCGATGCCCTCGTGGCGCGCCTCGTCGTCGGCCCGGCTCCGCCATTCGTACGCCGCCTCGGAGACGAACGGCGCCACGAAGGTGACCATGCACACCCCACCCTGGCCGGCCAGGTCGGCGAGGACGTCGTCGGGCACATTGCGGGGGTGCGGACACACCGCGCGGGCGGAGGAATGCGAGAAGATCGCCGGCGCGGTCGAGACGGCGAGCGCATCGGCCATGGTGTCGACCGAGGTGTGCGACAGGTCCACGATCATGCCCAGCCGGTTCATCTCCCGGATCACCTCGGTGCCGAACGCGGTCAGCCCGTGGTGGCGGGGCTCGTCGGTGGCCGAGTCGGCCCAGTCGTTGTTCTCGTTGTGGGTGAGGGTGAGGTAGCGCACCCCCAGACGGTGGAGGGTCCGCAGCACGCCCAGCGAGTTGGCGATCGAGTGGCCGCCCTCGGCGCCCATCAGGGAGGCGATCGGTGCGTCCGGCCCGGCGGTCACCAGCCGGTCGAAGTCGTCGGCGTCCCTCACCCGGCTGAAGTGGGCGGGGTAACGGTCGATGAAGGCCTCCACCGCGTCGATCTGCTCGAGCGTCGCGGCGACGGCGCGGTCACCCGCCAGCGTGCCCGGCACGAAGACCGACCAGAACTGGGCCCGCACCCCGCCGGCCCGTAGTCGCGGCACGTCGGTATGGAACTCGGGCCGGTCCCGATCGAGCTCGTGGGCGAGCAGGTCGTACCCGTGTTCGCGTAGCGCCCAGGCCAGGTCGTTGTGTCCGTCCACCACCGGTATCAGGTCCATGGGGCCATTGTGGCAAGCTCACGGGAGGAATGGCGGGACAACGCACGGGAGCGGAGGCGCGATGGGGCGGTCATCCCGCAACCGCGACGACCTGCAGATCAGCTGGGCCGACGTCACCTGGACGACCCGCCGGCCCTGACCCGCCAGACGCCGGAGGGCGGCCCCTCGCGGGACCGCCCTCCGTGCTGTGCTCTGTGCTCTGTGGCAGCGTACGGCTCAGAAGCCGACGCCACCCATCTCGTCACCGGCGTGACCGGACGGCACCTGGACCGGCTCCGGCTTGTCGGCGATGACGGCCTCGGTGGTGAGGAACAGCGCCGCGATCGACGCGGCGTTCTGCAGCGCCGAGCGGGTCACCTTGGCCGGGTCGATGATGCCCGTCTTGACCATGTCCACGTACTCACCGGTGGCCGCGTTGAGGCCCTGGCCGGCGGGCAGGTTGGCGACCTTCTCGGCCACCACGCCACCCTCGAGGCCCGCGTTCTCGGCGATCTGCCGCAGCGGGGCCTTGACAGCGCGGAAGACGATGTCCGCGCCGACCTTCTCCTCGCCCACCAGGTCGAGGGAGACGGCCTTGGCGGCCTGGATGAGGGCCACGCCACCACCCGGGAGGATGCCCTCCTCGACGGCGGCCTTGGCGTTGCGGACGGCGTCCTCGATGCGGTGCTTGCGCTCGTTGAGCTCCACCTCGGTGGCGGCGCCGACCTTGATGACGGCCACGCCACCGGCCAGCTTGGCCAGGCGCTCCTGCAGCTTCTCGCGGTCGTAGTCGGAGTCGGAGTGCTCGATCTCGGAGCGGATCTGGTTGACCCGGCCCTCGATGGCGTCGCCCTCACCGGCACCCTCGATGATGGTGGTCTCGTCCTTGGTCACGATGACCTGGCGGGCCGAGCCCATCAGGGTCAGGTCGGCCTGCTCCAGCTTGAGGCCGACCTCCTCGGAGATGACCTGACCGCCGGTGAGGATGGCCATGTCGGCGAGCATCGCCTTGCGGCGGTCACCGAAGCCCGGGGCCTTGACGGCGACGGACTGGAAGGTGCCACGGATCTTGTTGACGATCAGACCGGCCAGGGCCTCACCCTCGACGTCCTCGGCGATGACGACCAGCGGCTTGCCGGCCTGCATGACCTTCTCGAGGACGGGCAGCAGCTCCTTGAGGTTGGCCACCTTGGAGTTCGCCAGCAGGATGTAGGGGTTGTCGAGCACGGTCTCCATGCGCTCGGTGTCGGTGACGAAGTAGGGCGAGATGTAGCCCTTGTCGAAGCGCATGCCCTCGGTCAGCTCGAGCTCGAGGCCGAAGGTGTTCGACTCGTCGACGGTGATGACGCCTTCCTTGCCGACCTTGTCCATGGCCTCGGCGATGATCTCGCCGACCTGGGTGTCGGCGGCCGAGATGGAGGCGGTCGCAGCGATCTGCTCCTTGGTCTCCACATCGGTGGCCATCGCCAGCAGCTGCTCGTTGATCGCGGCGACGGCCTTCTCGATGCCCTTCTTCAGGCTCATCGGGTTGGCACCGGCGGTCACGTTCTTCAGGCCCTCGCGGACGATCGCCTGGGCCAGCACGGTGGCCGTGGTGGTGCCGTCACCGGCGACGTCGTCGGTCTTCTTGGCGACCTCCTTGACCAGCTCGGCACCGATCTTCTCGTACGGGTCCTCGAGCTCGATCTCCTTGGCGATGGACACACCGTCGTTGGTGATGGTGGGGGCGCCCCACTTCTTCTCCAGCACGACGTTGCGGCCCTTGGGGCCGAGGGTGACCTTGACTGCGTCGGCCAGGGTGTTCATGCCACGCTCGAGGCCGCGACGGGCCTCGACGTTGAATTCAATCAGCTTTGCCATGTCCCGGGAGTCCTCCCGCAAATCGAGGCGCGCGGCCCCGTTGCTTTGTCAGTAGTGTCTGGGTGCGCATGTGACCGATGCCCGCGACGGACGGCCCGGCCGGGCCTCACCAGTCCCACGTACGTAGCACTCACCAGCGGCGAGTGCCAAAGCAATTGTTAGCACTCACCCCAAGGGAGTGCAAACACTTCTGGTGTCAGACTGGCCGCATGGACGCTCGCCTGCGCACGACGGCCAACTGGATCAACCTGTCCACGCCGCTGGGTCTGCTCATCGCCGCCCTCGGCCGGAGCCGGCTCCGCCGCGGCCCGCGGGGCCTGCTGCTGGCCGAGGGGTACCGGCTGAGCTTCCCGATCGCCGGCGCCTTCACCGTCGGCTCGGTCGTCATCACGCCCGGCGACCTCGAGGTGTTGGGCGTCCGCCTGCCCCGGTTGCTCACTCACGAGGAACGGCACGCCACCCAGTGGGCCGCCTGGCTGGGCCTGCCGATGCTGCCGGCGTACCTGCTCGCGATGGCGTGGTCGTGGCTGCGGACCGGGGACCAGGCGTCCGCCAACGTCTTCGAGGTGCGGGCCGGACTGGCCGACGGCGGCTACCGCGCGGCGGGATCCGGGCGCCCGGTCAGGCGCCGCGCGGACCGTTCCCGCTGACGGCGCTCCCGCTCGCGGCGCAGCCGCCGGATCAGCCCCGGAGCGTACGCGAGGGCCTCCGGGTCGTCGAGCAGAGCGTTGAGGGCCTGGTAGTAGCGGGTCGAGGACAGGCCGAACTGCTCGCGGATGCCCTCGTCCTTGCTCGCCGCGTACTTCCACCACGCCGCCTCGAAGTCGAGCAGCCGCCGGTCCCGCTCGTCGGTCATGGCCCCATGCTAGAGGCCCGGCGGATGCTCCACGTTTTCGACATCCTCGGCCCACCACGGCACAATGAAGCCCTGCGCTCCCGTAGTTCAACGGCCAGAACAGCTCTCTTGTAAAGAGCAGACCAGGGTTCGACTCCCTGTGGGAGCTCCATCCGCGGGCGCGCCTCCCGGACGCGGGGGCGCCGCTATACCGTAGAGACCATGGTCCCCACGTCCCCCTCCGCCGGCGCCGAGTGGTCCCCCACCGCCTACCAGGAACTCGTCCGCAGCGGGCGGCAGTTCGCCGAGCAGGTCCTGATCCATCTCGAGCGTCTGGCCGCTCTGCAACCGAGCTCGGATCCCCGGGACCTCGAGGACGCGAACATCCGCCTGGAGGGCGCCCTGCTGGACTTCCAGGATGCCCAGACCGCCTACTGCGGGCGAGGGTTCGAGTTCCTTCCCGACGGCTCCGACGGGCCGTCCGCCGCGGGCGGGCCCTCCTCCGGGGGACCCGGAGCTGCCGGCCCGCCGGAGCCGGAGGCGTCCTCGACGTCGGTGACCCGCGGTGAGGTGATCTCCGTGATGACCCGGCACGACTTCGAGTTGGTCGACCAGTCGGCGGTCGAGGAGACCGCCCAGCAGTTCGCCAGCATCGCCGGCGCTACCCCGGTCCCGCCGGGTGACCTCGGCTACGCGATGGCGATCCTGAACTACATGGGGCTCGGCCAGCTCACCACCACCCCTGGCCTGCGGCCGCTCCTGGAGGTCAATGCCGTCTCGAGCCGGACGGTCTCCCCCTCCCGCCGCGAGGTCGACGCCGCCGACGGGGTGGACGACCTGTTCGAGCCGGGCGAGGTGCTCAACTACCAGACGAACTTCTGGGAGCCCGGCCAGGAGCCGCCGCGATGAGCAACCACGCAGCCGTCACCCTCACCATCGGCGACATCACCCACCAACGCACCGACGCGATCGTCAACGCCGCCAACTCGAGCCTGCTCGGCGGCGGCGGGGTCGACGGGGCCATCCACCGGGCCGCCGGCCGGGAACTACAGGAGGCCTGCCGCCGGCTGCGGGCCACGACATTGCCGAACGGACTGCCCGCCGGTCAGGCCGTGGCCACCACGGCCGGGCGGCTCAGCGCGCAGTGGGTGATCCACACGGTGGGTCCGATCTGGTCACCGATCGAGGACCGCACGCACCTGCTGATGTCGTCCTATCGGGAATGCCTGCGGGTGGCCGACGAGCTCGCGGTGACGACCATCGCCTTCCCGGCGGTCTCGGCGGGTGCGTACGGGTGGCCGGTGCTCGAGGCGGCCCGGGTGGCGATCACCACGGTCTCCACCACCCCCACGCAGGTCGCCGAGGCGACGTTCGTGCTGCACGACGAGCCCACCTTCGGGATCTTCGAGGCGGCCCTGCTCGAGCTCCGCGGCTGACCGGGCCCCCTTGCTCAGGCCCGCCTGCGCCGGCGGTCACCCAGAAGCATGCCGCCGATCACCACGGCCAGCAGCACCAGCGACAGCCAGATGCTGTACTTCGCGTACTCCTGCACGAACCGGACCGCGGGCTCACCGATCCGGTAGCCGAGGTAGAGGTAGAGGGCCTGCAGCACGCCGGCACCGATCACGTCGACGACGAGGAAGCGACGCCACGACATCCCGGCCGCCCCCACCGTCGCGTAGATGACGGCGCCCGGCAGCGGGATCGGCAGGTACGTGGCGAGGACCGCGGGCACCGACCAGCGCAGCGCGAACCGTTCGGCCCGTTCGTTGCGGCGTCGCGCCCGCTCCGAGGTCCCCGTCATCACCTCGAGCAGCCCACGGCCCCAGAGCTTGCCGGCCCAGAAGTAGACCCAGTCGAACTTCACCACACTCACGGTGGCCATCAGCCAGCCGAGCCACCACCACTGGTCCCCGGTGGCCGCGAGCGCCCCGATCATCACCACCGCGGTCCGCGACCCGGAGACCGCGGCGAGCACGTACGGGGAGTAGCCGAGCAGGACCGGCCGCAGCGGCAGCATCAGCAGTGAGTAGATGCCGACCAGTCCGATCCCGGTCCAGCAGGTCAGGTCACGCCGGGTCGGTTCGTGTGCCCAGGGCAGCGACGGGTCGTCCCACCAGGGACGCTCCGCGGCGGCGTCGGACTCGGGAGCGGGGTCGCTCGGAGCCTGGTCGCTCATGGGGGCACTCCTTCGGAAGGCTGCTCGGATGATACGCGGCGCGCCCCACCTTGCGCCGGGTCGACAATCGGCCACCGGCACGGGTAGAACAGCCGGCATGCGGCGCACCCTCCACACCACCCTGTCCGGCGAACTGGCCGGGCCCCAGACCGTGTACGCGATCGTGGCCGCCGCCGCTACGTACGCCCCCAGCCAGGAATCGCTGAGTGTGACCCTGGACGGGGAACCGGCCGACGTCTCCCAACTGGTCGGCCCGCACGGCACCCGCCTGCACCGCTTCGCGCTGGAGCCGGGTGCTCGGCCGGCGCACTTCGAGCTCGCCTACGATGCCGTCCTCGACGGCGAGGCCCCGCCGCCCCTCGACGACCCGGTCGACCTGCCCATCTACCTGCGCCCCAGCCGCTACTGCGAGAGCGACCGGCTTGGTCAGCTCGCCCGGGAGCGGTTCGGTGGTCTCACCGGCGCCGTCCTCACCGAGGCGGTCACCGAGTGGGTGCACGACCACCTCGCGTACGTCCCGGGGTCGACGGGGCCCTCGCACTCGACGTTGGACGTCCTCGAATCCCGCCAGGGGGTCTGTCGGGACCACGCCCACCTGGCGATCAGCATGCTGCGCGCCCGCAACACGCCTGCGCGTTTCGTGGCGGTCTGGGCGCCGGGGCTGCGGCCGATGGAGTTCCACGCCGTCGCCGAGGCGTACGTCGACGGGCAGTGGCAGGTCCTGGACCCCACCCACCTGGCGCCGCGCCGGGCGATGGTCCGGATCGCCACCGGCCGTGACGCGGCCGACACCGCCTTCCTGTCCAGCTACGGCGCCGGGTTGCGGCTGACCGGCTACCGGGTGCGGGCGGACATCGACGAGTTGTCTTCCGAGGAACGTACGGCCCCCGTGGTCCTGACCTGAGGCAGGCTTGCGGGGTGGGCCCCCTCCTGCACCTTCAGGGTGAAAGCGGGCTATGTTAGCGTGCAAATCAGTATCCGTCGGCAAATCCGGGCATCCGGTGTCGAATGACGGCACCACGACGGTCATACTGGTGTACAGATTCCAGTCGTCGGTAAGTCTTCCAGTCGGATCGTCGGGCACGTTCCTGCCCGTGGATAGGAGAACCTCGAGTATGGCCACCGTGTCCTTCAGGGAAGCGACCCGCATCTACCCCGGCGCCGACCATCCGGCCGTCGACAAGCTCTCGCTCGACATCGCGGACGGCGAGTTCATGGTGTTGGTCGGTCCCTCGGGATCCGGCAAGTCGACGACGCTGCGGATGCTGGCGGGGCTGGAGGAGGTCACCTCCGGGTCGGTGTGGATCGGCGACCAGCCCGTGACCGACCTGCCCGCGAAGGATCGCGACATCGCGATGGTCTTCCAGAACTACGCGCTCTATCCCCACATGACCGTGGCGGACAACATGGGCTTCGCCCTCAAGATGCAGAACGTCCCCAACGAGGAGCGTGCCGCGCGGGTGCTCGAGGCGGCGAAGCTGCTCGGCCTGGAGGACTTCCTGCACCGCAAGCCGAAGGCGCTCTCCGGTGGCCAGCGCCAGCGGGTGGCGATGGGGCGCGCCATCGTCCGCAAGCCGCAGGTCTTCCTGATGGACGAGCCGCTGTCCAACCTGGACGCGAAGCTGCGAGTGACCACCCGCACCCAGATCGCCTCCCTGCAGACCCGGCTCGGGATCACCACCGTCTACGTCACCCATGACCAGATCGAGGCGATGACCCTCGGCGACCGGGTCGCAGTCCTCGACGCGGGTGTGCTGCAGCAGGTCGACAGCCCGATCGCCCTCTACGACACCCCGCGTAACCTCTTCGTCGCCTCGTTCATCGGGTCGCCCTCGATGAACCTGCTCGAGGGCCCGATCGTCGACGGCGGCGTACGTCTCGGCGACTGGGTCGCGCCGATCCCGCGCCAGGTGCTCGACCGGGCCGACCAGACCGCCGGGGTCACCCTCGGCATCCGGCCCGAGTCCCTCACCCTGTCAGCCGACGAGCGCGGCATCGAGATCACCGTGCAGGTGGTCGAGGAACTGGGTGCCGACGCGTACCTCTACGGCGACCCCACCGCGGCGACCCTCAGCAGCCGTCAGGAGGCCGACCAACTGGTGGCCCGGATCTCGACCCGGCACACGCCCAAGCGTCAGGACCGGGTGCGGCTGATGGTCGATCCCGGCGACGTCCACGTGTTCGACAACGCCACCGGCCTGCGCATCTCCTGAACGGCGCCACCCTCCGCTTGAATTCCCTGTCAGACTGGGGATCGTGCCTCGGTTCCTCTCCGCGCATCCGGACGCCCGGTTGCTCCCGCTGCCCTGGGGGACTCCGCTCGCCGAATGGCCCGCGGAGCACCTCGTCGCGCTCCCACGAGGGATCTCGCGCCACGTCGTCCGGTTCATCCGCGTCGGCGACGAGGTGTACGCGGCCAAGGAGGTCGTCGAGCATCTCGCGATGCACGAGTACCGGCTGCTGCACGACCTGATGCGGCTCGGGACCCCGGCGGTGGAGCCCGTCGGTGTGGTCACGCGTCGCTTCACCCGGACCGGTGAGCCGCTCGACCCGATCCTGATCACCAAGCACCTGCAGTTCTCCCTGCCGTACCGCACGCTCTTCTCCAAGGGCGTCCGCTCCGACACCGTCACCCGGCTCCTGGACGCGATGGTCGTCCTGCTGGCGCGGCTGCACCTGATCGGCTTCCTCTGGGGCGACGTGTCCCTGTCGAACACCCTCTTCCGCCGCGACGCGTCGGACTTCGCCGCCCACCTGGTCGACGCGGAGACCGGCGAGCTCCACGAACGGCTCTCCGACGGCCAGCGCGAACACGACCTGGAGATGGCCCGGGTCAACCTCTTCGGTGAGTTCCTCGACCTCGAGGCCGGCGGGATGCTCGACTCGGCGCTCGATCCCCGGTTGCTGGTCGAGACCATCGTCACCCGCTACCGCGAGCTGTGGCACGAGCTGACCGGCGTCGAGGAGTTCGACGGCAGCGAGATGCACCGGATCGAGGGCAGGGTCCGCCGACTCAACGCCCTGGGCTTCGACGTGGCCGAACTGGACATCACCACCGACATCGACGGGTCGACCATCCGGATCCAGCCGAAGGTCGTGGACGCCGGCCACCACGCCCGGCGCCTGATGCGCCTCACCGGTCTGGACACCGAGGAGAACCAGGCCCGGCGCCTGCTCAACGACCTCGACTCCTACCGGGCCCGCACCGGCCAGCAGAACCTCGACGAGTCCGTCGTCGCGCACCAGTGGCTGACGGAGTGCTTCGAGCCGGTGCTCCACATGGTCCCCGGCGAGTACGCCTCCAAGCTGGAGCCCGCACAGATCTACCACGAGATGCTGGACTACCGCTGGTACCGCAGCGAGTCCGCCGGACACGAGATCCCGCTGCTCGAGGCCACCCAGGGCTACGTACGCGACATCCTCAGCCACCTCCCCGACGAGGAGCTCTCGGTCGCCCCCACCGGCACCGACCAGCCCCGCGAGGTGATGGCCGCGGTCAGCGCCGACGACATCGACGACGACCGGATGCCGGAGGACCCCTGGGAGGTCGTCGACGAGGGCTCCGGGAAGACACCGATGGGCGGTTATCTTGACATGTCCGCCATCCGGGCCAAGGCCGCCCGCCGCACCACCGGGTGATCCTCGGTAGGCTGGGGCCCGTGACCTTCCAGCTCTATGACTCGATGACCCACCGCACCCGGGAGTTCGTGCCCGCCGTGCCCGGCCAGGTCTCGATCTACCACTGTGGGCTGACGGTGCAGTCGGCCCCGCACCTGGGTCACATCCGCAAGGAGGTCGTCTTCGACGTCCTGCGTCGCTGGCTGTCCGCCTCCGGCTACGAGGTGAAGATCGTCGCGAACGTCACCGACATCGACGACAAGATCCTGCGCAAGTCCGCCGAGCAGGGTGTCGAGTGGTACGCGCTGGCCTATCACTTCGAGCTCGAGCTGCACAAGGCCTACCAGGCCCTCGGCTGCCTCGCCCCCACGTACGAACCGCGGGCGACCGGCCACATCCCGGAGATGATCGAACTGGTCGAGCAGTTGATCGCCCGCGGTCACGCGTACGTGGCGGAGGACGGGTCGGGCGACGTCTACTTCGACGTCCGGTCCTGGCCCGACTACGGGCGGCTCTCCGGCCAACGGGTCGCCGACATGGCTCCGGCCGAGGACTCCGATCCACGCGGCAAGCACGACCCGCACGACTTCGCCCTCTGGAAGGGCCGCACGGACTCCGACGAGCCGGAGAGCGCCTCGTGGAACACCCCGTGGGGACGCGGGCGCCCCGGCTGGCACCTGGAATGCTCGGCGATGTCCGGCAAGTACCTCGGCGCCGAGTTCGACATCCATGGCGGCGGCCTCGACCTGCGCTTCCCGCACCACGAGAACGAGTTGGCCCAGTCGACCGCGGCCGGCAGGCCGTTCGCCCGTTACTGGATGCACAACGCCTGGGTGACCGCCGCCGGCGAGAAGATGTCCAAGTCTCTCGGCAACGGCGCGCTGGTCACGGAAGTGACCACGCAGTACCCGCCGCGCGCGGTGCGTTTCTACCTGGTGGCGCCGCACTACCGGTCCGCCATCGAGTACTCGGACACGTCGCTCGCCGAGGCCACCGCCTCGCTGGCGCGGATCGACTCCTTCCTCGACCGGGCACACGACCTGGTCGGCGACACCGAACCCGCCGCTGTCCTGCCCGCAGCGTTCGCCGCGGCCATGGACGACGACCTGGGAACTCCCGCGGCCGTGGCGACCATCTACACCGAGGTGAAGGCCGGCAACCAGGCCCTCGATGCCGGTGACGCGTCGGCCGTGCGCGAGGCGTACGCCGCCGTCCGGGCAATGCTCGGCGTCCTGGGCCTCGATCCGCTGGATCCGATCTGGGCGGGCGCCACCGGGCCCGGAGCCTCGCTCGAACCCGTGGTGGACGGCCTCGTCAAGGCCCTGCTCGACCAGCGCCAGGAGGCCCGGGCGCGCAAGGACTACGCGGCGGCAGACGCCATCCGCGACTCGCTGGGCGCGCTGGGCGTCCGTGTCGAGGACACCCCCCAGGGCCCGAAGTGGAGCGTGGAGCACTGATGGCAGGCAATTCGCAGCGCCGAGGCGCCGTACGGCACAAGGGCAAGAGCAACACCGCCGGTTCGGGCGGCCGGGCCCGCAAGGGGCTCGAGGGCAAGGGCCCCACCCCCCGGGCCGAGGACCGCGTCTACCACAAGGCGTACAAGGCCAAGCAACTCGCGGAGTCGCGTGAGGCCTCGCGGCCGAAGCGTACGCAGCAGTCCGCCCCTCGCGGCGGGGGTGCGGAGTGGGTGGCCGGGCGCAACCCCGTGGTCGAGGCCCTGCGGGCCGGGATCCCCGTGGTGTCCGTCTACGTCGCCGAAGGCATCGACCGGGACGACCGGGTGCGCGAGGTCTTCAAGATCTGCGCCGAGAAGTCGATCCCGATGCTGGCGACGACCAAGCAGGAGCTGGACCGGTTCACCGCCGGTGCGACCCATCAGGGGCTCGCGATCAAGCTGCCGGAGTACGAGTACGCCTTCCCGGCCGACCTGATGGCCGATGCCCTGCAGGCGCCCGGGACTCCCCTGGTGGTCGCGCTGGACCAGGTCACCGATCCTCGCAACCTGGGCGCGATCATCCGCTCCGCGGCGGCCTTCGGCGCGCAGGGCGTGGTCATCCCGGAGCGGCGCTCGGCCGGCATGACGGCAGCGGCGTGGAAGACGTCGGCCGGCGCCGCGGCGCGGATCCCGGTGGCCCGCGCGACGAACCTCAACCGCGTCCTCCAGGACTACGCGAAGGCAGGCTTCGTGGTGGTCGGGCTGGCCGGTGAGGGCGAGACGGACATCGCCGCAATCCCTGGCGTCGACGGTCCGGTGCTGCTGGTGGTCGGCTCCGAGGGCGAGGGCCTGCAGCGGCTCGTCCGGGAGAACTGCGACGTCCTCGCGTCGATCCCGATCAGCAGCGAGGTGGAGTCGCTGAACGCCGGCGTGGCCACCAGCATCGCGCTGTACGAGATCAGCCGCGCTCGCGCGGGGCCGTCCGGGGCTGACTCGGCCGGGGTGTGACCTCGCCCGATTCCGGTGTGACCCGGTCCCCCATCGCAGCCCGCTGCCAGGATGGACCGGGTGCCGAGAATCACGTAGCCGGGGGCGCCGTTGCGTCTGCCCCTTTTTGGGCCTGTCGAGGCGCTCATTTACCGTTGAAGGGCAGGACCGACGACGGCGTCATCTGCAGCCACCACCCCGAACGACCGCAGAGGAAGACGTCATGTCCCAGGACTCCCGCATCAACGAAGCCGCCCTGCTCGCCCTCACCGGCGCCGACTCCTTCACCCCGCAGTGGGTTCTCGAGGGCACCGAGCCCTTCTGGCGTGGGGCCTCCCGCACCGCCCTCTGATCCACCCGTTCTCCTGACGGCCCGGCCCTGTGCCGGGCCGATCTGCGTTGAGGACGCTGCCGGTCCTGAGGATCGGCCCCGGTCGTACGTGTGATCGGTTGATGTCTGTGGCCTGCCCTAGCGTTGGGGTCATGCAAGGAGAACTGTTCGACGGGCCCGATCCGGGCCCGGAGCGTACGGGCCGGGAGTTGGATACCGGCCCGGTCGACGCGGCCGATCCGACGATGCTGGACGTGGTCACCCCGCTGGCGTTGAGCCCGCAACGGCTGCTGCCCGCCACGATCGACGAGGCGATGGAGGAGATCGACGCCCTGCGCACCCTGCAGGCCACGGTGGAAGCCCGCCAGTTCGCGATCACCGCCCACCTCGCCGCCCTCACCCCCACCCCCGCGCCCGAGCAGGCCCTGCTGCCCGGCGGGGAGGGCATGGTCGACCTCGGCGGGGACGGCTGCCCCCCGGTCGCGGAGTTCGCCGTCCTGGAGATCGCCGCCCTGCTCCACACCACCCACCAGGCCACCCGCGGCCAGATCGCCGACGCCCTCTCCGTGCGCTGGCGCCACCCCCGCATGTGGCAGGCCGTGATGGGCGCCCGCCTACCCGTGTGGCAGGCCCGCAAGATCGCCCAAGCCGTCCGCTGGGCCGGCCTCGACCGGGCCCAGGCCCTCCGCGTCGACAAAGCCATCGCCCCCGCGCTCGGCGCCCTGTCCTGGACCCGCCTCGAGCAGCTCGTCGAGGGCGAGATCGTCGCCGCCGACCCCGCCCGGGCCGCCCAGGCCGAGGAACGCGCCCGCACCGGCCGCTACGCCCACGTCCACCGCGACGAAACCGGCACCGCCGGCGTCCGCACCGTCCTCGCCCGGATCGCGACCCCCGACGCGACCCAACTCGACGCGACCCTCACCCGCCTCGCCACCCGCCTCGCCACCACCGACGGGAAGGACGAGAGCCTGGACGAGCGCCGCGCCCGCGCCCTGGGCATCCTCGCCACCCCCGAACGCGCCGCCGCCCTCCTCGCCGGCGACACCACCACCGCCGACCGACTCAAAGCCCCCGTCCGCCTCTACGTCCACGTCAACGCCGACCGCCTCGGCCCCGACGGCGTCGCCCGCCTCGAAGGCGAAGGCGCCGTCCCCGTCCAGAGCCTGCGGGCGTTGCTGGCCGACTCGACCGTGCGGGTCACCGGCGTGATCGACCACCGCACCTCCGAGCCCGTCGACGCCTACGAGATCCCCGAACGCATGCGCGAACAAGTCATCCTCGCCAACCCCTACGAAATCTTCCCCTGGGGATCACGCCGGGCCCGCCACACCGACCTCGACCACACCACCCCCCACAGCCACGGCGGAGAAACCAGCCCCGCCAACCTCGGCCCGCTGGGCCGCACCGCCCACCGGGCGAAAACCCACGCCGGCTGGCGCTGCCACCAAACCCGCCCCGGCCACTGGCTCTGGCGCACCCCCTACGGACGCACCTACCACGTCGACAACTGGGGCACCCACACCCCCGACAACCCCACCACCGACCAGCACTCCACCACCGAACTCGACGCCCTCCTCCACCTCACCCACCCCCAACCACCAGCCCCACAGCCACCCGAGCCCAGGCGACACCGACCGAACCGCCGCAAGAGGCGACGCTGCGGTGCCCGCCGCCCGGGTCGGCGAGCGCGGACCAGGACCCGGACGCGAGCGGGGAGAGGAGCGCGTCGGCGGGCAGGCTGACCATGCGTGGTCAGCGGGGCCGACGCGCGCGTCGCCGCACCATCGGCTGACCAGCTCGACAACCCACGTCGACCGGCTCCGGCAACGCGAGAACCCGCCCCGGCACTGCGCCAGGACGGGTCCTCAGTGGCGGCGGATCACGCCGATCAACTCAGTGAGCCAGGTCAGACGTCAGAGCTCCAGGCCCGGGTACAGCGGGAACTTGCCCAACAGCTCGCCGGCCTCTGCCTTGACGCGGTCGGCGATGCCGTCGGCGATGATGTACTTCGCCTTCGAGGCGCCACCCTTCGGCGCGTCGGCAGCCTTCGTGTTCGACAGCACCTCGACGATCAGTTCGGCCGTCCGGTCGAACTCGTCGGCACCGAAGCCACGCGTGGTGAGCGCGGGCGTGCCCAGCCGGATGCCCGAGGTGTACCAGGCGCCGTTCGGGTCGGCCGGGACGGAGTTGCGGTTGGTGACGATGCCCGAGTCGACCAGCGCCGACTCGGCCTGGCGGCCGGTGAGCCCGAACGACGCGGCGATGTCGGCCAGCACGATGTGGTTGTCGGTGCCGCCGGTGACGAGCTTCACGCCGCGCTTCATCAGGCCCTCGGCCAGCGACTTCGCGTTGTCGGCGACGTTCTGCGCGTACGTCTGGAAGGCGGGGGTCCGGGCCTCGGCCAACGCGACGGCCTTGGCGGCCATCATGTGCGACAGCGGACCGCCGAGCACCATCGGGCAGCCGCGGTCGACATCGGCGGCGTACGCCTCCTTGGCCAGCACCAGACCGCCACGCGGGCCGCGCAGCGACTTGTGCGTCGTGGTGGTCACCACGTCGGCGTACGGCACCGGGTTCTCCTCACCGGTGAAGACCTTGCCGGCGACCAGCCCGGCGAAATGCGCCATGTCGACCATCAGCACGGCGCCGACCTCATCGGCGATCTCGCGCATCTTGGCGAAGTTGACCCGGCGGGGGTAGGCGGAGTAGCCACCGACGAGGATCAGCGGCTTGAACTCGCGGGCCTTGGCCAGCAGCGCGTCGTAGTCGATCAGCCCGGTCTCGGGGTCGGTGCCGTACGAACGCTGGTTGAACATCTTGCCGGAGATGTTGGGCCGGAAGCCGTGGGTCAGGTGCCCGCCCGCGTCGAGGCTCATGCCCATCAGCCGCTGGTCGCCGAAGCGCTTGCGGAGCAGCTCCCAGTCCTCCTCGGACAGATCGTTGACGTTCTTCACGCCCTTCTCGGCCAGGCCGGGGGCCTCGACGTGGTGGGCGAGGATGGCCCAGTAGGCGACGAGGTTGGCGTCGATGCCGGAGTGGGGCTGGACGTAGGCGTACTCGGCGCCGAACAGCTCACGCGCGTGCTCCGCGGCGACGGACTCGACGGTGTCGACGTTCTGGCAGCCGGCGTAGAAGCGGTGACCGACCGTGCCCTCCGCGTACTTGTCGGAGAACCAGGTGCCCATCGTCAGCAGCACCGGCAGGGAGGCGTAGTTCTCGGAGGCGATGAGCTTGAGCGAACCTCGCTGGTCCGTCAGTTCCTGGCGCGTGGCGTCGGCGATGCGGGGCTCGACGCCCTCGATGACCGAGAGCGCCTCCCGATAGGCACGGGTGGCGGCGGCAGTGGAGTCGGACACTTGCTTCTCCTCGACGATGGGATGGAAGGCGGGCAACAATCTACCAACCGGCCACCTACCCGGTGGCGGCGATCCACACTGGGGCCGAGGTCAGGGATGCGACGGCCGGGCTCGGATCGGATCACGGCGCACCA
Organism: Raineyella fluvialis; assembly: GCF_009646095.1. Taxonomy (NCBI): domain Bacteria; kingdom Bacillati; phylum Actinomycetota; class Actinomycetes; order Propionibacteriales; family Propionibacteriaceae; genus Raineyella; species Raineyella fluvialis. The sequence goes on along the minus strand of NZ_CP045725.1, from coordinate 2,257,709 downwards.
GCAGCACCGTGGCGAGGGCAGCCAGCCCTTCGCCCCGGCCGGTGAACCCCAGCCCGTCCGTGGTGGTGGCGGAGACGCTCACCGGTGCCGCGAGGGCATCGGACATCACCTTCTCCGCCTCGGTCCGACGGGCGGCCATCCGGGGCCGGACTCCGACCACCTGGACGGCGACGTTGCCGATGTCCCAGCCGGCCTCCCGCACCCGGCGGGCCGTCTCGGCAAGGAACACGACCCCGCCCACACCCGCCCACTCCGGGTCCGAGGTGCCGTAGTTGGAGCCGAGATCGCCCAGCCCGGCGGCGGAGAGCAGCGCGTCACAGACGGCGTGTGAGGCCACGTCACCGTCGGAGTGCCCGGCCAGACCGTACGACTCCTCAGGGAAGTGCAGCCCGGCGACCCACATCGGTATGCCCTCGGCGAAGCGGTGCACGTCGGTGCCGATGCCGGTCCGGATCCGGGCGGGGCCGACGGGGAGCGGTTCGTGGTTCACCAGACAGTCCCTTCCAGAGCATCGGTCCGACGCCGCCAGACCGCCTCGGCGACCAGCAGGTCGAACGGCTCGGTGATCTTCAGTGAGTCCCGCGAGCCCTCGACGAGCGTGACATGCTCGCCTATCGCCTCGCAGGCCATCGCATCATCAGTGACGGCCAGACCCTTGGATCGTACGTGGTCGTGGGCCCGGACGAGAGTGGCGAGATCGAAACCCTGCGGCGTCTGGACCGCCCTAAGACGGGACCGGTCCACCACCGTCGCCTCGCCGGGGTGCGGGTCGGCGACGCGGATGGTATCGATGACGCGGATCGCGGGAATCACCGCGGAGGCGCCGCTTCGCAGGGCCGCGATCACCGCGGCCACCACGGATGCCGGCACGAACGGGCGCGCCGCGTCATGGACCAACACGTAGCGAGAGTCCGGTGCGACCCGCTCCGCCTCGGCGAGGCCGTTGGCGACGGAGTCCTGGCGTTCCGCACCGCCCTCGGTGAGTGTCCACGGGATGGGGGCGTCGGCGAGGGCGTCGGCGAAGGCGGCAGCCAGCTCGGCCCGGCTGACGATCACGGCCCGGGACACCCCGCCGCCGGCGAGCGAATCGAGCGCGTGCGCGACGAGGGCGCGCCCACCGACGTCGCGGAGGGCCTTCGGCCCACCCTCCCCAAGCCGGACGCCGGAACCGGCCGCCACCACTACGGCGACGACCGGTTCATGCGCTGGGTACGCGGTGCCTTGCGTACTGTGCAGAGATGTCATTGGGAGAAGATCAGGAAGCGAGGACCTCGTCCAGCAACTCCTCCGCGCGGACCTCGTCACACTTCTCGGCGAGGGCCACCTCCGACGCGAGCACCTGCCGGGCCTTGACCAGCATCCGCTTCTCACCGGCGGACAGGCCACGATCATTGCCTCGCCGCCACAGGTCACGGACGACCTCAGCGACCTTCAGCACGTTGCCGGAGTGCAACTTCTCCAGATTGGCCTTGTAACGACGGGACCAGTTCGCGGGCTCCTCGGCGTGCGGCGCGCGCAACACCTCGAAGACCTTCTCCAGACCATCGGCATCCACGACGTCCCGAACGCCGACCAGGTCGAGATTGCATGCTGGGACGCGGACCACCAGATCGTTCTGGCCCACGATCCTCAGCACCAGGTAGAGCTTGTCCTCCCCCTTGATCTTGCGGGTTTCCATGTCCTCGATGACGGCCGCCCCATGATTGGGGTAGACCACCGTTTCACCGACTGCAAACGTCATACATGTCCCCTTTCGCGTGCCGATTCTATCACGGGGGTGCGTGACACGCCCGGATCGAGTTGGCACGACCCCCCTCGGAGGCGTTAGCGTGGTGCGGATTGACGCGGAATTGTGACGGCGAGCGTGGCAAACGATGTGCCCGGCGCCCACCTTTCTGGCTACTCTGTGCACGAGTCTGACCTGGCCCAACGAGGAGTCCTGAATCGTGCCCACCCTGAAGAACCACGCCAAGCGCGCCGCTGTTGCCGTTGTTGTCACCGCCTCCCTCTTCGGGCTCGCGGGATGCCGCATGGGATTCGAACACCAGACCCTGCAGCAGTACACCCAGGCTGAGGGCATCAACGCCGACCTCGCCGGCGGTCACCAGGTCGAGCAGGGCCGCGGCGACATCAAGGTGCGCAACCTCATGGTCATCGCCCAGCCCGACGGTTCCCAGGCCCACCTCGCCGGCAGCCTCTACGCCTCGCCGTCGAGCACCCCCTTCAGCAACAGCCAGGTGGCCACCGCCGCCAAGCCGACGCTCGACACCCTCCAGTCGGTGTCCGGCCGCGCCCTCAAGAGCAACGGTGACGCCGCAGGCACGCTGAGCGTCGCCCTGCCTGAGCCGCTGGCGATCACCGTGGAGAAGCCGGTCCGGCTCGAGGAGCGCACCGCGGCCGTCACTGGGGCCAAGCTGACCCCCGGCGTCGACGTCGAACTGACCCTCACCTTCCAGAACAACGGCAGGCTGACCGTACGGGTCCCCGTCATCGACGCGACGAAGCCCGACTTCGCCACCATGTCGCCCTCCACGTCGGCTTCCGCCTCCGCCGCCGCGGCGGCTTCGGCCCCGGCCTCCGCCTCCGCCTCTCCCTCCGCTTCGGCCTCTCCGAAGACGAACGGCTGACCCAGACCTGGGCACCCCACCGCAGGCACCACCCGCAGACGCAGACCACCCCCGGCCGGGAGACCTCCCGCCGGGGGTGGTGCGCTGTCGGGGCCGTACGAGGCTGGGGGCGTACGAGGCGGGCTCAGCCCTCGAACTTGTACCCCAGACCACGGACGGTGACCAGATGGACCGGACGAGCGGGGTTCTCCTCGATCTTCGCGCGCAGTCGCTTGACATGGACGTCCAGGGTCTTGGTGTCGCCGACGTAGTCGGCACCCCACACCCGATCGATGAGCTGGCCGCGGGTCATCACCCGGCCGGCGTTGCGCAGCAGCATCTCGAGCAGCTCGAACTCCTTCAGGGCCAGCCGGACCGGCTCCCCGTTCACCGCGACCTCGTGGCGTTCGACGTCCATCCGTACGCCTCCGGACTCGATGACGTCGGGAACGAGCTCGACCTCCTGACCGCGGCGGAGGACGGCGCGGATCCGGGCGAGCAGTTCCCGCTGGGAGAACGGCTTGGTGACGTAGTCGTCGGCTCCGAGTTCGAGACCCACGACCTTGTCCACCTCGGTGTCCCGGGCGGTCACCATGATCACCGGGACGGAGCTCTGCAAACGCAGCTGACGACACACCTCCGTGCCGGAGATCCCCGGCATCATCAGGTCCAGCAGCACGATGTCGGCACCGCCCCGATCGAACTCCGCCAGCCCCTCCGTGCCGTCGGGAGCCTCGACCACGTCGAAACCCTCCTTGCGCAGCATGTAGGACAGCGCTTCGCGATAGGACTCCTCGTCCTCGATCACGAGAACTCGGGTCATCCGTCTACCTCCTGGGAGTGGGTGGTGGCCTGGTCGGCCGCGGAGGGGCCATCGACGGCCTCCCGCTCATGGTGCCGGGGGATCCGGATCGTGAACGTGGAGCCCTGCCCCAGCTTGCTCCAGACATGCACGTAGCCGCCATGGGCGGCGGCGATGTGCTTGACGATCGACAGGCCGAGACCGGTCCCCCCGTTGTCCCTGCTGCGCGCGTAGTCGACCCTGTAGAAACGCTCGAAGATGCGCTGCACCTCGTCCTCGGGGATGCCGATGCCGTTGTCCGAGACGCTGATCTCGACGAAGTCCTCCTCACCGACCGCCACGGCGCGGGCGGCGACGGCGACCCGAGCCCCGCGCTCGGAGTACATGATGGCGTTCTCGATCAGGTTGCAGACCGCGATGGTCAGTTGCTCCTGGTCACCGAACACCTCCAGATCGGACCTGCCCGCCACGGTGAGGGTCACGTGTCGGTCGTCGGCGTCGACCCGGTTACGGTCCACGGCGTCGGTGATCACGTCGTCGACGAGGACCTCGTTGAGATCGAGCAGCGGATCATCGGACTGCAGGCGGCTGAGGTCGATGATCTGGCGGACCAGATCCGACAGCCGGCCCCCCTCGATCTGCAGGCGGCGGGCGAAGCGGCGGACGTCATCGGGGCTGTCCGCGGCATCCTCGAGGGTCTCGGCCAGGAGTGTCACCGCGCCGATCGGCGTCTTCAGCTCGTGCGAGACGTTCGCGACGAAGTCACGCCGCGTCTCGTCGACGCGACGGGCGGCTGTCCGGTCCTCGACGAGGACCAGCATGGTCCGGTCGTCCAGCGGGGCGACCCGCGCCATCACATGCAGGCTGGTGAGCCCCTCACGCTTGAGGTCCAGTTCGGTGCTGCGGGGCTGGCGGTCCTGGCGGACCGCACGCACCAGGGTGAGGACTGCCGGGACGACGACCCGCGCACCGCGGACGACGCCGAGCGTACGGGCCTGCGCCGTCGACTGGAGGACCTCGTCGTGCGGCCCGACCACCATCGCGCCGGAACGCAACACGTTCAGCACGCGCGAGACCTCGGGTCGTACGGTCACCCGGGCGGCCATCTCGGCCCGGACGCGCTCCTCGCGCAGCCGGTCGGCCCGGGCCCGCAGTGCCATCATCGCGACCCCGATGAGGACACCCACCACGAGGCCACCGACAGCGACGAGGTAGGCATTCACAGGCCAGATCATACGGGCGAGCGACAGCCACCCCAATTGCGTCGTGCCCGGTTCATCCAGTGTTCACGCGGTGTTCAGCCCAGGTGGGCGGGTCAGCACCCCGGCCGGGATACCCTCCGGCAAGCGGCGCCGACGGCCTCACCACCGGGCCTCTGCGCCCGCAGATATTAGGACGGGCTATATTTGCTTGTCACCCCGCTGTAGAGACAGGACGGCAGGACAGTGACCAGGGACGATCCGGGACGGGGCAGGATCCGCCGACGGCGGGCATGGCGCGACGTCCCGGAGCCGGAGCCGTCGGAGCCGATGGTGGAACACGAGAGGAGGCCGGTGGTGCGCGACACCTACCGTGAGCAGCTGCGCGAGACGATGGCAGACCTGGCCCGGATGGTCGACCTGGTGCACACGGCACTCGCCGATGCCACCACGGCCTTGCTGACCAGCGACCTCTCACTGGCCGAGCAGGTGATCTCCAACGACCGGATGATCGACGACCTCGCCGAGGAGCTGGAGAAGCGGACCTTCTCGATGCTCGCGCGCCAGGCTCCCGTCGCCGGGGAGCTGAGGACGGTGTTCTCGGCGATCCGGATGCTGGGCGAGCTGACCCGGATGGGCGACCTCGCGGCCCACGTCGCCAAGATCGCCCGGCTGCGGTTCCCCGCCTGCGCGGTCCCGGACACGCTCCAGGACAACTTCCGCCAGATGGCCGACGTGGCGGGATCGATGGTGGCCGACGCCGGAGCGATGCTGCGCAACCTCGACGTCGACACGGCGGGCAAGCTCGCCGCCGAGGACAAGGTGATGGACGAACTGCGCCGCGATCAGTTCAAGTCACTGGTCGACGGTAGCTGGAGCCACACCGTGGAGGCGGCCGTCGACAGTGCCCTGCTGGGCCGTTACTACGAGCGGATCGCCGACCATGCCGTGGAGATCGCGGAGCGAATGGTCTATGTCGTCACCGGGGACGACCCGGTCTGAGCCGGTCCCCGGTGACGAACGGGAGTACTACTACTTCTTGCCTTGGTTCTTGACCGCCTCGATGGAGGCCTTGGCGGCCTCCGGGTCGAGGTAGCGGCCGCCGGGCACGGTGGGCTTCATGTCCTCGTCCAGCTCGTAGAACAGCGGGATGCCGGTCGGGATGTTGAGCCCGGAGATGGCCTCGTCGGAGATCCCGTCCAGGTGCTTGACCAGGGCGCGCAGGGAGTTGCCGTGGGCGGTGACGAGCACCGTCCGGCCGGCACTCAGCTCGGGGACGATCCGGTCGTACCAGAACGGCAGCATGCGGAAGACGACGTCCTTCAGGCACTCGGTCCGGGGACGGATCTCGCTAGGCAGGTCGGCGAACTGCGGGTCGTTGTACTGCGACCACTTGTCGTCGGCGGCCAGCACCGGCGGCGGCTGGTCGTACGAGCGGCGCCACAGCATGAACTGGTCCTCGCCGAACTCGTCGCGGATCTCGGTCTTGTTCTTGCCCTGGAGGGCACCGTAGTGGCGTTCGTTGAGGCGCCAGGAGCGCTCCACCGGGATCCAGTGGCGATCGCAGGTGCGCAGGGCGATCTCGGCCGTGTGGATGGCCCGCTTCAGGGTCGAGGTGAACAGCACCTCGGGGAGGAGGCCCTCGGCGGCGAGCAGCTCGCCGCCGCGCTGGGCCTCGGCCTTGCCCTTGTCGTTGATGTCGACATCGACCCAGCCGGTGAAGAGATTCTTGGCGTTCCACTCGCTTTCGCCGTGGCGCAGCAGGATCAGCTTTGCAGTCATGGTGCGAAGCCTAGTGGGCGCCGGTCGGGGCGCCGCCAGCGGCCCCACACTTCCCGGCGGCCCCGGAGCCGGGCATACTCCGGACATGAACGCTCCCGCCACACCCGCCCGTCCGATCGCCGTCGTCACCGGGGCCAGCAGCGGCATCGGTGCCGCCACGGCCCGCACTCTCGCCGCCCAGGGATACGAGGTCATCTGCGCCGCCCGTCGCGAGGAGCGGCTCCGGGAGATCGCCGACGAGATCGGCGGCCACGTCCAGGTGTGCGACGTCACCGATGAAGCCTCGGTACAGGCACTGGCGGCAGCGGCCGGGCCCCGCGTCGAACTGCTGGTCAACAACGCCGGCGGCGCCCTCGGCCTTGCCCCGGTGGAGGACGCCGACCTCGACAATTGGCAGCAGATGTACGACATGAACGTGCTCGGGGCGGCCCGGGTCACCCGGGCGCTCACCCCGGCGCTACTCGCCGCCGAGGGCGGGCGCGGCCAGGTCGTCTTCGTCACATCCGTCGCCGCGGACGGTGGGTACGAGGGCGGCGCCGGCTACTGCGGCGCCAAGGCCGCCGAGCGCGCGATGACCCAAGCGATGCGCCTGGAGATGTACGACCGACCGCTGCGGGTGGTGGAGATCGCGCCGGGCATGGTCCGTACGGACTTCTCGCTGGTGCGGTTCGACGGCGACCAGGAGCGCGCGGACAAGGTCTACCAGGGCGTCGAGGGTGTCCTCACGGCCGAGGACGTCGCCTCCTGCATCGGGTTCGTCGCGTCCCTGCCAGCCCACGTCAACATCGACCGGATGGTGGTCCGGCCCCGCGTCCAGCCCGCGGCGCACAAGATCCTGCGGGCCGAGGAATGAGCGACGGGGGATCGGTCGGAGGCACTGCCTCCGACCGATCCCCCGCTGAGCCGCTCTGGTCCGGCCGTGCCGCTAGTCGGCCAGGGAGATCAGGGCCTGGCCGCCCTGGACGGCGTCGCCGACCTCGACGAGGATCGAGCCGACCGTGCCGTCCGACGGCGCGGTGATCTCGGTCTCCATCTTCATCGCCTCGAGCACCACGAGCACCTGGCCCGCCGTGATCGTCTGGCCCTCCTCGACCATGATCCGCGCGACGGATCCGGCCAGCGGGGCGACGATCGAGTTCGCACTGGCCGCCGGCATCGTCGACGTCACGGGCGCGGTGGGGCGGGGCCGGTGTACGCACCGATCACGCCCAGGTCACCGAGCGAGGGGTGCGACTGCTCGACCTCGACATCGACGTCGTACGGGGTTCCGTTGACTGTCACCTTGAGTCTCATCTTGTTCCTCCTCGTCCTCAGTGCAGCGTGAGCGGGTTCTGGGCGGCCGGACGCGCCTGGGTCTTCCGGTGGTCCTGGACCTCCATGCGGCCCGCGGAGACCCAGCCCGACCCCTCGTGGAACTGGACCTGACGGATCTTGGCCCGATGCCCGAGAACGGCTGCCACGGCGGCCGAGATGACCATCATGGTGTCCTCGTCGACCTTGTGCTCCTCGGCGAAGACATCGGCCATCTGGTCGAAGTCCGTGATCCGCTTCTCCGCCGCGGCGAGCCGAGCGGTGAGCTGTTCGATCTGCCGCTGGAGAGCGGCGATCTCGTTGTCCTGTGCCATCGTCAGCTCCCGATCACGCCGGCCCGAGGCCGTGCTTCTTGTCCGGGCGCAGCTGGCGCTTGGTCCGGAGGATCTCCAGGGCCATCGCCACCTCGCGACGGGTGTCGGCGGGGTCGATGATGTCGTCGACCAGACCGCGGGAGGCGGCCATGTACGGCGTCGCGAACGTCTCGCGATACTCCTCGACGAGCTCAGCCTTCCGCTCGACCGGGTCGGCGGCCTCGGCGATCTCCTTCTTGAAGACGATGTTCGCCGCACCCTCCGCGCCCATCACCGCGATCTCGGCGGTCGGCCACGCGAAGACGCGGTCGGCACCGAGGTCCTTGGAGCACATCGCCAGGTAGGCGCCGCCGTACGCCTTGCGCATCACGACGGTGATCTTCGGGACGGTCGCCGCGGAGTAGGCGTACAGCATCTTCGCGCCGTGGCGGATGATGCCGTTGTGCTCCTGGGCGACACCGGGCAGGAAGCCCGGCACGTCGACGAGGGTGACCAGCGGGATGTTGAACGCGTTGCAGAACCGGACGAACTTCGATCCCTTGTCGGACGAGTTGATGTCCAGCACCCCGGACATCACGCCCGGCTGGTTCGCCACCACACCGATGGAGTAACCGTTGATCCGGGCGAAGCCGACGACGATGTTCTGGGCGTAGCCGGCCTGGACCTCGAGGAAGTCGGCGTGGTCGACGATGCCACGGATGACCTCGCGGACGTCGTAGCCCTTCTTGCCCTCGACCGGGACGATGTCGCGCAGCGCCTCGTTCGGTTCCACCACGTCGTCCGGGTTGACCCGCGGCGGCTCGGAGAGGTTGTTCTGCGGCAGGAAGCTGAGCAGTTTCTTGGCGATCAGCACGGCCTCCTGGTCGTCGTTCGCCACGAAGTGGTTGACCCCGGAGCGGGTCATGTGGGCGTCGGCGCCACCCAGGTCGTCCTGGGAGACCTTCTCGCCGGTCACCTCCGAGATCACGCCCGGCCCGGTGATGAACATGTGGGCCTTGCGGGTCTGGATGATGAAGTCGGTCAGGGCCGGAGAGTAGGCGGCACCACCGGCGCACGGGCCGGCGATGATCGAGATCTGCGGCACCGCACCGGAGAGCCGGACGTTCGAGTAGAACACCTGGCCGTAGCCGGACAGCGAGTCGATGCCCTCCTGGACCCGGGCGCCGCCCGAATCGTTGATGAACACGAAGGGCGTGCCGGTGGAGAGCGATGCCTCCATCATCTCGACGACCTTCTTGGACTGCGTCTCACCGGCGGAGCCACCCATCACGGTGAAGTCCTGGGAGGCGACGTGCACCGGGCGGCCGAGGACGGCACCGGAGCCGGTGACCACGCCGTCGGCAGGAGCCTTGGCGGTGTCCATCCCGAAGGTGGTGGTCCGGTGGGTCCGGAACATCCCGGTCTCCTGGAACGTCCCCGGATCGAGCAGGGCGTCCACGCGCTCCCGCGCGGTCATCTTGCCCTTCTCGCGCTGCTTCTCCAGCCGTGAGGCGCCGCCGCCCAGCTGGGCCTCCTCGCGACGCTGGCTGAGCGTCGCGAGGCGTTCGGCCATGTCGTGGATCTTCTTCGTTTCAGGCATCGTCGTCACCTCAGGCCGGCTCTACGGACACCGAACGGGACTGGCCGTTGATGGTGACCTTGTACTTGATGGGCTCGTGCAGGGCCTTGTCGAGGCCGGCTGCCTTGCGGCGCTCCTCCTCGACCTGCTCGTCGGTCATCCCGACGTTGCGCGGGCCCTGGGACCGCTCGGCGAAGAACTTCGGGGCGACCTGGGGGAACATCGCGTTGGTGAGGATGTCCTCCTCGGTGCCGTTGAAGCCTTCGAGGCTCTTGGCCTGCTCGGCGAGCGCGTCCCACTCGGGCGCCAGCAGGTCCGCCGGACGCTGCGTGATCGGCTCCTTCTTGGTCTGGGCCTTAGCCTTCTCGACGACCTCGGGGTTGCGCTCGGCCGGGCACTCGCCGTAGTAGCCGAGCATCAGGTCGGCGAACTCACCGGTGAGGACGTGGTACTTGCCCATCAGCACGTTGAACACGGCCTGGGTCCCGACGATCTGCGAGGAGGGGGTCACCAGCGGCGGGTAACCGGCGTCCTTGCGGACGTTCGGCACCTCGGCGAGGACGTCGTCCATCCGGTCTCCGGCACCCTGGGCCTTCAGCTGCGACTCCATGTTGGAGAGCATTCCGCCGGGGATCTGCGAGTCGAAGATGTCGGTCTTGACACCGGTCACCGCGGACATGAACTTCTTGTACTTGGGGGCGACCTTGGCGAAGTGGTCGCGGATCGGCTTCAGCCTGGTCCGGTCCACCGTCGTGGTGTACGGGGTGCCGTCGAGCATCTCGATCACGGACTCGGTCGGGTTGTGGCCCGGGCCGAGGGACATCGAGCTGATCGCGGTGTCGACGACGTCGGCACCGGCCTCGATCGCCTTCATCAGGGCGACCTGGGTGACACCGGTGGTGGAGTGGCAGTGCACGTTGATCTGCACGTCCTGGCCGTAGGTGTCCTTGATGCCCTTGACGATGTCGTACGCGGGCTGGGGCTTGAGCAGAGCCGCCATGTCCTTCAGTGCGATCGAGTCGGCACCCATGTCGAGCAGCCGGCCGGCCAGCTTGATGTAGTCCTCGGTGTTGTGGACGGGGCTGACGGTGTAGCAGATCGTGCCCTGGGCGTGCTTGCCGGCCTTCTTCACGGCCTGCATGGGGTGTTCGAGGTTGCGCGGGTCGTTCAGCGCGTCGAAGACACGGAACACGTCCATGCCGTTCTCCGCCGACTTGTCGACGAACCTCTCGACCACTGCGTCCTCGTAGTGGCGGTAGCCCAGCAGATTCTGGCCGCGGAGCAACATCTGCAGGCGGCTGTTGGGCATCAGTGTGCGGAAGGTCCGCAGACGCTCCCATGGGTCCTCGTTCAGGAAGCGGATGCAAGCGTCGTACGTTGCACCGCCCCAGCACTCCACGCTCCAGTAACCGGCAGCGTCGATGTCAGCGCAGGCGTCGACCATGTCTTCCATGGCCATCCGCGTCGCCATCAGGCTCTGGTGCGCGTCGCGAAGGACGAGTTCGGTTATACCAATCTCTCGCGGCTTCATGGCTTCATACTGCCATCGTCGTACGTGCCGGCACAGGGCCCCCTCCCCCTCCGGCGAAACCACGGTCTGCTAGGGAGATCGCCGTCAATCATCGGATCGGGCCCGGGCCTGACGACATCGTACGCCCTGCGTCGTACGACAATGTGTAGTAAAAGTCACACGATCGTTTCAGGTGCGCCGGGTCCCGGGCATCCGGCGGCGGAACTCCTCGACGAAAGCCGCCCGCACCTGCTCGGTGTCGGGCAGGCCGTCGAGGCCGCGCAGCGTCCCGGCCGCGGTCCGCTCGACCACGCTGAGCCAGGCCTCCCCCATCGCGTAGGTGAAGGAGGACGCCACCGCCGCTCCGATCGCCCCGCCGGCCACGGTCCCCGCCCCCGGGATGAGTTTCAGCAGGCTGCTCACCGACGCGCGGCCCGCCTGCGTCGCCACCGTGGTGGAGGCGACCGCCATCAGCGCGGCACGGTCGACCGGGACCTGGTGGAGCTGGGCGATCCGGGCCATCATCCCCAGCTGCAGCGGGACCAGGACAGTGGCGTCGGAGAACGGGATCGGGGTGGCGGCCGTGGCGGCGGCGGTGGCGGCCGCGCCAGCTATCGTCCGGCGCGCCAGAACGGTCTTCCGTCGCCGGTCGACCTGCTGGGCCGCGGTGAGCGCCGCATGGACCGCCTGCGGTGCGCCGCGAAAGGTGGCGTCGAGGAGCGCCGTCAAGCCGTAGGACGACTGACCACTGAACGGGTCCTCCAGTGCGTAGGTGAGGTACGGATGGCCGTCGACGATGGGCAGGCCGAGCCCGGTGATGTGCTGCGCCAGGGCGATCGCGTCGGGATGGAGTTGCCCACCGACGCCGCGGGGCACCTGGGTGAGCACGACGACGACCGGCAGGCCGAGGGCATCGAGCCGACGGACGAACTCGGCTTCGAACGGTTCGAAGCGCCGGTCCATGCCGCGTACGCAGTACCAGACCACGTGGATCTGGTCCTCGAGCGGACCGCGGCGCATCTGCCGGACGTACGCCTCGAGCTCCTTGAGCAGTTGCCGGTCGTCACGGCCGATCTCCAGGCCTCGGGTGTCGAGCAGACCGAGCCGGCCCCGATGGTCGAGGTAGAGGTGGGAGTCGTGGGTCACCGGCTCACCGATGCCGGTGGCCGCCACCGGCTCGCCGAAGATGGCATTGACCAGGGTCGACTTGCCGACCCCGGTCTTGCCGAAGAGGGCCAGGTTGAAGCGCCCGAGCAGGTCGAGCTGGCGCTCGTACTCGGTGCGGAACGCGTCGGTGAACCAGTCGGACATGGCACGAGCCTAGGCGGGATTCACGTCGCGGCGCCCCAGGGAACTACCATCTTTGTGCTCCTGCTCTCACAATCGGAAGTCCTGCTTATGCCCCAGCGTCCTGACCTGCGCAACATCGCCATCGTCGCCCACGTCGACCACGGCAAGACCACTCTCGTCGACGCCATGCTGTGGCAGTCCGGCGCATTCCGCGAAGGTCAGGACGTGAACAACCGCGTCATGGACTCCATGGACCTCGAGCGCGAGAAGGGCATCACCATCCTCGCGAAGAACACGGCGGTGAAGCACGTCATCAACGACGAGCCCGTCACCATCAACATCATCGACACCCCCGGCCACGCCGACTTCGGTGGCGAGGTGGAGCGCGGTCTGGAGATGGTGGACGGCGTGGTGCTGCTCGTCGACGCCTCCGAGGGGCCGCTGCCGCAGACGCGGTTCGTGCTCCGCAAGGCGTTGACCAAGCATCTGCCGCTGATCGTCGTGGTGAACAAGGTCGACCGTCCTGACGCCCGGATCGCCGAGGTCGTCGAGGAGACGTACGACCTGTTCATGGACCTGCTGCCGGAGGACTCCGACGGCGCCGTGCTGGACTTCCCGGTGGTGTACGCGTCGGCGAAGGCCGGCCGGGCCTCGCTGACCCGTCCCGAGGACGGTGGGATGCCCGACCACGAGGACCTCGAGCCGTTGTTCGAGACGATCATGTCGACGATCCCCGCCCCGCAGTACGAGGAGGGCGCCACCCTCCAGGCCCACGTGACCAACCTGGACGCATCCCCCTACCTCGGCCGGCTGGCCCTGTGCCGGATCAAGCAGGGCGAGCTCCGCAAGGGCCAGACCGTGGCCTGGTGCAAGCACGACGGGACGATCGTGAACGTCAAGCTCTCCGAGCTGCTGATGACCGAGGCGCTGGAGCGGGTGCCGGCCGAGTCGGCCGGACCTGGCGACATCGTGGCCATCGCGGGCATCCCCGAGATCACCATCGGTGAGACCCTGTCCGACCCCGAGGACCCCAAGCCGCTGCCGCTGATCACGGTGGACGAGCCGTCGATCTCGATGACGATCGGCATCAACACCTCCCCGCTCTCGGGCCGCTCCGGGAAGAACCTCACCGCGCGGCTGCTGAAGGCGCGCCTGGATCGTGAGTTGATCGGCAACGTGTCGATCCGCGTCAACCCGACCGAGCGTCCCGACACCTGGGAGGTGCAGGGCCGAGGCGAGCTGCAGCTGGCCGTCCTGGTCGAGCAGATGCGCCGTGAATCGTTCGAGCTGACCGTCGGCAAGCCCGAGGTCGTCACCCGCGTCATCGACGGGAAGACGCAGGAACCGACCGAGTTCCTCACCGTCGACGTCCCCGAGGAGTACGTCGGCGCCGTGACCCAGATGCTCGGCACCCGCAAGGGCCAGCTGCGCACGATGACGAACCACGGTTCGGGCTGGGTCCGGATCGAGTACATCGTGCCGTCACGCGGCCTGATCGGCTTCCGCACCGAGTTCCTCACCGAGACCCGCGGCACCGGCCTGATGAACCACGTGTTCGAGGGCTACACGCCCTGGGTGGGCGAGCTGCGGACGCGTCCCAGCGGCTCCATGGTCGCCGACCGCCTCGGGACGGTGTCGTCGTACGCCCTGTTCAACCTCCAGGAGCGCGGGACCCTGTTCATCAAGCCGAGTGACGAGGTCTACGAGGGCATGGTGGTGGGCGAGAACTCGCGCCCCGACGACATGGACGTCAATCCCACCAAGGAGAAGCACGTCACCAACGTCCGCTCCTCCACCGGTGACGAGCTGGAGCGCCTGGTTCCGCCGCGGCTGATGAGCCTGGAGCAGTCGCTGGAGTTCTGCCGCGCCGACGAGTGCCTCGAGGTCACCCCGGACGCCGTCCGGATCCGCAAGACGATCCTCGACCACAGCGAGCGGGTGAAGGCCGCGCGTCGGTCCAAGAGCTGACGCGTTTCCCCCCATCGCTGCCCTCCCGGCATGGGATCCTGAGGGCAGCGTAAGCCGTGCCGCCTCGCGGCACGGCCTGACCATGGGGGATTCCATGTTTCTGTCCACGAGGGACACATCCGCGGGTCCGAGGCGTCGTCGCCTCGGACGCGCGGTGGCTGTGGCTGCCGTCGCCACGCTCCTGGCGGCTCCCTGGGGGAGCGGGCCCGCCGCCGCAGCTCCGGCACCGACACCGACACCGACCGCCTCGGCCACGCCCAAACCGACACCGACACCCACTGCCTCGGCCACGCCCAAGCCCACACCGACACCGACGGCCTCCGCGACGCTGGCGGCACCCGCCCCGGCCCCACTGGCCGTCACGGTGTCACCGGGAGAGGAGGCGATCGCGGCGAAGGCCGCGACGTCGAAGGACGCCATCGGCGCGGCGACCGGTCCGGTCACCTGCGGCCTGGTCGCTGACGGCTGTTCGCAACCGTTCGAACGCGGCACGATCCTGTGGACCAGCGCCACCGGGGCGCACTGGACCCGGGGAGCGATCCGCGACGCCTGGACCCGGACGAGTGCGCAGGACGGCTTCCTCGCCTACCCGACCAGTGACGAGTTCTGCGGCCTGGTCCAGAGCGGCTGCGGCCAGCACTTCCAGGGCGGCGAGGTCTACTGGTCGCCCGGCACGGGGGCCCACTGGACCCGCGGCAGCATCCTCGCGAAGTGGCGCGGCCAGGGCTGGGAGAACGGCTTCCTGGGCTACCCCACCTCGAACGAGTTCTGCGGGCTCGCCGGCGGCGGTTGCGGCCAGCACTTCCAGCACGGCGAGATCTACTGGTCCCCGGCCTCCGGGGCGCACTGGTCCCGCGGCTCCATCGTCGAGTCCTGGCGCGGTCAGGGCTGGGAGAACGGCTCCCTGGGCTATCCCACCTCCGACGAGTTCTGCGGCCTCACCCAGAGCGGCTGCGGCCAGCACTTCCAGCACGGCGAGATCTACTGGACGCCGAACACCGGGGCGCACTGGTCCCGCGGCTCCATCGTCGAGTCCTGGCGCGGCCAGGGCTGGGAGAACGGGCCGCTCGGCTACCCCGTCTCCGACGAGTTCTGCGGCCTGGTCCGCGGCGGGTGCGGCCAGCACTTCCAACGGGGTGAGATCTACTGGTCCCCCGGGACCGGGGCCCACGTGATCCGCGGCGCGATCGTCGAGGCCTGGCGAGCGGCGGGCTGGGAGAACGGCCGGTACGGCTACCCGCTCGGCACGGAGTACTGGTCCGCCGGCAAGCCGACCCAACGCTTCGAGGGCGGCTTCCTCACCTACGGCGTCGACGGGCGGTGCCTGACCGGCCGCACGATGTGTGCCTCGAAGAACGATCGCGCGCTGCGCTGGATGATCAACGGCGAGATCATCAGCACGTACGACGCCAGGTTCGGCTGCTCGACGAGCCCGACGGACAACGGCTCCTTCACGGTCTACTGGAAGAGCTACGACCACACCTCCACGCTGTACAACACCTGGATGCCGCGGGCGATGTTCTACAACGGTGGCGAGGCGGTGCACTACTCCCCTGACTTCGCAGCCCGTGGCTACGCGGGCTGCAGCCACGGCTGCGTCAACCTGCGCGACTGGGAAGGGATCAACTGGCTCTATGGGCAGGTGCAGATCGGTGACAAGGTCGTCGTCTACTACTGACCTACTCGGTCGACCGCAGTGAGCCCGGGAAGGTGCCGGGGACGCCGGCGGTGATCCGGCTCCCGTCGCGGCGGACGCCGATCACCGTCTGCGGCGGCACCGGACCGGGCACCTGCGGGCCCTGATCGGCCAGCGGGACCCGCACGCACGGGGCGTCGTCGCGGACCTCGTAGTCCTCGCCGCGCACGCTGAAGGACTCCGACGTCCCCTCCAGCAGGGTGACGGTGAGGGCGTCGCGGGTGAGCTCGACCCGGATGGCCCCACCCCGTCGGCGGAGCCGGAAGCTGATGGATTCCCAGCGCGTCGGCAACCGCGGGTCGAAGGCGAGGGCGCCGTGGTGGTCCCGCATCCCGGCGAAGCCGGCGGTCAGTGCCATCCACACGCCGCCGAGCGAGGCGACGTGGACCCCGTCGCTGGTGTTCCCGTGCCTGTCGACGAGATCGACGAAGAGCCCACCGTAGAAGTAGCGCAGGGCGAGCTCCTGGTAGCCCACCTCGGCGGCGATGATGGACTGGACGACGCTCGACAGGGTCGAATCGCCTGTGGTGATCGGGTCGTAGTACTCGAAGTCGGCGCGCTTCTGCTCACGGGAGAACTGGTCGCCCTGCAACAACATGGCGAGCACCACGTCGGCCTGCTTGAGCACCTGGAACCGGTAGAGGACCAACGGGTGGTAATGCAGCATCAACGGGAACCGGTCGGGCGGGGTGGCATCGAGGTCCCACACCTCACGGTCGAGGAAGTGCGCATCCTGCGGGTGCACCCCGATGTGCTCGTCGTACGGGATGGCCATGTGCTCCGCGCAGCGCTGCCACTCCTCCACCTCGTCCTCGTGCAGGTCCAGCCGCCGCACCATCCGCTCGTACGCCTCCGGCCAGTCCGCGGCCAGCCTGGCGACGTTCTCCGCGGCCAGCCGCAGGTTGTGCCGGGCCATCACGTTGGTGAAGAGGTTGTCGTTGACGACGGTGGTGTACTCGTCGGGGCCGGTCACCGCGTGGATGTGGAAGGCCGGGGAGACGTTCTCCGTCCAGAAGCCGAGGTCCGCCCACATCCGGGCCGTCTCGACGAGGATGTCGATGCCCTCCCGCAGCAGGAAATCCATGTCGCCGGTGGCCTCGACGTAGCGGCTCAGGGCGTACGCGATGTCGGCATCGATGTGGTACTGGGCGGTGCCGGCGGCGTAGAACGCCGATGCCTCCTCGCCGTTGATCGTCCGCCACGGGAAGAGCGCCCCCCGCGTCGCCATCTCCCCCGCGCGGCGCCGGGCGGCATCCAGCATCAGGTAGCGGAACCGCAGCGCGCTGCGCGCGACCTGCGGCATCGTGTACGTGAGGAACGGCAGCACGTACACCTCCGCGTCCCAGAAGTAGTGCCCGGAGTAACCGGCCCCGGTGACCCCCTTCGCGGGGATGCCGTGCGTCTGGGACAGCGCTGAGGCCTGGGCCAGGGCGAAGAGGTTCCAGCGGACGGCCTGCTGCACTCCGGGCTCGGTCCCCACCACCACGTCGGCGTGCTCCCAGAAATCTTCGTACCAGCTCCGCTGCGCCGCCCGGTACTCCTCGACACCGGTCTCCACCGCCCGGTCGAGTGTGCGCGAGACCCGATCGATCAGCTCGCGCACCGGCACCGAGCGGGAGGTGTGGTAGGCGGCGTACTTGACCAGCCGGATCGGCTTGCCCCGTCCGGCCCAGATCCGGAAGATGACCTTGGCCACGTCCTCGTCGGACATCACCTGGGACTGCCAGACGTTCTCCGTCTCGATCGCGTGGTCGATGCCGACCGTGAGCGTCATCCCCGAGTCCGTCGCCCGATAACCCAGCATGGCCCGCAGGCCCTTGGTCCAGTTCATCTGGGGTACCAGGACGCGACGGGCGGGGCCCTCCGCCCGTCGCGGATCCAGCCCCTGGGCGGCCGAGCGGACGTGGTACTCGTCCTCCCCGTCCTGGCGGTTGAGGATCTGTGACGAGATGACGACCGGGGCATCGGCGTCGAGCAGCGTCACGTCCATCGTCATCACCGCCAGATGACGCGCCGACATGCTCACCATCCGGGTGGTGTCGATCCGGACCCTCTTCCCGGCCGGTGTCCGCCACACCAGGTGCCGGCGCAGGATGCCGTCGCGGAAGTCGAGGCTGCGCTCGTACTCGTCGAGGTCCGCGTCGGGGACGGTGATCGGCTCGTCATCGACGTAGAGCTTGAGCACCTTGGTGTCGGGGGCGTTGATGATGGTCTGCCCGACCCGGGCGAAGCCGTACGCCTCCTCGGCGTGCCGGATCGTCCAGGTCTCATGGAAGCCGTTGATGAAGGTGCCGTGCGCGGCGCTCTCCCGACCCTCCTCCGGGTTGCCACGCATCCCGAGGTAGCCGTTCGCGACGGCGAAGAGGGTCTCGGTGCGGCCGAGGTCGGCCAGCTCCGGTGAGGTCTCGACCAGCCGCCACTCGTCCACCGGGAAGCGGGTCCGGTCCATCGGGTCGAGGGGATCGGGCGGGATGTGGGAATCCTGCGGCGCACGCATCGGTCCTCCTCGCGATCAGGGGCAGGGGACGAGGTCGGCGAGGTCGGTGACCACGAGGTCTGCGCCGGCGGCCAGCAACGCGTCGGCACCGACACCACGGTCCACGCCGACCACAGCGGCGAAACCACCGGCCCGCCCGGCCGCGACCCCACTGACGGCGTCCTCCAGGACCACCGCCCGGTCGCACGCCACGCCGAGGAGGCGGGCGGCGTAGCAGTAGGTGTCCGGGGCCGGCTTGCCGGGCAGATCGTGCTCCGCGGCGACGAGTCCGTCGATGACCGCGTCGAACCTGCCGGTGAGGCCGGCGGTGTCGAGGACGAGCCGCGCATTGCGTGAGGAGGAGACGACCGCCGTCGCGATCCCCTTGGCGGCGAGGTGGTCGAGAAGTCGCACCGAGCCCGGATAACCGGCGATGCCCTGCCGGTGCAGGACCTCGAGAAAGGCCTCGTTCTTCCGGGCGCCCAGCCCGTGGATCGTCCGTGCCCGGGGTGGATCGTCGGGAGAGCCCTCGGGCAGGGTGAGGCCCCGGGCCTCGAGGACGGCCCGCACCCCGTCCAGCCGCTGACGGCCGTCGACGTGGTCGAAGTAGTCCTCGTCGCTCCAGGCGGGTGCACCCGCCTCGGCGAGGACGTCGCGGAACATCTCCGCCCAGGCCCGCCGGTGGATCTCGTCGGTGGGCGTGACCACCCCGTCGAGGTCGAACAGGGCGGCATCGACCGAGCCCCAGTCGAGCGCCGTCACAGTGCCCATGGCGTCACTGTAGGCGCGGCCCACGCCGCGCGGGAAGCTTCTGCGATCAGCCGCGGCCGGGACGTACGTGCAGGCCGGCCTCCGGGTCGACCAGGACCTCCTGGGCCGCCGCGACGTCGCCCACGACCAGGTCGGCGTCGACAGGAGTGGAGCGCTTCACCAGCGCCAGGGCGATCGGGCCCTGCTCGTGGTGGCGGGCGGCTGATCCGACGAACCCGATCGGCCGGTCCGGCGCGTCCCGGAGCGCGACGGGCTCCCCGTGCACCGGCAAGCGGTCCATCGAGCCGTCGAGCTGGAGACGGACCAGACGGCGGGGCGGCCGGCCCAGGTTCCACACCCGCGCCACCGTCTCCTGGCCGGTGTAGCACCCCTTGTCCATGTGGACGGCACCGCCGAGCACCCCGATCTCGTTGGGGATCGTGCGCTCGTCGGTGTCCAGCCCGATCCTGGCGATGCCCGCCGCGATCCGCCGCGCCTCGTACGCCCACAAGCCGGCCCGGTCCGGCCGCTCGGCGAGGTCCTCGAGGGTCGCGCGGGGCAGGAACAGGTCGGTGCCACCCAACGAGTCGTCGGCGGTCCGGGTGACCAGCGGCGCGGGGAAGGCGGCCGGGTCCTCAACGGTCCAGACCACCGCGACGTCGTCCGTACGATCGGTGACCTCCACCCGGCTGAGGAACCGCATCCGGTCGAGGAACTCGACGAGGGCGCCGACCCGTCCCGGTTCGGTGTGGCCCCAGAGGACCTCGCCGTCGTCGACGAGGAACAGGGCGTGCTCGATGTGACCGGTGTGGTCGAGCAGGAGGGCACTGGTGCCCCGATGGGGGCCAGCGCGGTCAGGTGCTGGGTGGTGATGGCGTGCAGCCAGGTCAGCCGGTCCGGCCCGCTGACGGTGAACACCCCGCGGTGCGAGAGGTCCACCCAGCCACGTCCGGCCTCCAGGCCACGCTGCTCACGGATCGGGTCGCCACAGTGCACCACGGCTCCGGCGTCGGCGCCACTCTCGGCGCGTACGAGTCCCATGGCGCCGCCTCAGACCGCGGTGCGCTTGAGCCGGGCCCACATGTAGGGCTGCAATTCGTGCTCGGTGGTGGAGCGGTCGAAGGTCCACAACAGGTCACCGTCGACCTGGCCGTAGAGACGCTGGCCGCCGGTGTAACCCGGGGCCGTCGCCGTGCGCGCGACGGCGTCGGTGACGAGCTCGATCTTCGCGCCTTCGACGGTGCCGTACCAGACCTCGGAGTACCCTCGGGGTGACACATCACGACCTCCATGGACCGATCGGCCTGCGGACGCCAGAAGCCCGTCTCCATCGACCGTGGGGCCACCGGGCGGCCCTCCGCATCGGCGATGAACGTCTGGGAGAGGTAATGCAGATAGTCCCCACCGTTCTCGGTGAACTCGACGACCTGCCCGTACTCGAACTCGCCCTGGCCGGGCCACTGGCCCCTGCCGGTGCCCTCCCAACGACCGATCATCCACGCCAACGGGACGAGCGAGGGATGGAGGTCGGGGCGAATCTCGAACATGTCAGTTCCGTCCTTGTCTGGTGATGGTCAGGCGGACGATCCCGTACAGGGCCAGCAGGCCCACGAGCACGCACACAGCGATCAGGAGTGCGGAGTAGAAGGTCGCCACCGGGCCAGTCTAGGGCGGCGCACCAGCGGGGTAGGGTCGTCGCCGTGCGTGCAGTGGTCCAGCGGGTCGGTCAGGCGTCGGTGACGGTGGAGGGACGGACGGTGGGCGCCGTCGAGGGCCCCGGCCTGCTCGTTCTGCTCGGGGTCACCCATGACGACACGGAGGCGTACGCCCAGCGGCTGGCCGAGCGGATCTGGAACCTGCGGATCATGGACGACGAGCGGTCCTGCGCCGACCTGGGTGCCCCGATCCTGGTCGTCTCGCAGTTCACCCTGTACGCCGACACCCGCAAGGGCCGCCGCCCCGGCTGGAGCGCCGCCGCGCCCCGCCCGGTCAGCGAGCCCTTGGTCGAGGCGTTCGTCGCGGCGCTGCGCGGGCTCGGCGCCACGGTCGAGACAGGGGAGTTCGGCGCGATGATGCAGGTCGCCCTGGTGAACGACGGGCCGGTGACCGTGGTGATGGACCAGCCCCCGCTGGCCCCGACCGGACCCGAACGAGATCGTTGAACGAGGTCGTCGAACGAGAAGGCCTCAGCCGCCGGCGAAGGGCGGTAGCGCCTCCAGTTCCACGGCGCCGGTGAGCGGACGCGTACGATCCTCCACGCCCAGCCGCCGCCCGTCCAGCAGGAACGAGCACAGCCCGATCACGCGGGTGAACTCGGCGTCCCCACCGCGGGCAGTGCCGGCCTGCCGGAGCGCGTCGTCGACCGTCGGGGCATCGAACTCCTCGGCGGCGACGCCGGCCGCCTCCCGGGCGCCGGCCCAGTATCGGATGGTGATCGTGGCCATGGGGACATGCTCGCACGCCGGGCAAGAGATGTTCCGGGCGCGTAACAAGCCTGTTGCGGTGTGATGGCGTCACAGGTCCCGATCCCCGTGATCACGGGGGATCCGAGCGAAAGCGCACCTCCGGATGCGCCCGTCCTGCATCACCGGACCGCCTCGTCGCGGTACTTTTCTCCCGGAGGTGACCACGGTGCAACTACTGCTGATGACGACGCGCGGCGACACGGAGAGCGTGCTCTCCTCCCTCGCCCTGCTGCCGCACCAAGTGGCTCTGGCGCCGCTGGACGCCGCGGTGCTGCTGCATGCCCAACTGCCGGACGTCATCCTGATCGACGCCACCACCGCGCTGACCGCGGCCCGGGCCCTCACCCGCGTCATCGGCACCAGCGGCAAGCACGCGCCGATCCTGCTGGTCACCGGCGAGGGCGGCCTGCCGGCGCTGTCCACCGACTGGGGCTTCGACGACTTCGTGCTGTCCAGTGCGGGCCCCGCCGAGCTCGAGGCGCGGTTGCGGTTGGTGACCTCACCGGTCGGCCGTGACGAGGTGATCTCCGCCGGCAGCGTGACCATCGACGAGGCGAGCTACGCCGCCTCCGTCAACGGCCAACCGCTCGATCTCACCTACACCGAGTTCGAACTGCTGAAGTACCTTCTCCAGCACCCCGGCCGGGTGTTCAGCCGTGAGCAACTGCTCGCCGATGTCTGGGGCTACGACTACTTCGGCGGTACCCGTACGGTCGACGTCCACGTCCGTCGGCTCCGGGCCAAGCTGGGGCCGGAGTACGAGGGCATCATCGGCACCGTCCGCAACGTCGGGTACCGACTGGTCCCCGAGGCCGGGAACTAGTCGCTACGGTGGGCGCCATGCGCTTTGAGCCGGAAGTCCTCGACGAACTCGACGCCACCCAGCGGGCCCAGATCTTGGCCCTGGTGGCCGAGGTCACGGCGGTCGACGGCACCGATCCCCTCAACGAGGCGGCCCGGATGAGCCTCGAGTCCGGCGCCCGCAGCGCTCGCCACATTCTGCTGGTCGGGCCGACCGGTCCCGAGGCGTACGCGAACCTGCAGCACACTGGCGCCGCGGAGACGATCCAGCTCGCCGTGGCGCCCGAGGCCCGGTTCACCGGGCTCGGCACCGCCGTCCTGGCGACGGCACTGGCGATCGTGCCGGACGGCGCGACGGGCGCCGTCTGGTCCTTCGGCGACCTGCCCGCCGCACGCGGCTTCGCCCGGACCAACGGACTGCGACCCGTCCGGGAGTTGCTGGTGATGGAGTCACTGCTGGACACCGTCCCCTCCCTACGCCTCCCGGCCGGTGTGACGATCCGCGGCTTCCGGGCCGACGACGAGGCGGCCGTGCTGGACGTCAACGCCCGCGCGTTCGCCCACCATCCGGAGCAGGGCGCCATGGACACCGCCGACTTCGCGGCACGCCGGGCCGAGCCGTGGTTCCGCGCGGAGGATCTGCTCGTCGCCGAGCGGGACGGGCAGGTCGTCGGCTTCCACTGGACCAAGCGGCACGACAGTGCGCTGTGGGAGGTCTACGTCATCGGGGTCGACCCGGACCTGCACGGCGGCGGCATCGGCAAGGCCCTGCTGCGGGCCGGGATGCGGCACATGGCCGATGAACGAGGCCAGCGGGTGCAGCTGTACGTGGAGGGTGACCAGGAGACCGCGATCGGCCTCTACCGGGCGCACGGGTTCCGCACCACGCACAAGGACGTGTTGTACGCTCCCGCCTGAGCGTCACTCCCTCGAGAACAGGCTTCCCCCGATGACGAGCAGTACGAGCACGAGTCCGGTGCTGGCCGCAGGTGCCGTCGTGCTGCGTCCGTCGCCCACCCAAGCGGGAACGCATGAGGTGCTCGTGGTGCACCGTCCGGGCTACGACGACTGGTCACTGCCCAAGGGCCACGTCGACCCCGGTGAGTCGCTGCCGGTGACGGCCGTCCGGGAGGTCCGGGAGGAGACCGGGTGGGTCGTACGGCTCGGGGCTCGCCTCGACACCAGTGCCTACCCGGTGAACGGACGCCCGAAGGAGGTCCACTGGTGGGTCGCGGTGCCGGTCGCCGACGAGGGCCCGGCCCCGGACCCGGAGACCGACGAGGTGCGCTGGGTGGCGACCGAGGAGGCGGTCTCCCTGCTCACCTTCGAGTCGGACCGCCGGCTCGTGGACCAGGCCATGGAGCGTGGGCGCCTGGTGCCCTTCATCGTCGTCCGCCACGGCAAGGCGCTCGCCCGCGCCAAGTGGAGCCAGGAGGATCGCCGCCGTCCGCTCACCGCACGGGGTCATCGCCAGTCCCTGGCCCTGATCGCCCTGCTCACCGCCTTCGGCGTCCGCGAGGTGGTCAGCTCCCGCGCTGTCCGCTGCATCGACACTCTGGCCCCGTATGCCGGCCTCGCCGGCCTCCAGGTGCGCCCGCTCGCCGCCCTCGACGAGGACGTCGCGGCGAGTGAGCCGGCGGCGGCGACCGCGGCCACCGGTGACCTGGCCGTCCGAGCCGGCACCGCGTCCCTCCCCACCGCGGTCTGTGGACATCGGCCCGTGCTGCCGCTGATGCTGGCTGCGCTGGGACTCGAGGATCGCCTCTTCGGCCCGGCCGACTCCGTGGTCGCGTACGTCTCGGCAGACGGCACGTCCCAACTCGCCCCCGACCACTTCGTCTTCTCCGACGACGCATGAGTGCGGTCACACCATGGTCCGCGCAATGGTGGGGTCACGATGGCGCCAGCTGACCCGGACGGCGCCCTGATCCTTGGACGCGTGACCAAATCGTGACCGGAAGCATGCCCCTGTTCACCGAGTGTTCACCGAAACATGGGCATCGCGTCACCACCCCCACCTAACGTCCCCTCCTGGGACCAGCCTGTGCGGCCCCATGCTCGACCATCATCGTCCCGAAGGGAACCTCGTGAAGATCTCGCGTGTTGGCGCTACCGTCGCTGCTGCCACCGCCCTGGTGCTGGGTCTGTCGGCCTGCTCCAACTCCTCCCAGTCCGGCGCCACTGCCTCCAAGAGCAGCGGCACCCTGACCGGGACGCTCTCCGGCGGCGGCTCGTCCGCGCAGGAGTCCGCGATGACCGCCTGGACCGACGGCTTCAAGGGCGCCCAGCCCGGCGTGGCTGTCCAGTACAACCCGGTCGGCTCTGGCGCGGGCCGCACCGGCTTCCTCAACGGCCAGTACATGTTCGCCGGCTCCGACGCCGCCCTCAAGGCGGACGAGTGGGAGAAGTCGAAGTCGATCTGTGGCACCGACGGCGCCATCAACATCCCGGTGTACATCTCCCCGATCGCGGTTGCGTACAACCTGCCGTCGGTCAAGGAGAACATCAAGATGGACGCCGACACCATCGCCAAGGTCTTCGCCGGCAAGATCACCACCTGGAACGACCCGGCCATCGCCGACCAGAACTCGGGTGTCACCCTGCCGAGCACGAAGATCACCGTCGTGCACCGCGCCGATGACTCCGGCACCACCCAGAACTTCACCGACTACCTGAACCAGGCCGCCCCGAGCACCTGGTCCGACAAGGCCGCCCAGACCTGGCCGGCCAAGTACACCGGCCAGGAGTCGGCCCAGCAGACCACCGGTGTGGTCTCGCTGACCCAGTCCACCGAGGGTGCCATCACCTACGCCGACGCTTCCGCCGTCGGTTCGCTGGGCACCGTCGCCGTCAAGGTCGGCGACAACTACGTGAAGTACAGCCCGGAGGCTTCCGCCAAGACCGTCGCCGCGGCGAAGAAGGTCGGCGGCGAGGCCCCCGGCGACATGGCCGTGAAGATCGACCGCACCTCCAAGGACTCCTCGACCTACCCGGTCGTCCTGCTGTCCTACCAGGTGTTCTGCACCACCTACAAGGACAAGGCCACCGCCGACGTCGCCAAGGCGTTCGGCACCTACGTGGTCTCGGCCGACGGGCAGAAGGCCGCTCACGACGCCGCCGGCTCGGCTCCGCTGGATCCGGCCACCCAGAAGGAGGCGGCGGCCGCGATCGCCGCGATCAAGAGCGCCTGAGATCGTGCCCCACGATCCAGCGTTCCGGTGACATCCGGACAGCCGCCGGGAGCCTTCGGGCCCCCGGCGGCTGTCCGGCGTTCCATCGCCTGACCTCACCCCGCCGTGACGAAGCATTTCGGGCACGGCAGACTGGGGACGATCGGTCCCCCTCACCCCCAAGAGCTCTCACACCCCGTAAGGAGGAATACATGTCCGAGACCACTGTGACTCCACCCGGCTCCCCCAGCGACCTGGAGCGAGGCGGTGCCGCGGGGCGTGCGAGTGACAAGATCTTCGGCGGCCTCACCCTGGCCGCCGGGGTCCTCATCTTCGTCGTGCTGGCCCTCGTCACCCTCTACCTGGTCCTGGAGTCGCTGCCGGCCATGACGGCCGCACCGTCCCAGATCTCGGTGGGCACGTCGTTCTGGGCCTATGTCGGCCCGCTCGTCGTGGGCACCCTGATCGCCGCCCTGATCGCCCTACTGGTGGCCACCCCGGTCGCCGTCGGGGTGGCCCTTTTCATCTCGCACTACGCACCGGCCCGGTTCTCCAAGGGCGTCGGGTACGTGGTCGACCTGCTGGCCGCCATCCCGTCGGTCGTGTACGGCGCCTGGGGTTTCACCGTGTTCGGGCCCGCGCTCGTCCCCGGCTACCACTGGCTCAACAAGTACCTCGGCTTCATCCCCGTCTTCGGCACCCCGTCCACCACCGGGCGGACGTTGTTGACGGCGGCCCTGGTGCTCGCGGTGATGATCCTGCCGATCATCACCTCGCAGTGCCGGGAGATCTTCATCCAGACTCCCAGCCTCCACCAGGAGGCCGCTCTGGCCCTCGGCGCGACGAAGTGGGACATGATCCGGGCCGCGGTCTTCCCGTTCGCCCGTAACGGCATCGTGTCGGCGATCATGCTGGGTCTGGGGCGGGCACTGGGCGAGACGATGGCCGTGACGCTGGTGCTGTCCCGCGGCGGCCTCACCCCCAATCTGATCGGGGTCGGTAACAACACCATCCCGGCCGAGATCGCCCTGAACTTCCCGGAGGCCTTCGGGATGCGCCAGAGCGAGCTGATCGCGGCGGGCCTGGTGCTGTTCATCATCACCCTGGTCGTGAACATGATGGCCCGCTGGATCGTGAGCCGCTACGCAGAGTTCTCGGGAGCCAACTGATGTCCACCCTCACCCGGACCCCGGACCAGCGTCCCCAGCGCTCGGCCGGCCCCGTCAACGCCCTGACCGCGGGCCAGCTCCCCCGCTGGGCACGGCCGGCCGCCCTGACCGCCGCCGTCGTCATCGGAGCCGTCGTCGCGCTCGCCTCCGGCTGGGGGTGGGCCGCCTTCGCCGTCGTCACCGCGGTGCTGTTCCTGGTCGGCCACACGAGCTGGGCCTACGTCGTCGAGGGGCGCCGGCATGCTCAGGACAGCCTGTGGAGCGGCCTGGTCTGGGTCGCCTTCCTGCTTGCCGTCATCCCCCTGGTCTCCATCATCTGGACGGTCGTGTCGGTCGGCGCCCCGACGCTCGTCCACCCGGGCTTCCTCACCCAGGACATGTCCTCGGTCACCGGCCTCGCTGATCGCGCCACCGTGCAGCGCGGTGCGCCGCTCAGCGGCGGCATCGGGCACGCGCTGATCGGCTCGCTGCTGATCACCGTCGCGGCCACCGTGATCTCGGTCCCGATCGGCCTGCTCACCTCCATCTGGCTGGTCGAGTACAGCCGCGGCAACTGGTTCACCCGGATGATCACGTTCCTCGTCGACGTGATGACCGGCATCCCCTCGATCGTCGCCGGTCTCTTCGCCGCCGGCATCATGCTGACGATCTTCAACTGGGTGCTCGGAGGTGTGTCGGGCGGCAAGCAGATCATGGGCATCACCGCCGCCATCGCCCTGTCGGTGCTGATGATCCCGGTCGTCGTCCGGTCCACCGAGGAGATGCTGCGGGTGGTGCCGAACGAACTGCGGGAAGCCTCCTACGCCCTCGGCATCCGCAAGTGGCGCACCATCTTCAAGGTGGTCATCCCGACGGCCATCTCGGGCATCGCCTCCGGTGTCACGCTGGCCATCGCCCGGGTGGTCGGGGAGACCGCGCCGATCCTGGTCACGGCGGGAGTCGCCACCCAGGTGAACTGGAACCTCTTCCACGGCTGGATGATGTCCCTGCCGGTCTTCATCTACCGGCAACTGATGAACCCGACCGCACCGGCGGCCGCGCAGCCCTCCACCGACCGGGCCTGGGGCGCGGCCCTGGTGCTGATCGTCGTGGTGATGGGCCTCAACCTCGTCGCCCGCCTCGTCGCGCGCCGATTCGCGCCCAAGACCTCGGGCCGCTGAGCTCGCCGACACAAAAGGAAAGTCAATGTCCAAGCGAATCCAAGCCAAGGACGTCAACGTCTACTACGGCGACTTCCTCGCCGTCGAGGGCGTCGACATCCAGATCGAGCCGCGTACGGTGACCGCCTTCATCGGCCCGTCGGGCTGCGGCAAGACCACCTTCCTGCGCAGCATCAACCGGATGCACGAGGTGATCCCGGGCGCCCATGTCTCCGGCCAGATGCTCCTCGACGACGACGACATCTACGGCCCCGGGGTGGACCCGGTGAACGTTCGCGGCCTGGTCGGCATGGTCTTCCAGCGGCCGAACCCGTTCCCGACCATGTCGATCCGGGACAATGTGCTGGCGGGCTACAAGATCAACGGCCGGCGCCTCAGTGGCTCCGCGGCGGACGAGATCGTCGAGCGCTCGCTGACAGGGGCGAACCTGTGGAACGAGGTCAAGGACCGGCTCGACCGGCCCGGCTCCGGGCTGTCCGGTGGACAGCAGCAGCGCCTCTGCATCGCCCGCACCATCGCGGTCGAGCCCGAGGTGATCCTGATGGACGAGCCCTGCTCCGCACTCGACCCGATCTCCACCCTCGCGATCGAGGACCTGATCGAGGAGCTCAAGGAGCAGTACACCGTCGTCATCGTCACGCACAACATGCAACAGGCGGCGCGTGTCTCGGACAAGACCGGCTTCTTCAACATCGCCGGCACCGGCAAGCCGGGCCACCTGATCGAGTACGACGACACCGAGCGGATCTTCTCCAACCCGGCGAACAAGCAGACCGAGGACTACGTCTCCGGCCGCTTCGGCTGATCCTCCGGGAGGGCTGGGCGACTCGTACACTGCGGGGGTGAGCACACAGGCGGGCTGGTACCCGGACCCCTCGGGGGCCCCGGGGATGTTGCGCTACTGGGACGGCGTCCAGTGGACCCCTGCGGTCCGCCGGGCGCCCTCCGCGCCTCCGCTCGCGCCGCCGCCGGGCTCGGACCAGCCCGACCGGCCCGACCGTCGCCGGGCGGTCGGCTGGTGGCTCGCCGCCGGTGCGGTGGTCGTCGTCCTCGCCCTCGTCGTCGTCGGCGCCGTACGTCTGGGGCGCAGCCTGGTGCCCTCAGCCAGCCCCGGCGGGCAGGCCTCCACCCAGGTGTGTCCCCCGGCGACCGGGGAGACGCCCACACCGGTCGCCGCTCCCACGGACGGGCGGGTGCACGGCGGCAAGCTGTCCTTCCCCCAGCTCAGTCAGCCCTTCGGCGACGTGCTGCCGGAGACCGAGGTGCCGTTCGCCCGCGACGTCCACCAGCAACTGGTCCTGGTCCAGTCGAACTTCGACGGCCGCGGCAGCTCCTGGGTGGCGACCGTGATGGTCGGTGACCTCTACGCCGGCGACGGCTTCTTCAGCCCCCAGGACGGCGCCCGGATCGTCGTCGACTGCGTCATCGGGAGGTTCTACGGCGACGCGCAGGTGACCCGCCATGACGTCCGCAACGCGGCCACCACGATCGACGGGCACGAGGCCTGGCTGGTGGAGTCGAAGCTGTCCTTCGACATCAACGGCCTGCGGACCAAGGGCGAGCTGCTGCTGGTCGCGATCGTCCGCACCGGGCCGTCCAGCTCGGGCATCTTCTACGCATCGATCCCCGACACCACCCCCGAACTGGTCGAGCCGGCGCGGCAGGCGCTGGCCGGGCTACGGGTCGACGGCTGAGGTCACGCGGGCCGGCAGTGGGCCCGCCGGTGCTCGACCTTGAGATCGAGCACCCGGACCACGCTCTCCTGCACCGAGGCGGCGAAGGCCGGGTCCGACCCGACCCGATCCGCGATCGCGGACACCATGTCATCGGCCAGGGCCGGATCGACGGTCACCGCCACGTCCCCACCGGCGGCGAGGAACCGGACAGCCCGCTCCCCCGCCGGAACCGACTGCACCTGGGCCGCCACGCCCAGGTCGTCCGACACCACGACCCCGTGCCAGCCGAGGTCACCACGGAGCATGTCGCGGATCACCACCTCCGACCAGATGGCCGGCTGGGCCGGGTCGATCCTCGAGTAGCGGGCCGAGGAGACCATCACCATGTCCGTCCCGGCACTGATCCCGGCGGCGAACGGGGCCAGCAGGGCGTCACCCCGCGTGGTCCGGTCGTCGGTCACGCCGGTGGCCACATCGGTGTTGCCCACGACCTGGCCGAGGCCCGGGAAATGCTTGACGGCCGCCCCCGTGCCGCCGGCCCGTAGACCGGTCACGGCGGCCGCGACGTGAGCACTGACAGCGGCCGGGTCCGACCCGAAGCCGCGGCCCCACTTCGCGACGGGTTGGTTCACCGCCGCGAGATCAGCGGGGACGACGTCGGCGACCGGGGCGAGGTCGACGTCGACGCCGGCCCCATGGAGGTCCTGCCCCCACCGGGTCGCCTGCGTGGTCAGGTCGTCCGGTGCCCACCGGCCCTGGTCGGCGGCCGACGGCATCGGCGCGAAGCCGGGACCTGACAGCCGCCGCACCTGACCCCCTCCTGGTCGACGGTGATCAGCAGCCCCTTCCCGGTCCGGCCGGCATCGGCCCGGATGGCGTCGGTCACGGTCCGGACGGCCTCCACCCCCGCCGTGCTGTTGTTCATCAGGAGGACCCCACCGAGGTGCTGGGACGCGACGAGCTGGGCGGTGCCGCTCGCGGTGGCGCCCTTGAGGTCGTGCCCCACCATGACCAACTGGCCCGCCAGCTCCGCAGGCGACATCTTCTCGACGACCAGCCGGCAGCTGTCGGCGGGGACGACGCCGGGCACGCCGGGCACGACGGGCGTGCCGGAGCCCGTCGGCAGGACCGGCGCCGGGGCCTGAGCGGTCGCCCCGGCCATCCCTGGTGACAAGGGCGGTGCGACGGGGCCGGCGGAGCCTGCCCCGGGGCCGGCGCAGGCCGTCAGGCCGAGAGCGACGAGCAGTCCGACCGGGACCACCGCACGGCGCCGTCCGAGCCTCCTCATGCCGCCTCCGGCCAGGGGAGGGCGAGCAGGGCGTTCTCGACGACCTCGGTGAGGGCGGGGTGGATCCAGTACTGGCTGCGGGCGAGCGTACGCAGATCGAGGCCGAGGGCCGCCGCCTGCACCAGCGGCTGGAGCAGCACCGATGCCTGCGGACCGATGATGTGGGCCCCCAGCAGCTGCCCGGTGGCGGGGTCGGCCAGCAGTTTGCAGAAGTGCCCGTCGTCCTCCATCGCCCACCCGTACGCCACGTCCCGGTAGTCCTGCGTGGCGGTGATGTAGCGGAGCCCACGGCCGCGGGCCTCCTGCTCGGTGAGCCCGGTCGCGGCGATCTGCGGTGACCCGAAGACGGCATGCGGCACGAAGCGGTGGTCGGTGGCGACGAGGTCATCGGGGTGGAGGAGGTTGTGCTGCACCGTACGTGCCTCGGCGTTCGCCACATGCTTGAGCAGATACGGGGAGGAGACGTCTCCCAGCGCCCAGATCCCCTCGACCGGCGTGCGCTGGTGCTCGTCGACCGGGATCCGGCCGTCAGGGGTGAGGGTCAGGCCGGTCGCCTCGACCCCGAGCCTGTCACCGTTGGGGATGCGCCCGATGGCGACGAGGACGAGGTCCGTGTCGTACGCCCGCGGACCGCTCGGGCCGGTGGCGCGCACCCGGATCCGGCCGCCGTCCAAGGGTTCGAAGGCGTCCAGGTGCTGCTGGAGGTGCACGTGGCAGCGCTGGGAGGCGACCTGGGTCGCGCGCAGGGCGACGTCCTCGTCCTCCTTGCGCAGCAGCATCCCGGCCCGGTTGAGGATGGTCACGTCGACGCCGAACGACGCGAAGACGTGGGCGAACTCCAGGCCGATGTAGCCGCCGCCCACGATGACCATCTCCCGGGGAAGCTCCTCCAGCCGCATCACGGTGTCGCTGGTGTGCAGCACCACACGGTCGGCGCCGGGGACGTCGACCGAGCGGGGCCGGGATCCCGCGGCGATGACCACCTGGTCGGCGGTGAGGTCCTCGGCGGCCCCCTCGGCGCCCACGACGCGCAGGGCGCGCGGTCCGACGAAGTGGGCCCGCCCGCGGAGCAGCTCGACGTTCGCCATGCCGGAGGCGCGCCACCGCCGACCGGCCTCGGCGATGGGGTCGATCCGCCCGAAGATGCGGTCCCGGATGGCCCGCCAGTGCACCCCGTCGAGCCGCAGGTCGACGCCGAGCGCCCTGGCGTGGTCGACCTCGGCGGCGAGGTCGGCCGGGTAGACGTACATCTTGGTCGGGATGCATCCGAGGTTGAGGCAGGTCCCGCCGAAGGCCTGCTGCGGGCCGACCCCGGCATCGACGATGGCGACCCGGCGATCGGCGAACCTCTCGTCGACGATGCTGTTGCCGGAGCCGCTACCGATGACACACAGATCGACATGACGCATGGGTGCCACTCTAGTGAGTGCCGTCACGGCGGGCCGCCGGCGACCGGCAGCCGCCTACAGTGGGGACATGCTCTGGGCGGAGAACCTCCTGTTGGTGCTGACGGACCGGCGCACCGGCCGCCTCGTCGTCCCCTGGAACATGGCGGACCTGGCGTTGGCGGGATCGGTGCTCGGACAGTTGTGGCGCAGCGGCCGGATCGACGTGGACGCACCGGACCGTCCCCGCCGCCCGGGCAGGATCCGTGTCCTGGACGACCGGCCGACCGGCGACGACGTGCTCGACCGGGTGCTGGCGGCGCTCGACGGGGCCGACCGACGCCCGGTCGCCGCGATCCACCGGATCAAGACGGGGATCCGTCCGGCGCTCTACCAGCGGCTGGAGGATCGCGGCGTCGTCTCCCACCGGGTCGGCCGGGTGCTGGTCTTCCTACCGATCGACGAGTGGCCAGCGCGGACGCCGGACGCCACGGAGCCGTTCGAGGAGAGGCTCGGGCACTGGTGGACGTCCGCACCCTATCGGGAAGCGACCGACGACATGGAGTGTGCCTCGGCGACGGCCCTGCTCAGCGCCATCGGCGCCATCACCCCGGTCGCCCGGCGGATGGGTCTGGCGGGGCGGGTGCGGATGATCCAGCGGCTCGCCGCGCAGGTGCGGGAGTCCTCCTGGGTGGCGACGACGGTCAACCGGATCCGGACGGCCCAGCAGGCCACGACCGCCTGACCGGGCCGCAGACCGCAGGTCCGCCCGTCAGATGCCGGCGTAGGAGTGCAGACCGGAGAAGATCAGGTTCACGCCGATGAAGTTGAACCAGAAGGCCACCAGCACGATGACCGACAGGATCGCGGCCTTCGACCCCTTCCAACCGGCCGTCAGCCGGGCGTGCAGATAGGCGGCGACGATCACCCAGGTCACCAGGGAGAAGGTCTCCTTGGGGTCCCAGCCCCAGAACCGGCCCCAGGCGTACTGGGCCCAGACCGCTCCGGCGGCCACCGCGAACGTCCACAACGGGAACCCGATGGCGGTGGTCCGGTAGGCCCACAGGTCGAGCGTCTTCAGGCCCGGCAGCTGCGCGAGCCAGCCGCGGGTCGTGCCCTTCTCGTCGGCCCGCTTGCGCAGGAGGTAGAGCACGGACAGCAGACTGCCGAGGTTGAACAGGGCGCCCGCGATGGAGGCGGCGACGATGTGCACGACGAACCACATCGAGTGCAGCGCCGGCACCAGGTCGGCGACGGCCACGTAGAAGACCTCGACGGCGAGCCCGATGCCGATGGTGGCCAGCAGCGTCACCGGCAGGCCGAGCCAGCGCATCCGGAACCGCTGGGCGAGGACCAGGTAGGCGAGCACGATGAAGGCGATCGTGGTGAGGGTGAACTCGTACATGTTGCCCCACGGGAAGCGCTGCGCCGCGATGCCGCGGAAGACGGCGCCGAGGGCGTTGCTGAGCCAGGCCACCGCGGTCAGTGCCATCGCGAGACGGCCCCACCGATCACTCTTCTCCGGCGCCGGCGCCGGGGCGGCCTCGACGGAGGTCTTGACACTGCGGGAGGTCCGTACGCTGGGGGGCTCCCCGCGGCCGAGGCCGCCGCCCCGACCAGGACGGCCTCGCGCTCGGGCGTGCTCGCTTCCTGGGCGGTGTCGTCGGGCACCCGGCGGGCCATCGCCCACTCGACGCCGAAGACGCCCATGGCCACCAGGTAGAGCAACCAGGCGGTCATCATGGCCAGGTTCGAATAGGCCGCGAAGTCCATCTACTTCATCCCTTCGGACGTCGTCGTCGCTGAATCATCCTCCACCGGATCATCCATCACCGCCAGTACCGCCGCCACTTCGTCATCGAGTCCGGTCCGCGCGTCGGCACGGTCCAGGCCGCCCACCTCCACCAGGGTGCGGCCGTCCTCGCCCTCGACGGCGCGGGCCCAGAGTCGGCGGGGCCGGATGAACAGCGACAGCATCAGGCCGATGATCGCGGCGGCGATGGAGCCGACGGTGAGCGGCAGCCCGGGGGTCGAGGAGACCTGGAGCTTCGCCCAGCGCTGCCAGCCGACGAAGGTGAGCCGACCGCGGCCGTCGGGCAGGTCGAGGTACTCACCCTCCTTGAGACGGACGGCCACCGGCTTGCCGTCGGCGCTCTTGATCTGGGTCATCCCGTTGGTGTCGAGCGAGTAGACGCTCTGCGGGGTGCCCGTCTCCTTCTTGGGTGCCCCGGCCCAGGCGTTGAGGAACAGCTCGGGCACCAGCGCGTCGGGGAACAACGAGTGCGGTCCCTTGGCGTCCACCGTCGCCGTCGGCAGGAAGAAGCCCTGGAAGCCGAGGCTCTCCGGTCGCGCGTCCGGGACCTTGATCGCCCCGGTCGAGGTGAAGTTGCCGTCCTGCGGAAGGAAGACGACCGGGCCGTTGAAGGCGACGTTGCCGTTGCCGTCGGTCACGGTGACGATCGGGGCATAGCCGTGGGCGATCAGGTGGACGTTCGTCCCCCCGACGGTGAGCGGGTGGTTGACCTCCAGCACCTCGCGGTGCGGCGTCGCTCCCGGGCTGTCGGTCACCGTCACGTCGGCGGTGAACTGCCGGGCGGCCCCGGTCTGCACCGGGCCGGTCTCGAACCGTACGGTGAAGGCGTCCAGGGTGAGCGCGAACGGCGAGAGGTTGCCGGCGCGGAACAGGCCACCACCGGTGAAGTCGTCGTACTGGGTGATGTTGTTGGAGAAGCCCTTGCCGGTCACGACGATCGAGGTGCCCTTGTACCCGAAGAGGGTGCTCCAGGCGATCCCGACCAGCAGCACCAGCATGCTCAGGTGGAAGAGCAGGTTGCCGAACTCACGCAGGTAGCCACGTTCGGCGGCGACGGACCCGTCGCGGCGGACGACCCGGAACCGGCGCTTGCGCAGCAGGGCGGCGGCCGCGTCGAGCACCTCGTCGGCGCCGCGGCTGGTGCTGGAGGTGGCGGATTCCGGCAGCCGGTCCAGCCGGGCCGGTGTCGCCGGGGGTTCGGCCCGCAGCGCCCGCAGGTAAACCCGGATCCGCGGCAGGATGCAGCCGATCAGCGAGATGAAGAGCAGCAGGTAGATGGCGGAGAACCAGGCCGACGTGTAGACGTTGAACAGGCCGAGGTTGTCGTAGACCTTGTAGAGGTCCGGATTGGCGTCGCGGAACTCGAGCACCTTGGCCGGCTGGATGCCGCGCTGGGGCACGACGGCGCCCGGGATCGCCGCGAGCGCCAGCAGGAACAGCAGCACCAGGGCCGTCCGCATCGACGTCAGCTGCGTCCAGATCCAGCGGCCGGTCTCCTTCAGGGTGAGGGCCGCAGCCCGCTCCTGCCGAGGCTTCTTCTCCGGGCGCCGATGCTGGGGCGCGGGATCCGGGGTCGGGTCAGGGTCGGTGTGCACATCGATCGTCACAGCAGCTCTCTCCTCGCTCACAGCACCGTCCCGAACCCCGCGGCCCAGATCCTCATCGCCGCCATCACCTGCTCCCACAGCCCGGTCACCAGCAGCACCCCGACGACGACCATCGAGACGCCGCCGATCCGCAGCACCGCCAGCTGGTGGCGGCGGACGAAGGCGACGACCCGCTGCATCCGGGTGAAGGCCAACGCCGCGGCGACGAACGGGATGCCCAGGCCCAGCACGTACACGAACGCCAGCAGACCCCCACGCACCGCGCTGCCCTCGTTCATCGCCAGGGTCAGCACCATCGACAGGGTCGGTCCGATGCAGGGCGTCCAGCCCAGCCCGAACACGAAACCGAGCACCGGCGCGGCCGCCAGGCCGGCCTTCGGCAGCCGATGGATCCGCAGGTCGGCATTGCCGAGCGGGATCACCCCGGCGAACATCAACCCGAGCAGGATCGCCAGCACCCCGATGACGCGGGAGATGACGGTCTGGTGGGTCAGCAGGGTACGGCCCAACGTCCCGGCCGCGACCCCCGCCGCGACGAACACCACGGCGAAGCCCAGCACGAACAGGGAGCTGCCCAGCAGCATCCGGCCCCGATGGGCGCGTCCGTCCTTGAGCACGTCGGCGGCCCCCAGCCCGGTGGCGTACGACAGGTAGCCGGGCAGCAGCGGGACGCAGCACGGGGAGAAGAACGACACCAACCCGGCCAGGGCCGCCACCGGCACGGCCAGCAGCATCGAGCCGCCGACCGCCTGCGTCGCCCAGCCGGCGAGATCGAGCGGGATCACTTCCCGGCCGCCACGTCCTCGACGACCCCGACCAGGGTCGCCTCGGTGGTCCGGCCGATGATCCGCGCCGCGACCTTCCCGTCCCGGTCGATGACCAGGGTGGAGGGGATGCCGGACGGCGGCAACTGGTCGGAGAATTCGAGCAGCAGCGTCCCCGACGGGTCGTAGATGCTCGGGTAGCCGATCCCGAAGCTGCGGACGAACGCCTGCGCGGGGATCGGGTCCAGGTCGCGGGTGTTGAGACCGATGAAGTCGGCCGTGTCCTTCGTCTTCTCGGCGGCGCTCACCAGTTCGGGTGCCTCCGCGCGACACGGCGCGCACCACGAACCCCAGACGTTGAGGACGAGAACCTTGCCGGGCGACGCCTTGGTCGCCAGGGTCGTCTTCTGGTCGGTCAGCGACGGACCGCTGACCACCGGTGCGGCGGGCCGCTTGCCGGCCGCGAGGATCGTCACCCCGCCATCCCCGCTGACGAAGCCGCCCTGGGTCGAGGCGACGTTGTCCGAGGTCCGCGAGCCGCAGGCGGCCAGCGTGCCGGCGAGCCCGACGCAGAGGAGCAGTGCCGCGGCGGATCGGGCAGCACGCGCGGTGGGACGATGGTCAGGCACCGGCGACGAACCCCTTCCGCTTCGTGGCGGGCAGCAGGTCCCGGCACGGTTCGTCGTACCCGGCGAAGCGGATCCCCTCGTCGGAGACCTCGAACGTGGTGACCGAGGCGAGCGTGCACTGGCGGCGCATCGGGTTGTGCACGAGCGAGTGCCCCTCGGCGCTGCGGCGGGCCATCCAGATCGGCAATTGGTGGGACACGATCACCGCCTCGTGGCCGTCGGCCGCCTCGGCGGCCGCGCGGATCGCCGACGACATCCGGGAGACCTGCTCGACGTACGGCTCGCCCCAGGAGGGCCGGAACGGGTTGACCAGGTAGTGCCACAGTCGCGGATCGCGCAGGTCGGAGTCGACCCCGTTGAGGACGTGGCCCTGGAGATGGTTCCAGGCCTCGATCACGCCCTCGTCGGTGACGACCGGGAGGTGGCCGTGAGCCGCGGCGATCGGCGCCATCGTCTCCTGGGCGCGTTCCAGCGGGGAGACCCGCAGGTGGGTCAGGTCGCGCCCGGTGAAGTACTCCCCCAGCCGGTCGGCCATCCGGCGGCCGAGATCGGAGAGGTGGTAGTCCGGGAGCCGTCCGTACAGGACGTGCTGGGGGTTCTCCACCTGGCCGTGGCGGCACAGGTGCACAAGGGCGTGGGTCATCGGGACTCCTGGTCGGTTCGGCGCGTCAGGCGGCGGTCAGGGCGAGCCGGGCGGCGGCCGCGGCCTTCGGCAGGGCCTCGAGGATGCGGTCCATCGCGGCGTCGTCGTGCGCCGCCGAGAGGAACCACGCCTCGAAGCACGACGGCCCGAGGTAGACCCCGTTGTCGAGCAGCCCGTGGAAGAACGCGGCGAAGACGTCCTGGCGCTGGGTGGCGGCGACCGACCAGTCCGGCACCGCGGTGACGCCCTGCGGGGTGAAGAACACCGAGAAGAGGTTGCCGGAGTGCTGGATGACGTGCGGCACCTGGAACGCGTCGAGGGCCTTGCCGACCTCGGCGCGCAGCAGCGCGGCGTTGCGGTCGATCTGCGCGTACACCTCGTCGGTGGCCAGCCGCAGGGTGGTCAGGCCGGCCGCGGTGGCCACCGGGTTCCCGGACAGCGTGCCGGCCTGGTAGACCGGGCCGACCGGCGAGAGCTGCTGCATGAGGTCCGCCCGGCCGCCGAAGGCCGCGGCGGGGAAGCCACCGCCCATCACCTTGCCGAAGGTCATCAGGTCGCCGTGCTGGCCGTCCAGACCCCACTGGCCTGAGCGGGAGACCCGGAAGCCCGTCATCACCTCATCGGTGATCAGCAGTGCGCCGTGGGCGTGCGCGGTCCGGGCGAGGAAGGCGGTGAAGTTCTCCCCGTCGGCCTCCATCGGCGGGACCACGCCCATGTTGCCGGCGGCGGCCTCGGCGATCACACAGGCGATCTCGTCACCGTGCTCGGCGAAGGCCCGCTCCACAGAGGCGCGGTCGTTGTAGGCGCAGACGATGGTGTCGGCCGTGGTGGCCTCGGTGACTCCGGGCGAGGACGGATGGCCCAGGGTGGCGGCGCCCGAGCCGGCGGCGACGAGGAGGGAGTCGACGTGGCCGTGGTAGCAGCCCTCGAACTTGATCACCTTGTCCCGGCCGGTGGCGCCGCGGGCGAGCCGCAGGGCGGACATCGTCGCCTCGGTGCCGGAGTTGACCAGCCGGACCTGCTCGACCGGCGTACGGGCGATGATCTCCTCAGCCAGCTCGACCTCGGCGCCGGTGGGGGCCCCGAAGGACGTCCCCTGGCGGGCCGCCCGGGCGACGGCGTCGAGAACCTCGGGATGGGCATGGCCGAGCAGCATCGGTCCCCAGGAACCGACCAGGTCGACGTACTCGTTGCCGTCGACGTCGGTGACGTACGCCCCCGCCGCGGAGCGGATGAACACCGGCGTCCCACCGACGGCGCGGAAGGCGCGGACCGGGGAACTCACCCCACCCGGGATCACCTTCGCGGCGCGCTCGAAGAGCGCGGCGGACTGCTCGGTGGGCAAGGACGGCATCGATCCTCCTGCAGGGGTGGGCGGGCAAGCCCCAGCGTACGTTCCCGCCGCCGCGACCACGAACCCTGCCGCAGGGTGGGCTCAGTGTCCGGCACGCTCCCAGCGGGCGAAGTCGCGGGCCCAGTAGCTGAGGATGGTGTCGGCGCCGGCGCGGCGGATCGAGGTGAGGATCTCCCGGACGGTCCGCTCGCGATCGATCCAGCCCTTCTCTGCGGCGGCCTCGACCATCGCGTACTCGCCGGACACGTTGTAGGCCGCGACCGGGACGTTCACGGCGTCACGGACCTGGCGGAGGATGTCGAGGTACGGCAGTGCAGGCTTCACCATGACGATGTCGGCACCCTCGGCGAGGTCGAGCTCCACCTCGACCATGGCCTCGCGGGCGTTCGCCGGGTCCTGCTGGTACGTCTTACGGTCGCCCTTGAGCGACGACCCCACGGCCTCGCGGAACGGGCCGAAGAACGCCGAGGCGTACTTCGCCGAGTAGGCCATGATCGCGACGTCCTGGTGGCCGGCGTCGTCGAGCGCGGCGCGGATCGCCCCGACCTGGCCGTCCATCATCCCCGAGGGGGCGACGACATGGGCCCCGCGGTCGGCGTGCATCACGGCCATCCGCGCGTAGATCTCGACGGTGGGGTCGTTGTCGACCGAGCCGTCCGCGGCCAGCACGCCGCAGTGCCCGTGGTCGGTGAACTCGTCCAGGCAGACGTCGGTCATCACCAGCAGATCGTCACCGACGGCGTCCTTGACCGCCGCGGTGGCCTGGTTGAGGATGCCGTCCTCGGCGAGTGCCCCCGAGCCGGTCGCATCCTTCGCCAGCGGCACGCCGAAGAGCATGATCCCGGCCAGACCCAACTCGGCGCACTCCTCCGCGTCGCGGCGAATGCCGTCCAGGGTCTGCTGGGACTGGCCGGGCAGCGAGGAGATGGGCCTCGGCTCGGTCAGCCCCTCGGCGACGAACGCCGGGTGGATCAGGCGACGGGGCTCGACGGAGGTCTCCGCGACCATCGCCCGCATGACGGGGGTGGTGCGGAGGCGACGCGGGCGGTACGGAACGGCCATGCTGGTGCCTCCAGGCAGGGAAGGGGTGTGCGACGCTCAGGACGTGCGCTTGCGGGCGCGTGCCCCGCGGCGGGTCTCCGACGGCTTCGGCACCGCCTGGCCCTTCGCGAGGTACGTGTCGCGGCGGTCCGCGGCGAAACCGGCGAGGGCGTCGGCGAGGCCGACGGCCGACGGGGTCGGCGCGATCACGTCGACCCGCAGTCCGTGCTCCTCGCACGTCTTGGCGGTCTGTGGGCCGATCGCGGCGATCACCGTGCAGGAGTGCGGTTTGCCGGCGATGCCGACGAGGTTGCGGACCGTGGAGGACGAGGTGAAGACGACGGCGTCGAACTGGCCGGTCTTGATCGCCTCGCGCACCGGGGCTGGCGGCGGCGCGGCGCGGACGGTCCGGTAGGCGGTGACGTCCTCCACCTCCCAGCCGAGGGCGGTGAGGCCGGCCTTGAGGGTCTCGGTGGCGATGTCGGCCCGCGGCAGGAAGACCCGGTTGATCGGGTCCAGGGCCGGGTCGTACGGCGGGAATTCCGCCGCCAGCCCACGGGCCGACTGCTCCCCGACCGGGACGACCTCGGGCTCGATGCCCCAGGCGCGCAGGGCGTTCGCGGTCGTCGCCCCCACCGCGGCCACCTTGAGCCCGGAGAAGGCGCGGGCATCCAGCCCGTACTGCTCGAACCGTTCCCGCACCGCCTTGAGCGCGTTCACCGAAGTGAAGCAGACCCACTCGAAACGGCCCTCGACGAGGCCCCTTATGGCCTTGTCCATCTGCTGGGGGCTGCGCGGCGCCTCGACTGAGATGGTCGGGACCTCCTCGCACATCGCACCGTACGTACGCAGCCGGGTGGTCAGCGGTCCGGCCTGGTCCTTCGTCCGGGGCACCAGGACCCGCCAGCCGAAGAGGGGCTTGGACTCGTACCAGGTGAGGTCGTCACGCTGCTCGACCGCGGGGCCGATCATCACGTGCACCAGCGTGCTGTCCGGCAGGCCGGCGGCGTGCACCGACTCGGCCAGTTGCACGAGCGTGGTGAGCACGGTCGTCTGGGCCGTCGAGCCGCCGCCCAGGACCGCCAGCGCCGCTTCGGACGAGGGCCGCCCGGAGGACATGGCCGCCTCGGCGATGTCGGCGACGACGTCGACCCGGGCGTTCACCACCAGGGTGCCGGTCGGCGCCCACTGGGCGGACTGGGCCTTGGTGAAGGTGCCGTCGGTGGCGGACACGAAGTGGATGCCGTCGGTCTTGTTGAGCGCGATGCCGACGTACTCCGGCACGGCGGTCAGCGAGGACACCCCGGGGACGATCTCGAAGTCGATACCGCCCTTCACGCAGACCGCGGCCTCGTCGGCCACGTTCGCGTCCATGAACGGGTCACCCTTGACGAGCCGTACGACGCGCTGGCCGCGGTTCGCGAGCCGCAGCACCTCCTTGGCCCGGTTGGACGGGGTGAGGGGGCGTCCGTCGTCGTGACAGGCGAGGCATTCCGGCTGCACGCCGGCCTTCAGCCGGACCGCCGGGTGGTCCAGGATGGCGAGCAGGTCGGCGCTGTCCATGATCACCGCG
Source organism: Raineyella fluvialis (assembly GCF_009646095.1). Taxonomy (NCBI): domain Bacteria; kingdom Bacillati; phylum Actinomycetota; class Actinomycetes; order Propionibacteriales; family Propionibacteriaceae; genus Raineyella; species Raineyella fluvialis. The sequence goes on along the minus strand of NZ_CP045725.1, from coordinate 2,215,909 downwards.
TCGGCGTCGGACAGGGTCTGCACCGCCATCAGGGTCAGCAGGTCGGGGTCACCCGGCCCGGTCCCCACGAAGATGACCCGGCCGCGGCCGGCGGGGCCCTCGCCGGGCAGCGCCCGCACCTCGTCGGCGGACATGGCGGGGGCGGGGGCGGGATCCGACGCAGCCGGGGCGCTGTCGGCGCCGGGCTTGTCGTCCTGCTGGTTCGAAGCCGGAATCGTCGTCACTGCGTTCTCTCGTTCAATGGCCTGCGAGCGGCGGCCGGCGGCCGGGCCGCCCAGCGATGGGACCGGGGCATCAAGCGGTCTCGGCCGGATGCCGCAGCACCATCGTGCGGGCGAGGCGGTCACCGAGGTCCGCGGCGCGGCCCACGGCGTCCGCCGGGGACTCGCCGTCGGGTGCCGGCGCGTCGCCCTCCACGAGTGTCAGCGGGGTGCCCGCGTCGCTCGAGGAAGTACTACGTATCATTTGCCCAGCAACGGCCCGCAGAGTCAAGTCGAGCCCCTCCCCGACGGTGGCGTGGGCGCCGACCGGCGCCAGGCAACCGGCCTCCATGGTGCCCAGGAAGCGCCTCTCAGCCGTCACGGCGAGCCGGGTCGGGAGGTCGTCGAGCGCCGCCATCAGGGCCATCAGCTCCGGGTCCGCGGTCTGGGCCACCTCACAGGCCAGCGCCGCCTGGCCCGCGGCTGGCAGCACGTCCCGGACCGGGATCGACTCGGCCGCCAGTCCGGCGAGGATGGTCCGGTCCTCGTGCCCGGTGAGGATGCCGAGCCGGCGTAGCCCCGCGGAGGCGAGCACGACCGCGTCGACCTCGCCACGTCGGGCCAGATCGATCCGGGTGCCGACGTTGCCCCGGATCGGGACGATCTCGATCTCCAGGCCCCGCTCGGCGAGCAGGTGGGCCAGCTGGACCACCCGCCGCGGCGACCCGGTGCCGATGCGCATCCCCGATCGCAGCTCGTCGAGGTGGCGGCCCACCAGGACGTCGCGCGGGTCCTCCCGTGCCGGGATCGCCGCGACGACCAGACCCGGCGCCGGATCCACCGGCAGGTCCTTGAGGGAATGGACGGCCACGTCGATCGTGCCCTCGAGCAGTTCGCTGCGCACCGCGGTGGCGAAGATCCCCGTCCCGCCGATCTCGGTGAGGTGACGTCGATCGGTGTCACCGGTGGTCACCACGCCGACGAACTCGGTCGTGGCGCCCAACTCCTCGAGCCGGGCGGCGATCCACTCGGCCTGGGTCCGGGCGAGGTCGGACTTACGGGCCCCGACCCGGACGTGGGGCCGGGTCATGCTCGCACGCCGTTCGTGCCGGAGGCGACGGACCCGGCCGCCGCGATCACGCCGGCGGTCGCGGCCACCGCGGCACCTCGCGGGGGCGTCCCGTCCGGCGAGGGCGACAGCACGGCCCGCATGTGCTCGGGGTCGAGGGCGAAGAGGTCGCGCAGCGCGGCGGCGTAGTCGACCTCCTGCTCGCTGCGGGCGTACTCCTGCACCCGTACGGTCGGCTGGTGCAGCAGCTTGTCGACGACCCGGCGGACGGCCTTCTCCACCTCGGCCCGCTCGGTGTCGCTGAGATCGGGGGTCAGTCCGCTGAGACGCTCGAGCTCGCTGTCGACGACGTCGCGAGCCATCGCCCGCAGGGCGACGACGGTCGGCTTCACCTGGGCCGCGCGCCGCTGGGCCAGGAAGTCGCGGGTCTCCTCGCCGACCAGCTGCTGGGCGTCGCGCAGCTGCGAGGCGGTGGCGTGGTCCGTGTCGCGCTCCATCAGCAGCGCGAGGTTGATCAGCGGCGCGTACTTGGCGGCGTCGCGCTCCACGTCGGCCGGCAGCGCCAGGTCGATCACGGCCGACAGTGCGGCGTCGCGGACCTGGTCGGCGGTGATCACGGTGCCGCGCGCCCCGGTGCAGGTGACGAGGATGTCGGCTTCCTCGAGGACGGCGTCCAGCTCGGACATCGGCCGGGCCGTCCCCCCCACCGCGCGGGCGAGGTGCGCGGCCTTCTCGAAGGTCCGGTTGACCAGGATGAGGTCGACACCCTCGCCGGCCAACGTGTGCGCCGACAGGGCGGCCATCGAGCCCGCACCCACGATCACCACCCGCTGACCGACCAGTCGGATCCCCTGCTGGTAGAGCTCGTCGAGGGCGGCGGTCATCAGCGACTGCCCGGCGGCACCGACCTCGGTGTCCGACTGGACGCGCTTGCCGACCCGCAGGCCCTGCTGGAAGAGGTTGTTGAGCTGGGGCCCGACGGTGCCGGAGTCCTGGGCGCGGGTGAGGGCGGTCTTCACCTGGCCGAGGATCTGGTTCTCCCCCACGACCATGGAATCCAGCCCGGACGTCACGTTGAACAGGTGGCTGATCGCCGCTTCGTCGTAGAAGACCGCGCAATGCTGCTGCAGGGTCCCCGCCGCCAGCCCGGTCGCCTCCGCGATCCGGCTCGTGATGTCCTCCAGGCTGAGGTGGAACCGCGACACGTTGGCGTACACCTCGGTGCGGTTGCAGGTGGACAGCACCACGGCCTCGTCGATGTGCTCGCTCTCGGCGAGCCCGCTCTCCAGCTTCGCCGCGGTGACCGCGTCCATCGAAGCTCGGCTGAGGAGATCGACTGGTGCTGTCTTGTGGGAGACGCTGAGGACGAGGATGCTCACACCGATACCTTCTTCTGGGTCGACGTCCCCTGGGCATCCGTGGGGTCCCCCTGGGGGGCGGCGGTGTCAGGGTGCTGCTGGTAGTACGCCAGGATCTGGAGCTCGCGGGCGAGGTCGACGTCGCGCAGGCGTACGCCCTCGGGAGCGTGGACTCCCTCACTGACGAAGTTGAGGATGCTCGTGACCCCGGCGGTGGCGAGCCGCTCGACGGTCTCCTGCGCCGCACGCGGGGGCACGCACAGCAGCGCCAGGCTGGCACCGGTCTCGGCGACGATCGCGGGGAGGTCGTCGAGGTGTCGTACGGCCAGGCTGGTGGGACCGATCGTCGTGGCCACGCGCAGCTTGGTGCCCACCAGTGCCGGTGCGACATCGACCAGCGCGGCCAGTCGGAAGCCGCGTTCGGGATAGCCGGTGAAACCCGCCATCGCGGTGCCGAGCTTGCCCATCCCGACGATCATGAACGGCCGGGTGCCCGGGCCGACGAGATGGTCGGAGATCAACGCGATCAGCCGCCCGACGTCGTAGCCGACACCCCGGGTGCCCACGGACCCGAAGTACGACAGGTCCTTGCGCAACTGGGCGGGGTTGACTCCCACTGCCTCCGCGAGCTGCTGGGAGGAGATGGTCACCTGGCCCCGGACGTCACGCAGCACCTGGAGATACCGGGGAAGCCGCGCGATCGTCGCGTCGGGAATACCGCCGGAGGCCGGCGGAGCAGCGCCCTCGGACACGGCCCTCCTGCCATCGTGCGATTTCACCTGCGAGCCCACTGTAGAAGCTCCGACAGGCCTTTCCAACCCGCCGGACCGCGCTGCGGCAGCGTCCGGGCCGGGAGTCACCGGACACCCTGCCGAGGCTGCGACAGAGCGGCATCCAATGCCGCAGCGTCGACCCGCCAGGTCGCGAACTGCGCGCCGTCCACGAAGACGACCGGGACGAGGTCGCCGTAGCGGGCCCTCAGCGCCGGGTCGTCGTCGACGTCGGTCACGTCGTAGGCCTCCTGGCGACGCCGGCAGACCTCGTCGACCACGACGAGCAGGTCATCACACAGATGGCAGCCGACGCGACTCAGGACGCGCACGCGGGCACCGGTAGGAGTGCCCCCGGCGTGTTCCTCGGACCCGGCCGACGGCGCGTCGCCACGCCCCCAGCGAGGGATCCACCGAGGTGTCATCGGAACGTGATCACGTCATCGGACCCGGCTGGGCCCGAGCGTCACTTGCCGGCGCGACGACGCTGGATACGCGTCTTCTTGAGCAGCTTGCGGTGCTTCTTCTTCGCCATGCGCTTGCGACGCTTCTTGATGACAGAACCCACGGATGGACCTCTCGATCGCCGAGCCTGGGGCCCGGACAGGACGGATGTTCGACGCCGACGCGGCGACGACTCGCGACCACGCCGGTCGCAACTTCCACATCCTATCCCGACGCCCGCCCCGACGCGAAAACGCGGACGCGCGGGTCAGGCCCCCAGCGCGGCGTTGCGGGCGTACGTGGCGCGGACGGCGGCCGCGATGCCCGCCCGCACCCCGTGCTCCTCCAGGGCGGCCAGACCGGCGGCGGTCGTGCCACCGGGGGAGGTCACCGCCTCACGCAGCAGCGTGGGGTGCGACCCCGGCTCCAGGGCGAGCCCCGCGGTGCCACGGAAGGTCTGCACCGCGAGGTCGCGGGCGACGGCACGGGTCAGTCCGAGCTCGACACCGGCGTCGATCATCGCCTCCATGGCCAGCAGGACGAACGCCGGGCCCGATCCGGAGACTCCGGTGACGGCACCCATCTTGTCCTCGGTCACCGCGACGACGACACCGGAGCGACCCAGCAGTCGGACGACCAGGTCGAGATCAGCCGGGTCGGCGGCGGATCCGGCGCACACGGCGGTCGCCCCCTCACCGATCCGGGCGGGAGTGTTCGGCATCCCCCGGACGACGCGTACGCCCTCGGGACCCAGCCCTCAAGGGTGGCGGTCGACAGGCCGGCGCAGATCGACAGCAGCAGGGTACGGGGACCCAACTCCCCGGCGATCGACGCCAGCGTCGCACGGGCATCCTGCGGCTTGACCGCCAGCACGACCACATCCGCGCCGCGGGCCGCCTCGAGGGCGTCCTCGGTCGCGCGGACGTCCCGGCCGGCGACCAGCCCGGCGACGTCCTCCAGCAGGTCCGCCCGGCGCCCGGCATGGGTCTCGGCGACCACGGCACCGGCGACCCCCGGATCGTCGACGGCCAGGATGGCCCGGAACAGGGTGCCGCCCATCACGCCGCCGCCGATCACGGCGACGGTCAGCGCGGAAAGGTCGGCGGGTGCGTGGTCCATGTGTCCTCCGGACGGCTGAGCAGAGTGGGCGGGTGCCCAGAGGACAACGTACGCCGATGCCCTGCCCGGGTGGGCGGGGCATCGGCGTACGGGACGTGACGGGTCAGACGCGGGCGGCGAGCAACTCCGCGATCTGGACCGCGTTGAGGGCCGCGCCCTTGCGCAGGTTGTCGTTGGAGATGAAGAAGGTCAGCCCCTTGCCCTCGGGCGCGGACTGGTCGCGGCGGATCCGGCCGACGTACGAGGGGTCCTTGCCGGCCGCGTCGAGCGGGGTGGGGACGTCCATCAGCTCGACGCCGGGGGCGTCACGCAGTGCCTCGACGGCCTCCTGCGGAGTGATGTCACGCTCGAACTCGGCGTTGATCGCGAGCGAGTGTCCGCTGAAGACCGGCACCCGCACGCACGTGCCGGAGACCAGCAGGTCCGGGATGTGCAGGATCTTGCGGGACTCGTTGCGCAGCTTCTGCTCCTCGTCGGTCTCCCCGGTGCCGTCGTCGACGAGGTTGCCGGCGAAGGGGAGGGCGTTGAAGGCGATCGGCTTGACGTACGGCCCGTACATGTCGGTGGGGATGCCGGCCGCGGAACCGTCCAGGGCGAGCCGGCGGGGGTCCGCGACCGCGGCGGTCTGCTCGGCCAGGGCCGCGACCCCGGCGACGCCGGAGCCGGAGGTGGCCTGGTAGGTCGCGACGATCAGCCGGCGCAGACCGGCGAGGTCGTGCAGCGGCTTCATGATCGGCATCGCGGCCATGGTGGTGCAGTTCGGGTTGGCGATGATGCCCTTCGGCGGATTGATCGCGTCACCCGGGTTGACCTCGGAGACGACGAGCGGCACGTCCGGGTCCATCCGCCAGGCGGAGGAGTTGTCGATCACGACAGCTCCCGCGGCGGCCACCTTCGGCGCAACCGCCAGCGAGGTCTTCTTGCCCGCGGAGAAGATCGCGATATCAAGGCCGGAGAAATCGGCAGTGGCGGTGTCCTCCACCGTCACCTGGCCGTCGCCCCAGGGCAGCTTCGTGCCGGCCGACCGGGCCGACGCGAAGAAACGGACGTCGTCGAGGGGGAACCCACGCTCGGCCAGCAACGTGCGCATCACGCCGCCGACCTGACCGGTCGCCCCGAATACTCCAACTCGCATGGATCCCAGCCTACGGCACACGCCAGCGCCGGCCGGCGGGCTTGTCCACACCTCGATCCCGCCCGCCGCCAGGGGGGTACCAGGGTGCCTGGGTCGCAGCTAGGCAATTGTCTGGCGCCATGCCAACGTGAGCTTTGCCACAGTGACTCCATCGTCCCGCCGCGGGACGGGTGCCGACGAAGTCACCTGGAGGAAACATGGCACATCCCAGCATCGATGCCCTCACCATCGATCTCGACTCCCTGATGGTCGAGAACCCCGCCGAGGGCAAGTGGCAGCTCGACCGTTCGGTCTTCACCGACGAACAGCTCTTCGAGCTCGAGATGAAGTACATCTTCGAGGGCAACTGGGTCTACCTGGCCCACGAGTCGCAGGTCCCGAACGTCGGTGACTACTTCACCACCTACATCGGACGCCAGCCCGTGGTCATCACCCGGAGCAAGGACGGCGAGCTCCACTGCATGATCAACGCGTGTGCGCACCGCGGTGCCATGCTGTGTCGCCGCAAGACCGACAACCGCACCACGCTGACCTGCCCGTTCCACGGCTGGACGTTCCGCAACGACGGCAAGCTGCTGAAGGTGAAGGACCCCGAGGACGCCGGCTACCCGGAGCAGTTCAACACGCATGGGTCGCACGACCTGACCCACATCGCGAGGTTCGCCTCCTACCGCGGTTTCCTCTTCGGCTCGCTGAACGCCGATGTGGCCGAGCTCGAGGACTACCTCGGCGACGCGACCAAGGTCCTCGACTGCCTGGTCGACCAGTCCCCGAGGGGCTGGAGGTGCTGCGCGGCGCGTCCACCTACACCTATGACGGCAACTGGAAGGTCCAGGCGGAGAACGGGGCCGACGGATATCACGTCACCGCCACCCACTGGAACTACGCAGCCACCACCGGCCGTCGTGCCACCGGCGAATCCAAGAACACCACCCAGACGGTCGACGCCGGCAAGTGGGGCAAGCAGGGCGGCGGCTACTGGTCCTTCGACAACGGCCACCTGTGCCTGTGGACCACGGCCGCCAATTACGAGTCCCGCCCGCTCTTCCCCAAGCTCGAGGAGCTGAAGGAGAAGTTCGGCGAGGCCAAGGGCAACTTCATGGTCAAGGGCTCGCGCAACCTGCTGCTCTACCCGAACGTGTTCGTGATGGACCAGTTCTCCACCCAGATCCGCCACTTCCGTCCGGTCAGCGTGGACCAGACCGAGGTCACCATCTACTGCATCGCCCCCAAGGGTGAGTCGGCGGAGTCCCGCGCCCAGCGCATCCGTCAGTACGAGGACTTCTTCAACGCCTCCGGCATGGCCACCCCGGACGACCTGGAGGAGTTCCGCTCCTGCCAGAAGACCTTCCTCGGCACCGCCGCACGGTGGAACGACATGTCGCGCGGCCAGGGCCACCAGATCGCCGGTCCGAACGACGTCGCGAAGGGCCTGGGCATGACCAAGGTGCTCTCCTCCGGTGTCAAGAACGAGGACGAGGGTCTCTACCCGGTACACCACGAGTACTGGCTGTCCGTGATGAAGAAGGCCCAGGCCGCCGAGAAGGCAGCCGAGGCCGCAGCGCTGACCGAGCTGGCGTGAGAGGAAGTACCAGGACCATGACGACGCAGACCGCGACCCCCACGACCATGACCATGACCATGACCACCGTCCCGAACGCCCCCGCCGCCGACGTTTACGTCGACCAGCAGGCTGTCGAGCAGTTCCTCTACCGCGAGGCCCGCCACCTGGACGACCGCGACTTCACCCGCTGGCTCGAGTGCTACGCGGACGACGTCGAGTTCTGGATGCCCTCCTGGGCCGACGACGGCGAACTCAGCCGCGACCCGCAGACCGAGATCTCGCTGATGTACTACCCCAACAAGGGTGGGCTCGAGGACCGCATCTTCCGGATCCGCACCGAGCGCTCGTCGGCGACCTCGCTGCCGGAGCCCCGTACGTCCCACAACATCACCAACGTCGAGATCATCGACCGGCGCGGTGCCTTGGTGGACGTCCGCTTCAACTGGCACACCATGTACTTCCGCTACCAGACGGTGGACCCGTACTACGGGACCTCGTTCTACACCATCGACTTCTCCGGCCCCTCCCCCGTGATCCGCCGCAAGGTCGTCGTCCTGAAGAACGACTACATCCACCACGTGGTCGACATCTACCACGTCTGAGAGGCTGACATGACGCATCAGGTCGCACTGACCTTCGAGGACGGCGTCACCCGTTTCATCACGGCCCAGGATGACCAGACGGTCGCCGAGGCGTCCTACCGAGCGAGGATCAACATCCCGGTGGACTGCCTCGACGGCGCCTGCGGCACCTGCAAGGCCTTCTGTGAATCGGGTGACTACGATCCGGGTTCCTACATCGAGGACGCCCTCAGCGAGAGCGAGGCCGCCGAGGGCTTCTGCCTGCCCTGCCAGATGAAGCCGCGCTCCGACCTCGTGCTGCGGATCGCGTCGACGTCGGAGGTGGCGAAGACGGTGGCCGGCAGCTTCCAGGCGATCGTCGTCGACATCCACCGCTACAGCGACAACGTCATCGGCTTCAGCATCGAGGTCGAGGATCGCGAGTCGCTGTCCTACCTGCCGGGGCAGTACGTCAACATCGAGGTGCCCGGCACCGAGGAGCGCCGCTCGTACTCCTTCAGTACCTCCCCCGACGAGCGCCGGCTGAGCTTCCTGGTGAAGATCACCCCCGGAGGGGCGATGTCCACCTGGCTCTCGGAGCGCGCCGGGGTCGGCGACCGGCTGACCCTGCACGGGCCCAACGGGTCGTTCTTCCTGCGCGAGGGCACCACCCCGCTGCTGCTCCTCGCGGGCGGCACCGGCCTGGCCCCCATCCTCGCCATGCTGCGCACCTCGGCCAAGGCCGGCAGCACCCGCCCGATGCACCTCATCTACGGCGTGAACACCGACACCGAGGCGGTGGAGCTGGACACGCTGGCGCAGTTGCAGGAGCAGCTGCCCAACTTCACCTGGGACTACTGCGTCGCCGACCCGGCGGCCACCGCCCGGAAGAAGGGGTACGTCACCGCGCACATGGACCCGAAGAACCTCTACGACGGCAACGTCTCGGTCTACCTGTGCGGCCCGCCGCCGATGGTGGAGGCAGTCCGCAAGCACTTCCAGGCGACCGGACTGGAGCCCGAGGGCTTCTTCTACGAGAAGTTCTCCCTGGCCAGCAGCTCGGCCTCCCGCGACCACGGCGTCGAGGCGCTGGAGGCCGCGGCCGCCAACGAGCAGGCGTCGGAGGAGAACGTCGGCGAGGCCGTCGCCGAGGAGGCCACCGGCACCGTGCTGCTCGAGGAGTCGCCCGAGGCCACGCTCCCCGCATCGGCGCCCGTGGCGGTTCCCGCCGGGGCCGTCGGTGTGGTCAGGGCGGTCCCCGCAGGAGCCGACGCGTACGATCTGTTGCCCGCCCACCGGGCCACCGAGATGGCGCCGCTGGGGACCGGTCCGGCCGTCCCCGCCGATGACCGGACTGCGTTCGGGATCGGTGGACTCGTCCTGTCCGGTGCTCGCGACGCCGCCGCCGAGGCGGCCGCTCCGAACCCGGCGGCGCTGGGCCTCGGCCCGGGCGACGCGTACGGGATCGGCGGCACCTCGCAGCGGCCACGGCAGGCGTACGCCCCGCTGCACGACCCGGTCCTCGCCGTCGTCGAGGCACCGGCGCCGGCGGCCGACAACGTGACCGCGGACGGTTACGTGATCGGCGAGGAACACCCGTCGATCCTGAAGTCCGACTCCCTCTTCGACGCCCGGACGGCGCTGGAGCTGGGGGTGATGGAGCTGACGATCGGCCGGCTGAACAGCGGGCAGATCACCGGCTTCCGGATGCTCGCCGACGCCTGTCGGCCGTTCGTCCAGGGCGACCGGTTCGTCGACGCGGACCAGTTCACCGACGCGAACTCGGCCTTCCACGAGTACCTGTTCACCTTCACCGGCAACGAACACCTGCTCGAGGCCTACCGCCGTCTCGGGGTCGCCGGGCACATGCACGAGATGCTGCCGCACGGCCAGTGGTGCCACCCGGACGTCATCGGCGACCACGACCGGATCATCGAGGCCTTCGAACAGGGGGACCGCGACCTGACCCGCCGGCTCATCATCGAGCACGCCGAGCACGGCAAGGAGACCACTCGTCGGGCGATGATCCTCGGCGGTCTGCTCGACGAGCCGGGCTTCGTCAGCCCGGGACGGTTCACCGGCAAGGTGGTCCTGGTGACCGGAGCCGCACAGGGCATCGGTGAACGGGTGGCCCGACGGATCGCCGCCGAGGGCGGGCAGCTGGTGCTGGCCGACCGCTCCGACATCCTCGACGAGGTGGCCGCCACGATCACCCGCAAGGGTGGCACGGTCGCCACGGTGCGCGCCGACCTCGAGACGTACGCGGGGGCCCAGGCCGTCGTCGCCAAGGCGCTCACCGAGCACGGCCGGGTCGATGTGGCCATCCATGTGGTGGGCGGCACCATCTGGCGCAAGCCGTTCGAGGAGTACCAGGAGGAGGAGATCGAGGCGGAGATCCGCCGCTCGCTCTTTCCCACGCTCTGGGCCTGCCGGGCGGTCCTGCCGCAGCTGTACGCCCAGGGTCACGGGACCATCGTCAACGTCTCCTCGACGGCGACGATGGGACTCAACCGGCTCCCGTACGCCGCGGCGAAGGGCGGCGTGAACACGCTGACCAAGTCGCTGGCGTTCGAGGCCGCACCACACGGCGTCCGCGTCGTCGCCACCGCCCCCGGTGGCACCGAGGCACCGCCGCGCCGCATCCCGCGGGGTGGGGAGCCGTCGACTCCCGAGGAACAGGCGTGGCACCAGGTCACCGTCGACCAGACGGTGGAATCGTCGCTGATGCATCGCTACGGGACACTGGAGGAACAGGCGGCGGCCATCTGCTTCCTGGCCTCCGACGAGGCCTCGTACATCACCGGCTCCATCCTGCCGGTGGCGGGAGGCGACTTCGGCGGCTGAGCCGCCGGTCGATGGCCGGCCGGTGCGGGAGGTGACTCCAGGCACGCGTACCGGACCGGCCGGTCATCCGGCCCGGGTGGGGACCGACCCGTCCCCACCCGGGCCTCGTCGCGTCCCCACGAAAGGAGTACCGGACCAGGTGAGGCAGACCTATGATGCTGCAATGGATCCGGCGGAGTCGCCCCTGATCGGCCGCGAGCGGGAGCTCCGCACGCTGTCCGATCTGTGCGAGAAGGCCCTCGCCGGGCAGCCGGCCCTCCTCGTGGTGGCCGGGGCGGCCCACGTCGGCAGCACCGCCCTGGTCAGGGAGGCCGTCAACCGCGTCCTTCGGGCGACGCCGGGCGCACGGCTCGCCCGGGTCTCCGGCCTCGCCTGGGAGCGCCGCTTCCCCGGTGAACTCGCCCAGCGCCTCTGTTCCTCCCCGAGCCTGCGCAGCTCCGCCCCCATCCTCACCGGTGACGCCGACCCGGCCGGGACCACCCAGCGTGTCCTCGGCCGGCTGCGGGACGGCGCCGAGGGAGGTCTCGTCGTGGTCATCGAGGACGCCCAGCACGCGGACCCGATGTCACTGCGGGCGATCTCCTCGGCGGTCCAGCGGCTGGGCGACGAGCCGATCGTGGTGATCCTCGAGATCACCGACGTCGAGGCATCCGACCCGCAACTCGCCGAGGTCCTGCGGGCCCACCGGGCGAGCACTGTCGTCGTCGGGGGGCTCGGGGCCGACGCGGTCCGCGACCTCGCCCGCGCGCACGGGGTACTGATCAGCACCGACGCCGCCCGTCGACTCGCCGCTTTCACCGGCGGCCTGCCCGGGCTGGTGGTGCAGTTGCTGGAGGAGTTCCCCGGGATGGACTGGGAGACCTCGTACGATTCGCTGCCTGCGCCCCGGGCCGTACGCCAGGAGCTCGAGACCGTGCTCGGTGCCGCCGGCCCGGGCGTCCGGGAACTGGTGACGGCCCTCGCGGTGACCGGACAGGGCACCACGGCCGGGGAGGTGGCCGCGCTCGCCGGGCTCGACGACATGCTGCCGGCGATCGACGAGGCCCGGGCCCGGGGGCTCCTGCTGGTGCACAGTCACCAGGGCCGGCTCGCCCTCGCCTTCACCAACCCGATGCTCGCCGCGGCCGCGTACGACGCGGTCGACCTGGTCACCCGCCGGCGGCTGCACCTCGCCGCGGCCCAGCGGGCCACCGACGATTTCGACCGCATCCAGCACCTCGCCGCGGCGACCCAGGAACCTGACGCCGCCCTCGCGGAGGAGATCGCCACCCTGGCCGAGGCGTACGCCGCCGACGGGCGGTGGCGCCGGGCCGCCGACAGTTGGGTGCTGGCCTCCCGCGGCCACCCCGACCGGGCCGTCAGCCAGCGCTGTCTGGTGGCGGCCCTCGATGCGATGACCGGCGCGGGAGACCTGCACGCCGCCGAGTCGCTGGCCCATGAGGTCGAGGCCTTCCCCGGCAACGCGCGCCGCGACATCGCGCTGGGCTACCTCGCGATCCTCAAGGCCCGCCGCGGGGAGGCCGAGCAGCAGCTGCACCGGGCCCTGGCGGCGGCCGGGGAGGACGCGGAGGCCGAGGCAGCGGCCACCCAACGACTCTCCCTTCACGCCCTCAGCGACGTCGACGCCGCAGCGCTGCTCAGCTGGGGCGAGCGCTGCCTCGCCATCGCGGACCGGCTGGGCCGGCCCGACCTACCCGCTGCCGTCGAGGTGCACACCCTGCTCGGACTCGGCCTGGGCATGGCGGGGCGGGTGCCCGAGGCGGAGGCCGCCTACCATCGCACGCTGGAGATCCTCCACACCGGCGCCCAGCGCCAGCGCGCGCTGATGGGCCATGGCTGGCTGGAGCTCGCCTGGGACCGCCCGCACCAGGCGATCCAGGACTTCCAGGCGGCCATCCCGCAGGCGTTCTGGCACGGCTCCTCACGGGTGGCGCTGTGGGCGTCCGGCTGGCTGGCCCGCGCCTATCTGGAGGTCGGTGACTGGGACGCCGCCTCCGCGGTGGTCAACCGCGGCTGCGAGTTGCTCGACCGCACGGGGATGGACCTGATCGCGCCGCTCATCCACTGGACCGGCGCGGAGATCAGTGCGCTGCGGGGTGAGGCGGCCCAGGCCGACTGGCATGTGGCCCAAGCCCTGGCGGTGAGCTCCGAGTACATGGTCACCCGGCTCCCCACGGCGATGGCCCGCGGCCGGGTGGCCCAGGCCCGCTCGGACGCCGACGCGAGTCTGCACGCGATGGAGCCGATCGCCACCGCCCAGCGCCCGGACAGCGTCGACGAGCCCGGGTTCTGGCCATGGCACGACATGTGGGCGAGCGCGCTGTCCCTCACCGGGCGCCTCGACGAGGCCGACGCCTTCCTGCGCCCGCACGAGGAGCGGGCCCAGGACGCCGGGCGGCACAGCGCGGCGTCCCGGCTGGCGATGGCCCGCGGCCGGCTCACCTCGTTGCGCGGCGACATCGACGGGGCCCGGGGTTCCTTCGAGACGGCCCTCGAGTTGGTGGAGGGTCTGCCCTACAGCTACCTGCGGACCCGGATCAACTTTCTCTACGGGCAGGCGCTGCGGCGCGCCGGCAAGCGTCGCGATGCCGGGGTGGTGCTGCGTCGCGCCCTGGACGGCTTCTCGGCCCTCGGCGCGTCGGTGTACGTGGAACGCTGCCGGCGGGAACTGCAGGCGGGCGGAGCGGCCGGGACGCGCCCGGCGGGGTTCGACCTCGAGGCGCTGACCGCCCAGGAGCAGGCCGTCGCCCGGCTGGTGGCGCAGGGCCTGAGCAACGCCGATGTGGCACGGGAGCTGTTCATCTCGGTGAAGACGGTGCAGTTCCACCTGACCCGGGTCTACAGCAAGCTGGGCCTGCGTTCACGCACCGAGCTGGCCGCCCATCGCGGCGAGCTGACCGAGGTGACCGGCTAGAGCCAACCGACCCGTGGGGCCAGCAGCGCGTAGCCGAGGAAGGCGACCACGTCGATGGCGGTGTGGGCCACGACCAACGGGGCCACGCGCCGGGTCCGCCGGTAGACCAGACCGAACACCAACCCCATCACGATGTTGCCGGCGAAGCCGCCCCACCCCTGGTAGAGGTGGTAGGTGCCCCGGAGCAGCGCCGACCCCACCAGCACCGCCCAGGGCGGCCAGCCGAGCCGGGGCAGCCGGTCGAACAGGTACCCGACGACGATGACCTCCTCGAGCAGCCCGTTCATCAGGGCGCGGGCCAGCAGGACGACGAGCGCCCAGACGCTGGTCCCCAGGCCCGCTGCCTGGACGTCCGTCGCGAGGCCCGCGGCCCGCGCGAGCAGGTAGAGGCCCAGGCCGGGGACGCCGATCGCGGCGGCCAGCGCGAGTCCGGTGCCGAGGTCGCGGGCCCAGCGCCGCCGGCCACCCCGCAGATCCATCCCGATCGCCGCCCACGGATCCCGGTGGCTGCGGCCCAGCAGGTGGACCGCCAGCAGGGCCGGCACCAACGGCAGCAGGGTCTGGGCGATCTGGTACAGGGCATCGAGCCACGGCCGGTCGGGCACCACGGTCGGGTTGAGCTGGCTGGTCTGGGCGGCCACGCCGCCCGGCCGGGTGGACAGATCGAGGATCGCCAGCACCGAGTAGACCGCGGACCGGCCCAGCGAGACGAAGAGGAGCAGCAGCACCTCGACGCCGTACGACGCCCGTGCCCTCGCCTCGGTCCTGGTCACCGTCACGAGAACAGGGGGGCGGCCTCGCGGGCCCGGGCGACCCGGTCCCGGGTCCAGGCCAGTGCATCGGCCAGCATCCGCTCGCGCCCGGCCCGGCTGCCCGCGCCCCGGGTGTTGACCTCGAGGCACAGGTCACCGATGTAGCCGTGGGAGATGACGTGCTGCAGCACCTCGGCGACCTCCTGGTTGCCGGTCCCCGGGGGCAGGTGCTCGTCGCGGAACGACCCGAGGCCGTCGGTCAGGTGCATGTGCTGCAAGCGGTCCCCCCAGGCCCGTACGTAGTCCATCGACCGCATCTGTGCCGTCGCGGCATGGGAGAGGTCGAGGGTGAGGTGCTGGAACGGTTCGTGGGTCGGGTCCCAGGTGGGCCGGTACGCCTTGTACTCCCCTGCCGGCGTCCGCCACGGGTACATGTTCTCCACGCAGAACCGCACTCCGGTCTGCTGGCTGACCTCCGCGATGCCGGCCACGAAGCCGGTCGCGTAGTCACCCTGCCAGCGGAACGGCGGGTGGACGACCACCACGTCGCAGCCCAGGGCCAAGGCCATGTCCGCGGAGCGGCGCAGCTTGTCCCAGTGGCCGGTGCCGCGCCAGACCATCTGGGTGACGACCAGCGTCGGCGCGTGGATGGAGGTCACCGGGACGCCGTAGTAGTCGCGCAACTTCTCGATCGCCTCGACGTCGGCGCCGACGGGGTCGATGCCGATCATCACCTCGACGCCGTCGAACCCGAGACGGGCCGCGGTCTCGAACCCGCTGGCCGTGGACTCGGGGAACATCGAGGAGGTGGACAGGGTCACCAGGCTCGACGTCCTCAGTGCGTCGGACTCCCGTTCGTCGACCTGCGCGCTCTCCTGCGTACTGTCCGTCACGCTTCCAGCGTAGCGAGGCCCTCGGGAGGCGGACCTCAGCGCCTACGCTGGGCCCATGTCTGCCGCAGAGTCCGTTCGGTCCCGAGTGCCCGCACCATCGGGAACGGCCGGCCCCGGGCTGGCCGAGGGCGAGGTCGCCGACGGCTTCCCCAGGGTCTGGGTCGAGTTCGCCGATCCCGCCGACGACGACCAGGTCTTCCGCTGCGACCTGACCTGGCTCACGTCACGGTGGCACTGCCTGTTCGGGGCCGGCTGCCCGGGGATCTACGCGGGACGACCCGACGACGGCTGCTGCACGCTGGGCGCCCACTTCAGCGAGCCCGACGACGAGCGGCGCGTGGCCGACTGGGTGGCGCGACTCGGCGATGACCTGTGGCAGAACGCGAGGGCGGGCGGGACCGACGCGGACGGTACGGCCTGGTCGGCCCGGCGGGACTGGGTGGTGGACGTCCTCGAGGAGCCGGAGGATGCGGAGGATGATGCGGCAGAAGCGGAGGAGGGCCGGGCGCGGACCGAGCGGGCCACGCGACTGGTCGACGGCGCCTGCATCTTCCTCAACCGGCCCGGCTTCGCCGGGGGCCAGGGCTGTGCGCTGCACCATCTCGCGGCCCGCGAGGGGGTGCCCTTCACCCTCACCAAGCCCGATGTCTGCTGGCAGTTGCCGATCCGGCGGCTGTTCCGGGAGGTCGAGCGCGGTGACGGGTCGACGTACACGGAGGTGAGCATCGGGGAGTACGTACGGTCCGGCTGGGGTGCCGGCGGCCACGACCTGGCCTGGTACTGCACCTCGACCGCGGCGGCGCACACGGCCGCCGAGCCGGTCTACCGCTCGCTGGCCACCGAGCTGACCGCCCTGATGGGCGAGGCCGGGTACGAGGCCCTGGCCGACCACTGCGCGGCGCTGGCGTCGGCGGGACCGGACGGTGTCGGGCTGCCGCTGGCCGTTCATCCGGCGACGCGGGCGGCACAGGACCTCTTATCACACAGGTCTTGATCCACGTCCGCACCCCCGGGAAAATGCGGGGGCCCGGGTGGCGCACAATGAGGCCATGCATGTTGACCACCTCTCGTACGCCGCCGGGCCTGAGGGACTCCTGGCATCGGCCCAGTTCCTCAGCGACGCGCTCGGGGTGGACTCCCGCGACGGAGGCTTCCACCCGCGGTTCGGCACCCGCAACCGCCTCATTCCTCTTGCCGATGATCGCTACATCGAGATCGTCGAGGTCCTCGACCATCCCGCGGCCGACAAGGCGCCCTTCGGGCAGGTCGTCAGGGCCCGATCCGAGGCCGGCGGCGGCTGGATGTCCTGGGCCGTCTCCACCGAAGACCTCACCGCCTTCGAGACCAAGCTCGGCCGGGAGGCCGCTGTGGGCACCCGCCGGTTCCCCGACGGGCGCCAGCTCGAGTGGCGTCAGCTGGGCATCAAGGGTCTCCAGGCGGACCCGCAGCTCCCCTTCTTCATCCGCTGGATCAGCGCCGACGAGCTGCTTCCGGCCGCACTGTCCGACGAGGGCCGTACGGTGTCCTGGCAGTCGCTCGAGCTGTCCGGCGATCCGGCCCGGCTGAGCGACTGGCTCGGGGGCGACCCGGCCACCCTCCTGGACGGATTCCGCCTGGAGTGGAGCAGCCGCCACGGCCAACCCGGCATCATGTCCGCGACGTTCCAGACTCCTCAGGGGTCGGTGACGATCTGATCGTGGGGTCCTCGGCCCGGTGGCCCCAGGGCCGTCCGCCGTCCCGTGGGGCGCGACGGTCCCCTGGGACGGCGCCCTTTTCGGCGTACGATCAGGCACTCACCAGCCGTACCGAGGAGACCCCATGTCGCTGACGCTGCGCCCCCACATCGCGGGCATGCCGCCCTACCGGGCCGGCCGCTCACCGAAGCCGGGGCCGGACGGTCGGGCCTGGAAGGTCTCCAGCAACGAGAACCCGTACGGTCCCCTGCCGGGTGTCCTCGAGGCGGTCGCCCGTTCGCTGGAGGAGATGAACCGCTACCCGGACGCCGGCAACACCGAGATGACCTCGGCGCTCGCCACCCGGCACGGGCTGGACGAGGAGCGCCTGGCCTTCGGCACCGGCTCCGTCGAGGTGCTCGCCCATCTGCTCGAGGCCACCTGTGGCCCGGGCGACGAGGTCGTCTACGCGTGGCGCAGCTTCGAGGCCTACCCGCTGGCGGTCCAGGTGCTGGGGGCCCGTTCCGTGCAGGTCCCGCTGACGGCGACCGGGGAACATGATCTCGACGCGATGCGCGCCGCCATCACCCCGCGGACCCGGGCGGTGATGGTCTGCACCCCGAACAACCCGACCGGCCCGGCGATCCCGCACGACGACCTGGTGACCTTCCTGGAGTCCGTCCCCGACGACATCCTGGTCATCGTCGACGAGGCCTACGTCGAGTACGTCAACGACCCCTGCGCCACCCGCGGTCTGGAACTGCTGGACGTCCACCCGGGCGTGGTGTCCCTGCGGACGTTCTCCAAGGCGTACGGCCTGGCCGCCCTGCGGGTCGGCTGGATGGCCGCGGCGGACACGGAGATCGCCCGGGCGGTCCGCTCCGTCACCATGCCGTTCGCCATTTCCAGCCCCGCCCAGGTCGCCGTGCTCGCCTCCCTCGAGGCGGAACCGGAGCTGATCGGGCGCGTGCGGGTGACGATCCACGAACGCGATCGGATCGCCGAGGAGCTGCGCCGGCTGGGCCATCGGATTCCCGCCACCCAGGGCAACTTCGTCTGGTTCCCGGCCGGCGAGCTCACCCACGTCTGGTTCGACGCCTTCCGCGAGGCGGGCCTGATGACCCGCGCCTTCGCGGGCGAGGGCCTGCGCGTCTCGATCGCCGAGCCGGACGCGAACGACCGCATCCTCGAGGTGGCGGGCACGCTGCTGCGCTGACGCACGAGGCGGTGGAACGGTCGGGTGTCGGTGGGCTGGCCTAGGCTGCAGCCATGCCTCGCACGAAGACTCCGACCCGTGACGCCTACGTCTGCTCCGAGTGCGGGTGGACCACCGCCAAGTGGGTGGGCCGGTGCGGGGAGTGCCAGCAGTGGGGCACGGTCGTGGAGCAGGGTGCCCGGAGCGGTTCACTGCAACGGCCGATCCAGCCGATCGTCCCGGGACACCAGGCCGTCCCGATCTCGGAGGTCCGCGGCGAGGCCGCGCATCGTACGGTGACCGGGGTCGGCGAGCTCGACCGGGTCCTCGGCGGCGGGCTCGTGCCAGGGGCTGTCGTGCTGCTCGCCGGCGAGCCGGGGGTGGGCAAGTCCACCCTGCTGCTGGAGGTGGCGGCCGCCTGGGCACAGCGGGGCCGCCGGACCCTCTACGTCACCGGTGAGGAATCCACCGCCCAGGTCAGGATGCGCGCGGAGCGGACCGGCGGCCTGTCCGACGAACTCTTCCTGGCCGCGGAGAACGATCTGGCCACCGTGCTCGGGCACGTCGAGCACGTCGGGCCCAGCCTGCTGGTCGTCGATTCCGTTCAGACCATGCAGACCGACGCCGCCGACGGAGCGGCCGGTGGTGTCACCCAGGTCCGTGAGGTGACCTCGGCCCTCGTCCGAGTGGCCAAGCTGCGCCACCTCGCGGTGATCATCGTCGGCCACGTCACCAAGGACGGCTCCATCGCCGGGCCGCGGACGTTGGAACACCTCGTCGACGTCGTACTGAGCTTCGAGGGCGACCGGCACTCCGGTTTCCGGATGGTCCGCGCCACCAAGAACCGGTTCGGCGCCGCGGACGAGGTGGGCTGCTTCGAGATGCGGGAGAACGGGATCGTCGAGGTGCCCGACCCGTCGGGCTTGTTCACCTCCACGTCCGGCGGGGAGCAGTCCGTGCCGGGCACCTGCATCACCGTCACCGTCGAGGGGCGCCGGCCGCTGCTCGCCGAGATCCAGTCGCTGGTGGCGCAGTCACCCCTGCAGATCCCGCGACGGACGAACCACGGCGTCGACTCCTCCAGGGTGGCGATGCTGACGGCGGTGCTGGAGCGCCGCGCCGCCCAACCGCTCGGCAGCAAGGACGTCTACGTCTCCACGGTCGGGGGCGCCCGGGTCGTCGACCCCGCCGCCGACCTGGCGATCGCCATGGCCATCGCGTCGGCCACCCGCGACATCGCATTGCCGCCCGCCATGATGGCGGTGGGTGAGATCGGCCTGGCCGGCGAGTTGCGACGCGTCCCGGGGGCCTCCCGACGCGTCGCCGAGGCCATCAGGCTGGGTTTCCGGACGGTCCTGGTGCCCGCCGGTTCGGAGGACGAACTCGGCCATCTACCGGGCACCGTCCGCGTGCTCGGGGTCGGCTCGGTACGTGCGGGCCTCGAGCTCTTCGGCCTCGTGGGCGGGCGGTGACCCGGACCCCTTAGAATGACCTCGAGGGATCGGCACGCAACGATCGAGAGGGACCGGTGACCGCGGAGGACCAGGACGCGCGTACGCGGAGATTCCGGGCACTGACGGCCCCCGGCACCGCCCTGAGGAACGGACTTGATCGGATAGTCAAGGGCCGCACCGGCGGTCTGGTGGTCCTGGGTCTCAACCGCGAGGTCGAGGGGCTGATGACCGGCGGCTTCCACCTCGATGCCCCCCTCACCCCCCAGAACCTGCGTGAGCTGGCGAAGATGGACGGCGCGATCGTGCTCAGCGCCGACCTGTCCCGGATCGTCGCCGCCGGCGTGCAGCTGATGCCCGACCCCGGCTACGACACGATCGAGACCGGCACGCGGCACCGGACCGCCGACCGGGTCTCGCGCCAGACCGGTCTGCCGACCGTCTCGGTGTCGGCGTCCATGCAGATGATCAGTCTCTTCGTCGACGGCGAGCGGATCACCATCCCAGAGCCCGGAGCGATCCTCGGGCGCGCAGACCAAGGGCTGCGGACGCTGGAGCGCTACACGAACCGGCTGGCCGAGGTCACCAATCACCTGTCCGCGCTGGAGATCCGCGACCAGGTCAGCGTCCGCGACGTGGCCGTCGTGCTGCAGCGGCTCGAAATGGTCCACCGGATCCAGGACGAGCTGCGCGACTACGTCATCGAGCTCGGCGCGGAGGGCCGGCTGGTCGACCTGCAGATCCGGGAACTGGAGTCGGGTCTCGACAACATCGCCGAGCTGCTCGTCGAGGACTACCGCGATGAGGCCAACGGGGTGGCCTTCGACCTGAGCGACCTGGCCGGGCTGAGCACCAGCGACCTGGTCGACCTGACGATGATCGAGCGCGCCGTCGGTTTCGGCACCACCGACCTGGAGTCGCAGCTCTATCCGCGGGGCTATCGGCAGCTGTCCCGGATCAGTTCCCTGCCGCGGACGGTGGCGGCCCGGCTGCTCGACCACTTCGGGTCGCTCCAGGAGATCTTCGCCGCCTCACTCGGTGACCTGCAGGCGGTCGACGGTGTCGGCCTGCGGCGGGCCCGGGCGATCCGCGATGCGCTGGCCTGGATGGCCGAGTCGGAGTTCGACGAGCTGGCCTGACCGTGTCGTCGGCTCGGCCGGTCAGTGCAGGCCGAGCACCTTCCTGGCGGTGCCCGCATCCTTGTACTCGGCCGTCGCCACGTAGGTCCCGGCGCTGATGGCCTTCGAGCCGAGCTTGCAGCCCGGGTAGGACCGCTTACCCGGCCAGTCCACCGACACCGAGATGGACTCTCCCGGCTTGACCACCGATGCGTCCTTGGATGGTAACCAGGCGTCGCAGTCCGCGGTCGACCAGATCCGGTCGCTGCCCGAGGAGATCCGCACCTCGAAGACCGACGTGTCGACGCCGATGGTGCAGGCGCTGGACGACCCGTTCGTCAGGTCGGTGGTGAAGCTGGTCTGCTGGTCGATACCGGCCCCGCTGCCGCCGCTGATCGCCACTCGGATGTCAGACGGTGCGCACGCGACCGGAGCCGCCGGCGTCGGGGTCGGGGTCGGGGTCGGGGTGCCCGCCGCTGCGGCAGGTGCGGCGGATGGCGGAGGCGTCGGGGTCGGCGTGGGGGTGGGCGTCGGGGTGGTGAGGACGAGCGGCGTGGGGCTGCTGGCCCCGACGGCGGTGCCGGCGGGACGGGCCGGCCGCGCGAAGGCGACAATCACGAGCACCACGACCAGCACCACCACCCCGATGGTGGCGCGACGCAACCAGTAGACCTGAGGATCCTCGGGCCCGACCGGGTGCAGCATTCCGCTCATGGGCCCACCCTACGGAAGCCGGTCGCCGCGGCCCCGGAGGCGCGCCCTCACCTACGCTAGATGGGTGTCCCGCTCTCCCCTGCCTCCGGCCGACCCGGCGGTCGTCGTCACGCGGGTCCTCGCCTGGTACGCCGAGAACGCCCGTGACCTTCCCTGGCGGCGTCCGGACTGTTCACCGTGGGGCGTGATGGTGAGCGAGTTCATGCTGCAGCAGACACCGGTCGCCCGGGTCCTCGACCCCTGGCGGGCATGGATGGGCCGTTGGCCACAGCCAGCGGCGCTGGCCGCGGAACCCTCCGGTGAGGCGATCCGGATGTGGGGCCGGCTCGGCTATCCCCGCCGGGCGCTGCGCCTGCACGCCGCCGCGCGGGCGATCGTCGAGAGCCATGCCGGGGCGGTGCCGCACACCGAGACCGCCCTCCGGGCGCTGCCGGGCGTCGGAGAGTACACGGCGGCCGCGGTGGCCGCCTTCGCGTACGGACAGCGCACCGTCGTCGTCGACACGAACGTCCGCCGGCTGCTCGCCCGCCTCGTCGACGGAACGCCGCAGGCTCCGCCACATCCGCGGGCCGCGGAGCGGTCCTTGGCGGCCGCCCACGTCCCCGAGGATCCACAGCGGGCGGCCGATTGGGCCGTCGCCTCGATGGAACTGGGGGCGCTGGTCTGCACGGCACGCTCCCCCCGGTGCGAGGCCTGCCCGCTGGCCGACCTGTGCGGCTGGCGCCACGCCGGCCACCCGGAGGGAACGTACGTGTCCCGGACCCAGACGTACGAGGGGACGGATCGGCAATGCCGCGGCGCGCTGCTCGCGCTGCTCCGCGACGTCCCGGGCCCCGTCGCGACCGACCAGCTCCAGCGGGAGTGGCCCGATCATCGAGCCAGGGACCCCGACCAGTTCGCCCGTGCCCTGGCCGGGCTGGCCCGGGACGGGCTGATCGCCCCTGTCGGTGGCGGTCACTGGACGTTGCCCACGGCCTGAGGGGCCAACGGGCCGATCCGGACGCGGTCTCAGGGCACCAGCAGGCCCAGCAGCTCGGGCACGTCGCCGGCGACCACCAGCGCGGCGGCGCGCTCCTCCTCGGTGCCGTAGCCCCAGCCGACGAGGACCGTCTCGACACCGGAGCGCGCGGCGCCCTCGACGTCGTGGATCTTGTCCCCGACCATGATCGGCGCGGACACGTCGGCACCGCCCGCGGCAAGCCGACGCAGGGCGTCCGCCACGACCGCCGCCTTGTCCCCGTTGCGGTCGCCCTCACCGGCACCACAGATGACCGCGAACCGGTCCGCCAGCCCGTGGTGGAGCAGCAACTCGTGGGCGGTGGTCTCCTTCTTCGAGGTGGCCACCGCGAGCGGGAGTCCGGCCGCAGCCAGACCGTCCAGCAGCGGCACCGTCTGCGGGAACGGCGTGGCGGCCAGCATCGAGCGACCGTAGAGGGCCCGGTAGTGGGCGACGCTCTCATCCGCCGGCACCTCGGGCAGCAGCGCGGACAGCGTCTCGCGGACCGGCGGGCCGACATAGCGCCGCAGCGACTTCGGCTCGGCCGGGTGCCCGAAGTCGGCCAGGGCCTGGGCGAGGGCCCGGGTGATGCTGTCGGCCGAGTCGAGCATCGTGCCGTCCAGGTCGAGCAGGACGGCGGTCGGGCGGGGGTCGAGACGACGGTCGGAGGTGACGAGGAACATATCCGTCACCCTAGCGGCCCCCTCGTACGCGACTGGGCCCCGGCGCAGGTCACTACCTGCGCCGGGGCCCGGCTCTCGCGATCAGGAACAGCCGTCAGCTGGCGGGCTGGCCACCCTCGGCCTGCTCGCCCTCGGGCGCCGGTCCCTCGAGCTCGACCGGCGGGGTGTCGGGAACGTCGGACTGCGGCACGCCGCGGAAGACGAACGGATCCTCCGACCCCTCAGGGGCGACGTCGACCAGGACCACCTCGCCCGGCTTGAGGTCGCCGAACAGGATCTTCTCGGCCATCGAGTCCTCCACGTCGCGCTGGAGGGCGCGGCGTAGCGGACGAGCACCCAACACCGGGTCGAAGCCCCGCTTGGCCACCAGGTCCTTCGCGGCGGGCGTGAGCTCGATGCCCATGTGCTTGTCGCGCAGACGATCCTCGATCTGGCCCACCATCAGGTCGACGATCGACTTGATGTTGTCCAGGTTGAGCTGGTGGAAGACGATGACCTCGTCGATACGGTTGAGGAACTCCGGGCGGAAGTGCTGCTTGAGCTCCTCCGAGACCTTCGCCTTCATCTTCTCGTACGACGTCTCGTCGCTACCGCCGGCGGAGAAGCCGAGGCTGACCGACTTGTTGATGTCGCGCGAACCGAGGTTCGTCGTCATCACGATGATCGTGTTCTTGAAGTCCACGACCCGACCCTGCGCATCGGTGAGACGCCCCTCGTCGAGGATCTGCAGCAGCGAGTTGAAGATGTCGGGGTGGGCCTTCTCGATCTCGTCGAACAGCACCACGGAGAACGGCTTGCGGCGGACCTTCTCGGTCAGCTGACCGCCCTCTTCGTAGCCCACGTAGCCGGGCGGGGAACCGAAGAGCCGCGAGGCGGTGTGCTTCTCGGAGTACTCGGACATGTCGAGCTGGATGAGGGCATCCTCGTCACCGAAGAGGAACTCGGTCAGCGCCTTCGTCAGCTCGGTCTTGCCGACGCCCGAGGGGCCGGCGAAGATGAACGATCCGGACGGGCGCCGCGGGTCCTTGAGGCCGGCGCGAGTACGCCGGATGGACCGGGACAGGGCCCGCACCGCATCGGTCTGGCCGATGTAGCGCTTGCCGATCTCAGCCTCCATGTTGAGCAGGCGGCTGGACTCCTCCTCGGTGAGCCGGAACACCGGGATGCCCGTCGCGCTGGACAGCACCTCGGCGACCGCCTCCTCGTCGACCTGGGGCGTGACGGTCGCGTCCCCGACCTTCCAGTCCTCCTCCTTCTTGGCACGCTGGGCCAGCAGCTTCTTCTCGTCGTCCCGCAGGGAGGCGGCGCGCTCGAAGTCCTGCTGGTCGATCGCCGACTCCTTCTCGACCCGGACCTTGGCGATCTTCTCGTCGAACTCGCGCAGGTCCGGCGGGGCGGTCATCCGCTTGATCCGGAGCCGGGCACCGGCCTCGTCGATCAGGTCGATCGCCTTGTCGGGAAGGAACCGGTCGGACACGTACCGGTCGGACATCGTCGCGGCCGCGACCAGCGCGTCATCGGTGATGGTGATCCGGTGGTGCGCCTCGTACTTGTCCCGCAGGCCCTTGAGGATGTCGATCGTCTCGGCGATCGACGGCTCCGGCACCTGGATCGGCTGGAAGCGCCGCTCGAGGGCGGCGTCCTTCTCGATGTACTTGCGGTACTCGTCGAGGGTGGTCGCGCCGATCGTCTGCAGCTCCCCGCGGGCGAGCATCGGCTTGAGGATGCTCGCGGCATCGATGGCACCCTCGGCGGCACCCGCCCCGACCAGGGTGTGGATCTCGTCGATGAACAGCACGATGTCGCCGCGGGTCTTGATCTCCTTGAGCACCTTCTTCAGCCGCTCCTCGAAGTCACCGCGATAGCGGGAACCGGCGACCAGGGACCCCAGGTCGAGGGTGTAGATCTGCTTGTCGCGCAGCGTTTCCGGGACGTCACCACGGACGACGGCCTGGGCCAGTCCCTCGACCACGGCGGTCTTGCCGACACCGGGCTCACCGATCAGCACCGGGTTGTTCTTCGTCCGGCGGGAGAGCACGGTCATCACGCGCTCCATCTCGGTGTCGCGCCCGATGACGGGGTCGAGCTTGCCCTCGCGGGCCAGCTGGGTGAGGTTGCGTCCGAACTTGTCCAGCTCGGCAGAGGACGCGGGCGTGGCCGCACCCACGCCGGCGGCCTGCGGTTCGCCGGCCTCAGCACTGCCCACCTCACGGCCCTGGTAGCCGGACAGCAGCTGGAGCACGGTGGAGCGGACCCGGTTGAGGTCGGCACCCAGCTTGACCAGCACCTGGGCGGCGACGCCCTCACCCTCACGGATCAGGCCCAGGAGGATGTGCTCCGTGCCGATGTAGGAGTGGTTCAGCTGGAGGGCCTCGCGCAGCGAGAGCTCCAGGACCTTCTTGGCCCGCGGGGTGAAGGGAATGTGACCCTTCGGCGCCTGCTGCCCCTCACCGATGATCTCGACGACCTTCTCGCGCACCGCCTCCAGCGAGATGCCGAGCTGCTCCAGTGCCTTGGCGGCGACGCCCTCACCCTCGTGGATCAGGCCCAGCAGCAAGTGTTCGGTGCCGATGTAGTTGTGGTTCAGGGCGCGGGCTTCGTCTTGGGCGAGCACGACGACTCGTCGTGCTCGATCGGTGAAGCGCTCGAACATAGAATCTCCTCCGTCCGCGACCGGCCCGATGGCCGGACCGCCGTGCTCCGGCCCAAGGGCCAGAGTGCGTCAAGTCTAGTAACTCCTTACCCACCCACAATGTTCCCGAAGCGGCTCGTGTTCGCCTGCAGCGCAATCTACGCCCAAGGACCTCATGTCGGGCCGAGTACGGTCTCGCCCGCCCCACCGCGGGGGGAGCGGTGAGGCGGGCGAGTCGGGACAATCAGTGCGGCGTTCGGCCGCCGGGACCGTCAGGAATGGGCTTCCTCATACTGGGCCCGAACATTGGCCGGAACGCGTCCGCGAGCCGAAACCTCGATTCCCTGGTCCTTGGCCCATTCCCGGATCTCGGTGGCCGAGGGGCCGTCGGATTCCTTCGCCGAGGCGGGTGCACCGGCCCGCTTCGTCACACGCCGACCGCTGATCCGGCGGGCGTGGGAAATCCATGGAGCCACCGACTCCTGGAGTTCCGCGTAGTGTTCCGCATTGAGGTCGATCTCGTAGGACACTCCTTCGAACGTGAACGACACCTCATGTTCGGCAGGGGACGAGTCGAGGTCGTCCTCGAGGACGACGTGGGTTCGACGGGCCATCGTGTGCCTTTCTCTGGCGCCCGGGGGACGGGCATTCGTCTGGGGGGAGATCGTCGGCGGCCCGCGAAGTGGGCAAGCGCCCACTCACCGTTCCGCCTCCGTTCACCCACGATAATACTTCCGACAATGCGGATTGCAGAATAGGAGTGTATTCGGGATTGAGATCCGGTCGCGCCGGACACATTTTTGCGAGCTGTGAGGTGACCATGGATTGGCTGAACGAATGGAGGGTAGCCGCGACCGGACCGTCGGGATTCTGGTGGCATGAGGTTCCCGCGGACCATTTCCGGACGTCCGCCGGTCGGGCATCCGACCCCGCCGCCGCGACGGAATTGGCGTCCGCCCTGCTCGCGATGCTCGATACCGCCGTCGGCGTCCCACCCCTCGTCGGCATGGTCGACCTCGGCGCCGCCGACGGCTCCCTGCTGCGGGCCGTGGCGGCCCTGCGCCCGGACTGGTCCCTCCTCGGGGTGGACCTGCGGCAGGCTCCCGCCGACCTCCCGTCGCGGTGCGCGTGGCGCCGGGCCGCGTGGGACGTCCGGTCGTCGAGGTGGTGGCGGCCCGACTCCCCCACCGCCGGCACCCCCTGGGCCGACCTGGCCCTGGAAGGACCACTGCTGGTCCTCGCGCACGAATGGCTCGACGAACTGCCCTGCCGGGTCGTGCGTCGTACGCCCGGCGGCTGGCGGGTGCTGGGGCCGCAGGGACCGACCGGCGCTGACCCCACACCCGCAGAGGCCGACTGGCTCGACCGGTGGGCCGGCGACGCCCGGGTCGCCGAGGTCGGCCTGACCCGCGAGGATGCCTGGGCCGCGGTCGCCGCCGGACTGACTTCCGGCGGGGTCCTGGTCGCCGTCGACTACGGCCATCTCCGCGACGACCGCCCCCTCGACGGGGGCCTGCTGGGGTACCGGGAGGGGCACCGGGTGCCGCCGGCGGCCGACGGCAGGACCAACCTCAGCGCCCCGCTGGCCATCGACGCGCTGGCCGCCGCCCTCGAATCACGGCCGGGGGTGAGGCGACTGGTCCTCGACCGCCAGGCCGCCGTCCTCGCGCGCCGGCCAACCGAAGCCGATGGCAACGGGCTGGCCGGCCTCGTCGCCGCCAACCGCCGCCGCCTCCTTGCCGATCCCGACCGGTGGGGGCGTACTGGTGGCTGGTCCACGCCGTCGCCGCAGGCCCGGCCGCGGAGGCGAGGTCCTAGGCTGTGGGCCATGCCCTCGCCCACCCCGTCGTCCCCCACCCCGTCGTCGGCGGGCCCCGCGTCGCTGCGTGTCCTGGTCGGCGGTGCTGCGCTGGGCGCGCTGCCCGGTGGACGGGTCGCGGACGGGACGCTGTTGCTCGACCTCGGCCCGGACCACCCGAGCCGGGCCGGACTACTGGAACTGGAGTTGTGGACCGACCCGACCGGTGAGGTGGTCGAACGGGCCGATGTCCACGTGGGCGCCATGCACCGCGGCGTCGAGAAGCTCTTCGAGGTCCGCGACTACCGCCAGATCCTCATGCTCGCCGACCGGCACGACTGGCAGGCCCCCTTCGCCGGGGAACTGACCGTCGCGCTGGCCTGCGAGCACCTGCTGGGGATGACCGTCCCGCCCCGGGCGGTGTGGCTGCGTACGCTGCTGGCCGAGCACACCCGGATCGCCTCGCACCTCGGCTTCCTGGGATACCTCACCTATCGCACCGACCCCACCGACCGGCGGGTGGCCCGGCTGCGCGAGGAGCTGCGCGAGCAGGTCCGGGCCCTGACCGGCAACCGGGTGCACCCGATGGTCACCCGCATCGGCGGGCTCGCGGCCGACGCCGACGACCGCTGGCTCGACGCCGAACTGGACCTGGTGGCGCGAGCGCGGTCACTGGCGCGCGACGTGGGCTCGTTGGTGGACGCGGAGTTCGCTCGCGCGGCGGGACTCGCCCCGCTCACCGTCGAGGTGTCGCGCGGCTACGGCGTCACCGGACCGGCGTGCCGGGCCGGGGGCGAGGACGTCGACCTGCGCCGCCAGGCGCCCTACCTGGGTTATGGCGAGTTGGCGGTGCCGGCCGCACCCGCCGGTGGGGCCGGCGACGCCCGTTCCCGTTTCCTGCTGCTGGCCGACGAGGTGGCCACCGCGGCCGCTCTGGTCGAGGCCTGCGCCGAGCGGCTGCGTACGCTCGAGGGGCCGATCGCCCAGGCGTTGCCGAAGATCATCAAGGTGCCCGACGACGAGGGCTACCTGGCCACGGAGGCGCCGCTGGGCCAGACCGGGGCCCACCTGGTCTCCCGAGGGGACAAGACGCCGTGGCGGCTGCACCTGCGGACACCGTCGTTCGCCACGGTGTCCGCGCTGCCCGCCGTGTTGCCCGGGGTGCAGGTCGCCGACCTCGAGCTGGCGTTGGCGTCCTTGGGCTACGTGGTCGGTGACATCGACCGTTGATCCGTCCCCTGACCACCGAGGAATCGAGGAGATCATGACCTGGCAGCGCCCGGTCCCCACCATCGGTGACCCCACCTCCGCGCGTGAACGCGCCGGCGACCCGGCCGCCTGGGCCTTGCCGCAG
Organism: Raineyella fluvialis; assembly: GCF_009646095.1. Taxonomy (NCBI): domain Bacteria; kingdom Bacillati; phylum Actinomycetota; class Actinomycetes; order Propionibacteriales; family Propionibacteriaceae; genus Raineyella; species Raineyella fluvialis. Next base: position 2,186,672 of record NZ_CP045725.1, on the reverse strand, counting down.
GATGCCGCCGGCCTGTACGCCGTGATCGATGCCCGGCGCGACATCCGTCGCTTCCGTCCCGACCCCATCCCGGACGAGGTGCTCACCCGCATCCTCACCGCCGCCCACCACGCGCCCTCGGTGGGGCACTCCCAACCCTGGCGGTTCATCCTCGTCACCGAGGACGCGACCCGGGAACGTGCCGAGGTGATGGCCGACCGCTGCCGGCTGCGGCAGGCCGCCGGGATGGATCCGGAATCTGCCCGGCGGCTGCTGGACCTGCAGCTGGACGGCCTGCGGGAGGCGCCGGTAGGGATCGTGGTGGCCTGCGACCGGCGGACACCGCCCGGAGGGGTGCTGGGACGGGCGACCTTCCCCGACGCCGACCTGTGGTCCTGCGCCACGGCGATCGAGAACCTGTGGCTCGCCGCCCGGGCCGAGGGGCTGGGGCTGGGCTGGGTGACGCTCTTCGAGCCGGACGAGTTGGCGACGATGCTGCACCTGCCGGCAGGCGTGGAGACGCTCGGCTGGTTGTGCGTCGGCTGGCCGGACGAGCGGCCACCGGAGCCCGGCCTGCAACGGGCCGGATGGTCGCGGCGAGCCCCGCTGGAGTCGGTGGTCCTCCACGAACGCTGGCCCGAGGAGGACCTCGCCTCCCCGACAGACCATCGGCACGCCGCCCCGCGCGGACTCGCCGTGCCGAGGATCCACGCTCCGAGCCAGCGACACGTCGTCGCGGCCCGCGACGAGGCCGACGAGCTGCTGACCCCGCCCCAGTCCCTGGGCGTCCTCGACCGGGTCGCCGACCGCGTCAGCGCTCTCGGCCCCGGATCCACCGCCCCCGGCACGCTGGTGCTCGTCGGAGCCGACCATCCCGTCCACGTCCACCACATCAGCGCGTACGAACAGCGGGTGACCGGCGACATCATGGCTGCTGCGGTCATCGGCGAGGCGATGGGCGCTGTCGCCGCGCGGACGGCCGGGCTGGTGCCCGTCGTGGTCGACGCCGGCGTCCTCGTCCCGGTCGAGGGGGCGATCGCCGTACGCCCGGCGGGACGACGTGGCGACCTGGTCACCGACGACGCCCTCGAGCCCGCCGACGTGGCCCTGCTCGTCGACGCGGGACGCGCGCTCGGTGCGGCAGGGAGCGGCACCGTCGCGCTCGGTGAGGTCGGCGTCGGCAACACCACGGTGGCCTCGGCGCTGGCCGCCGGACTGCTGGGCCTCGGCCCGGATGAGGTGGTCGGCCTGGGGGCGGGGTCGGACGCGGCGATGGTCGACCGCAAACGGGCCGTGGTGGCCGGCGCCCTGGCACGCACCGGGGTGACGCCGCGGACCGACCCGCTGGTCGCTCTGGGCTGCCTGGGGGGACCGGAGTTCGCCGTACTGACGGGCGTGGTGCTGGGGGCCGCGCAGGCCGGCCGCGCGGTCATCCTCGACGGCCTGGCGGCCACCCTGCCCGGCCTGGTCGCCGTCCGGCTGGAACCGGCGGTGAGCCAGTACCTGGTGGCGGGCCAGCGGAGCCGGGAACAGGCCCACGCGGCCGTCCTCGCCGAGCTCGGTCTGGAGCCCCTCCTCGACCTGCGGATCCGCTCCGGCGAAGGCGTCGGCGCCTGCCTGGCCGCAGGGCTGCTCGCCTCCGTGGGCACCATCCGGGCCCGCACCGGACGGACCGCGGCGCGCCCCTGAGACGCCAGAAGCCCCGCACCACCACGGTGCGGGGCTTCCGGGCGAATCCGGTGCAGCGACTGGCCGGATCAGGCGTGCTTGCGCTGCTCCTCCTCGGGGGCAGGGTACGCGAGGGCCTTGAGGTCGACCACGGTCGGGTGGTCGCCGTCGGACCAGAGTTCCTCGGCCGTCGGCAGGGCCCCCCACAGGGGAGCGGCCTCCAGCGGGGTACGACGGGGCATCGCGAAGACCTCGGCCTCGTCACCGGCGAGCTTGCGCAGTTCCTGCTGGGCCTTGATCAGGTCGTTGCGCATGGTGATCAACTCGACATCGCGCTCGGCGATGCCCTGGACGAGGTCGGTCTTGACCTTGCGAAGGGTGGCCATCTCCGCACGCAGGGTGCGGATCTCGGTGGTCAGGTCGTCGACCCGGGTGGCGATCGCGTTGTTGCGAGCCTCCAGCGAGTTGACGACGTTGATGTTGGACCGGCGCTCACGGGAGAGCTCGAGGCCTTGGGCACGGGCCGCCTCGAGATCCTTGCGGGCGGCGGCGCGGCGGTCGAGGGTGGCCTCACGCCATGCGAGGACCACACCGGCGACCGCGGTGGCGATGGCCAGTGCCACGCCTCCACGGACCACCCAGATCTCACCGATGGCCAGGGCAGCCGCGACGACGACGCCACCGGCGAGGACGCCGACGGTCACCTTGCGTGCGGGGGAAGAAACGGCACGATGGCCGGAAGCTGCACTACTCACGGGCACGAGATTAGTCGAGCGGATCAACGCAGGGCCCGCTGACACGCGTCGTCGCTCAGCGTTATCACACCGAGACGACGCGACCCCGGATCGGCGGCCTCAGCGCGATCCGCCGGTACGGTCGCCCGGCCGCTCGCCGTCCTTGTCCTCGGGGACCCGGCAGGCCATCTCCAGCGCGTAGCCGGCGGCAGAGAGGGCGGCGCTCGCCACCGCCGCCAATCCCGAGTTCAGCACCCGGGCCATCCCGGCGGCGATGTCCAGCCGGGGCAGGAACGAGGCCCCGAAGGCCAGGTAGCCGCCGAACAGGCCGGCCCCGAGCAGCGCGCAGGACTTGCCCAGCACCAACGAGTAGAGACCGCGCTCGGGGTTGACCGGCTGGCGGCGGACATGGACCGTACGCCACATCCGCCGCGCCAGCACCGCGACCGCCACCGCCGCGACGGCCAGCAGCGCGGCCGTGGTCCACGGCACGTGCATGGGCGTACGGCCCATCCTCTCCACGACGGGACCGAGCAGCCACCCGACCAGCCCGCCGAGGAGCACGGCGACCAGCAACAATCGCGGCGGTGTGGGGAGAATGCTCGGCTCGACCCCCTCCTCAGGGGATTCGTCGGGCTGTTCGGCGGGCGGCAGCTCTCGGGTCATGCGGCGATGCACTCCTCCACCCGGCGGATGCCGCCGGTGTCCAGGCCGGCGAGCAGTGCCACGATCGGGCCGCGCCCGGGGATACTCGCCCCCGGGTCGATGTCGGCCCACGGGGCCAGCACGAACGCGCGCTCGTGGGCGCGCGGGTGCGGGACGGTGAGCTGTGGCTCGTCGATGATGCTGTCGCCATACACGATGATGTCGACGTCGAGCGTACGCGGTCCCCAGCGGACGTCGCGGGTGCGTTCGGCACCCTCCTCGATCGCACCGATCCGGGCCAGCATCGCCTCGGCGGACTGGGTCGTCTCGGCGATGACGACGGCGTTCAGGAAGTCCGGGTTGCCGGCCGGGCCACCGACGGCCGCAGTCTCGTACACCGGGGAGACGGCGACGACCTCGAGCTCGGGGGTCGCCCGGAGCAGGTTGACGGCCCGCTCGAGGTATTCCATCCGGTCGCCCAGGTTGGAGCCGATGGAGAACACGACCGTACGCAGCGGGCGCAGGGACAGCGTGTCGGCGTTGATGCCGAAGGGAGTGGGGGACATGTCCGTACCTCTCGTCATAGGGGGCTCCTCGGAGAGTCGTGCACCAGACCGTACGGCCGGGTGGACGGGCTCCTCGGAGGGGCCGGCTCATCGTCGGGCCGGAGGCTCGGGGCGAGCCTGCGAGACGGTCCCGGGATCAGCGGGTCCGGGTGATCGTCACGCTGGTGTCGCCGAAGGGCACCGGGATCGGCGCCTGCGGCTTGTGAACGGTCACCTCCACCGCGAGGACGGGCTGGTGCGCCAGGCACGTCCGCGCGATGCGCTCGGCGAGCGCCTCGATCAGGTCGAGCGGCTCGCCGGCGATCTCGTCACAGACCTGCCGGGCCACCACGCCGTAGTCGACGGTGGCGGTGAGATCATCGGCCAGTCCTGCTGCCGACAGATCCAGGCCCAACGTTACATCGACGACGAAGGGCTGCCCGTCGCGCTTCTCCTCGGGGTACACGCCGTGGTGCCCGATCGCCCGGATCCCGGTGACGGCGATGCGGTCCAGGCCGTCCGGAAACACCGCCATCAGTGGTCCCCCTCCAGGAAGGTGCCGACCACCCGGTCGGTGACCTCGTCGCGGGGACCCTCACCGCGCAGGGCCTGGACCACGGCGATGGCGTCGCGCTGGGCGCGGACCTCGTGCGTCCGCACGGCCCAGATGCCGCGCTCGGCCATCCAGCCGGTCACGGCGGCGGTGGCGAAGTCCCGGTCCTTCGGAGTGTGCGCGAGGCGGGTCTCGGCCAGCACCTCGCCGAGGAAGCGCTTGCGGGACACGCCGATCAGCACCGGATACCCGAGCCCACTGAGCACCCCGACCTGACGGAGGAGTTCCCAATCCTGCTCGCGGGTCTTGGCGAAGCCGATGCCCGGGTCGACGATGATGTCGTCGGCGGCGATGCCCGCGGCCAGGGCCAGTTCCACCCGCTCGGCGATCTCGTCGCGGACCTGCCCGACGACGTCGGTGTAGCCGGTGTGCCGATCCATCTCGGTCGAATGGCCGCGCCAGTGCATGACGACGTAGGCACAGCCGGACTCGGCGACCGCGGCGTACATCTGCGGGTCGGCCAGGCCTCCGGAGACGTCGTTGATGATGGTGGCACCGGCCGCAGCGGTCGCGCGGGCGACGGAGGCACGCATGGTGTCGACCGAGACGATCGCGCCGCGGGCGGCGAGCTCCTCGACGACAGGCACGACCCGGCGCAGCTCCTCGGCCTCGGGCGTCCGCTCGATCCCCGGTCGGGTCGACTCCCCGCCGACGTCGAGCATGTCGGCGCCCTCGGCGAGCAATGCCAGCCCGTGCCGGACCGCACTGGCGGTGTCGGAGTGATCACCGCCGTCGGAGAACGAGTCGGGGGTGACGTTGACGATCCCCATCACCTGGGTGCGGGTCGCGCGCGGAATCCTGGACATCGCCCGCCTCCTCAGCGGCCCATGATGAGGCCCATGGCCTCGGCCCGAGTGGCGGGGTTGCGCAGGATGCCACGGACAGCCGAGGTGACCGTACGGGCACCGGGCTTGTGCACGCCCCGCATCGTCATGCACAGGTGCTCGCAGTCGATCACCACGATGACCCCCGCGGATGCAGGTGCGTCACCAGCGCCTCGGCAACCTGGGTGGTGAGCCGTTCCTGCACCTGGGGCCGCCGGGAGTAGACGTCGACGAGGCGGGCCAGTTTGGAGAGCCCGGTCACCTGGCCGTCGGATCCGGGGATGTAACCGACATGGGCGACGCCGGTGAACGGCACCAGGTGGTGCTCGCACATCGACCACACCTCGATGTCCTTGACCAGGACCAACTCTCCGTGGTTGATGTCGAACGTCGTCGACAGGACATCGGCCCCCGACTGGCGCATGCCGGCGAACACCTCGCCGTACATCCGGGCGACGCGCTCGGGAGTGTCCTGGAGGCCCTCGCGGTCCGGATCCTCACCGATGCCGAGGAGGATCTCCCGGACCGCGCCGACGATGCGCTGATGGTCGAACTCGCGGTGGGCACCCCCCCAGTCCTCGGGGTTCGAGGCCGGGTCGCGGTCAGTCACGCGACCCGTCCCGGCTGTCCTCCGGCGAGGCGGACCCGTCCGGCTTGCCTCCCCACGGTGCCGGCTCGGCACCGGGGGCCGGCGGCTGCCACGGACCGGTCGGCGACTGTGGAGCCGGCGGCTGCGGGGCCGGCCAGCTCGGGTCGACCGGCGCCGGGGCGATCGGCGGCTGCGGGGAGCCGAAGTCGTACGGGTCGGTGACGGGCACTCCCTGGCCCGCCGGCAGCCCGAGGCCGGGCACCGGCGCCGGCACGAGGGGCTTCTGCGGCGGGGTGATCGGTGGGATTGCCGACGGACGGCGGGAGTCGGACCCGGTCCAGGCCCCCCGCTCCGGGTGGCGCCGCAGCGGCTCGAAGATCCGCTCGACCTCGTCGCGGCCCAGGGTCTCCTTCTCGAAGAGCTGGCGGACCAGCTCGTCGAGCACGTCACGGTTCTCCTCGAGGCAGTCGAAGGCCTCCTGGTGGGCCGCACTGACGAGCTGGGCGACCTCCTCGTCGACGATGCCGGCGACATGCTCCGAGTAGTCGCGCTGGGAGCCGAAGTCACGGCCCAGGAACGGCTCACTGTCACCCGTGCCGAGCTTGACGGCGCCGATGCGCTCGGACATGCCGTACTCGGTGACCATCGCCCGGGCCGTCTTGGTGGCCTTGTCGATGTCGTTCGACGCGCCGGTCGAGGGGTCGTGGAAGACGAGTTCCTCGGCGGCCCGCCCGCCCAGCATGTACGCCAGCTGGTCGAGCAGCTGGCCGCGGGTCTGGGAGTACTTGTCGGCGTCCGGCATCACCATCGTGTAACCGAGAGCCCGGCCGCGCGGCAGGATCGTCACCTTCTGCACCGGGTCGGTGCCCGGCATCGCCGCGGCGACCAGCGCGTGGCCACCCTCGTGGTAGGCGGTGACGAGCCGCTCGTGCTCGTTCATCAGGCGGGTGCGCTTCTGCGGGCCGGCGATGACGCGGTCGATGGCCTCGTCCAGGGCGGCGTTGGTGATCATCGGCGCGTTGTTGCGGGCGGTGAGCAGGGCTGCCTCGTTGAGCACGTTGGCCAGGTCGGCGCCGGTGAAGCCGGGCGTCCGCTGCGCGACCCTGGCCAGGTTGACGTCGGGGCCGATCGGCTTGCCGGCGGCGTGCACCTCGAGGATCTTCTCGCGCCCCTTCATGTCGGGCGCCTCGACCGGGATCTGCCGGTCGAAGCGGCCGGGCCGCAGCAGCGCCGGGTCGAGGACGTCGGGCCGGTTGGTGGCCGCGATGAGGATGACCTCGCCGTGCACGTCGAAGCCGTCCATCTCGACCAGCAGCTGGTTGAGCGTCTGCTCCCGCTCGTCGTGCCCACCGCCCATGCCGGCTCCGCGATGGCGGCCGACGGCGTCGATCTCGTCGATGAAGATGATGGCCGGGCGGTTCTCCTTGGCCTGCTCGAACAGGTCACGCACCCGGGAGGCGCCGACGCCGACGAACATCTCGACGAAGTCCGAGCCCGAAATGGAGAAGAACGGCACTCCGGCCTCCCCCGCGACGGCCCGCGCCAGCAGGGTCTTACCGGTGCCGGGAGGGCCGTAGAGCAGCACGCCCTTGGGGATCTTGGCCCCGACCCGCTGGAACTTGGCCGGCTCGGCGAGGAACTCCTTGATCTCCTGCAGCTCCTCGATCGCCTCCTCGCAGCCGGCGACGTCGGCGAAGGTGGTCTTCGGTGTGTCCTTGTTGGCGACCTTTGCCCGGGACTTGCCGAACTTCATCACCTGCGACCCGCCGCCCTGCATGGCGTTGAGCATGAAGAAGAAGAACCCGCCGAGCAGCAGGAACGGGATCAGCGTGCTGAGCAGGCCGGACCAGAAGCTCGGCTTCGGGCTGGCCGCGGTCCACTGCGACAGGCTGCCCTGGGTGACGCGCTCGTTCAGCCGCGCGATGATCAGGTCGTCCTGGTTGCCGGCCCAGTAGGTGCTGTACTTCGTCTGCTTCGCGTCGGCCATGGTGACCAGCATGCGTTGCTCGGCGGGCTGCATCTCGACCTTGTCGACCTTGTCGTTCCCGTCGAGGATCTGGACGACCTTGGACGTGGGCACCTGCTGGTACCCGGTCGACTGCCCGGCGAACTGGCCCATCAGCACCAGCGCGATGAGCACGATGACGACCCAGATCAGTGGACCTCGGAAGATTCGCTGCACAGTTGTTTCCTGCCTCAGGCTTGGACGAGCATGTTGACTCTACCCTGCACGCCCAACATCCCACAGGTTCCGTGTTCCGGCGCCCGCCGACACCGTGGCGGACGCGGCGCGCGACTCGATCAGTTGTAGACGCGCGGGTCGAGGATCGCCAGCCCGTCGTAGTTGCGATACTTGCCGTCGAAGTCGAGGCCGTAGCCGACGACGAACTCCCCCGGGATGTCGAAGCCGACGTACTTGCAGTCGATGTCGGTCTGCATCGCGTCGGGCTTGCGGAACATCGCCGCGACCTCGAGGCTGGCGGGGCCGCGGGAGGTCAGGTTGGAGAGCAGCCAGTTCAGCGTGAGGCCGGTGTCGATGATGTCCTCGACGACCAGCACGTGGCGGTCATGGATGTCGGCGGAGAGATCCTTGAGGAACCGTACGACGCCGGACGACTTGGTCCCCGAGCCGTACGACGACACGGCCATCCAGTCCATCTCGCAGTGGCTCTGCATGGCCCGGCACAGGTCGGCCATCACCATCACCGCACCGTTCAGTACCCCGACCAGCAGGACATCCTTGTCGGCGTAGTCCCGATCGATATCGCGCGCCAACTCCCCCACCCGTTCCCGGATCTGGTCGGGCGTGTAGAGAACAGTGGTCAGGTCACCTGCGATCGCGTCAGCATCCACGTGTCCCAGCTTCACACATCCGCCGCCGGCCCGTCACCGGGGGCCGCCGACTCGGCGGACAGGTTCCCGGCGCGGCGGACGACGTGGACCCCGGGGACGTCGACGCCCTTCTGTCCGTGCCAGTGGGTGACGAGCCGGCAGACGGCGCCGACGTGCACCGCGCCGGGCTCCACCGCACCGGCCCGGACCAGCCAGCGCCGGACGACGCGGCTGCGCAGCGCCTCGGGCAGGAAGGCGAGCTCGGCACAGTCGAGCTCCCCCGCCCCCACCACGACGTCCTCCTCGGCCGCCTCGGCCAGGGCGTCGAGGAAGTCGGCGTCCACCCGGGCCAGGGCCGCCGTCCGCGCCAGGGCGGCCGCGACACTGCCGTCGCCGCCGAAAGCGTCCTCGAGCACCGGCAGCACGCGATGACGGATCCGCACCCGGGCGAACCGCTCGTCGGCGTTGAAGGGGTCCTCCCACCAGGCCAGGTCGTTCTCCCGGCAGCACTCGCGCAGCGTCGCCCGGGTCAGGTCGAGCAGCGGCCGGACGTACGGCCCCCGGCGAGGTGCGATCCCGGCCAGTGAACGGGCCCCGGACCCCCGGACCAGGCCCAGCAGGACGGTTTCGGCCTGGTCGTCCCGCGTGTGGCCGAGCAGCACCTCCCCCGCCCCGGAGGCGACGAGAGCCTCGCAGAAGGCGGCGTAGCGGGCGTTGCGCGCGGCCGCCTCCAGTCCGTCGGTGCGGACCTGGTCGGCCTCGACGACGACTCCCCGGAGCTGCACGGAGCCGGCCGGGTAACCCATCCCGGTCAGCCGGTCCCGGACGGCCCTCGCCACCGTCCCCGACCCCTCCTGCAGGGCGTGGTCGACGACGACGGCCCCGAGACGGTCGAGCGCCCCGGCGCGGCGGCAGGCCTCGTACGCCCCGACCGCGAGCGCCAAGGAGTCCGAGCCGCCTGAACAGGCGACGAGCCATCCCCCGCGGGGTCTCGGGCCGGATCACGCCAGGCGGCCTCGAGAGCCCGGACGACGGCGAGGGTCGCCGGGCCGAGGGCGCGCCGGGCCATCAGGGCGTCACCCGCCGTACCCACCGATCGGGGTCGCGGAGCTCGCCGAGGGTCGGCAGCTGGTCGGGCCCGTCGAAGACCCGGTTGAACCCCTCGACCCCGGCCAGTCGCTGCACCGAGCGGCAGAACACCGCACCCTCCCGGTACTGCGCAAGCTTCTTCTCCATGCCGAGCAGTCTGCCGAGGATCCGGGCCAGGCCGGGGCGCCCCTCCCGGCGCTTGTCGAAGCGGTCACGGATGGTGCGCAGGGTCGGGATCACCTGCGGCCCGACCTCGTCCATGACGACGTCGGCATGCCCCTCGACCACGCTCATCAGGGCGGTGATCGCGTCGGTCGCGGCATCGGCGGCCCGGTGGTCCCCGGTCAGGGCGGTCCGGACGAGCTGGGCCAGGTGGCCGGCCAGCCAGGGCGCCTGGCCGTACTGCACGCGGTGTGTCTCCTCGTGCAGGCACACCCACAACCGGAAGTCGGGGCCCTCCAGACCGAGCCGCTGGCCGATGCCGTGGATGTTGGGGGCGACGAGCAACAGCCGGCCCCGCTCGCCCGCCGGGGCGGAGAGTCCATGGAAGACGTCGAACTGCCCGAGCACCCGTGGCGACAGGGCGGCGAGGACGGCACCCGCCATCGCGCCCGTCGACACCGCACGGACCCGCTCGACGGAAACGGACGGCGGCGCGATCGCATGGCGGGGGGCGGGGTCGGCCGGGTCGGTGAAGACCTCGGCGAAGCTCCCCAGGTTGGCGCGGACCCAGGAGGGCCGGTCGACGACGTAGGTACGCCGTTGCCCGGGCGGATCCATCCGGGTGATGTCACGGACATAGGTCTGCGCGCGCACCGAGGCCTCGCGCAGGTCAGCGACGACCGCCGACGCCTCCGCCGGGGCGGGAGCGGATCCCGGTGGCGTGAGGCGGCCGGCGGTCGCGGCGGCGGTGGCCCAGTCGACCCGCGGGAGGGAACTCATGCGCCGAGGCTAGTCCGTGTCGACGACGCTCAGTCGGTGAGGGTGAAGCTGCGCCGGAACGGGGTGTCCTCGCTGGAGGTGCCGATGTACAGGGTGTACTCACCGGCCGGGGTGACGAAGGCGTGCGCCGCGTCGCTCCACACCGACAGCGGGTGATGGGTGGCCGCGGGGTCGACGACCATCTCGACCTGCTCGCTGGCGCCGGGCTCCACCCGGACCTTGGCGAAACCGACCAGCCGACGGGGCGGCCGGCCCAGCTCCGCGGGCAGGCCGACGTAGACCTGGACCACCTCGGCCCCGGCCACCCCACCGGTGTTGGCGACGGTGGCGCGGACGGTGATCGGGTCGGTGCCTGGCCGGGCGCCGGTCTCGACGCTCACCTCGGAGAGCTCGAAGGTGGTGTAGGACAGGCCGAAGCCGAAGGGGAACAGCGGTTCGATGCCTCGGGCCTGGTACCAGCGGTAGCCGACCTCGTGACGCTCGGTGTAGCGGATCGTCGGCCAACCCTCGCCCTCGTCGGTGCCGGGATAGCGCACGGGGTCACCCGCAGCCAGCACGTCCTCCTCACGGCGCGGGTACGTGGTGGGCACCTTGCCGGACGGGTTGACGACGCCCAGCAGCAGGTCGGCGACGGCATGGCCGTCCTCGGCGCCCTGGTTCCAGGCCTCCAGGACCGCGGGGACGCTGTCGATCCAGGGCATCAGCACCGGGCTGGAATCCTTCAGCACGACGACGGTGCGCGGGTTGGCGGCGACCGCGGCCTCGACGATCCGGTCCTGGCCCAGCGGCAGGGAGACGTCGGGCCGGTCGGCGCCCTCGGTGGCGATGATGCCGACCATGGCCACGACCACATCGGCCTCGGCGGCGGCCTCGCTGACCGCCTCCAGGTTGGACAGGTCCTCCTCGACCACGAGGCCCTCGACGGTGGCCGACCCGCCGAGCGCCTCGATCACGTCACGGAAGCCGTCGACCGGGTCGACGGTGTAGAGCGGGTCGACCCTGGAGCTGCCGCCGCCGCCCAGGCAGGCGCGGCCGGCGAAGTCGCGCTGACCGACGACCAGGATCCGGCCGGTGTCCTTCGACAGCGGCAGGGTGGCGTCCTCGTTCTTGAGCAGGATGGCGATCTCGGTGCCGATCCGCCGGCTGATCGCGCCGTGGCCCTGCGCGTCGATCTCCTGCGGGTCATAGGGCCGCTCGAACTGGCCGAACCGGAACATCTGCGTGTAGCGCCGGACCAGGGCGCGATCGATCGTCCCGATCTCCAGGCTGTGGTCGGCCAGCGCGGCCTTGACGTTGTCCTCGTTGAGCCACTTGGCGTCGGGCATCTCGTGGTCCAGGCCGGCCCCGAGCGAGGCGGCGGCCGAGCGGGTGGACCAGAAGTCGGACTGCACATAGCCCTGGAAGCCCCACTCCTGGCGCAGGATCGTCGTGAGGGTGTAGCGGTTCTCGGTCGCGTACGTGCCGCGGACGCGGTTGTAGGCGCTCATGATGGCGGCGATGTCGCCGTCCTTGACCAGCATCTCGAACGGCAGCAGGTAGAGCTCACGCAGCACGTCCTCGTCGACCTCGACGTCGGTGCGGAAGCGCTCGTTCTCCTGGTCGTTGACCACGTAGTGCTTGCCCATGGCGATGACGTCGTGGTCCTGGATGGCTCGGGTGACCTCGACGCCCATCACGCCGGACAGGTAGGGATCCTCGCTGAAGTACTCGAAGTTGCGGCCCGCCGTCGGCAGGCGGTGCAGACAGACTCCGGGGCCCTCGAGCACGTGCTGGCCGAGGCTGGCGGTCTCCGAGCCGATGATGTCGCCGTAGTCGTGGGCCAGTCGCGGGTCGAAGCCGGCGGCCAGGCCGATCGACATCGGCAGCGAGGTGGCCTTGGGCGAGGGGTAGCCGTCCCCCATGCCGACGCCGACCGGGCCGTTGGTGATCCGGAAGCGCGGGATGCCGAGTTCCTCGATGCCTGCGACGTGGCGTTCGATCTTGATCTGGGCGGCGAGGCGATCCATCTCCTCGGCGGTCTCGGCCTGCCCCATCTCCTCGCTGATGCCGTAGATGTCGATGGTTTCCATCGAGCCGTGCAGCTGGGCGATCTTCTGCTCCAGCGTCATCGCGGCGACCAGCGCCCGGGCCCGTTCCTGGGGAGGCCTGCTGGTGTCCGTCCAGGGCTTGTCGGTGTCGATCACGGTCATGGGCGGTGGTTCTCCTCAGTGAGATGGGCGTACGTGGAGGTGCGCGGGCCGGCGTTCGCGCGCGATGAAGGGGACGTCAGGAGGAGGGTTTGTCGTGCCCATGGACCGCGGTCCAGCGCCGGCGCAGCAGGTGCGCGACGGCCTTGGGACGCCGGTCCCGGGTGAAGGCACCCTTCTTGTTGCCGTCGAGTCGCATGATCCCCGCCGAGGTCTGGAAGTCCGCGAAGTTCCACATGTGTTCGCCCCTGACCTGGGGGAACTCGTCGAAGACCGCGAGGGTGGCCGCCATCAGGTCAGCCTGGTACTCCTCGGTCCACATGGTGCCCATCAGGCCGTGCTGGCCGGCCATGGTGTCGGCACCGAACTCGGTGAAGAGGATCGGTTTGTCCTCCAGTTCGACCCAGCGCGCGATCTCGGTGCGCAGGTTGCGCATGGCGTTCGGGATGTCCCCGGAGTCGACGTACCACCCGTAGTAGCGGTTGATCATCACGACGTCAGCCATCTCGGTGACCTTGCACGTCCCTGCGGGGGCGAGCATCACGTTGACGAAGCCGACCGGGCGGGTGGGGTCCGCCTCGCGCGCGACGTCGAAGAGGGGACGGAAGTACTCGGCGGCCTCCCGGGTCTCCGACTCGGGCTCGTTGGCGATCGACCAGAGGACGACCGAGGGCCGGTTCTTGTCCCTGGCGATGAGTTCGCGGATCTCGCTGGCGTGCTGGGCCTGGGCGGCCTCGCCGATCCGGTCGGGGCGGAAGGTCACCGAGGAGCCCTGGGTGGCGCCCCCGAAGATGCCGCCCATGATGCCGAGGTTGAGCCCGACGGCCGGTGTCTCGTCGATGACGACGATGCCGTGGGCATCGGCGTACTCCATGTTCTCTTCGCTGTAGGGTAGTGCGAGGTGCGGAACGAGTTGGCGCCGGTCCAGGCGAGCAGGTTGAAGTCATGGACCATCGACGCGTCGTGCTGGCCCTTGCCGAAGACGTGGTGGTCCTCATGCATGCCGAACCCGCGGAAGTAGAACGGCTCGTCGTTGATCAGGAACTGCGTCCCGCTGATACGTACGGTCCGTACACCGAATTTCTGCACGTACGTGTCGACGACCCGGCCATCCCGCCGCACAGTGACCCGGAAGTCGTAGCGGTAGCCGACGCCGGGGCGCCACAGCCGGACCTCGGGGATCTCCACCCGACCGGAGGCGCCCGCGGCGGCGGCGACCTCCACACCGTCGGCGTCGGCGACCGCCACCGACACGTCGCCTTCGCCCGACACGACGACGTCGTAGTCGACCAGGCCGGTGCGGCCCTCGTAGTCGGTACGAAGGGTGATGTCGTCGACATGGGAGGGGTCGGTGGCATAGAGGTACACGGGGCGGTGCAGGCCGGCGAAGTTGAAGAAGTCCTGGAAGTACTTCTGCCGCACGCCCTCGGGCGTCTCCTCGATCCACCCCGGCGGGATGGTCGTCCAGTCGAGCCGGTTGTCCACCACGGCGGTGATCCGCACCTGCTCCCCCGGGGTGACCAGGTCGGTCACGTCGGCCTCGAACGGCAGGTAGCCGCCCTGGTGGCTCATCACCTCGGTGTCGTTGACCCAGACCGTGGCCCGGTGGGTGGCCGAGTCGAAGCGCAGGACGACCCTGCGGTCCGTCCAGCCTCGGGGACGTAGGTGGTGGTCTGGTACCAGACGTCGCCGACGTGGTTGTAGAGCGCCGGGTCGGCGGTGATCTCGTTGTAGCTCGCCGGGACCGGCATATCGATGGGCCGGCGCAGCGGCCCGGCATACCACCGCTCGGCGCGCCCGACGCCGTCGGCATCGGCGCGGAACCTCCATAGACCCGCCAGGGACTTCAGTTCGCGGGTGGCGTTCTCCTGCGGTCGCAGCATGGCGGCTCCTCGATGAGCGGGTGGCGAGCGGTCGGTTCCTCGTCACTCTGCCCGTTGCGTGCGGTGCGGGCACGCACTTGCCGCAAGTTGCCCCTCCCCCGGCGCTGGGGTCAGCCGGCGGCCACGGCGGACGACACCCGGTCGAGCCAGGCCCTGGCCGTGTCGTCGTTGGAGGCATCGTTCACCACGAACGAGTACACGACGACCCCCCGGAGGTGGTGACGGCATAGCCGGCCAGCGCACTCGTACCGCTCAGGGTGCCGGTCTTGGCCCGGACCAGGCCACGGCCGGCCTCGCTGCCACTGCGGCCGAAGCGTGCCGTGAGGGTGCCGGTGGCCCCCGCCACCGGGAGTCCCTCGAGGAGGGGCCGGAACCGCGTGTCCGCGTCCCCCGTCGCCAGGGCGACGGCGCCGGCGAGCATCCGCGGCGTCACCCGGTTGTTCCGCGACAGCCCCGAGCCGTCCCTCAGGACGGCCCCCGAATCCCACAGGCCGCGCCGGCGCAGGACCTGTTCCACCGCCGTCGTGGCCCCCTGGAAGGTCGCGCCGGTGCCGGCGGCGATGCCGACCTGGCGGGCGACCATCTCCGCGGCGTCGTTGTCGGACGTGTTCAGCAGGGACTCCACGATCGAGGACAGCGGCATCGACTCGACCCGGCCGAGCTCACCCGCCCCGGACGGGACGGAACCGGTCAGGGCGGACTGGTCCTTGACCGTGATCCCCCTGGCCGTCAGCGCCTGGGCGAAGGCCTTCGCCGCCTCCGCGGACGGATTCTGGGTCCGTGGTCCGGGGCTGACACCCGAGAGCCGTCCCTCGTTCACCACCAGGGCGGTGACCGGGGTGACCTGGTCGGCGTAGAGGGTCGGCCAGTCCGGATGCCACTGTGGGGGGCCGAAGAGGGACGCGTCCCAGCGCAGCGAGACGCTGGTGGAACCGCCGGACTTCAAGGCGGCGGCGGTCCGGTCGGCGAGGACCTCGAGGCTGGCGCGTTCCGGATGAGCGGTCGCGACCGACCCCGACGAGAGGTACGGGTCACCACCTCCGACGAGTACGACGGTGCCGGGATCGGTCACCACCGCCCGGGTCGTGAACACGTGGTCCGGGCCGAGCAGGTCGAGCGCGGCCGTGACCGTCAGGAGCTTCAGGCTGGAGGCCGGTAACACGGTCTGTCCCGCGCCCTGGTCATAGAGCACCCGCCCGCTGGCCGGGTCGACCACGATGCCGAAACGTCCCCCTTGCAGCCCGTCCAGGGGGACGGCGCCGATCGTCGCCGCCAGCTTGGCGGCGTCGGGCACTGCTCCGCCCGTCACCGCGCCGGGGACGACGGTGTGACCCACCGGGAGGGTGACGTCGGTGGCCGTCCGCATGTCGGCCTGGCGTGCCCCGCTCAGGGTCGGAGCGGCCCCCGTACGCTCCTCGATCCAGGCGCCGGCACCCGCCTCGGTCGCCACCGCGGCGAGGGCGAGGGCGCAGACAAGGGACCCCACGGCGAGAACGACGCGGTGGCCTGTCGGTCGACGCATTGCAGCACACTCCTCACACCCCGCCAGTCGGTTCGGTAGTCTCGCCCGTGACCGGTCCGGACAAATGATAGAGAGAGCCAAAGGTGACTGACGATTACCGAGTGTCGGGTGGTTCGGCGACGCAGCCCAGTGGGCTGGAGTTCTACGTGACCATCGAGATCCCCAAGGGCACCAAGAACAAGTACGAGATGGACCACCACACGGGCCGGATCGTCCTCGACCGCACGCTCTTCACTGCGACGCAGTACCCCTCCGACTACGGCTTCATCGAGACCACGCTGGGCCAGGACGGCGACCCGCTGGACGCGATGGTGCTGGTCCCCGAGCCGACCTTCCCGGGCTGCCTGATCAAGTGCCGCGCGATCGGCATGTTCCGCATGCGTGACGAGGCCGGCGGCGACGACAAGGTGCTGTGCGTGCCGGTCGCCGACCACCGTCGTGACCACCTGCAGGACCTCGAGGACATCCCGGAGTTCCAGCTCCTGGAGATCGAGCACTTCTTCACGGTCTACAAGGACCTCGAGCCCGGCAAGTCGGTCGAAGGTGCGACCTGGGCCTCGCGCGACGACGCCGAGGCCGAGATCCGCGCCTCGATGGATCGCGCCAAGGGCACCGACTACGAGCAGCTGCAGGTCAACCACTACTGACCGGGCCGAGGCCTCACGACCTGAGGCCTGATCGCACGAGCCCATCCCGGTAAGACTTCATCCGCCGCATTGTCGTCCGCTCCCGCCTCATTGGCGCCGAACGGACGGGAGTGCGGCGGATCTGCGTCCCGGGCGAGGAACGACGTCCTGCGCCTCCGCGGGACCCCGTTGACACATCCGGCCCCGAGGTGCAGACTCATGGAAACGAATCCATGGAATCGTTTACATCCACGCAAAGGAGCTTGGAGTGCCACGCACCGTCACCATCCGGGACGTCGCCGCGAAGGCGGGAGTCTCTCCTGCCACCGCTTCCCGCGTGCTGACGGGCTCGGACCAGACGTCGGAGCGGGCACGATCGGCCGTACGCAAGGCGGCCGCCGACATGGGCTACTCCCCCAATGGCGTGGCGCGGTCGTTGCGGATGTCGAGGACCGGCGTGGTCGGCCTCCTCGTCAGTGACATCCGGAACCCACACTTCGCCTACCTGGCACACACGATCCAGACGCGGTTGGCCTCGAGCGGCTACGCGATGATCCTGGGCAACGCCTCGGAGGACGAATCGACGCAGGACCTCTTCCTGCAACACGTGACCCAGCAGCGCGTCGACGGCCTCATCCTGGCACCGCAGAACCCTCAGTCCGCCGCCCTCCGAACGCTCGTGGCGGCCCAACTGCCTCTCGTCTTCGTCGACCGCATCGCCGACGGCTTCGACATTCCCTACGCGGTCAGCGACAGTGCGATGGGGCTGGGGGCCGCGTTCGCCCACCTGGCCGGACTCGGACACACCCGGTGCGGACTGGTGGCCGGCCCCCTGGGAACCTCGACCGGCCGCGAGCGACATGACTATTTCGCCTCGGCCGCGCCGCAGTACTTCTCCGAGGGCGTGCGCATCGAACGCGGAGCCGACGCCGCAGGGCCCCGTGAAGCCTTTCGGCGGCTCGTCGAGGACGGCTGCACGGCAGTGGTGTTCGCGTACGGTCCGCACACGATGGAGTGCCTCGACCTCTGGTCCGGCCCCGACTTCCGAGCACCCGGCGACATCAGCGTGGCGTCGTTCGACGACTTTCCCGTCTTCCGGGTCGTTTCCCCCGCCCTCACGGCCATCCGTCAGGACGTGGACGGGATGGGAGAGGCAGTGGTCGACCTCCTCGTGGCGCTGCTGTCGGGTCAGGAGCTCTCGCACCCGCACGTCACACTCCCCACCTCACTCATCGTTCGCGACTCCACCGGACGACCGAACAGAAGGACTCGGCCATGACGACCGTCCAACTCGACCACGTGTCCAAGTCGTTCGGCCCCGTACGCGTCATCGAGGACGTGTCGCTGACCATCGAGCCGGGCAAGGTACATGTCCTCCTGGGCGAGAACGGCGCGGGGAAGTCGACGCTGATCAAGATGGTCGCCGGCATCCACCGACCGGACTCCGGCCGGATCCTCGTCGACGGCGAACCGGTGCACATCTCCGACCCGCGGGCGGCGGAAGCGCTGGGCATCGCCACGATCCACCAGGAACTGAACCTCGTACCCAGCCTGTCCATCGCCGAGAATGTCGTCCTCGGACGCTTCCCGACCCACCTCGGCGTCCTGTCGCGGCCCAGGGCCCGTTCCATCGCTCGCGAGGCTCTCGACGCCGTCGGCCTGCCCCTCGACGTCGACACGCCCGTCGGCAGACTGGGCATCGCCCAGCAGCAACTCGTCGAGATCGCCAAGGCGCTGTCCGTGAACAGCCGCGTGCTCATCCTGGACGAGCCGACCGCCGCCCTGACGGGCAGGGAGATCGAGCAGCTCTTCACGATCATGCACCGGCTCAAGGAACGTGGCGTGGCGATGGCCTTCATCAGCCACCACCTGGATGAGATCCCGCTGGTCGGCGACGTCGTTTCGGTCCTGCGGGACGGGCACCTGGTCGCCCAGGTCCCTCCGGACACCCCGGAGCCGGAGCTGGTGAAGCTCATGGTCGGGCGCCCGATCGACCAGCAGTTCCCACCTCGGCAGGCCCAGCTCGGGGAGGAGCTCCTCCAGGTGGAGGGGCTGTCGAGCGCTGGCAAGTTCTCCGACATCAGCTTCACGGTGCATGCCGGTGAGGTGGTGGGCCTCGCCGGCCTGATGGGCGCCGGCCGGACCGAGGTCATCCGCGCATTGGCGGGCGTCGACAGGTACGACGCCGGCAGTGTCCGGGTGGCCGGACGCCGGCTGAAGCGGGGCCGGGTGGCCAACAGCATCGCCGCAGGGTTGGGCCACGTTCCGGAGGACCGTAAGCAGCAGGGGCTCGTCCTCGGCGGCTCGATCTGGGAGAACCTGGGCCTGGCCACCCTCTTCAGTTCGGCGCATCTGGGCATCCCGGATCGCCGCGGTCAGCGGGCACGGGCCCGATCCGTCTCCGAGCGGCTCCGGATCCGGATGCACAGTATCGACCAACGGGTCCGCGACCTGTCCGGCGGCAACCAGCAGAAGGTCGTCTTCGGGCGGTGGGTGCTCGCCGGATCGAAGGTCCTGTTGCTCGACGAACCCACGCGCGGCGTCGATGTCGGCGCGAAGGTCGAGATCTACGAACTGATCAATGCGGTGGTGGAGGGCGGCGGAGCGGTGCTGATGGCCTCGTCGGAGTTGCCCGAAGTGCTCGGCATGTCCGACCGCATCCTCGTGATGTCGGAAGGGCAGATCACCGGCGAGATGCCCGCAGCCGAAGCCACCCAGGACGCGGTGATGACACTCGCCGTGAAGAACGTCAACAACGCCGAAATCGGCGCGTGAGCGAGGAGTGAACGCATGAGCGTCAACGAGAATGCGGCAGTACGCCGGGCCAGGCCCTCCGCGGGCCATCTGGTGCGGTCCTTCCTGGCGAACAACGGCGCCCTGGTCGGTCTCGTCATCCTGTGCGGCGCCCTCGCGCTCGCGACACCCGCTTTCCTGAGTGCGGCGAACATCCTGAACATCGGCATCCAGGCAGCCACTGTCGCGATCATGGCGTTCGGCATGACCTTCGTCATCGTGGCGGCGGGTATCGACCTGTCCGTGGGCAGTGTCGCCGCCATCGCCGGAATGGTTTCCGCGTACGCGTTCACGCAGATGGGCCTTCCGGGCGCCGTGGCGTTGATCCTCGGGCTCCTCGTCGGAACGCTGTTCGGGACGGTCAACGGTCTGGCGAACGCCTTCCTCCACCTGCCCAGCTTCATCGCGACCCTGGCGATGCTCTCGGTCGCCCGCGGCCTGACGCTGGTGATCTCGGGCGGACAGCCGATCGCCACCCCTGATGCGGTGAACTTCCTCGGCGGGTCGGTGGGGCCGGTCCCGATGCCGATCGTCGTGATGGTGGTGATGGGGCTGATCGCCTCGTTCATCCTCAACAACACGGCCGTCGGCCGCTCCATGTACGCCGTCGGCGGCAACTTCGAGGCCGCCCGCCTGTCAGGCATCCCGGTCAGGGGCGTCCAGGTGCTGGTCTTCGCACTGTCCGGGCTGTTCACCTCCATGGCCGGCCTGGTCCTGGCCGGACGCCTCTTCACCGCGGCGCCCCAGGCAGCTACCGGCTACGAGCTCGACGCCATCGCGTCCGTCGTCATCGGCGGCGCGTCGCTGGCAGGTGGCGTCGGCCGGATCTCCGGGACCGTGGTGGGGCCCTCCTCCTGGCGGTCATCCGCAACGGTCTGAACATCCTCAACGTCTCGTCCTTCTGGCAACAGGTCGTCATCGGGCTCGTCATCGCCATCGCGGTGGCACTCGATGTCCTGCGCCGCCACGAGCCTTCGCACTGACCCCGCTCACGTCCCCAGCTCCCCCAGCAACGCAGTACCCCACCGATTCTCAAGGAAGAGAAAGGGAAGACATGTCCATCAACCTCACCCGCCGCGGGCTCGCCCTGCTGGCGGCCACCGGCCTCAGCGTCGTCCTCGTCGCCGGCTGCTCCGGTAACGGCAGTCCGAGCGCCAGCGGCTCGGCCAGCTCCTCCGGCACGAAGATCGCGATGGCGATCTCGACCATGAACAACCCCTTCTTCGTGTCGCTGCGCGACGGCGCCCAGGCCGAGGCGAAGGCCAAGGGGGTCGACCTGCTCGTCTCGGACGCCCAGAACGACGCCTCGACCCAGCTCAACCAGCTCAGCAACGCCCAGACCTCGGGCGCCAAGGCAGTCATCGTCAACCCGGTCGACTCGAAGGCCGTGGCGGGCGGCGTCAAGGCGCTCATCGGGGCGAAAGTCCCGGTCGTCGCGGTCGACCGCGGCGTCGAGGGCGTCGACGTGGCCTCGTTCATCGCCTCCGACAACGTCGCCGGTGGCGGTCAGGCCGCCGACGCTCTGGCCCAGGCCACGCACAGCACGGGCAAGGTGATCTGGCTCCAGGGCACCCCCGGCACGTCGGCATCCATCGACCGCGGCAAGGGGTTCAGCGAGACGCTGAAGAAGTACCCCAACCTCTCGATCGTCGCCACCCAGACGGCGAACTTCGACCGTACCCAAGGGCTCAACGTCGCGACCAACCTGCTGCAGGCCCACCCCGAGGCCACGGCGATCTTCGCCGAGAACGACGAGATGGCACTGGGCGCCATCAAGGCCCTCGGTGACAAGGCGGGCAAGTCCGTGATGGTGGTCGGCTTCGACGGCACCCCGGACGGGATCAAGGCCGTGTCGGACGGCACGATGGCCGCCGACATCGCTCAGCAGCCCGCCGAGCTCGGGAAGCTGGCCGTGGACCAGGCCATCAACGCGGTTGGCGGCACGGCCCAGAAGAGCATTCCGGTGCCGGTGAAGACGGTGACCAAGGACAACGTGAGCGGATACCAGAAGTGACCGTTGCCGTCGTCGGATCCCTCAACGCCGATCTCCTGCTCCGGGTGGCAGACCTGCCGCGGCCCGGTGAGACGGTGCTGGGGATCTCCAGTGACACCCAGCCGGGCGGCAAGGGGGCCAATCAGGCCCTGGCCGCCCGGCTGGCGGGCGCGGATGTCGTCATGGTCGGTGCGATCGGTGACGACGCACAGGGCCAGGTGGCGCTGCGCCTGTTGCGTGACGCCGGCGTGGACCTGAGCGCGGTGCGCGTCGATGAACTACCGACCGGGCTCGCGGTGGTGACGACCGATGCCGATGGCGAGAACTCCATCGTCGTGGTGGCGGGCGCGAACGGATCCATGGATGCCGACGCCGTCGCCGAGGCGGCTCCCGCGTACGCGACGGCCGACCTGGTCGTGGTCCAGGGCGAGTTGCCCGTGGAAGCCGTGGCGGCCGTGGCCCGGGCAGCGGCCGGTCGGCTGGTCGTGAATCTGGCGCCGGCCGTCCCGGTCGCAGCCGATGTGCTGCGGCGGGCGGACCCACTGGTCGTCAACGAGATCGAAGCCGCGGCCGCCCTCGAGATCCTGACCGGTGCATCCGCCGGTGAGGAAGCACCCCAGGTCCTGGCGGAACGCCTGCACCGCGCGGGGGTTCCCAGTGTCGTGGTGACGGTGGGAGCGGACGGCTGCATCGTCGTGACCAGCGGCGGCACGACCCAGGTCCCTTCACCGCACGTCCACGTCGTGGACACCGTGGGAGCCGGAGACGCCTACGTCGGAGCGTTGGCGGCTCGGCTCGACCGGGGCGACGACCTTGTCGAGGCGGCCCGATTCGCGGTCAGATTCGCCGCCGCCTCCGTCCGCCACCACGGCGCCCAGCCCTCCTACCCGCGCAGCCTCGACGAACTCCCGGAGTGACCCATGAAGAAGCAGGGCATCCTCAACCCGGCCCTGGCCGCCGGCCTCGCCCGGCTGGGCCACACCCAGCAGGTGGTCATCGCGGACTGTGGCCTCCCCTTGCCCGCCGGGGCAGTGGTCGTCGACCTGACACTCGTACGCGGAGTGCCGAAGTTCACCGAGGTGCTGCGGGCGGTCCTGGACGAGATCGTCATCGAAGGGGCGTTGATCGCCGGCGAGGCGCGGGACTCCGTCGTCGAGACCTGGGTGCGTGAACTGGCCACCGGTGTCGCGGACCTCGAGTACCTCCCCCATGAGGACCTCAAGCGACGGCTACCCGAGGCGTCGCTGATCATCAGGACGGGGGAAGACACCCCCTACGCCAACGTCGTCCTGACCTGCTCGGTGCCCTTCTGAGTCGTCCGCCTCCCTCAGGTCAGGCCAGTGCCCCCAGCCACAGTCCCAGGAGCGCAGCCAGCACGCCGGCCGCCAGCATGCCGAAGCCGGTCCGCAGCGCCAGCCCGAGGTCGCGGGCCAGCAGGAGCCGGACGGCCTCCACACTGGCGGTGCTGAACGTGGTGTAGCCGCCGAGCAGGCCGGCCCCGAGCACCGCGGACCAGACCGCGGGCACCGCGTGGGCCCCGGCCGCCCCGGTGACCAGGCCGAGCACGAACGAGCCGGTGACGTTGATGACGGTGGTCGCGAACGGGAAGCGCATCGACACCAGGGACCGGATCCACCCGTCGGCGACGAACCGCAGGGCCGCGCCCACTCCCCCGGCGAGACAGACAGCGAGGAAGACCAGCGGGCTCATCGCGTCCCTCCCCGCACGGATCGGGAGGTGGATCGACGGGCGCTCATGATCCGTTCGGCGAGCACGATGCCGAGCCCAGCGGTGAACGCGCCGACCAGCACGCTGCCCAGCCCGTAGCCGAGGCCCACCACCCATTGCCCGTGACCGAGCAGACCGCCGGTAGCGACCGCCAGACTGCTGTACGTGGTGTAGCCGCCGAGAACACCGGTGCCGACGCCGAGCCTCAGGTCGCGGCGCCAGCCCTCATCCGGCCCGGACAGGGCCAAGGCCTGGAGCAGCAGCCCCAGCAGGAAGGCGCCGGTCAGGTTGATCAGGAAGATCGCCACCGGGAAGCCTCCGACCGATGGCACCACCAGGGAGAGCGCCTGCCGGACGGCGGTTCCGAGCACGCCGCCGGCGGCGACCAGTCCGACCAGGCGCGGCCGCAGGTGAGCGGGCAGGGTGTGACCACCACTCATCCGCGCACCACCGGCTGGTACCAGTCCACCACCTGCAGCGGCACGATCAGGACGGGTCGGTGCTGGTGGTGGGTGAGGTGGAACGACACCGAGCCCTCCAGCAGCTCCCGCACCCGGCCCTGCAGACCAGCGGTCTGCGCCCCCACCACGAAGGTGGCCGCATCGATGGCACGGGCCAGGTGGGTCAGCGCCCGGTCGGGACGGCCGGCCAGGTAGCGGAACTCCCAGGCCACGTCGTCAGCCTGAGCCATCAACCCGCCTGCGGCCTCCTTCAGCTCCTCCTCGGTCCGGCGCCAGGTGTCACCCGCCGCGTCCGGGTCCAGCGGAGTGTGCCGGACGGTCCCGTCGGCGAACTCCTCAACCGTCGAGCGCTCCGGGTCGACGTACGCGAAGTACAGGGTGGCACCACTGGCCCGGGCGAGGGAGATCGCGGTGAGCGCGACCAGGTCGGGCTGGCCGGGCACGATCCCGACAACGATCGGATGGTCCGTGAAGGGCGTGATCCGGGTGGGGTGGGGTTGGGGGACGTCGTGTGGCATCGGACCCCTTTCAGCGGGCAGCACGGGCCCGCCCGCATTCATGGATGCTGGACAGGAACCATCAGCCGACTCGGCGGTTCGGGCCCGATCAGAGCCCGGGCGGGATCCATCGCCCACGGTGCAGCGTACTCCCGCTCGACGGACCGCCGGGAGGTGCGGGCGGCGTGGGATGATCCCTCCATGCGTCTCCTCATGCTCGCCCATCCCGGTGCCAACCGTGTCTATGCCGCGCAGGCGGCGACGATGGCCTCATCGGAGCTGGCGATCTGCGCCCCGGGCGCAGGTGAGGTGGCGGCACGGACGCTCGCGGGGATCGACTACCTGGGGTTCGAGACGGACTCGCTGGAGGGCAGCGACGAGGAACGTACGCAGGCCCTGCGGCTGATCGCCCGGCAGTCGACCTTCCTGGCACTCTTCGAGGAGCGCCCCGACGGGCTGCTGCGCCCGATCGAGGTGGCCGACCCGGACGTCTTCGAGGACGATCTGGTGACCATCCCGAAGTACCCCGGCAAGACGAACGAGCAGTTCACCCGGCTGCTCCTCAATGTCACCCTGGCGGCCGTCGAGTGCCCCCTGAACGAGCGAGCCACGGTGCTGGATCCGCTGAGCGGACGGGGCACGACGCTGACGACTGCCTGGACGGCCGGCCTCAACGCCGCCGGGGTGGAGGTCGACGAGAAGGCCGTCGAGCAGATGGCCGCGTTCCTCAAGACCTATTTGCGTCGCAAGCGGCTCAAGCACAAGGCCGACACGGTCCCGGTCCGCCGCGAGGGCAAGAGCCTGGGGCGCAAGTTCGAGGCGACGGTCCACCTCGACGACCGCGATCTCACCATGGGCGTCTTCACCGGCGACACCCGTTCCTCCGCCAAGCTGTGGGGGAAGCGGCGGTTCGAAGCCATCGTGACCGACGCCCCGTACGGCGTCGTCCACGGCTCGCGCTCCGACGTCGTCGGCACCACCGGCAAGCGGGACCGCTCACCGGCCGGCCTGCTCAAGGGCTCCCTCGGCGTCTGGGCCCACCAGCTCAGGGACGGCGGGGCCCTCGGCCTGTCCTGGAACACCCACGGACTCAGCCGCGGCGACCTCGTCGCGATGGTCGAGGAGACCGGCTTGGTGGTCAAGAACGACGGGCCCTGGCTCGGCTTCGAGCACCGGGTGGACGCCTCGATCCAGCGCGATGTCCTGGTCGCCGTGAAGCCTCTCGGCAGCGACACCGCCCAGTAGGCTGACCGCATGGAGAAGCGCCACGCCGCGGTCCCCGCGCACGTCCTCTATCTGTTGCGCCACGCGAAGGCCGAAGTGCTGCGCGCCGGGGAGACCGACGACAAGCGCCGCCTGACCGACACCGGCAGGAGACAGGCGCACGCCGTCGGCCGCTGGCTGGGCAAGCATGGCGACGGGATCGACCTCGCCCTCTGCTCGGAAGCCGTACGCACCCGCGAGACCCTCGAGGGCCTGGGCGTCGACGCACCGGCGACGTACCTGTGGGACCTCTACAACGCGGGGGCCGACCGGATCCTCTCCGAGCTCCGCACCGTCGACGAGGGCGTACGGACGTTGCTCGTCGTCGGGCATGCGCCCGGGATCCCCGCTCTCGCCTCGGACCTGATCGACCCGGCGGACTCGGACCGCGGGGCGAAGTCGGCCATCGCCCACCATTTCCCGACCGCCACGATCGTCCGCCTGGAGTTCGACGGCAGTTGGCACGACCTCGAGAAGGCCCGGCTCACCCAGGCTCGGGTGGACTGACTCGGGGTCGTGACGGGTGAGCGGACCGACGGCACAGGATCTTGTTGAATGTTGAACCAATCGCTACCCTCGAGACATGACCGATCGCATGCCCGCCCTCTTCCTCAGCCACGGCGCCCCGCCCCTCGCCGATGACCCCGTCTGGCCCCGACAACTGAAGGCGTGGGCCCGCAAACTGCCGCGCCCGCAGGCGATCCTGATGATCTCGGCCCACTGGGAGGAGGCGCCGGTCACGGTGTCCTCGACGGTCGGCGCACCGTTGATCTACGACTTCTGGGGCTTCCCGGAGAAGTACTACCAGGTGACGTACGACGCCCCCACAGCCCCGGCCCTCGCCGAGACCGTCGGCGGCCTCCTCGCCTCGTCGACGACAGTCCAGGTCGACCAGTCCCGCGGCCTCGACCACGGAGCGTACGTTCCGCTGGTCGAGATGTACCCGGAAGCCGACGTCCCGGTCCTGCAGCTGTCGCTGCCAACCCTGGACCCCCGGTCCCTGTTCGCCCTCGGCCAGCAGCTCGCACCGCTGCGCGACGACGGGGTGCTCATCGTCGGCTCGGGCTTCACCACGCACAACCTGCGGGCGATGACGCAGTACGTCGACTCCCCGCCGCTCCCCCAGCTCGCCGAGTTCGACGCCTGGGCCGCCGACGTCGTCACGAAGGGTGACATCGACGCGATCCTGGACTTCGCCACGAAGGCCCCCGAGGCCCGGATCGCGCACCCGCGCACCGAGCACTGGGCCCCCATCCACGCGATCCTCGGCGCCGTCAGCGCGTCGGGCGACGAGAAGGGCGCCACCGAGATCGAGGGCTCCTGGATCGGCCTGTCGAAGCGGTCCTGGACCTTCGGCTGACGCCTCAGGTGGCGGTCCTGGACCTTCGGCTGACGCCTCGGTGGAGGTCCTGGACCTTCGGCTGACGCCTCAGGTGGTGTACTGGCGGTTCCGCCAGGCCCGCCAGTGGACCTCCTGGGCGTGCTGGTAGTAGTCCAGCAGCCGCTCGGTCGCGGCACGCCAGCCCCACTTCTCGGTCTCCGCACGCCCGGCGGCTGAGAAGCGGCGGCGCAGGTCGACGTCGCTCAGCAGCAGCATCACCTGGTCGGCGAGCTCCACGTGGTCGCCCGGCGTGAACAGGAAGCCGTTCTCCCCGTCGGCGATCACGTCCGGGATGCCACCGGCGCGTGCCCCGACGACCGGGACGCCACTGGCCATCGATTCCAGGGCCACCAGGCCGAGCGTCTCGGTGGTCGACGGGAAGGCGAAGACATCGGCCGAGGCGTACGCCGCCGCCAGCTCGTCGCCGCTCATGTATCCGGTGAAGACGGTGGGAGTGCCGGCGAAGTCCTTCTCGAGCTGGTCCCTGGCGGGACCCGAGCCGACGACGGCGAGGCGGACGCCCGGCATCCGCTCGAGGGCGCTCCGCAGCACGTCGAGCTTCTTCTCCACCGCGATGCGCCCCACGTAGACCACGAGGGGCTGCTCGGGGTGTCCGTCGGTGAGCCGGGCCCGCATCTGCGCGTTGCGCTTGTCCGGGTGGTACATCACCGTGTCGACGGCCTTCGGCCACAGCCTGACCCGCCGAATGCCGATCGCCCGGGCCGCCTCCACCATCTGCGGGGACGTACAGAGGTTCATGTCGGCCAGGTTGTGCAGACCACTGATGTAGCTCTTGGCGAAGTTCTGCAGGAAGCCGAGATCCATCGCCTCGGTGTACTTCGGCAGGTCGGTGTGGAAGGACGCCAGCAACGGGATGTTGCGCCGCTTGCCGGACAACACCCCGTACGCCGCCAAGGCCACCGGATTGACCGCATGGACGACGTCCGGGGTGAACTCCTCCAGGGTCCGGGCGATCCGAGGGGTCGGCAGGCCGATGTGGATCTCGGGGTACCACGGGCGCAGCCGCGTCGAGCGGACGCGCACGACCGGGTAGCCGCAGAACTCATCCAGGTCGGTGCCCGGCGAGAAGATGACGACCTCCTGGTCGAGCGCCTTCAGCTGTTCGACCGTCCGGACGAGTCGGGTGACCACACCGTCGATCTTCGGCAGGAAGACCTCGGAGAAGATGGCGATGCGCACGGTGCCTCGGACCGCCGGGTCAGGCCCGGACCGGCTCCTCGTAGCCCTCCGGCACGCCGGCCTTCTGCTCCTTCGTCCACAGCGAGCGGGCCGGAATCTTGGTGATGTCGCACCGTTCCCCGTACTTGCGGGCGATCTCGGTGACCTCCATCATCAGGCCGTCGTCGAGGGTGATCGGCTGCCAGCCGTACGACAGGAAGGTGTCGTGCGCGACGAGCAGGTCGTTCTCCTGGTCCTCCTTGCGTGGATCCGGGACGAGGGCCAGCTCGGCACCGGTCATCTCGGCGATCTTCTTCGCCAGGTCGCGGACCCGCAGGGTCTCGGCCTGCTGGTTGAGGATCTTCACCCGCTCGCCCCGCTGCGGCGGGTTGTCGAGGGCCATCGCGACGCACTTGGTGGTGTCGACGATGTGGATGAAGGCACGGGTCTGCCCGCCGGTGCCGTGCACGGTCAGCGGGTAGCCGACGGCGGCCTGCATGAGGAAGCGGTTGAGCACGGTGCCGTAGTCACCGTCGTAGTCGAAGCGGTTGACCAGCCGCTCGTCGAGCGTGGTCTCGGGGGTGTTGGTGCCCCAGACGATGCCCTGGTGCAGGTCGGTGACGCGCAGCCGGTCGTTCTTCACGTAGTAGGCGAAGAGCAGCTGGTCCAGCGTCTTGGTCATGTGGTAGACCGAGCCCGGATTGGTCGGGTAGAGGATCTGCTGCTGGACCGGCTCGCCGCCATCCTTGCGGGGGATCTCGATGTCGAGGTAGCCCTCGGGGATCTCCATCCCGGCAGTGCCATAGCCGTACACGCCCATCGTGCCGAGGTGCACCACGTGGATGTCCAGACCGGACTCGACGACCGCGGCGAGCAGGTTGTGGGTCGCGTTGACGTTGTTGTCGACCGTGTAGCGCTTGTGGCCGGAGTCCTTCATGGAGTACGGGGCCGACCGCTGCTCGGCGAAGTGGACCACCGCGTCGGGCCGCTCGGACGCGAGCAGGGCCAGCACGCCGTCATAGTCCTGGGCGAGGTCGACATTGCGGAACCGGATCTGCTTGCCGGACACCTCGAGCCACGCGGACAGCCGCTCATCCACCGAGGCGATCGGGGTCAACGACTCGGCACCCAGCTCCTGGTCGATCGCCCGCCGCGACAGGTTGTCGACGATGACGACCTCGTCACCCCTGTCGGACAGGTGCAGGGCGGTCGGCCAACCGCAGAATCCGTCGCCGCCGAGGACCAGAACTTTCACAACGCCTCCAGGTGTCCGTCGGTCACTGTTGCACCGACTGCTCGCCCCACGATAACGCACCACCCCGACGCTCCCGTTCGCGCGCAGTCGTGCGTGACAGGATGAGGGGTACACCGGAGCCGACGAAGGAAGAAGCACCTGATGGCAGAACTCAAGGACCGGCTGCGCGCCGATATGAAGGTCGCGATGAAGGCCCATGACCAGCAGCGGCTGGGCACGATCCGGATGGCACTGGCCGCCATCGCCAACGCCGAGGTGGAGGGCACGGCCCACGAACTGACCGCCGAGGAGGAGCAGCGCCTGCTGACCAAGGAGGTCCGCCAGCGCCGCGATTCCGCGGAGACGTACACCCAGGGCGGGCGTCAGGACCTCGTGGAGAAGGAACTGGCCGAGGCCGAGATCCTGCAGGCCTACCTCCCCCAGCCAATGACCTCCGCCGAGGTGGAGGCGCTGATCGACGCGGAGTTCGCGGCGATCGAGGCCGAGACCGGCGAGGCCCCGACGATGAAGCAGATGGGGACCATCATGAAGGCCGTCAACGCCCGGATCGCCGGCCGCTTCGACGGTGGGGCGGTCGCGGGGCTGGTCAAGGGCCGCCTGGCGAACAAGTGACGCATCTCACAGGAACCCCGGCGGATCGGCGTTCCGCCGGGGTTCCTCGGGTTCCATCGACACCATGAACGTTATGAATTCGAGATCTTGCCTTTATCTTTCCGTGATCTTCGCCTAGTGTCGGGGCGTCCGTAAGACCCCTATCCGGATCTCCGGGAGGATCATGACCAGCAAGACCATGACTCGCACCCTCGGCGCCCTCGTCGGGATGTCGGCCCTCGCTATCGGCGTGCCGGCCGCGAACGCGCACGCCGCCCAGGCCGCTCCCCGGTCACACTCCGAGGTGCGCAGCACGGCCGCGACCTCGGCGACGCCGAAGAGCGAGGCATCGGAGGTGTCGACCGTACGGACGGCCGTCACCACGGTGAACCTGAACGTCCGCACCGGTGCCTCGATCGAGTCCGAGCGCCTGACCACCCTGCCGAAGGGCACGACCGTCACCCTCACCGGTGTGACGACCCAGCACTGGACGCAGATCGAGTACCACGGCAAGCACCGTTGGGTGGCGAGCCGCTACCTGAACGACCTCACGACGTCGACCGTCAAGAAGGCCGCCAGCACCACCAAGCCGGCCGCGGCCCAGTCCCATCAGACCGCGAAGAGGTCGACCGTCAAGGCGACGACCAAGTCGACCTCCAGCCCCGCCGCGACGGTGTCCTCCGGGTCCACCGTGTGGGACCGGATCGCCCAGTGCGAGTCGGGCGGCAACTGGTCGATCAACACCGGTAACGGCTTCTCCGGTGGCCTCCAGTTCACGCCGTCCACCTGGTCGGCGTACGGCGGTACCGGTTCCGCGAGCAGCGCGAGCCGCGAGCAGCAGATCGCTGTGGCCCAGCGGGTCCAGGCCTCCCAGGGCTGGGGCGCATGGCCGGTGTGCTCGGTCAAGGCCGGCGTCTGAGCGACGCCCCCTCAGAACGGCCGGAGGCCCGGTCCTCGCTACCCCCGAGCGAGGACCGGGCCTCCGGTGTTCTTCGGTGGTCAGGGACGCCGGCTGTACACGCGTCCCGGCTGCGGATCGCCGATCACGTCCTGGACCGTCACCAGGACGTATCCCCTCGACTTCAGGTTGCTGATGATCGACGGCACCGCGTCCACCGTCGTCGGGTAGAGGTCATGCATCAGGATGATGCTCCCGGAGGAGGCAGGCCCGGTCGCCGCAGTGATCACGGCCGACGTGTTGCGGGATTCCCAGTCGCGCGTGTCGATGTTCCACAGGATCACGGCCATCCCCTGCTGACCGGCGACGCTCGTGACGGTGGAGTTGTAGGCCCCGTACGGCGGTCGCATCAGCGTCGGGCGGCGGCCGACCGTCGAGCCGATGACGTCGGACGTCCGCGAGAGCTCGGAGGACACGCCTGTCGAACTGAGCGTGGTGAGATCGGGGTGGTCCCAGGTGTGATTCATGATCTCGTTGCCGTTCCCGTACGAGCGGCGCACGGTTGAGGGGTAGACCCCCACGTTCTGCCCCACGTTGAAGAACGTGGCATTCACGTTGTTCCCGTCGAGGATGTCGACAAGACGGCTGGTGTTCGAGCTGGGGCCGTCGTCGAAGCTCAGGGCGATGCACTTCATCCGGCCGCAGTCGATGACACCCGTATCACTGCGGAAGTTGATCACCAGGCGCGGGAAGGTCTGCTCGCAGTGCCGGACCCCACCGGCCATGATCCGGCAGATCTCGTCGGAGGTCGGGTAGCCGTAGCGCCCGTTCTCCCAGCCCGCGTCGCGCCAGTATTCGACGATCGAGCCGCGCAACCAGTGCGCCCCCGTCCCGGGTGACCAGTAGATCTCGCCGTGCTGGAAGTGCTGACCGCACCCACTGTTGACGAGGCCGCAGAACTCATCGGTCAACGGGTAGCCGAGGGACCCGTTCTCCCAGTTCTGCCCGCGCCAGGACTCGACGATCGCGCCCCGCAACCAGTGCGCCCCCGTCCCGGGTGACCAGTAGATCTCGCCGTGCTGGAAGTGCTGGCCACACCCGCTCTCCCGCAGCCCACAGAACTCATCGCTCAACGGGTAGCCGAGGAACGCGTTCTCCCAGCCCTGGCGACGCCACGACTCCACGATCGAGCCCCGCAACCAGTGCGCCCCCGTCCCGGGTGACCAATAGATCTCACCGTGCTGGAAGTGCTGACCGCACCCGCTCTCCCGCAGCCCACAGAACTCATCGCTCAACGGGTAGCCGAGGAAGCCGTTCTCCCAACCCTGGCGACGCCAGGACTCGACGATCGAGCCCCGCAACCAGTGCGCGCCGATCGACGGCGTCCAGTAGATCTCACCGTGCTGGAAGTGCTGGCCGCAGCCGCTCTGGACCAGGCCGCAGAACTCATCACTGACCGGATAGCCGAGGAACCCGTCCTGGGCTCCGGTACTGCGCCACTTGTCCCGGATCGCGCCACGCGTCCAGTGCGCTCCGCTGGCCGGGGACCAGTAGATCGTGGCGTGCTCGAACGTCTGCATACAGCCGCCGTCGACCAGCCCACAGGTGACCGAGGAGGTCGGCGCTCCCAGGACGGAGACCGAGGAGGCCGCTTTGGCGGCGATCGCCTCTTCGCCGGGCGTGAGCGCCGCGGTCACGACGTCAGGGGCGATCATCGGCTGGGGAGCGGCGTCCGAGTTCGCAGTGACGCCTGACGAAGAGTTGGCGGTGGGCTTCGCGGTGGGGGTGGGCTTGGGGGTGGCGGTGGCAGGCGACGACGTGGCCGGAGTCTGTGTCGGTGCTGCCAGGGCGCCCGGGGAGCCCGAGAGCGCAAAGGAAAAGCCGAGGATGGCTGCCACCAGCAGCGCACCCGCTCGGACACGTCGAGATTTCATGACGTCCCCTCGGGACCGCGGGCTCGTCCAAGCCGAAGAACATCAGCGACCGCGGATGAGATCAGGGTACGACAAAGATTCCGATTAGCAGGGTGTTCTGTCGGACACACAGGCAGGCCGCGCGAGGGCCGGGCGGAGCCACCTACCGGGATCGAACCGGTGACCTACGCTTTACGAGAGCGTCGCTCTACCTACTGAGCTAAGGTGGCCGACCGCCCGGGACGAGCCCGCGCGGACAAGCGATAACTATAGCGGCACCACTGGTGGAGCTCCAATCGACGGGGAACGCCGCCCGGCGGGCTCGGATCAGTCCCGTCCGCGACTGTCGAACGCCCGGCGGGCGGGGCAGACGTCCGCCTGGGGACACCGAGTGACCTCACCGGTGCCGTCGACCCGCACCACTACGGAGTCCGACGGGACGGAGTGGCCGATGACCTTACCTTCGCCGTCCGGGGTCTTCACCCGCGAGCCGATCTTGGGCGCCTTCTTGAGGAAGTCCTGGTAGAGCGGGTGCTCGTACTTCAGACAGCACATCAGCCGTCCGCAGGCGCCCTGTACGCGCAGCGGGTTCGAGGGCAGGTCCTGGTCCTTGGCGAGGCGCATGCTGACGGGCTCGAACCGGCTGAGATGGGTGGAGCAGCACAGGTCCCGGCCGCAGTTGCCGATACCCCCGGTGACCCGGGTCGCGTCCCTAGCTCCGATCTGGCGCAGGTCGATCCGTGCCTGGAGAGCCTTGGCCAGGTCGCGGACGAGCTGACGGAAATCGACCCGATGGGGCGCGGTGAAGTAGACGATCACCTCGCGATCGAACTCCTTGGACCGATCGAGGTAGTCGAGGCCGATGACCTTCATCGGCAGGTCATGCTCCCGGACCAGGCGGTTCACGACGATGCGGGCCTGGGACCGGAACTTGCGGTTCTCCCGGTCACGGGCGAGATCGGCCTCCGTGGCGAGGCCGAGACAGGCGGGCAGTCCGCCGAAGTCTCCTTGGACGACGCCCTCGGGGGCCCAGATGCACTGGGCGACCTCCGGCCCCTCATCGGTGGGGACCATGACGAAGTCGCCCACGCTCACCCGATGCCCGGCCGGGTCCACGTAGTGGAGCTGACCGTGCTTCTCGAACGTGACCGCCATCACTTGCTGCACGCAGACAGCCTAGTCGCTCCCAGCCATCACGGCTCGGCACGGCCGCAGCGCCCGTGCGGTCAGGAGGGAGGCGGATCCCCGGCGCTCAGATCAGCTCGGCGTTGTACTTGTCCGCCCTGCGCGTCAGGCGGCCCTTGCGGACGGCCGCATCGATGCCCCAGCTCCCACCACCGGTCAGCAGCAGGAAGAGACCGACAGCGGCGAGCAGCAGCTCGGTCTCGCCGTGGAATCCGGCCATGCCGGGGTCGAACGGGCTCTTCCACCAGTACACGAAGACGAGTGCCCCGGCCCCGATCGCGGCCGCGCCGGCCCCGGCCACGCGGACGGCCAGGCCCAGCACCAGCGCCACGGCGATGAGCACCGAGGCGGCGGCCAACACCCAGGCGAAGATCACCGGGTAGGGC
Organism: Raineyella fluvialis; assembly: GCF_009646095.1. Taxonomy (NCBI): domain Bacteria; kingdom Bacillati; phylum Actinomycetota; class Actinomycetes; order Propionibacteriales; family Propionibacteriaceae; genus Raineyella; species Raineyella fluvialis. Next base: position 2,152,472 of record NZ_CP045725.1, on the reverse strand, counting down.
AGGGCGGTGGCCGCGACGGTCGCTGTCGTCCCCGGAATGTCCATCAACTGCTGAGCCCCACGGACGCCTAGCACCGCGGCGGCCGCCAGGCGCAGCAGGAAGATGCCGAGGGCCACCGGGAAGCGGTCCGTCGTACGACCCAGTTTCGTCGAGGGAGGCGCGGGCACCTCGGCGGGGGCCGGCTGGGGTCGGCGCTTCCCGAGAGCACGCTCACGGTCGGCGCGACGTTCCGCGAGCAGAGCTGCCTCGTCGGGGGTGGGTTCCGGCGGGGACCCCATCACCTTCGTGGCCGCGGGCGTGTCGGCGGGCGGGGTATGCGCCGGCACCTCGGCGGCCGGGGTGGCGGGACGCTCGGAGGACCGGCGCGACACCAGCGGCTCGCGACGGACGACCGTCGGCGTCTCCTGGGATGCGGGCTCGTCCCCCTCCCCGAAGACCTCTGTCCGGGCCTCAGGCGAACCGGCGGCCCGAGCGGAGGACTCTTCCTCGCCCTGCTGCTCGGTGTAGCGTCGCAGGTCGGCCCGCGAGATCCGGGTCCTGGTGGGTTCGTTCTCGTCACCGCCGCCGAACTCCTCGGGACGATCGACGTCGGCAGCGGCAGCGTCGGCCTTGGGGGCCTCGTCGGCCTCGTCGGGGTCACGAGTAGTCACGGCTCACGTCCTCATGTCAGGGAATGCTCAGGGCCATTCTTGCCGCTGTTCGTGGCGTCTCCCGGGATCCGCTGCGGGAGTGTCGCCGAGGATCAGATCAGCGGGTCGTCGGCCCCGAGGCTGACCAGCATCGACTCGACCGCGAGCTGCGGCGCGACGTTCCCGGCCAGGGCTTCACGGCAGGCCAGGATCGCGTCAATCCGGGCGATCGTACGATCCGGGGTGGCGCGGGAGGCCTCGGTGAGGACCACGTCGGCCAGTTCCACGTTGACCAGCTCTGCCCCGGTGCGGAGCTGGACGCTCAGGACATCGCGATACCAGGTGGTGAGCTCCGTGAGCGCGCGGTCGATGGCGTCGCGCTGCAGCCGCTTGACCCGCAATTTCTGCTCGTCCTCGAGTTCCTTCAGGGCAGCGGCGATGTTCCTGGGACGAGCACCCCTCGTGCCGACACCGAGGGCCTGCTCGAGCTCGGCCCGCTCCCGGGCCTCGGTCTCGGCCGTCTGCCCGGTGGCCTCCGCCTGGGCGGCGTCGACGAGGGTGGCGGCGGCTCGCAGGCAGGCACCCACCCCACCGAGATGCATCGGGATCCGCAACACGTCGCGGCGTCGCTGCCGGGCCGCCTCGTCGCGGGCGAGATGGCGGGCCCGGCCGATGTGGCCCTGAGCGGCCCGGGCCGCGGCGTCCGCGGTGACCGGATCGATCCCGTCGCGCCGCTCCAACAGTGCCGCGACCTCGCGGACCTTCGGCGTCGTGAGGGTGAGGGCGCGGGTGCGGGAGCGGATCGTGGCGATCACGTCATCCGACGTGGGGGCGCAGAGCAGCCAGACCGTCGACGGGGCCGGCTCCTCGACGTCGCCGTGCGGTTCCGCCGGGCGGCGAGGACCAGGTAGCGGTCGGGATCGGCCTCGGCCAGGCCGAGGAATTGCTCCCGGACGCGCCGGTGGAAGTCGTCCCCGGCACCCTCGAGCCGGTCCTTGTCCGCGATCCGGCCGACAGCCTCGCCCGGATCCAGGTCGAGCAGCACCGTGAGGTCCGCGCGGAGGCCGGCGGTGGCCCAGTGGGCGATGGCCGTGACCTCACCCATATCCAGCACCCGTCCGGCACCCTGGTAGGCCAGCATCGAGTCGAGGTAGCGGTCGCAGACCACCATCGCGCCCCGAGCGAGGGCCGGACGGACGACCTCGGCCAGATGCTGGGCCTTGTCCGCCGCGTACAACAGCGCCTCGGCGCGCGGATCGAGATCACCGGTCGCCGGGTCCAGCAGCAGTCGGCGGATCACCGCGCCCGCCGCCGTGTCACCCGGCTCGCGGGTCATCACGACCTCGTGCCCGAGGTCGGTCAGGTGCCGGGCCAGAAGGGCGCCCTGGGTGGTCTTGCCGACCCCGTCACCGCCCTCGAACACGATGAAGAGGCCCCGCCCCTCAGGCATCGGCGGCCACCGCGCCCTGCGAGGCCGCGCCGTGCCCCTCCGCGGTCCCGTCGGCACCCAGCCGGGCCAGCAGCTCGGATCCGGCCTTGCGGAGGTGGCGGGCGTCCTTCGGCCAGTGCTCGACGAACTCCTCTCGGGCGGCGGATCGGCTCTCAGCCAGGGTGGCGTACTGGCGACCGATCCCGAAGGCGTCCTCGACCGACGAGCCCCCCAACGAGGCCCGCAGCGCCTCGAGCTCCTCGTTGTCACAGCGGATCAGGTCGTCGTAGATGTTCCGCGCCCGGTCACGCAGCTTCTTAGCCTGCTTGGGCGCCAGCAGCGAGGCGAGCTCCGCCGTCGCGACGAGCCGGTCGGCGGCGAGGGCAGCGGTGTGCCAGCCGGAGTCGTCCGCCGCGTCGGGGGCGGTGCCCCCCGCCACGAGCATGGCTCCAGTGGCGGCGGCGACCATCTCGCCGATCTCGTCCCGGGCGGGATGGTTGCCGACACCCACGGTCAAGGTGGGATCGCGCAGCGCCGAGACGCGCTCGTAGATGCCCAGGTAGTCGTCGCCGTTGAGCACCGCGTCCTGGTCAGCGCCGAAGGCGCCGTCGAGCCGATCAGCGGCCGCGCCGAGCTCGGCCACGAGCTCGTCGAGGTGCCCCGGCGGCAGCACGGGGGCGATGACCGGCAGCTCGGCGACGAAGGTCCGCAGCCCCCGGACCAGGGGCTGGACCTTGCGCGTACGTCCGGAGCGGACGTTGAGGTCGGCGAGGAGGACCTGCCGCACACCCTCACCGACGAAGTGGGAGATGATCTGGGCCATCGAGGCATCGATGTCCACCGAGCCGACCACCGACGACAGGTCGACCTGTTGTGCGGTCTGCGACTCGTCGTTCCCGTGGTCGGCGATCAGCACGCGGAAGCGCGCAGGCAGAGACAGGTGTCGGTCGACGCGGACGGCCTCGACGCTGTGCAGGGCCTCGTCCAGCCAATCGATCTGCTCCCGCGTCATGGTGCCGGTGTCGACGTCCACCTCGCGGTAGCGGGTGACCAAGGCGCCCTCGCGCCGGACGGTGTAGACATCGTCGACCACCGACCCGAGGGTTTCGCGCGCTGTGGTCCGGATGAGATACGTGGTCCGGGACCGGTGCTGGGTGCCGACCGGGACGAGCGGGGCGTGGCGCAGGAACGGGGCGAGCAGGGTGAGGATGTGGTCGGGCACCTGACCCGAGGTCATCTCCTCGAGACGCTCGGCAGGAAGCTGAGGCACCCAGGACGGCGCAGCCATCAGCCACTGTCCCTCGCCCTCGGTGGACCTATGGGCGAGGACGATCTCGGCCCGGAGCAGGCGCCGGTCGGGGGTGTCGAGCACGGTGAGGTCGCACTGCGCGGGCCGGGTGCTCACCATGGCGGGATTACCCAGGTCGAGATCGGGATTAGCGAAGCGCGGCGCGGCGGCCAGGTCGCGCATCTCGTAGTGGCGCACGATGCTTTCCCTTCGGGCTCGGCTGGGATCGTTCATTATTGCACCGCGTCCGGCCACCGGGTGCGGGTCCGGATCAGTCGGTGCTCGTGTCGCCCGGCCCCTCGGCGCTCGCCGCCGACTTCGTCGCAGCCTTCTTCGTGGTGGCCTTCTTCGTCGCGGCCTTCTTCGTCGCGGCCTTCGTGGCCGTGGTCTTCTTCGTGGCCGTGGTCTTCTTCGCCGTGGTCTTCTTCGCCGCGGACTTCGTGGCCGTGGTCTTCTTCGCGGTGGTCTTCTTCGCCGCGGTCTTCCGCGGGGACGACGGACCCTTGGCCCGCTTCTCGGCGAGCAATTCGGCGCCCCGCTCCGCGGTGAGGGTCTCCACGGCGTCGGTCTTGCGGAGGGTGGCGTTGGTCTCCCCGTCGGTGACGTACGCACCGAAGCGGCCGTCCTTGACCAGCATCGGCTTGCCGGAGACCGGGTCGGCCCCGAGCTCCTTGAGCGGCGGCTTCGCGGCGGCGCGGCCCCGCTGCTTGGGCTGGGCGTAGATCGCCTCGGCCTCAGGCAGGGTGATGGTGAAGATCTGGTCCTCGGCGGCGAGTGAGCGCGAGTCGGTGCCCTTCTTGAGGTAGGGACCGTAGCGGCCGTTCTGCGCGGTGATCACCGTGCCGTCCTCGGCGGTGCCGACCGTACGTGGCAGGGACAGCAGCTTGAGGGCGTCGTCCAGGCCGACGGTCTGCAGGTCCATCGAGGCGAAGAGCGAAGCGGTCCGCGGCTTGGCACCCTTGGGGGCGTCCTCCGGCAGCACCTCGGTGACGTACGGGCCGAAGCGTCCGGCCCGCGCGACGATCGGGTGACCGGACTCGGCGTCGAGACCGAGGGCGCGCTCCTCCCCCATCGGGCGCGCCAGCAGGTCACGGGCCACCTCGAGGGTGAGTTCGTCCGGCGGCAGGTCGTCGGCGACGTTGGCCCGCTTCTCGGTCTCGACCTCCTCGACGTAGGTCCCGTAACGCCCGACGCGCACCACGATCCCGGAGTCCATGTCGCCGATCGGGAAGGTCGACAGTGCCCGCGCATCGATGTCACCGAGCTGGTTGACGAGGTCGTGCAGGCCGGCGTGGTCCAGCGTGTCCAGGCTCTGCGAGCCGCCCCAGTAGAAGTCGGTCAGCACGTCGAGCCGGCGGATCTCCCCATTCGCGATCTTGTCGAGGTCCTGTTCCATCTCCGCGGTGAAGTCGTAGTCCACCAGCCTGGCGAAGTGTTCCTCGAGCAGCCGGGTGACGGCGAAGGCCAACCACGTGGGCACCAGTGCGGAACCCTTCTTGAACACGTAGTCGCGGCTCGTGATGGTGCGGATGATCGACGCGTAAGTCGACGGGCGGCCGATCTCGAGTTCCTCGAGCTTCGCGACCAGCGACGGCTCGGTGTAGCGGGCCGGCGGCTTGGTCTCGTGGCCCTGCGCCTCCAACGCGGCCACGTCGACGGATCGCCCCTCGGTGAGCTGCGGCAGGCGGCGCTGGGAGTCGTCGGCCATGCCGTCGTCGACCGACTCGACGTACGCCTTGAGGAAGCCGGGGAAGGTGATGGTGCGGCCCCGGGCGACGAAGGTGCAGGCCTCGCCGCTGGTGGCGCTCGATTGCAGCGTGATCGCCACCGACTCACCGCGCGCGTCCGTCATCTGCGAGGCGACCGTCCGCATCCAGATCAGCTCGTAGAGGCGGAACTGGTCGCCGTGCAGACCCGTCTCGCGGGGCGTGCGGAAGGTGGACCCGGCCGGACGGATCGCCTCGTGCGCCTCCTGGGCGTTCTTCACCTTGGAGGTGTAGACACGCGGCTTCGAGGGGACGTAGTCGGCGCCATAGAGCTTGGTCGCCTGGGTCCGGGCCGCACGGATCGCCTCCCCGGACAGCTCGACGGAGTCGGTACGCATATAGGTGATGTAGCCGCCCTCGTACAGTTCCTGGGCCACGGACATGGTGCGCTGGGAGGTGAAGCCGAGCTTGCGACCCGCCTCCTGCTGCAGCGTGGTGGTCCGGAACGGGGCGTACGGATGGCGGACGTACGGCTTGGCCTCGACCGAGGCGACCCGCATCGCGACACCCTCGAGCCCGGCGACCAGGGCGCGGGCGCGGGCCTCGTCGAGGTGGACGAGGGGGTCCTTGCCCTGTTGGAGGCGACCGCGGGAGTCGAAGTCGCGACCCTGGGCGACCCGCTGCCCGTCGACGGCGGTGAGGCGGGCCGGGAACGTCTGGGGTTCGGCGTCGGGACCGGCGTCGAGGGTGGCCTCGAGGTCCCAGTAGCCGGCGGAGCCGAAGGCGATCCGCTCGCGCTCACGGTCGACGACCAGGCGGGTGGCGACGGACTGGACCCGTCCCGCCGACAGGCGCGGCATGACCTTCTTCCAGAGCACCGGGGAGACCTCGTAGCCGTAGAGGCGGTCGAGGATCCGGCGGGTCTCCTGGGCGTCGACGAGGTCGGTGTCGATGTCGCGCGGGTGGGTGACGGCGTCCTTGATCGCGTCCTCGGTGATCTCGTGGAAGACCATCCGGCGGACCGGGACCTTGGGCTTGAGCTCCTGCTGCAGGTGCCAGGCGATCGCCTCCCCCTCGCGGTCACCGTCAGTGGCGAGGTAGACGTCCTTGGCGCCCTTCAGTGCTTCCTTCAGGCCGCGGAGCGTGGCCTTCTTGTCGGCGGCGACGACGTAGAGAGGGTTGAAGCCGTTGTCGATGTCGACGCCGGTGCGGGCCCACTTCTCACCCTTGTACTTGGCGGGCACCTCGGCGGCCCCGGTCGGCAGGTCACGGATGTGGCCACGGCTGGACTCCACGACGTAGCCCGGTCCCAGGTAGCCCTGGATCTTGGTGGCCTTGGTCGGCGACTCCACGATCACCAGGCTGTGCCCCAGCTCCTGACCTGCCACGGTTATCTCTCCCCGGTCGCGTCCAACGATGGGGCACACCATAGCCCACAGCACCAGCACAGCCGTCGCGGACGAGGCGCAGACCGGACGACGAGCGCTTGTCGCCGAGATCACAGCACGTTGAGCGTACCTCACTCAACTTTTTTGGCGATCCTGGAATAGTCGTCGCCGGACGCGACGTTGTAGCCCATGACGGCAGCCGCGCAGGCAGGCGGCAGCCGGTTCAGTCCGTTTCCACTGCCAAAGGAGAAGCACGATCATGGCCCGTACCTTCGACCCCTTCCGTGACGTCGACCAGCTGTTCTCCCAGGCGCTGCGTACGCCCGCGTCGACCGCCATGCCGATGGATCTCTACCGCGAGGGCGACAATTACTTCGTCAAGATCGACCTGCCGGGCGTCGACCCGGCGACGATCGACGTCGACCTCGACGATTCGCAGCTGACCATTCGCGCTGAGCGCAAGCCGCAGGCAGGCGAGGGCGTCCAGTGGCTCACCCGGGAGCGCCCGGTCGGCCAGTTCGCCCGCCAGCTCACCCTGGGCAAGGGCGTCGCCGCGGAGAACATCGACGCCGAGTACACCGACGGTGTCCTCGTCCTGACCATCCCTGTCGCGGAGGCCGCCAAGCCCCGCAAGATCGCCGTGGCCCACAAGGCCGACAGCGCCATCGAGGGCAGCGTCGAGGGCTGACACCCCACCCGCCAGGCGTACGAGGCCCCTCGAACCGTTCTTGGTCCGAGGGGCCTCGTCGGTGGGCGGGGGCTGTCAGACCGTCGGGGGACGTTCATCGGCGTGGAGCTGGTCGGCGGGAGGTCCGTCGATCGGAGATCGCGGCGGTGGCGGGCCGGTCGCTGGCGAAAGCCGGCGAAGAGGGAGGCGATCAGCAGCAGTAGGCCGAGGAAGGGCGTCACGGCGCTGAACACTGCCTCTTTATGGGTGTAGGTGAGTTCCAGCATGCCGCCGCCCTTGAGGACGCGGTACGGCGCTATCCAGACCCACACAACGAAGAGGGCGCCGCTGAAGCCCACCGGACGGGTCGGGTGGTGCATGGCCAGGGCCACGGCCAGCGGCACGATCCAGACGAAGTGGTGCGTCCAGGAGACCGGGGACGCCAGCGCGGTGGCGATGCCGATGACGGCGACCGCCGGGGCCTCGTGGCCTTGGCGGACCAGGGACCAGGCCGCGATGAGGCCGACCACGATCGTCAGGACCGACATCACCGTGCCGACCTCGGCACCGAGGTGCGAGAGCCGGAACAACCGGAGGGCCGCCCCCTCGAAAGACTGGTTGTCGATGTAGACAGGATCGGACTCGAAGCCTACCGAGCGGGTCAGCAACAGGCGCTTCCAATAGAAGAGCGACAGTTGCGGATAGACGAGGAACCCGATCGCGGTGAGGACCGCGGCCGTCACGGCCGCGGTGATGGCCGGCTTCCAGCGACGATTGATGAGCAGGTGGAGGATGAACAGGCCCGGGGTGAGCTTGATCGCGGTCATCAGCCCGACCATCCAGCCCTGCGGAAGCGGGAGCAGCCTGCGGCCGAACAGGTGCGGCCCGTCGACGAGGTCGAGCACGACCAGGCAGGTGAGGATCAGCTCGATCTGGCCGAGCTGGGTGCCCAGCGTCACCGGGGTCGCGGTGGCGATGCACGCTGCGGCGACGACGCTCGCCGGCCAGCTCCGCAGGCCGAAGCGGTGGACGACCGCGATGATGCCGAGCCAGCCGGCCACGGCCCAGAGGATCTTCCAGGCGATGACAGGGCCCAGCATGAACGGCAGGAAGAGCACCGCCGCGATCGGCGGGTAGACGAAGGCGTCAGGGCCGCTGCGGTAGAGCTCACCGCCCTGCAGGGCCGTCCTCGCACCCTCCAGGTAGATGTCGAAGTCCGCCATACCTCCGTGCGGCCAGCCGTGCGTGAAGACCAGCGGGATGAACCACGAGACCAGCCCCGCGATGATCGGCAGGGCCACCTTGGCGCTCCGGTCGAGCCAGAACCCTGGGTAACGCGTCGGTTGATCGTGCACCCGGCCATCCTGTCATCCTCGGGAGGCGGCGTCGGAACGGTGTCAGAGGTCGTGACGTCCGCGCAACTCGTCGAGCTGGCGGCGGTCCTTCTTCGTCGGACGGCCGGCGCCCCGGTCCCGTCGAGCCACCGGGGCCGAGAGGTAGGCCGGGCGTTCGGGCGAGTGGTCGACGTACGCCTTCACCGCGATCGCCGCGCCGACGCGCTTGGTGATCGGGTCCACCACCTCGAACTCCCGGTCCCAGCCCGGGCTGCGGACGACAACGCGGTCGCCGGGTTTGACGTCCTGGGCCGGCTTGGCCGGTTTGCCGTTGACCCGGACATGCCCTCCCTTGCAGGCGTCACTCGCCATCGTGCGGGTCTTGTAGACGCGTACGGCCCACAACCAGGAATCGACACGGGACATGAGTTGATCTCCTTTCTCACGAGGGCGCCGGTACCGCACCCCGCCAATCCGACCGGCGAGCCTTCACATGCACAGGGCAAGGTGGCAACTTGTCGCTCACGCTTGGCGATGTCCAACGCTTGACACGGGCAAGTCTCTCTTCGATTGACCCGACAGGCTCCGACGGCATCGGAGCCGGCGCCAGCGCGGCATGGTGTAGAGCCATTCGGTCCATGGGCGCAGGTACGTCAAGCCGATGCACACCGAAAGCACCCCCGCAGAAGTAGCGGCAGGAGAGATTCCCGCGAGCCCCATCATGGCGACGACGCCACCGGGGGCCAAAAGGGGAAAGTGGGAAACGTAGGTGACGATGGAATTCCTTCCGACCCATTCCAGCGCACGAATCGGAGCCAGTCGAGGAATCCGATGTGCGACCCAGAGGAGGGAAAGCACCCCGGCAAGGGAGACTACTATCTGATCAGGCCAATAAGTCACCACGGTCCGCTGGCCGACTTGGCGGACAGCACCGACCAAGCCGATGACCGAGAGCACAATCGGCCAGATCGGCTGAGCCCTCTGCCATTGAACGATAACCGGACTCAAAGCGGCACCAGCAAAGAAGAACCCCGCGAACCACAGATACAGCGGGATGATTCCGTGGCTCGCCTGCAAGAGGCCAGCCAAAACAAAGAGGGCCGCCGCGGACCAAGTGTTGGGGACCGACCGAAGCACCAGGGCCAGCGCATATGCGCAGGCCAACACCGCAAGGAACCACAGGTGTGTCCCGATCGCGATGTATCCGATCGGGTCCTCATTGAGTCCGCGGAGGACGATCGAGGTTATAGCCATCCAGATCACCCACGGCCAGAGGATTCCGCGCACTTTACCCATGACAAAGCGCCCAGTCCCCTTGGCCAACGAATTCTCCAGCAACAACCCGGACAATACCAACAGAGTCGGCATTCGAAACGGCATGAGGGCGTAGACGACGGTCCAGCCGCCGCGGTCACCCGAGGACAACAGCTGAAGGTGAGCCGCATGGTAGACGACGACGAGAATGACCACAGCTCCGCGAAGGAGATCCATCCACGTCTCGCGTTGCTGCCGCCCCCCGACTCAATCACTGGGCTAATGTAACACGGACCATAGGGCCCACAGGGTGCGCACAATGTCGTGCGATGCTGTCGTCGCAGCACTTCACGAATTTGCTCGCCTTAGGTCGGCGCCTTCTGCAGACTCAGCCAATCCGGATCAGGGTTCCCTGACCGTCAGAGAGCACTGGGGTCAGGCTTCGGCCCGGTTCGAAGGTGGCTACGTCGGACCGTTGCCCACCGACTTCCGTGAACCAGACAAGGTAGGTGCCGTCCACTGGCAGACTTCCCGGGTCCACGAGCTCAATCCCTGAACGCCTTGCCAACCAGTATGCCCGGAAAGGGTCATTGCTTGCGATGCGGGTGTCCGGTGGCAGGGCTGCGAGGGAAAGTGCGAGTGCAGATCGGGTGGCGTGGACGTCGTTGAACCCGATCCCTTCGCGAGCCGCGATCATGCTGAAGCGGGAGCTGGCCACCAGCCCCCCGAATATCGACGTCACCACGAGAACCACCGACATGGCCCTCATGGTCTTCGGCATCCAACGGCCTTGCGCGCGCACACCCCGTCGAAGCCCCAGAGCGATCACGACTGCCGTGGCCGCAAAGACAGGGGCTGTTAGCCGATCATCCAACGAGTCGAGGACAGTTGTGGAGCCACTGTAGACCAGCAGGCTCCACCACAGCGCAGTGAACAGAGCCACCGGCAGAGCCACCGACTCTCGCGACCTCACAATGTGAGCAAGGCTCCAGACGATCAGGCCCACAAGCACCGTGCCGAGAGACACGGTGACGGCATTGATCAAGGTCGTCTTCATTTCGACCGGAACGATGTAGCGTCCGAGAGTGCGGACTCCTTGAGCCAGGACTCGTACCACCGACTGGCCACCAGTGGGCCGGTCACCCAGCGGCGCTGCGCCCAGCATCACATTGCGCGAGGCGATCGCGATCACACCGAGTGAACTGGTGGCGCTGAGCACGGCGGCGCGGAGGACGGCCGTCCCCCAAGGGCCATGCCCCACGACAAACGCCACCACGGCCACCGTCGGAATGAGAACTACCCCACTGATGCGCAGCGTGGTGGCCAACGAAACGAAGGCAGCTACAGCAACAGCAGCAAGCGGAGTCAAACGGCCCACGCGCATCGCGGACGTCAGGATGACGAGAGTACCTAGTGCGAGCACGGTGAATAGCGGCTCGGTCAACATCATCGAGAAGACTCGAGTCGTCCCTGCGGAAGAGGCCACAACGGCCCCAATGAGGACGGCAGGCAGGTCAACGCCCGTGACCAGTCGAGCAAGTCCATAGCTCAACAAGACCGTCGCCGCAGCACAGATGGCGTTGGCGAGGCGCGTCCACAGCTGAGGGTCCAGACCGAGCCGCTCGAGGGTCCCCAGAAGGACCGGGAGTCCCGGGGGCCACATCGTCATCGGAGAGCCATCGAACTGGGTCAAGCGACCCGTGGTGGCGAAGGCATGCCCGGTGGAGGCGTAGTAGATGGAGTCGACAGAGATGCCCGGACCCTGAGACGTCGCCACGAGTGACAGGCAAGCAGCCAAGAGTGCACAGACCGCCACAGTCGCCCAAGCACGTCCAGGTGGGTCCCACCATATGGCAGCCCGACCTGTGGTGCGAGGGTTCCACCCGGGAGATGCGGAAGTACGTGGGCGCATCTAGTGCCTACCCCGCTCGAGCCGTCGCAACAAGTAGTCCCAGCATCGGGACCTGCGAAGAACCCGTGCCCGCTGCCCTAGTTGGTCGCCCAGCAGGAATCCCATCCGCCACTCCGCCCTCTCGGGACTGCCGACCTGCAGTCCCTGCCTCTTCTGAAGCGTACTGACGTAACTTGAGTGGTACGGCAGCGAGTCGAAGGTGCCCGCATCACGCATCCCGTTCACCGACGCCCGCACCACCGGCGGCCTTACCTGACTGCCGAAATGGATAGGACCAAGCATCGTCAAACTCGCCCGACCGCTGCGAGCGTGAGGCCACAGCCATGGATGGGTCCTCTCAGTAACAGCTCTCATTTCAACCACCAGTTACACAGACAATCGGAAACTGTGGGCCGAGGAGGAGTCTCAGCCCGACCACTACCAGACCCGCCGCATGAAACATCGAGCTATTCGATAACCGAAGTCACCTCTGCCACTGGCGCCTCAGGGGGCGGGGAAGTCCGGTGATTAGCCCCGATGCCTGAGACCTTCGCAGGAGATTCAACGACAGCCGCACCTTCCCCCATGAAACGACCCTTCAGGCGGAGTGTTGGTGTTTCGACGTATCTGAAGGAGACCTCTGTGATGACCAAGGCAATTCCGATGCCGAGCGCCATGCGGGCGGCATGCGGAATCGGGAGATCAATATTGTGCGTCAGCAGACTGAGCACGGGGAAGTGATAGAGGTAGAGCCCGTAGGACCGCCGACCGACCCAGCGAAGGGGCACGCTGGACAGGCCCTCACGACGCGCGACTGCGGCGCTGCCACGCTTGCCGCCACCAGAACGAGTGTCAGCCATGCCGGAACGCTCGTGATTCCTGACATCCATCGAATCGGCAGGGCGACCCAGGTGACCGTCACGGCTACCAGCAGAACGCAGGACAACCCGGCAAGCGGGCCCAGGAGTCGGGCCGTCCGTCCGACTGGGGGACGAAAGTACATCCCAACAGCCAACAAGCTCCCCAACAGAATGGACACGCCCCTGAGGTACGTCCCCTTGACGAGCGCAACGCTCGGCGCCCATGGCAGGACCATCACGACGATCAGGGCGACCCCGAGTACCAGAGCCGGTACTCTTCTCGCCCGACTCCTGGATGATCCGAGTAACACAAGAAGCGGCCAGATCAGGTAGAAATGCTCTTCGATCGCCAGGGTCCAGGTGTGGTCGAGGAGCGGCATGTCATGGCCGGTGAACTTCCACCAGTTCGACACGTATAGGAGGGAGGCGAGCGCCCCCCTCAGAATCACGCCCGGGCGTTCGCTGGCAATCGACAGGAAACTCACCATGGCGAGCGTCACCATCAGAGCCGGCAGGAGTCGAAGGCCTCGGCGCGCATAAAAGTCCGAAATGCTGACCCGGCCGGTCCGCTCTCTCTCAGCGACCAGGAGCCAGGTGATCAGGAATCCGCTGAGGGCAAAGAATATATCCACCCCGACATACCCGTTGACGCTGAATCCCAAGGAGGCGTGGTAGAGGACCACCGCAATCACCCCGATAGCGCGGACCCCGTCAAGGCCGGTCCAGACCTGGCGTCCCATCACGCTCCTTTCGCACAATCACGGCGGGATTCACCTGTTGCGTCGACCTCAACCAGATCGGCGCCGTTCTCCATCACGCAACCGATCTAGAGCGTCCCTCGTCGGAGCTGATCGAGCAGGTAGTCGCCGTAGCCCGACTTTCGTAACCGCAGGGCTCTTTCCTGTAATTCCTCATCTCTGAGGAAGCCCATCCGCCAGGCAGCCTCCTCAGGGCAACCGACCTGGAGACCCTGACGCTTCTGAAGTGTGTGGACATAGTTGGACGCGTCCAAGAGGGAGTCGAAAGTGCCCGTGTCGAGCCAAGCGGTTCCGCGGGGCAGCACCTCGACCTGGAGCCTCCCCTGCTCGAGATAGCGACGATTCACATCGGTGATCTCATACTCACCCCGGGCCGAGGGCTCCAGCGACCGGGCCATGCCGACGACCTCGTTGTCATAGAAGTACAGACCGGGCACGGCGTAGTTGGACTTCGGCTCCGCCGGCTTCTCCTCGATCGAGAGGGCCCGGCACTCCTCGTCGAACTCGACCACACCGTAGGCCGTGGGGTCCGCCACCCAATAGGCAAAGACCGCAGCTCCGTCCAGCGCGTCGAACCGCTGGAGCCGGGTTCCCAGCCCCGGACCGTAGAAGATGTTGTCCCCCAGCACGAGGGCAACCCGGTCGCCACCGATGAAGTCGGCGCCGATGGTGAAGGCCTGAGCGAGCCCCTTCGGTTCCGGCTGCTGGGCGTAGGTGATGGAGACGCCGTACTGCGAGCCGTCACCGAGCAGCCGCTGGAAGGCCGAGGCCTCGTACGGGGTGGTGATCACCAGAATGTTCTGGATGCCCGCGAAGATCAGCGTCGACAACGGGTAGTAGATCATCGGCTTGTCGTAAACAGGCATCAACTGCTTGCTGATACCGAGAGTGATGGGGTGGAGCCGCGTCCCTGAGCCCCCCGCCAGGATGATTCCGCGCATGCCGAGAGTGTGTCACATGCAGGCCACGCGGCCGCAATGACGATGTGCCAGGAGCCGGACTGCGTCCGCCCCGCCGCCGATCGAGCGGCCCGCGCGCGCCACGTCGAGGCGCCATAGACTCTGGGACGATCGCAGGGGGGACATGGGACGAGATAGCACTGGCCGCTCAAGGGGCCGGCGATTACTCAGACGGCAGAACGTGAAGCCTCATTGGAAAGGCGTGACGACCGCCGCCGCGTGGCTGGTCGCGCTCGTCGTCGGCGGTGTTCTCGTCCTGGCGCGATACAAATCGGGCATCCCGAGCGACCAGTCCGACTTCGACACCTACTTCCTCCCCGCGGCAAGGGCAGTGCGCGCGGGGGCTCCCCTTACGAGATCAGTGGCTACTACTACACCCCGTTGGTGGCGGTGGTCATCGCACCCCTCGCGAACGTGCATCATGCCGCGCAGATCTGGCTGGCGATGGGCCTGGCGGCTGCCGTGGGAGCGGCACTGATCGGGGCTTGGGCATGCAGGCCTTCTGGAACGCTGCCCTTCGGACTCCTGGTGACGACGTCCCTGGTAACCCTGCTGTACAGCTGGCCAGCAGTACTCGAGGCGTGGCGCGCGCAGGTGCAATGGCTGGTACTGCTCTGTATCGTCACCGCCGCACTGCTCTCCAGAAGACACGCCGTGGCCTCGGGGACCGCGCTCGGGATGGCTGCACTCATCAAGACGTGGCCAGCAGTGCTGTTCACGTGGCTGCTCGGCCGGTCAGCACTCCGCAAGCTCCCGGTTCTTGCCGCGGGGGCCGTGGCGACAGTGATCGCCGTCCTGATGTCCGTCGCTGTGGGGGGCGCCGCCGGCATTCGTGCCATGGTGACGTCTCCGCTCGCCGGTGCTGACCAGCCCTTGGTGAGTTACTCGGTGTGGGGCCTAGGGAAGATGGCATTCGCCGAGAGTGGGATTGCGCCACCCATAACAGTCTCACCCGGCCTGCAGTGGACCACATGGGTGATCCTCGGCGGAGGACTCGCGTGCTTGGCCGCGGTGACTCTCCTGAGCCGGGTCGACGAAGAGCTTCGGCTGTTCAACCTGGTCTTCGTCGTCATCCTTGCAATGCCGGTGTCTCACTTCATGTATGTGATGCTTCCGCTGCCAGCTCTCTGGTGGTGGATGGCAAGGGCCATGGAGCACCCTCGGGCGTGGGTGCCGTGGATCGGGCTGGGCACGCTGGGAAGCTGGTGGGTCCTCGTCTTCCGACTCTCGCCGGCAGCGCTCCAGTCGACTTCCACGACGTGGCCTACGTACCTGACGATCCTCGGATCCACACTGGTGGCTGCGAGCGTCAGCATTATTGCCGGGGCGGTGTGGCATCCCCGGCAGCGACCTGTCTCAGCAGTCCCGGATGATCTGCGCCTTGACCCAGGCAGCCGACTGGTAGACGAACTCCCCGAGCCACCCCGTCCATGAGCGTTGGACCGAGTAGTCCCATACGCTCACCTGCGCTGGGACACACCGTTCCATCAGCATTCTGGTGCGAGCCACGTGCGGTGTGCTGGTGAAGACCGCCACGTGGGTCCAGCCGTGTTCGCGGACCTGGTCGGCGAGCACCTCCGCTTCTCCCCTGGTGGTGTAAGGATCGGGGGTCACGCAGGTCACCTCATATCCTGCGCGCTGTTCCCCGCAGTTCGGCGGGAAGAACGGCCTGCCCGCAGGATCGATCGAGCGGGTGGCCAGGAAGACCGGCGCCACCCCCTCGTCCCCTCTCGCAAGGGCTTCGGGCCAGCGCGTCTCCACCGGACCTATGACATACATGGCATCGACGTGCCCCACCGGATCGATCCGCGGGTGGGCAACGTAGCGGATGCACAGGCCCAGCCAGAAGAGCACCAGCGTCAGCCCGAAGACTCCCAGGGTGATCAGACTGCGACGCAACCACGTGCCTCTGCGCTCACCAGACGTGCGGCTCCGCCGCTTCACGACTTGAGCGATCCGACGTAGGCCGACAATGAATCAGCAACCGGCTTTGGAGTGAAGCCCGTTGCCACGATTCGGTCCAAGGACAAGGCACTGTGCACGGGTCGTAGGGCGGTCTGTCTGCCCGCGGTGTAGTCGGTCGTGGAGATCGGCGTGACGTCAGTACGGGAGCGCCCGCAGAGTTCGTAGACGTCGGCGGCGACGTCGGCCCAGGACTGGATCGGTCCCGCTCCCGTGAGGTTGTACACCCCGTAGGCGGGTCGACTGGCGAGGAGGTGGACGATACCGGCGGCCAGGTCATCGGTGAACGTCAACCGGCCGTACTGGTCGTCAACCACTGTGGGTTTCACGCCCTTCTCCGCGAGACCAGCCATGGTGCGGACGAAGTTGGGGCCGTCGCCGATCACCCAACTGGTCCGCACGATGTAGTGCCCCGGGACAGTCGCGACCAGCGCATCGCCCGCTGCCTTCGTCTGGCCATAGACACCCAAGGGACTGGGCGCCTCATCCTCCCCATGGGTCTCGGCGGTGCCGTCGAAGATGTAGTCGGACGACACGTGAACCAGGGTGAGTCGATGTTCCGTCGCGACGCGGACCAAATGTCCGACAGCTGTCACGTTGGCGGCCCACGCGTCGCGACGGCCCTCCGGGGTCTCCGCGGCGTCCACCTTCGTGTAGGCGGCAGCGTTGATGATGGTGTCGTAGTCCTGCCACCGGACTGCCTGGTAGGCGGCTGGATCAGTGACGTCGAACCGGTCGCGCCCCCACGCATCCGCAGTCGGAAGGACCACCGAGAGAGCCCGGCCGAGTTGGCCGTTCGCCCCCAGGATCAGGGTCCGCCGGCGCGGCATCGCGACCACGTCTGCGAGCATCGGGTGGCGCCGATCGGCCTCGGAGACCTCGGCGTCTGCAAGCGGAATGGGCCAGTCGATGCCGAGCCGGGGGTCGGCGAGGTTGACGTACGTGTACGACGCACGGGCCTGCGGGCTCCAGTGGTCATTGACAAGATACGAGTAGGCCGTCGCCGGCTCGAGCGTCTGGTAGGAGTTTGCCACTCCCCGCGGCACGAACACGGCAGTCTCCGGCCCAAGTTCGACCGTCGCCACAGTCCCGAACGAATCACCCTCGCGGAGGTCGACCCAAGCGCCGAACACCCGCCCGGTCACGATCGAGACGAACTTGTCCCACGGCTCGGCGTGGATCCCCCGGGTCACGCCGACCTGCGGGTTGAACGACACGTTGTTCTGCACTGGCCCGAAGTCCGGGAGCCCGAGCGCCGTCATCTTCTCCCGCTGCCAGTTCTCCTTGAACCAACCACGCGCATCTGCATGGACCTGCAGGTCGACCACCAGCAGTCCTGGGATCGCCGTCTCGCGGATACCGACTCCACTCATCGTCGCCACTCCCTCGGCCGGCCGGTCACTGGCCCCGAGCCGCGTACGCGGCCTCGATCGCCGCCTTCTGAGGGCGCCACCATTCCTCATTGTTGCGGTACCAGCCGATCGTCGCGGCCAGCCCCGCCTCGAAGTCCGAGTACAGCGGCTGCCAGCCGAGCTCGACGCGCAGCTTGGATGCGTCGATCGCGTACCGCAGGTCATGCCCGGACCGGTCCGCCACGTGGTCGTACGCATTGGTGGGTTGCCCCATCAGGCGCAGGATCGTCTCGATGACAGTCCTGTTGTCCTTCTCCCCATCGGCCCCGATCAGGTAGGTCTCCCCGATCCGCCCGTGCGCAATGATCTCCAGCACGGCGGCGTTGTGGTCCTCGACATGAATCCAATCACGAACGTTCAGCCCTGCCCCATAGAGCTTGGGCCGGCCTCCGTCGAGGACGTTGGTGATCTGACGGGGGATGAACTTCTCGACGTGCTGATAGGGACCGTAGTTGTTCGAGCAGTTCGAGAGTGTCGCGGCGACGCCGAACGACCGCACCCAGGCGCGGACGAGATGGTCCGACCCGGCCTTCGACGCCGAATAGGGGCTCGACGGCCGGTACGGCGTCTCGGGGGTGAACTTCGCCGGGTCGTCAAGCGCCAGGTCGCCGTACACCTCGTCCGTCGACACGTGGTGGAACCGCGCGTCGTGGTGCCGACAGGCCTCCAGCAGGGTGAACGTGCCGACCAGATTGGTACGGATGAACGGTGACGGATCGCGCAGTGAGTTGTCGTTGTGGGACTCCGCGGCGAAATGCACCACCACATCGGCCGTCGCGACCAGATCGTTGACCACGTCGGGGTCGGCGATGTCGCCCTGTACGAAGGTCAGCCGATCCGCCGGCAGGCCCGCCAGTGAGTCGCGGTTTCCGGCATAGGTCAACGCGTCCAACACGGTCACTCTGTTGTCGGTCGTCTCCAACAGCTGCCGCACGAAGTTGGACCCGATGAACCCTGCGCCGCCCGTCACCAGATAGTGCCCCATGGTGAGCACGCTACCCGCGGACCAGGTCCACGAGGAACGCGCAGGCACCACGTGCCGGGAGGTGAGATCCGCATGCTCAGGCGTGACCCTTGGTGGGGTAGATTCCACCTCGGCAACAGTGTGGCCTGGGCCTTTGCAGGCCAGCTGATGCTGATGATAAGTTGCGAGCCAACTCACTATGTTCCACAGGACCCCGGGGGCCGACATGACCAACACCGAAAATATCCAGGCGTCGGGGTCCCGCCCGTCGCGCCGCACCGTCGTCAAGGGCGCCGCATGGGCCGTTCCGGCCATCGCTGTCGCCAGCGCCACGCCGGCCTTTGCCGCCAGCCGCTGCCTCCAGTTGTCCTTCTCCGGCACGGCCTGCAAGGTGTCGAACCAGGGGCAGTACTTCATCCAGCAGATCTGCTTCTCCAACAGTTGCCAGTCTCTGTCCCTCACCATTGACCGCGTGCAGAACAACTCGGGCAAGGTCCTCTATCTCTGCGACGGGACGACCAAGTGGACCCCTTCGACGAATCCGATCACCATTCCCGGCGGCGGCGGCTCGGTTTGCGTCGATGTCGGCCCCGTCAAGGCGGCGAGCATGGCCGGAAAGATCGAGATCTGGGGGTGGATTGGCACCGTTTCCGGACCGGCCACGCTGATCACCGACGCCCCGGCCCGCCGTTCACGGCCGAATGCGCTGCCCCGGTCTGCTCATGACCCGCCTCAGCTGAATCACGGCTCCTGAAGTCCTTCTCGCGGGTTGGAGAGTTCGCTCAATGCGACCCTCCAACCCGCGAGAAGCCTTTCTGCTTGCCGCATCCGCAAGACGCGGCTTCGATGCGGTCGTAAAGAACCCCACCCGGGACTCGGCGGTTCAGACACGCTCCGCAGGTGGCTGTTCGCTGATCGCCACGGCCAAGTCCACGTATCGCTGCGCGATCGCGCGCCACGAGTAGCTCTCGACGCTCGTGTGGGCCCGCTCGCGCCACGGTGTGAGGTCTGCCGCGGCCAAGACCTCCAGACGATCCCCGATAAGGGCCGGGTCGCGCTCGACGAGATAACCGTTGACACCGTCCACAACAACTTCGGGCACGATCCCCACCCGCGTCGAGACGACCGGAAGCCCGCAGGCCAGCGCCTCGAGGTAGACCAAGCCGCTGGATTCGTAGTAGCTCGGCATGAGGAACATGTCGCTGGCGGCCATCAAGTGTGGCACGTCACCCCGCGGCCCGAGGAACAGGACGCGGTCGGCCACGCCGAGAGTCTCCGCCTGCCGCCCAGCGTCCAGGATCGTGCGGCGAATGCCACCCACGACGAGGAGCAGCACTGTCGGCGCATGCACCAACGCCTCGATCGCAAGGTCAAGGCCCTTGCGTTCGAATTCGTGCCCGACGAACAACGCCACCCTGTCGTCCTGACCGAGCTGGAATTCCGCACGCGCTTGTGCACGCTCATCGGCACTGGGAAGGTGAAAACGCTCGAAGTCCACACCGTTCGGAATGACGACCACTCTTGGTCGGATACCTCCGAACGTCTCCTTGAGGGTGGTGACCTCTGAGTTCGAGAGGGCAACCACCACTCGGTGCGCACGACTGTGGTAGCGATAGAGATCACGGAAGAACGTGAACGGGTGCGTTGGATTCCGCAACATACGCCACAGCGCGTGCCCCCGAGCACGCATGGCAGCAACAACCAGCCCGTGATTCACATAGATGTCGCCTACCAGCAAATCGTTGTGACAGATCGACACCGCACCCGGCCGCTCAGCAAGATACCGCTTCGCACGACGTGTACCGACAGTGAGGAACCACATCATCCGGCCAGTCACCGCGAGAGCATGCCGCAGGCGGCCTTTCGGCATCCGATGTGCGGGGCGCCCCTGCAGGGCATCCTCATAGGTGAAGCTCTCGACCTCGACGCCCAGCGCTCGGAACTCCCGATCCAGATTCCAGGCGACTCCGGCGACGCCGCTCCCGGACCCCATGAAAGGCACCAATTGCACGATGTGTGTTATCCCTGCCTCCTACCGTTCACCACCAACCCGCCGGGAGAACCAGCCGGCCGGCCGCCGCCCTGATTACTATCGCTATGTCACGGGACGATACAGGCGCACATATTCGGCAGCGACGAAATCCAAAGAGAACGCGCCTGCCCGTACGATCCCGCGTCCCTGCAGATCCTCTCGTCGGGCCGGATTTTGCAGGAGATCGACCAGAGGTAGGGCGAGATCCTCCAGCTCCGTAAGTGCAGCATCCCTGCCGCCACGAGTGACGTACCGAGCCCCCACATTGGGAGTGGCCACCACGGGAAGGCCCGAAGCCATCGCCTCCGCGTACGGGACGCCAAACCCCTCGTATGAGGACGGCAGGCAGAACACCCAAGCCTTCGCATAGGCCTCCGCCAGCTCATCGTCGGACAGCCGACCGAGCACCTTGATGCCAGGGCCGACATCGGCCGGTGCATCTTGGGTGACCATCCACAACTCGGCGCTGGGGACGGCGGGCCGTACCTGTTCGGAGAAGATGCGTGCGAGTTCCGCCCCACGCTTGCGACCGCCCCACGTCCCCACGAACAGGATGCTCGGTACCTCGGATTGCAGCCCGGGTCGGGGATGGAATCGCGCGGTGTCCACTCCGTTCGGGATCACACCGCGAACCCACGGAGTCCAGCGCAGCGTGTCAGGAGACACGGCCACGGTCACATCAGCGACGAGACTGGCCAGCACCTCGCTGAACCCGAGGGCGACCATCCGCAGCTTCTCCCGGGCCCCCCTAATATGGAGGGCCTCCTCGAAGCACGAGCCGTGCAGCGTGCGGACATGGCGCGGGACTCGGCGGCGCCACAGCCAGTAGTCGTCGCCATGTGCGTGGAGAACGTCGTATGAGCTGAAGTCGACCTTCCGCAACGCGAGAGCGAACCGGAAGGTCCTCATTGAGCCGGACAGCGGGATGTGATGGTGTCCGTACGTCGCGCCGTCCACGGGCGGACAATTGCTGAACACATCGACCTGGTGTCCTTGCCGGACGAGTTCGGAGGCGAGGGCGTGCACTTGATAACCCACCCCGATCTTGCTACCGCTGGGGAGGTAGTAGGAGATCATGGCGATCCTCAAAGGACCCTCGCTCATCGCGACAACCCGTCGCGCAACGCCTCCAGCCAGGCCCGGCCATGAGCAAGATCGGGCTCCAGGTGGTTCCCCTCGGCCCATTCGTTCCACGACTTGATCCAGAGAAGGCGCTCGTCGTGGACGCGGCCGGCAAGTAGGTCCACTGCGTCCTCGACGTTGCGGCGGAACTTGTCGGGGGTGGCACCGGTGAGCACAAGTCCCCCTCGGCGTGAGCGTGGGGTGTTGTCCCAATTCGGATAAACGACGGGCTGAATATCAGGACCGGTGACCGTGCCCACGACGGCGGAGTCGGAGTAGGGATATACCTCAGGACCGCCCAGAATCTTTCGCATGGCGCGCATTCGGAAACGAGAATGAGCATCTTGAGCGGCCGGCAGCCTCATGTAGACGGTCGCATCGAAACCGTCCGCCGGTCCGCTGGTGTAGGTGGGCAACCCCATGGCATTGCTCATCTCGCCCACGAGATAGAGCCCGGGCAGGCCAGCAGCGCGAGCCATGCCCTGCCAACGGTCGACGAACTCCGCAGCATCGGGCAGGTCCTCCGGACGGAAGACGTAGAAGACCGGCCGATCCCCCACGCGAAGGTATCGATCGTCCCGGAACGCCGGGAGGATGGTGTCGAAGTGGGCCTGGTCGTCCTCCCGCCCCGGGTACAGCTGCTCCAGCAGAATGCGGTCCCGGGCACCGTGCCAGACACCGCTCCACGTCTGATTCGCCCAAGCGAGGCAGAACGAGATGTTCGGCTCTCCTGAGTGCAGCACCTCCCGGAAGGGCCGCTCCAAGATGCGCCGACCATGACCGAACCAGTAGTGCCAGTAGGCGAATGCCTCGATCCCGTATTCCCTCGCCAGGTCACTTTGTGCCTGTCGAGTCTCCGGGACCCGTAGATCGTAGAATCCCAATTCTCCGGGAAGGATCGGCTGTTGGTGACCAGGGAAGAGCCGGCGTGCACGGGCGACATTGGTCCACTCGGTGAATCCCGGCCCCCACCACTCATCGTTCTCGGGGATCGGGAAATACTGCGGCAGATAGAAAGCCACAGCGCGGGCTGTTGTCTCCATGCGTCCCCCTAGGGTCGACCCGAGGCGCTGCCGGCCCCAGGCCGGAGTCCTCCTGCGGGCACGGCATCCACCTCCGGCACCTTATCCCAGCTGGAAGCACTACATCCCCTGTGCCCTGCCCGCAATACGTTTCGGCCCTCCATGGTCACCGGAGAACGAGAGGGGACCATCGTACAGGGGGACCCAAGCATGCCGAACCTGTAGCCTGATCCCCGACGGACGCCCGCAGGAGGATACCTTCACCGACGACCCTGCCGGCGCGACAGGACAAGGGGGTCAAGGGTGCCGGACGATGTGACGCCTGACCGTGAGGGCGCCGATGTGGTCGTCGTACTGTCGTACTTCGGCCGCGACGATACCGTGGCCTGCGTCGAGTCTCTCGTCACCGGTTCACCCGAGGCGTCGGTACTGGTCATCGACAACGGATCTTTCGACGGCGTGCTCGAGGCGGTGTCCCAGCGCTGGCCCCAAGTCGCCACTCTCCAGACCACCACCAACCTCGGTTTCTCCGGCGGAATGAATCGAGGGATCCAGTGGGCTCTCGACGCTGGAGCCTCGACGATCACAGTGCTGAACAACGACACGATCGTGCCACCCGGAGTCATCAGGTCCTTGGCGAAAGTGGCTCGTACCGGTGCCGCGGTGAGCCCGGAGGTCCGCTACGCGGACGGGACAGAGAAGGTGTGGTTCGCGGGTGGGGTGATCGACTCCCCGACCAGCCTCGCACGGCACCTGTCCGAGACGGAGATCAGCTCCGCAGAGCCGACCGGTAGGCCTGCATTGCGGATGACCCAGATTCTCGCCGGCTGCTGCGTCACCGCCAGCGCCGACACCTGGCGGCGCATCGGCCTCTTCGATGAGCGCTACTTCCTCAACTTCGAGGACTCCGACTGGAGCGTTCGCGCCGCTGCCCTGAATATCCCGTTGGTTGTCGCGACCACGGTGGTGATCTACCATCGCGTGTCCGCGTCGTTCACCGGCACGTACTCCTACCTCGGCACCTTCTACTACACCCGCAACGGTTTGCTGTTCGGAGCCGTGCGCCGTCCATGGTCCCTCGCCACTCGGGCCCGGTTCCTGCGGAGGCATGTGCTCCCCGTCGTGGCAACCGCCTTGCGCCAGCGTCAGTACACGTTGGCGCAGCACCAGGGCATCATCATCATCTGGGCGGTATTGGCACATGTCGTCAGGCGGTATGGTCGTGCGCCTGCGGCCCTGGAAAGGCTGGTGACACGTTGGCTTGCCCGACGCGACTGAAACATGCCGAGTCTGCTGCGCCTGCCCACTAGACTGCGTTTGCCGAGCAGAGGGCGCAGGTGACCGCAGAGCGGAGCGGCCGACAGGAACCCGAGGGAGTCTCGATGGCAACGGTGAAAGAAACGCTGAAGCAGGCTGCCCCGGCGTGGGCGCTCAACGCCAACAGATGGCGTAATGACGTCTGGTCAGACTTGAGACTGCGACTCCTGGCGGACATCGGACACGTGCCGTCGCATCGCGTCCGCAACTTGGCCTACCGACGGGCGGGCATGAAGTTGCCGACCACGTCCAGCATCCACTGGCGAGCCGAGTTCTACGCGCCGGAATCGATCACGATCGGCGAGTACTGCACCATTGGTGACTCCTGCTTCCTGGATGGACGGTCCGGGCTGGTGATCGGTGACTCCGTCAATCTTGGCAGTCACGTCACGATCTTCACCCGCGAGCACGATGTTCAATCAAGCGACTTCGCGGAGACCGGGGCTCCCGTGACCATCGGAGACCACGCCTGGGTATCCAGTCACGCCATCATCCTGCCCGGCGTCACGATCGGTGAAGGTGCCGTGGTGGCCGCTGGGGCTGTCGTTCCTCGTGACGTTCCACCATTCACCATCGTCGGGGGTAACCCGGCCCGCCGCATCGCCGACCGGAGCACCGAACTCACCTATCGTCTCGGCTACGCGAAGCGGTTCGTCTGAGGCCCCGCAGCGCCTCAGGACGAACAATGCGCTGCAGCCAGCGCCGGACCGCTCCGAGGCGTGGCCGCACGTACAGCCAGTCCTGTCGGAGTCCAGTGAGTTCCGCCTGCTGTTTGTCCATGTAGTCCCAGCTCGCCCGCAGGAGCAGCTCCATCGTCTCCGGGGTGCTGTTCGCGACTACTCGATGCCGGGTACGCGCCAGATCGTCCTCGAAGGGCCGCTCCTTCGAGCGTGACCCCCGACGTTCGCGATAGTGGAAGACCGACGTCGGCACCGGAGCCGCCACACCGCCGCTCACGACCAGCAAGCGGATCCAGAATTCATGGTCCTCGTGGCCTTCGAGGAGGGACTCGTCGTACCCGCCACAGCGTTGCCAGTCCGACTTTCGAAAGGCCGAGGCAACGGGAATTGCGCTGGTGCGCATGAAATCCAATAACGGTATCTGCCCGCGCAGTCCCAACTCGTACGAGCTCCCCTCGAACGCCTTCAGCCGCGGATAGGCGACGGTCACCTCCTCCGTGGCGAGCTTCACCGCCGCCTCCCCCGCGTACTGGGGATCGATCCAATCATCAGCATCCAGCGGAATCACGACACATCCCCGTGCTGCACGGATGCCACTATTACGAGCAGCGGCAGGACCGCGATTGGACTGTCGGATCAGTGTCACACCCTCAAGCCCGTTGAGGGCCTCAATAGTCGCCGGTCTGGTTGAGCCGTCATCCACCACCACGACGTCGACGCAAGGATGATCTTGCGCCAAGGCAGATCCCACCGCCTGCGCAAGATGACTGGGGTCATTGTTGTAGCACGGTATGACGATGCTGACCGGAACCTGGTCGTCGCCGGCCGAATTAGTCCCTGGCATTCCCTTGCCTCCCCGAAGTCCGACACGTACCAGTCCAGGCGGCTCGCCCCTTGTCCCGCAGCGCTAGGAACCGCTGACCATGGAACGCGCCCGGAGTCCTCAGCGATCTGATTCGATCAGGAGTCCCCTGACATCGTCGCTGCGCCGCAGACGAGGCCACAAGCCTCGCGCGAAAGGATGGAAATCTCTCATTACACGCCACATGAGGGGCGCCGGCCACCAGCGCAGCCAGTAGAAGACCTGACTCTTGAAGCCGGCGGCATGGCCCCAGCTGCCGATCTTCCGGCGAATCTCGCCCGGGGTACGCCCCCAGGAGTTGTGGATGATCGCCTGTTCCGGCTCGAGGATTTCAGCTCGGATCTCTTGGTCGGTGCTGGGGTGCTTCAATTGGAGCGATCGATCGTCGCCCCGCACGACGGGGCGCAAGAAGGCACCCTGACATCGGCGGGCGTCCACAGTCCTCGAGCCCGCCCGCACAGCGACCGGACCGGGATAGTCGTACCGTGGGTCTCCGTCCTCACTACAGACCTCGAGGAATGACCCTGGCCCTGTCCGGCGAAACAGAATACGCATCGGCCACTCCACCGCAGGGATGGAGCGGGATTCCGCCTCGTCGATGGCGCGCAAGAGAGCTTCGACATCAGGCAGCACTTCGTCATTGTCGATCTGCAGGATCCAGTCAACGCCAGTCCCGAGTGCGTCGATTCCTGCTTGCCGCTGGGCCGTATCGGCAAGCATGGGATTCACCGGGTCCTGCCACTCTCCCCACACCACTCGATGGATTCCTCGGACATCCACCCCGGTCACGACGGCAAGGCACTCGTCCACAGGGATGGGACGTCCCGTCCAGCCGCGTCTACTGGACGGGGCAACGACCACCAATGAGTCGAGGACGGCGTAGTAGCGAGACAGACTTGAGGCCAACCACACAGGATCGCCCGCAAGAACGTAAGCACCGATTTTCCTGGATGTCATCAGTCAATCACCTCGGACATCCGCGGAGCCGACTTCCCGATCCGTTCAGGGACACGGACGGGGTCCAGCAGTCCCCAGACGCGAAGGCAAGGGCTGCTGACCAGTTTCGGGGAGGTTCTCCGCAGCGCCGCCAGTCCGTCGAGGACCAACTCATTGCGCTTCCGGCGCACTCGTTCACATAGCGTGCGGGCGGGGTAGGTGCTCACCGGGATCGGTTGGAACGACGCGCCCAAGACCGTCACGCGCAACAGGCCATGGCGGCGCATGAAGCCGTCGACCACCTGTTCGAAGAAGAAGCCTCGATGGACGGCGGGATACCGACAGGACGCCGGGCATGCCACCCACAAAGGAAGCCAGCGCGGCAGCAGCCGACGCGTGAAGACAGACCGCCTTAGCAGAAAGACCTGGTCACTGAACCCATAGCCCAGGACATGCCCGGTCCCCTCCTCGTCGGCCTCGTCCCTGGCGGATGATCGACCGTCAAGCATCTTCCAGGTCGGATTGCCGACGGCGACACGGGGATCGGACCGCATCACCTCCAGGGCTGGTGAGATCCAGTCAAAGGGCTGCGCAAGAGTGAGATCGACGTCGACGTAGCACAGGAGATCCGGCCCCGGGAGGACTAAGGCGGCCACGCAGCAGTCGGACCAATGCAGGTAGCGCCCGAAATGGCGAGCCCGCAAGCCTGTCGCCTCCAGACCCTTCGGGAAAAGATCCTGGACGAAGAAGAACCTGTCGACCTCGCCGCGATCCACCGCGGCCTGCGCAAGAGTGGCAGCGGCATCACGGTCATTGACGTTGTTCACGAGGAGCGTGCGGGTGTCGAAATCGAACCGGTGTTGACCTACCGCGGCTGTCAGGAAACCAGGCCGGGTCACGAGGTCGATGTTTCGCTCAAAGCAATTGATAACAAACTCGACCGGGCTGTTTCCCACTGCCACAGAGTAGCCTTCCTTGTCGGGTCCGCCGGACATCATGAGGGCTGATCAGATCAGATCAGCGAAGACACGCTCTCGGCTTTGGAAGACGAGCACTCCGAAGACGAGAGCTCCCAGTCCCGCCGCCACGGAGCCACCGATCTGCCAAGCCGGCGGCACGGGCGTTCCGAGCATCGACCACCGGAAACACTCGAGAAGCCACGACATGGGATTCGCGAGGAACAGCCAGTGGTAACGGCCGGGGACAGCCGAGAGGGAATAGGCGACCGGTGTGGCGTACAGGCCGATTTGTAGGAGCCACGGCAGCACGTACGCCACGTCGCGGTACTTGACCATGAGGGCGGAGGCAGCCAGACCGACACCCATCCCGAAGGCGAGCACCAGGAGGGTCCAGATCGGGACGAGCAGGATCGGCCAGCCCGGGTTCACTCCATAGATCAGCAACAACACGATCCCGAGGGCAAGTGCCACAGCGAAGTCGAGGAGCACCGAGAACACCGTCGACAGGGGCACCAGCATCCGCGGGAAGAAGACCTTTGACACCAGGGTCTGGTTGCTGACGACCGAATTGGAGGCCCGGCTCACCAGTCCACTGAACAACGTCCAAGCCAGCATGCTCACGAAGCTGAAAAGGAAGTAGGGAACGCCGTCACTCGGAAGCTTGGCGACGCTGCCGAAGACGATCGAGAAGATGCCTGCGGAAGCCAACGGCTGCAGGAGCACCCACGCGACCCCGATCGCTGTCTGCCGATATCGCAGCACAACATCCCGTTGGCCGAAGCGGTAGGCGACCTCGCGTGCCTCCCACAGTTCATGCCAGCGAGGCAGATTGAATCGGCCGGGTGGCGTGATGACCTCCGTCACGAGGCGCCCCTCTCGTAAGTGAAGTCAGACAAGACCAGAGCACCACTGACCGCCTCGTCGTTGAACGATTCGGGATACGGCAGCTCGGGAAGCACCTCGAATGCTGCGGCCGCCTCCCAGGCATCGAGGACACCCATTTTGCAGATGAAGACGTCAACCGTGTAGCGCCCGGGCCTTAACCACAGCCCAGTGAGGGTCAGCCGGATTCGCTGATCCTCACTCGGATCGAACCACATCTCGACCAGACGGGAATCACACTTCGTGATCACGACACCATTGGCATCGTTGATGTGGCAGGAGACGAAGTAGCTCCCCACCATCGAGCAGTTCGCTGGTATGTCGACCTCGACGACCTTGTCCTCGGTGGACGTGAAGGATGCCTCCGACACCCGCACGTCTGCAGCGCGAAGTTCCCCGGTCCCCGGCCTGCGATGCGCGATGCGGGTCGATTCGGCGAAAGACTCGAAGCTGTTCCGGTAGAGCTCGAGGGCACCGTCGACCGGACCGCTGTACTCCAGCCTGCCCGCACTGAGATAGAGCGCGCTGGTGCACAGAGCAGTCACCGTGGCCATCTGGTGGCTGACATAAAGGACCGTACGGCCGTCCTTGGCGACATCACGCATCTTGGCAAGAGACTTGTTCTTGAACTCTGCGTCGCCCACCGCTAGAACCTCGTCGATGGCCAGGATCTCCGTCTCGAGATGCGCTGCCACAGAGAAGGCAAGACGGACGTACATGCCGGACGAATAACGCTTCACCGGGGTGTCGAGGAACTTGGACACGCCCGAAAACTCGACGATCTCATCGAAGCGTCGCCGGATCTCATGACGGCGCATCCCCAGCAGCGTGCCGTTGAGGTAGATGTTCTCGCGACCGGTCAGCTCGGGGTGGAAGCCAGTGCCCACCTCGAGGAGACTTCCGACACGGCCGCCCAGCTCGATCCGGCCGGTCGTGGGTGCTGTGATCCGCGTGAGGATCTTCAGCAGCGTTGACTTGCCTGCCCCGTTTCGGCCGATGATGCCGACGGCCTCCCCGAAGGGTACCTCGAAGTCGATATTCGAGAGAGCCTCGAAGACTTCGAATTCCTCACGCCTGAAGGGGTGCCGCAGACGGTCGACGACAGCTTCCGTGGCACGCGTGGGGCGGTTCTCGGATCGGCTGATGCGGTACGCCTTAGAAAGGCCCGAGACGGTGATCGCCTTGCTCGAATCCACTCATCCCCCATCAGGTCCGGCACACTGCGTCGACGTCACCCTAACATCGCGGCGCGGCGGCCTCCTGCCGCGTTCCAGGGGGATCGGTGGGCTCCTGCTAGGCCCGCTCCGCCGGGTGAGGGGCCGTCTCCGGTCCGAAGAGGACCTCGCGCAGGCGGGCGTACTGCCGCTGCGTGGTGTACTCCAGCGCGCGGTCGCGGGCTTTCTGCCCGAGCTCGCTTGCCGCCACATCGTCGGTAAGGAGCCATTCCAACGTCCCGCCGAATTCTCTTGAGTCGTTCGGATCCAGCAGGATGACCGCATCCCGGGCAAACTCGGGCACTCCGCCTCGCGGGGAGGCGACGCACGCCAGACCACTCGCCATGGCTTCGAGCAGTACCAAGCCGAATGCCTCATCGAGCATGGTCGGGAAGACGAAGATTCGCTGGTCCCGCAGGATGCCGGGAAGCTCCGAGCGGGGCTTGTAGCCGACGAACTCGGTGGTCCCAGCCAACTGTTCGGCCATGGCGTGCAGCTGCTGCTCGAAGGGAGAGGGCTCACCGCCAGCGGCATACCACGAGGAGCCGACGATCGTCATCGTCCAGTCCGTTACGGCGCAGTGGCGGAGCGCCTCGAGGACCTTGTCCGGCCCCTTGTTCGCGCCGATCTTCCCCACCCACGCGATCCGGCGCTCGAGGTTCAACCCGTCCGGCCGTGGCGAAAACTGAGTCGGATCCACGCCGTTGTGCACAGTGACGAGTGCAGGGTGGTCATAACCGACGCGCTCGCGAAGACGCTCCGCCATGAAGTCGCTGACCTGGATACAGTGATCGAGGCGGTCGAGCATCGCGCGCAGTTCGCGTCGATCCAGCGACCTGCTCAGCGCGATGTGGGAATAGTAGGAAAGACCGTAATGACGCCTTCTGGCGCCCAACAGCCGGGCTCCACCGAAGGCGAAGGATCCGTCGTGCAACACGAGTTCGGTGACTCGCTCGAGGTCCACCCCGTGCATGCTCGAGCGGTACAACTCTTCCGTTGCGGGGCGCCGGCCCACTGCCTTGCCGAATATGTGGTCGGCGGTAGCCACGAGTCGATTTTGCATCAGATCCCGGGGCGTGGAGGCGGGGGTGATCCACTCCGGTCGGAATCGCTCTCCCCGCCAGGGCTCAATCAGCACCTCGTCCCGGATGCCCTGCTCGGCGGCCTCCCGGAGCAAGTCCTCGATAACGATGAGGACCGGCGACCCCGGACTGACAGCAGGCGTCGGAAAGTGGGTGATCTGCCGGTCACCGGCATCCCCCGACCGGACTTCCTCAGCTGCGGGCACGGTTCATCCTAACTGGCGACAGTCTCGGGCTGACGGCATCAATCAGCGGACCGCGTACGACGCGCGGCCACGCGCTCGATCACCTGACGCATCCGGTCGATCCGGTCATCCCACGAGTCGACATGGCCGTCGGCGCCCTCGGGGAAGACACTGGTGGCGGGGATCGCGCGGAGCACCGCCCCGGGAAAGTCAGGAGCTCCTGTGATCGTGACCCGTGCATCGTCACTCTCACGGAAGCCCGCCACGGGGGTGCTGACGACCGGGCGGCCTACTGCTCGGTATTCATACAGCTTGATGGGGTCCAAGCTCTCGGTGAAGGACGTGACGACGTGAGGCACCACGAGCACATCGGCGTGTTGGAGATAGGCTGGCACCTCGGTGCGGTCCTTCGCCCCCAGAAGGACAACGCCGGCCCGAGTCAGCGTGTCCCTTTCCTGCGTATCGAGCGGTGCGGGCCCGACCAGCACCAGAGTGCCCCTGTCGCCCAGCAGTTCGGCGGTGGCAGCGCAGAGTTCGACATCGATACGGTCCCGGTGGACCGTGCCGACGTACACGGCGACCGATCCGCCAGGGAGGTCAGCCGGCCGCGGTCTGGGCTGAAGATAATCCTCCACATCAACAGCATTCGGGATCAGAGTGACGTCCCGCAGACCACCCTTAGCGGTCTCGAGCGCGCGGCTGCAGACCACCACCTCCGCGCACCGCTCAATCAGAATCGCCTCGTCGCGTATCAGTCGAGCATGCTCGGCGGGAGTCCGGTCGGCCGCCAGCCAATCATCGGTGATGTCATACAGCGAGGGCCACCCAACAGATTCGACGACCGCCGCGCCACTGGGATCGTTCACCCACAGGATCGGATCCACCAGGCCCAGGCGCCCTACGGCCCGACGAATCGCATGAGCGATCCGGCGATCCACACCGGGATCCAGTCGGCGAGGCAGCACTTTCGTAGGTTGGTAGGCCGACAGTCTGCCTCGGTCGACACCAGCGACCTCGACGGTCCGTAGCCCGCTCCCGATCCGCGACCGACGTCTGGAGACCAAGGCGTAGAGGGGATCGGCTGCCGGCTCGACGAACAGCACGCGGCCGACATGACCAGCTCTCAGCAGTCCTGCGATGAGGTGTTGGTTGCGACGCCATACGCCGTCCCAGGCCTCGAGCGACAACACGACGAGGTCTGTCACAGAACGCTCCGGTAGACGGCGTCGGTCGCGCGGACCTGTGCTTGGAGTGTGAACGACGTGCGCTGGATGCTCTGCAATTCACGGGCGTAGGCGTCGCGACGACGACCATCGTGCGCAAGTGCCCCGAGGAGTTCGCCTGCCTCTGATGCATCGTGCGGCGTGAAGAGGGCAGCACTGGGCGCCCCTGCGACCGTTTCGAGGTGTCCGCCTGCCGCTGCCGCCACAACGGGCAATCCTGCCGCCATGGCCTCTAGGACTGTGAGGCCCAAGCCCTCCACGGCACACGGGGCGATCAGGATGCCAGCGTGGTCCATCAGCGAGGCGACATCTGAGCGGTGTCCCAGGAAACGCACATTGTCATCAACTCCGAGTCGCCGGGCCAATTCTTGGAGGGATGCCAACTGCGAGCCGCTCCCGGCAACGTCCAGACTCCAGCCCTGCGTCGGCAAGCCGGAGGCGGCAAAGGCACGGAGTGCAACATCAGTGTTCTTTTCGGGTTCGAGACGCTGCGCGACCAGGGCGCTCCGGGTCCGGTCCGTCGCCCTCAGACCGTCCTGGCGACTCGTGACTCCTGGGTGCACCACAGTACTCGGTCCGTCGACGAGCCGGGCGACATGGCGACTGATGGCGATCTGTCCGGCCAGGCGCGCCCGGATGAGCGGGGCGAACAGCCTTGCTCCCGTGCTGCTTCCTCGGGTGCCTCCGAAATGCCTGGTAGTGACGGCACGTACGTTCCACCGTCGGATGGCGGCAACGGCAGCGATCTCGGCGGCGGTCATATGAACGTGAAGGATGTCACTGCCACCAAGGGCGTCGATCGATCGGGCAACCTGCAGCACCGTAGCGGCCGATTGAAATCGGATTGACGAGTCCGCGAGGGCTGCTCGCATAGCCCCGGCGTTTCCACCGATCACCGCAACCTCATGGCCGGCAGCGCTCTGGGCCGTCGCCAAGGTGCTCACGTGGCGCTCGACGCCAGCGAACCCATCCGAGCGTACGGCATGTAGTATCCGCAGCCCCTTCATCGCGCCTTCTCGCTGAGGACGGCCGCGAACATGCCGACATATTCTCGTGCGATGCGGGACCAAGAATGGTCCTCTGCGGCCCGTCTGGCCTGGATGCCCATACCGGAAAGGTCCGCTGTCAACATTCGCCGGATGCCCTCTCTCACGGAGTCTGCCGACGGCTCCACGACGATCCCGTTGACGCCGTCGTCGATGACCTCCGGCACACAGCCCACCCGCGTCGCCACCACCGGCAGACCACACGCCATGGCCTCGAGTACCACGAGTCCATAGGACTCATACGCGCTGGGGAACACCATGAAGTCGCTGAGGTGGAGGTACGGGCGTGGATCGAGCTGCTCCCCGACGAAGTGCACTCGTGGTCCCACCCCGTGGAGATCGGCGTCCCGAGCGGCCTGCGTGATCATGTCCGGGGTGCCCCCGACCACCACCAGATGCAGTATGTCGTGAGGTTCGCCATCCATAGCCTGCAATACCACGGGGAGGCCCTTGCGTCCGAACTCATGGCCGACAAACACCGCCACGGCATCGTCCTCCGCCAGACCGAGCCGACGGCGATACGCGACCCGATCCTCTGGGTCGGGCTGGTATCGGTCGGTGTCCACTCCGTTGCCGATGACGACCGACGGAGGCCTTACGCGGGGATACGTCCGGCGAAGAATCCCGTCCTCCACCCCTGTGAGATTGACGACCCGCTGGTGCAGGCCGAGACCGTAGCGGAGGGCGTCGCGCAGCCAGGTGAAGAGGTGAAGTGGATTGCGGACCATGCGCAACAAAGAGTGCCCCCGAGCCCTCATGGCCTCGGCGACGATGCCATGGTTCACGTAGACGTCGCCGACCAGCACGTCGTTGTGGCAGACGGACACCGTTCCTCGAGGTTGGTGCGCCAGGAAACGCGCAGCCATAAAAGAGCCGACTGTCGTGAACCAGAAGACGCGAGCCGCCAGGGTCATCTTGCCGACGACACCCGGCCCTGGATCGGGTAGCCATCGTCCGTGGGCTTCCACCAAGGTGAAGCGAGCCGTCTCAATCCCTAGGCGTTGCCATTCTTGTTCGAGATGGTACGCAACTGCTTCGACTCCTCTGCCAGGCTCCACACTAGGCACGATCTGGACGATGCGACGCGGGAGAATCTGCGGGGGAACGTCGTTGTGCTGCGTCACGAGCCCTCCAGTCCACCATCGGGCAGTGCCATGGACACCCGTTCCGGGACGGTGAGGTCAGTGGCTCGCTGCAGCCACAGGAGAGTTCCGTCTTGTCGGTGCAGCTCGAGGGCGCCCAGACAGATCCCCGCGATGACGAACGGTATTGAAACCTGAACCGCGGACCAGAACAAGTCGAACTGCCCCTGAACGACCTTCCCGAGCACAACAGCGACGGCGAGTGTGCCATACTCCGGTTCGATCCGCCACAGCAACGCAAGACACGCAGCGATGAGCACCAGGAACCCGATCAACCCCACGATGCCCGCAGTAGCAAGCATCTCGATCTCAGCGTTGGGCGGCTGGAAGCGGGGTTCGCCCGGGCGGTACCAGTAGCGCAAGCCGTGACCGACCCATGGGGAAGTCATCCAGTAAGCGACTGTGTCCTGGAACCACGTGATCCGCTGGTTGGCTGAGTTGAAGCCATTGCCGCTCCGGACTTGGTCTCGGACGGTGGTAGCGACGAACACCAACGCCGGCACGGCAAGCAGGACGACCGCCTTCGACCGCCGCCGATGTGCATTGCCACGCAGGAGGATCACCAAGAGCCCGAAAGCCAGGCCCACGATCGCTTGGCGCGACTGCGTCATCAAGAGGGCGACGATCAGGATCGTGAAGACTGCGACACTCCACCCTTTGCGCCATCCCATCCAGCTAGGCCGGGCATAAAGGACGACAGCAGCGAACGCCAGCACCGTGCCCACAAAGTTCTTCTGCATCTCGTAGGGCCACCGCGTGTATACCTCGTGGAATTCTCCGTGCGAGTACTGCACTACACCCTGCATGATCGTGCTGAGTGCGAGCAACAGAGCCGTCAGCACCACCAGGGTCAGGCCGGCCCGGGCATGACCGCTGCGACCGACAGTCCACCCGACGACCAAGGCTCCGGCCACGAGTAACCACGAGTGGGCCCACTCGACGACGCCGGAGGCGTACGGATTCGCCACGACGGTGAAGAGGATGGCGAACTGGTAGATCGCCGACAGCCAGAGCAGATTGCGGAACGTCGCGCTGAAGGGGCGTGGAGCAAACACCAGCGCCGTCACGGTGGCCACGCCCAACGCGGCATCGGACACGGACAAGTCAAGGCCGGTCCCCCCGACGCGCTTCACCACGAGCAACAACGGCATCGCCATCAGCGGGATCATGGCGGGTTCGGCGACAGTAACCCCCAGCGCCAGCACGACTCCCACGACGCCAAGAGCGATGGCCGGCCGCCCGGGCATGAAGTGACCGGCTCCCAGCGCCAGCCCTACCCCGATCAGCGTCCCCATGAGCCAGACCGCCCGGCGCCCCCAAACGGTCGCCATCAATGCGCCCATCACCCTCTCATCCCTTGGCCGGCCTCGAGTCTGACGGGCCCATGGACGTAAGTGCGCGCCCGGGCAGCGGCAACACTGCCGCGGGCTCCCGGCAGGACGAGCGCGCGGAGAGAGGAACCCACCACTTGGCCTAGCCGCGCAAACTGCCAGCCGATCGCACCGTGGTGTTTGCGCAGGTAGCGCTCCAAGGAGGCATGGAAATGGGCGTCGCGAGCCGCGGAATCCGAACTGGTGGCCGAGCCAAGGTGTTCAGCGACAACGCCCTTCACCTCAGCGTGATGCCAGCCCAGGAGGCACGCCCTGTAGGCCCAGTCCGTCTCCTCTGCATAGAGGAAGAAGCGCTCGTCGAGGCCTCCGACTTGCGCCAGGGCCTCCGCGCGCAGCATCAGCACCGACCCGATCACGTAGCGATCCCTCCCGGCCAATCGACCGAGCCCGACGGCCTCCAGCCACGTAGCCCGGGGGGAGGGGAACGGCCAGGAAACCCTGGATGCCTCACCACTCCCGTCGACCTGGGACGGGCCGACGCTGGCCAGATGTGGATCCGCCAGCAGGGCACGGTGAAGCTCCTCGACATCTCCGACCGACACCAGGGCGTCAGGGTTGAGAAGCAGCACATCGGCGCCGGGCACCTGCCGATTCTGCAGCGCCGTGTTCACGCCGTACGCGAAGCCACCGTTCCGACCGGAGTCGACGTACCGGCACCCGAGCTCCTCGCAGACCGCGCGGATCTGGGGCATGGAGGAATTGTCCACCACCGTGACCGGCAGCGACGCCACCGGTTCCAAGGCCCGTCTGACCAGCTCGGGCGACCGATAGGCGACCAATACGACCTCCACGTCTCGTTCGAGGTGGGCACCCTGGTGACGCATGGCGCGGTACATCGCCTTGAACTCGTCGGCGACACGGTCCCACGCCGCAGCGGCAGCGCGCTCCAGGCCCCGCTGCCGCAGACTCGCCGCGAGGCTCGGATCAGTACCGACCCGGACCAGGGCTTCGCGTAGCGCGTCAGCATCGCCCGGCGGGACGAGGATGCCGGCATCGTCGATCACCTCGGGCAGTGCGCCGCTGTCGCTCGCGACGACCGGGACACCACAAGCCATCGCTTCGACGGCGACCCTGCCGAACTGCTCCATCCACGAGGAAGTGGTGAGGGAGGGCACCGCGAGGACATCGAGACTGCGATAGAAGTCAGGCAGGTCGACCTGTTCGATCGAGCCGGCGAACTCAACCCGACCCGCCAGCCCTTCGGCCGACACCCGCCCCCGCAACTCCTCGGCCTCCGGACCGTCCCCCGCGATTCGGAGCCTGAGGCGATCGTCCCCCGCGACGGCGTCGAGCAGGACGTCGAGGCCCTTGTGCGCAGCCAGTCTGCCGACATAGCCGACGATGGCGCTCTCCGCGCTCTGAGGTGCCGGGGCGGGACCCGGATGGAAGTGCGCGGGATCCAATCCCAGCGGAATCACCCGGGCCACACCCGGAAAGCCCTTGTCCTCGCAGATCCGCCCGGCCTGCGCGTTGCAGACCTGCAGACCGGCCGCATGCCGCAAAGCGTGACGTTCCAACCAGCGGAACGGGATCGGGTAGCGCTTCCTGATGTTCTGTGCCGAATAGAGCGCGTACGGGAGCCGAGAGCGCCGCAGCGCCCGCAGCAACAGGATCTCGGCCGTCGCCAGGGCGAAGGGCTCCTCATGGATGTCGAGGACGTCCCAGTCCTCGGCCAGGGCCCGCCAGATCGGTCTCGGGTCGTACAAGAAAAGCGCCGGATGGCTGCCGATCGTCGCCACAGCACGGACCTTCTCGCCGGGCCGGGGTTGCAG
Source organism: Raineyella fluvialis (assembly GCF_009646095.1). Taxonomy (NCBI): domain Bacteria; kingdom Bacillati; phylum Actinomycetota; class Actinomycetes; order Propionibacteriales; family Propionibacteriaceae; genus Raineyella; species Raineyella fluvialis. The sequence goes on along the minus strand of NZ_CP045725.1, from coordinate 2,115,104 downwards.
TTCGACGACGGAGCCACCCTCGTTCCACCGCTGAGCACTCAGCAGGGTAACGTCCGCACCGGCACGCTCGAGGGCTCGCTCCCGCTCCCGCCAGGCGTCGACCACGCCGCTGTGGAAAATACGGAGAACCCGCACGGCCGACCCCCCTCCGGTCGAGAAGACTTGCAGGCACACCCTAACTGACGGGACTCACATCTCGAACCTTGTGCCTTCTGTGTGAAGATAATCCGGAGACGCCGCCCGAACCCACCGATGACTGGAGAGCAGCAGTGCAGTTCCGAGAGTTCCTGGCCATCCTCGGCTCCCGCTGGAAGACCGTCCTGGTCAGCCTGCTCCTGGTGGTGGCCGCCACAGTGGCGACCACGCTCCGAATCACCCCGACCTACGAGGCGACCACCCGGGTGTTCTTCTCCGCGGAAGCGACGGCCAAGACCGGCACCAACACCGGCGGCGGCGGTTACGTCCTGACGACCAACGATCTCGGTACGTATGAGCAGCTCGTCAGCTCACCCGTGGTGATGGACCCGCTCCGGCAGCAACTCAAGCTTGCTCCCAGTACGCCCCTGAATGTCACGGCCAAGGCGGCGACGGGCTCCCCGATGCTCGACATCACGGCCACCTCGTCATCGCCAAGGGTGGCGGCCGACGCCGCGAACGCCGTGGGCCCGCAGTTGGCGTCGATCGGCAAGGAGTTCGCTCCCCTGCTCAACAGCGCAGGCCAAGGGGTGAAGGCGACAACCATCACGCCGGCGACTGTCCCGTCACAGCCGGTCTCGCCCAACCTGCTTCAGAACATCGCGCTCGGAGTGCTGGCAGGTCTGGCGCTCGGTATCGGCCTGGCCCTGCTCCGGCATTTCCTCGACACCCGAGTTCGCTCAGAGCTCGATCTTCGCGCAGTGTCCGACCGACCGATCCTCGGCGCCCTGCGACTGCTACCCAAGGGCACCAGTCCGACGGTGATGAGCAGCGACCCACACGGTGTCGCCGCCGAGGAATATCGGCGCCTGCGAACCAACCTTCAATTCGCCGACGTCACCACGGGTGGCAAGCACTCGTTCGTGATCTCGTCGGTGATGCCCGGTGAGGGCAAGACGACGACGGCGGTCAACCTCGCCATCGCGCTCGCGGATTCGGGTGCCAATGTGGTGCTGGTGGACGGCGACCTGCGCAATCCGTCCGTCGCCAAAGCGATGGGCCTGGAGGGCAACGTCGGGCTGACGACGGTCCTGCTGGGTCGCGCCACGGTCGCTGAAGCCGCCCAGAAGTGGGGCGACTCGAGTCTCCACGTCCTGCCCTCCGGTGCGATCCCTCCGAATCCCAGTGAACTCCTCGGATCCACGGCGATGGAGACCCTCTTCGCCGAACTGCTCCAGGCGTACGACTACGTGCTGGTGGACAGCCCGCCGGTGCTGCCGGTGATCGATCCGATTCTGATCGATCGGCTTGTGGGTGGCATGCTGATGGTCATCAGCGTCAACACCACGTTGAAGCGGGACCTTGCGCAGGCGGTCAAGCAGCTCAGGACCGTCGACGCCAAGGTCGCCGGGTTCGCGCTCAACCGGATGCCCAACGACGACTCCGCCAGCCGGTACGGCGGCTACTACGCGTACGGGCGCAGCAAGAAGGACAAGAGCAAGCGCGAGGCCGTGGCCTCCCGGCACGGCAGCCTCGAGGAGGCCGTCCCGGTCACGTCGGCGGCGATCCCTGGCAGCCCGTCCGGTACCGAGCAGGACGAGGAGACCGTCCGCGCGGCACGGACCGCACTCAGCTCCTTGTTCACCGAGGACCCGGACGACACTCAGTTCTCGATGCCTGCCATCACGAGCGAGCCGGTCACCCAGGGGACCCCACTGGCGGCGCCCGCTCCAGCTTCGTCCCCGGACGAGACCATCGACGCGCCGAGCCCGGCCCTCTCCCGGGGACGCCGCTTCGCCGAATGACCCCCTGCTGGCCCGGCTCAGCGCCGGGTCAGCAACCCATCACGGAGCAGTTCGTCGATGAACATCCTCACCGAGGCCCGTACCTCTGCGACGTCGACCCCGACGCTGCCGGCCACGCGATCGGCCAGTGTCCCGGCAGACCCATCGGTGATCAGCTCGCGCCAGATGACTGCCGCGCTCCCTGCCAGGATGCGGATCGGTCCCTGCGGAACTGGGGCCACGTAGAAGATTCCGTCCACCTCCACGGCACCCACGCCGTCAGCCAGCCGGTAGCCGAGTTGTTCGCAAGAGGGGTTCTCCTTGGCGTCGCTGCCGACATTCATCGTCTGCCCTCCCTACCAAGGAGCAAGGCCCTCGCCTGTTCGGCAAGACCGCGGACCGGACGCAGGAAGAATTCCCGCACGATCTCCCAGCGGGTGGGTCGTCGCCCCCACAGCACGGTGAGGTGTTCCACGTTGACCAGCGGCGCGGTCAGGACGAGCCGGAGCTGTTCGCGACGGCTGGGGGCGGCAGCGATCCGAGCCCGCCACTCCTCCAGGCGCGTGCCCCCCTGGGAGATCACCCTCCACAGCGCATACTCGCGTCGATTGCGAAAGTCTTCCAGGGTCCCCAGGCCGGCCGCGAACGCCACGTCGGCCTCGAGCCGAGCCACCAGGGCCCGGATTTCGGCGCGGCGGTTCTCATGCGCACACCCCCAGGAGGCGTGCACATCGACATTTGCCGGCCCGGACGACCACGACCTTGCGGCATTGAGCACCAGGATCACAGTCTGAGCCACGAGGCCGGGCACGACGCAGTCGACTCCGGCGATCCGCCGGACCTGCCGCGAGGACCACATGATGTCGAACGCCTTTGCGGGATCGAGGCCGATTCCCGGAAAGAACCGGTGGACGTCCACGTATCCCCAGAAGGGATGGTGCAGAGTCGCGGCGTGGCCGAAAGGCGACCCGGCACGGAAACCGATCACACGCTCCCAGCCGGCCTCGAGCAGCCGGTGCAGGAAGTCGCGCACCTGAGCGGGCCGCACCAGGACATCGACGTCGGTGCCAACCCTTCCTTCCCGCGTCAGGGACGGATCGATCGCGTATCCCTTGATGTGCAGGACGTCGATGCCGGACACGTCGGCGACGCGCTGGACGGCGGCGTGACCGAGTTGCACGACGGCCGCCAGCGGCGGCTGTGGGGGGCGTCGGTCATAGCGGCAGCCTATCCGTCAGTGGGCACGCCCGAGATCGGCGGTGCCGCCGCCGGGTAGGCTGCACAGCATGTCCGCCCTGTCGTCCTCCGGCACCGTCAGTCGACGCCCTTCGGCACCGCTGACGCTGACGCTGCACGGGCTGACATCGAACCTTTCGGTCAAGGTCCACGGCCAGCAAGCCCCGGCCGTGTTGACGGCCTTGGAAGAAGCCTGGTCCCGCTGTCTCGCTCCAGAGCAGGTCAGCGCCACCATCGAGCCGATCACGGTCATGCTCCGGCACGAGGCGACACCCGACCCCGACACCACACACGGAGATGCCGAACGCCTCGGCGAGGGTACCCACGTCGAGGCGACACAACTCGACGCCCTCCTGCAACAGACAACCCAGGCCGTCACCCATGCCTTCATCGCCGCGCAGACCGGTCGGCTGCTGATGTTCCACGCCGGCGCCTGCGCCGATCCGCAGACGGGCGCCGCGGTGGCGTACGTGGCCCCTGGCGGCACCGGGAAGACCACCCTGACCCGCATCCTCGGCCAGACCTTGGGCTACTTGACCGACGAAACCGTGGGCGTCACCCCGGACGGACGGATAAAGCCGTACCCGAAGCCGCTGTCGATCCGGGCGACCGAGCCAGGGGCTGCCAAAGCGGAAACCTCCCCTGACGCACTGGGGCTGGTGGAAGCTCCCGCGGAGCCCTGGTTACGCCGGATCGTCCTGCTCGATCGTACGGACACACACGCAGGGACCCCGATCGTGGAGGAACTCGGGCTTGCCGAGGCCATCACCAGTCTGGCCCCCGAGACCTCCGCCCTCAGCAACCTGGACCGCCCCTTGCAACTACTCGCGGCCCTGATCAACCGGACCGGTCCGGTCCTGCGCTGCACCTACCGTGAGGCTGATTCTCTGGCGCCGGTCCTGATCTCCTTGGCCCGAGAGGACATCGCCGCGCCAGGGACCGAGGATGACCTCCACGCCGCGGAGGTCACTCGCCACGCACGCCTCGAGCGCGACCCATCCGAAATCCGTCAACCACCGACCTCCGAGCTCGACCGTGATGCCGTCGTCCTGGTCGAGCCGGTCGACACGCTGGAGGTCGACGACGGAATGCTCGTCCTGTACGACCGTACGGTGATCCGGCTCACCGCTATCGGCAGGGCCGTGGTCGACTACTGTCATCAGCTACGAACCCCCACTAACGTGGCAGACCACTTGGCCGGGGTCTTCGGCGCACCACCCGAGGGGAACCTCCTCGACGCCACCCTCGCGGTGATCGACTCGCTCCTCGGCGCCGGGGTTCTGCAGCGGGTGGCCTCGCGATGACTCGGCCCGGCCCGATCGATTCGGCCACCCTCGATCTCTCCCCCGTGGATCTGTCCGGCGTCCGGATCGCCCTGGCACACGACTACCTCACCCAGCGCGGGGGCGCCGAGAGGGTCATGTTGTCTCTGATGCGGGCCTTCCCCGGGGCCCCGATCCACACCACGCTCTACGATCCGGATGCTACGTTTCCGGACTTCCGCTCGGCCGAGATCGTGACCTCCCCCCTCAACAGGATCGGTCTGCTCCGCCGCGACCATCGCCGTGCACTCCCGCTGCTCGCTTGGGCCTCGGAGTCCGTGCGGATCGATGCCGACGTGGTCATCGTCTCCACGAGTGGCTGGGCGCACGCCTTCCCGACCACCGGCCGGCGCCTCGTCTACTGCCACAATCCGGCCCGCTGGCTTTACCAGACCGAGGAGTACCTCGGCGATGCGGGCCTGTTCTCGCCGCGTCGCCTCGCGCTGGCGGCCCTCGGGCGGCCCCTACGATCCTGGGACCGGAGGGCGGCGCACCGGGCTGATCGTTACCTGGCCAACTCCCGCGTTGTGGCACGCCGGGTCGCGGACACCTACGGCATGACAGCGGGTCTCGTGCCGCCGCCGCACAGCATCGACGCCAGCGGGACACAGGAACCGATCTCCGAGCTGCGCGACTGGGCGGACGGCTTCCACCTGATCGTCTCGCGGCTGCTCCCCTACAAGAACGTGGACAAGGCGCTGGGGGCGTTCCGGTCCCTGCCCGACGAGCGGCTCGTCGTCGTCGGAGCCGGCCCGATGGAAGGGCACCTGCGCGCGATGGCCCCGCCCAATGCCCGGATGGTGTCCGGGCTCACCGATGCTCAACTGCGGTGGGCCTACGCCCATGCCAGCGCCCTCATCGCCCCCTCCTACGAGGACTTCGGCCTCACTCCCCTGGAGGCTGCGGCCTTCGGGCGGCCGACCCTTGCCCTCCACGCCGGCGGCTACCTCGACACGATCGACCCCGCCGTCAACGGCGCCTTCTTCGAGGCTTCCACCGCCTGGGAGATCTCGGCGGCGGTCAGCGCGAACCGCGGCCGGGACTGGGACAGCGCCGCGATCCTGCGCCACGCCGAGGGATTCAGTGAAGAGCGCTTCATCGCCAGGCTCCGCGCGGAGGTCGCGGCGCTCGTCGGCCGCTGACCGCTGCAGCTGCGGAGGGAAGACCCTCCGGGAACCGTCCAGCGGATCGACCGGGTGGCGCGATGTCAGTCCCCGGTGTTTCAATGAGCAGGTCAGTCGGATGGCACGGCGGTCCTCGGGGTCGCCTGCCCAGGCCCGCACACAGGTCGTGCACGTTCAGGTTTCGGGGGAACATGAGCATCGAAGCAACCAGCGGCACTGAGGGAAGAGGTGGTGCCGAAGTGATCGGCAGCGTGCCCTCCCCCACCCGCTCGACCGCATCGGTCCGGACAGCGGGCATCCGCAGTGGGCGGGGAAGCTCGCGGCTGATCAGCACGACCGCCCTTCTGATCGATCTGGTGCTCATTCTGCTCGCCACCGGCATCGGGGTCGTGGGACGCAACTCACTGACGATCTTCGACGAGGCCGCCGACGTCACCTCCGTGGTGACCGGAATGGCTGTCTGGCTGGTCCCGTTGTGGATCATCCTGCTCGCTGCCTGGGGCCTCTACCGGACGAAGAACATGGGCGCCGGTTCGCTGGAGTACCAGTCGATCCTGACCGCCACCGGCATCACCGCCGGCCTCGCGGCCGCGGTGCTCTACCTCACCCACAGTCAGCTGTCCCGCGGCTTCTTCGTCCTCGAGTTCACCGTCGGCGTCGTGATGCTGCTGGTCGGACGACTGACGCTGCGCCGCTTCATCCAGCGGGCCCGGGGACGGGGTCTGCTGCTCAGCGACGTCGTCCTCTCCGGCACCATTCCCCACATCGACGAGATCGCCACCGTGATCAGCCGGGAATCCTGGCTGGGCTATCGGATCGTCGGCGCGATCACCCCGCCTGACGACCCATCCCCACACACCACCCGCGGGATCCCGGTCATCGGTCACATCGACCGGCTCGGCGAGGCGGTGCGGACCGTCGAGGCCGAGGCGGTCATCTGCGCCGAGGGCTCCTTCCCCGGCAGCCGCGACTTCCGACGGCTGGCCTGGGACCTCGAGCACAGTAGGACCCAGCTGATCGTCGTCCCGGCCATGACCGATGTCTCCGCCGAACGCCTCCAGGTCCGCCCCATCGCGGGGTTGCCACTGGTCCACGTAGAGCAGCCACAGTCGGAGGCCGCGTCGCGCTGGGGCAAGCGGGCGTTCGACATCGTCGGCTCGTCGGCACTCATCGTCGTCAGTGCCCCGATCATGCTCGCCGTCGCACTGGCCATCAAGATCCACGACGGAGGGCCGGTGTTCTTCCGGCAGGTCCGCGTCGGCAAGGACGGCAGGCTCTTCCGCTGCTTCAAGTTCCGCTCGATGGTGGTGGACGCCGAGAAGCTCCTCGCCCAGCTGCGCACACAGAACGAGTCCGACGGCGGTGTCCTCTTCAAGATGGAGAAGGATCCGCGGATCACCCGGGTGGGTCACGTCATCCGTCGTTTCTCACTGGACGAGTTCCCGCAGTTCTTCAATGTCTTCCGCGGCGAGATGAGCCTGGTCGGTCCTCGACCGGCGCTGCCCTCGGAGGTCGAACAGTACGAGGAGCACGTCCATCGGCGTCTGGACGTACGTCCCGGGATCACGGGGCTGTGGCAGGTGTCGGGCCGTTCCGACCTGCCGTGGACCGAGACGGTCCGACTCGATCTGTACTACGTCGACAACTGGTCGATGACGCAGGATGTGATGATCCTGATCCGGACGGCTCGAGCGGTGCTGGCCTCCGCCGGCGCGTACTGAGCGTTCGCTCAGGCGACCAGGAACCCGTCGACCACCAAGGGGCGGATCCTCCCGGTCAGGTCCGCGACCAGACCCTCCGCGTCCGCCTCGAGCAGCTGCGCCACGGCTCGGATGATCACCCCCAACGGGAGCTCACCGTCGCAGGCACCCAGTACGCCGGCCAGAGCAGTGTCCGCCTCCACGGCCCGGCAGAAACCGGTCCGCTGCCGCAGGACGATGTGGTCCGGATCGGCCGCGCCCGGCACCCCGTACGTCTCCTGGACGCTGTCGACCAGCCGCCACGATGTCGCCAGCAGCTCCTCATCGCTGCGACGGGCCAGCTCCACTCCCTGCTGCTGGGCGGCGAAGGCCGGACCCACCGGCTGGGCAACGCTGTGTGGCCACTCCTGGATCTGCACCGACGGGTCGGCATGCCCGGCATTGTGCAGGCTCATCCACCCCAGGCCCACGCCTTCGATCCCCAACTCATCGAAGTAGTCCAGCCACTGGGCATAGCGGCCCGTGTACTCATCGGACCCTGCCAGGCCCGCATCGTTGAGCCAGAGCTCGATGTACTCGTACGGGTCGAGCAGCTCCCGCTGGAGCACCAGGGCATCACACCCTGTCGGATCGATCCAGTCGTGCAACCGCTCGGTCCAGTCCTGACCGCGCACGTGGGCCCAGTTGCCCAGCACCTGCAGCGACCCCCCGTCCGCCAGCCTCGACCCCGCACCGCGGATCACCTGCTCGACCAGGGAATCGCCGGGCAGACCCCCCTCTCGGTACGTCAGCCGCTCCCCCACTTCCTGGGGAGGTGACATCACGTACGGAGGATTGCTGATGATCAGGTCGTAGCGTTCGTCGCCCACGGGCTCGTAGAGACTGCCGTGGCGCAACTCGACACGATCCTCCACCCCGTTCAGCCGTAGCGTGAGATCGGCCAGTCGGAGGGCGCGCGGGTTCAGGTCGGTGGCGACCACCCGCTGGGCGTGACCGGCCAAGTGCAGGGACTGCACGCCACAGCCGGTTCCCAGGTCAAGGGCCCGGGTGACCGGACGCCGGATCGTCATCTGCGTCAGCGTGACCGAGGCCGGGCTGGGGGGCAGGACGAAGTCCGGACGGGTCCGGTTGACCCGGCCGTCCAGCCCGGGGACGTGGTCGGAGGCCGCCCAACCGTCGAACGCGATCCCTGCTGACTCATCGGCACCGTACGGACGGATGTCGACCGTCGCCGCGATCCGGCCGGCGACCTCCTCGACCAACGCGTCCGCGATCAGCAGGTCGACCAGACCCGGGAGCGCTCGATCCGCTGCCGCGCGCCCGACCGTACGCTGCAGGACGAACAGCCGCAGCAGGGTGGCCTGGGGGTCATCGGCTCCGCCGAGCGCGCGCAGCGCCGCCAACGTGGTGTTGCGGCCCAGCGCCGCCCAGGCCTGCGGCCCCAGTCTCTCGGCCACCGGGTCCACAGTGAACTCGGCGGCGCGCAGCGCATCCGCGAGACGACGAGAATCGGTAGCGAAGGGCTGGTCGGTCGGCATGGTCCCATCGTGGCATGGGTGGCCGCCTGTGTATCGCGCGACTGGTGTGGCGACACCACGCCAACGGTGATTCGATGGCAGCAGATCCCTTCGACCGAGGACCCTCATGGACTGGAAACTCGAGCTGGCTTTCCTGCCCGTCTCGGACGTCGACCGCGCCATCGACTTCTACGTCAACAAGGTCGGCTTCCACTTGGACTATGACCAGCGGGTCAGCGACTCGCTCCGCTTCGTCCAGATCACCCCGCCTGGCTCGGCCTGCTCCATCGCCTTCGGAGAGGGACTGAGCGAGGAGCCGCCCGGTCGGTCGTGGCTCCAGATCGTGGTAGCCGACATCCAGCGCGCCCACGACGAGCTCGCCGCCCGGGGCGTCGCGGTGAGTGACGTCCAGAAGCTCGACTGGGGTCACTTCGTCTCGTTCCACGATCCCGACGGCAATCGCTGGGCCATCCAGTACCTGCCCCAGCGCGCGAACGGCTGACCGCTCGGGCGCCGCCGCGCTCAGTGGCGCCGTCCCATTCCCTCGTCGTCACGCCTCCTCGTCGTCGAACTCCTCCTAGTAGACTTACGGCTACTGTGGTCGCCATGGGGGACAACCGGATCCGCGGGAGGCGCTGCGCGTCGTCGTGCTGGACCACACCGGGGCGATGGGCGGGGCCGAGCTCGCATTGATCCGTCTCCTCGATCATCTGGACCCCGCTATCACCACCCATACCGTCCTCTTCAGTGAAGGGCCGTTCGCCGAGCGCCTGGAGGAGTCGGGCCATTCGGTCGAGGTGCTCCCGCTGAACCCCCGTCTCGCTGGCGCCGGAAGGGTGGAAGCCGGTGCCACCCCGCTCACCGCCGCACGGAACGCGCTCCGGGTGCTGCCGTACGCGGTCCGGCTCGGGCTGCGACTCCGACGGCTGGCCCCTGACCTCATCCACAGCACTTCCCTGAAGGCGGACCTCATCGCGATTCCCGCCGCACTGATCGCCCGGCGTCCGCTGGTGTGGCACATCCACGACCGGATCAGCCCCGATTATCTCCCCGGCCCGATGGTGCGCTTGATGCGCACACTGGCCCGGTGGGCCCCCACCCGGGTGATCGTCAACTCCGCCGGCACCGCCGCCACCCTGCCGAAGGTGCCGAGGATCGCCGTCGCCTACCCCGGCTACAGCGCCGACCAGCTCGGCCCCTCGCCTCTAGAGCGCCGCGCTCCCGCCACCCCCGTGGTCGGGATCCTCGGACGGGTCAGCCCGACCAAGGGACAGATCGAGTTCGTCCGGGCCGCTGCGCTGGTACGGCGGGACCATCCCGACACACGCTTCCGGATCATCGGTGCCCCGCTGTTCGGCGAGGACACGTACGAGCAGCAGGTGCGGGCCGAGGTCGCGGCACTGGGACTCGAGGACGCCGTCGAGTTCACCGGTTTCGTGGCGGACCCCTCAGACGAGCTCGATCAACTGACCGTCTGCGTCCATGCCTCCGGCCAGCCCGAGCCGTTCGGGCAGGTGATCGTCGAGGCCATGGCCCGCGGAATTCCGGTCGTGGCGACACACGGAGGTGGTGTCACCGAGATCGTGCGCCCCGCACCTGACAGTGAGCCACTCGGGTGGCTGGTCCCCCCCGGAGACCCTTCGGCCCTCGCCGATGCTGTCGCCGAGGCGCTCGAGCATCCCGAGGTGGCGGCTCGGCGGGCGCTGGCGGCTTGGCTGTCGGTCCAGGAGCGTTTCCCGATCAGCCGAACAGCGGCGGTCGTGTCCGAGGTATGGCGTTCCGCCGCCCGGGCTCCCCGACACTGATCATCGCCCGCTTCCCCCCTGCCACGACGGTGCGCTTGGTTGCCAGCCCCGGCGCTCCGCAGCGTTGTCCGTCCCGCGACTTAGACTGACCGCGTGTTCCAGTCGACCGACCCGCGGGTGCGCCACATCCATCGCATCCCCGCGCGCCCCGGGCGTGCTGTCGCCTGGCCCGACTGGGTGCCGGCCGACCTCGCCGATGCCTTCGCGGAGCGGGGCATCACCGCACCGTGGGAGCACCAGGCCGTGGCGATGGATGCCGTCCGTACGGGCCGGCATGTCCTGCTGAGCACAGGCACCGCCTCGGGCAAGTCCCTGGCCTATCTCGTGCCCGTCGCGGCTGCCACCCGCGAGACCGGCGCCGACCCCACGACTGTCAGGTCAACCACCGTCACGACTCTGCATGGCGGCCCGACCGGAGTGGCAACAGCGACGGCCGTGCGACCCCGCCTCACGGCTGCGCAGCTGCGCGCGGATCTCGGGGCCGCCCGGCGGAGCGGGACGGCACTCTATCTGGCCCCCACCAAAGCCCTCGCGCATGACCAGTCGCGGGCCTGCCGTGACCTGCAGCTCGACGACTGGCGCGTCTGCACACTGGACGGCGACTCTGACGACGCCGAGCGGGCGTGGGCCCGTGACTTCGGAACCTACGTCCTCACCAACCCCGACATGCTCCACTACTCGGTGCTGCCCGACCACGCCCGCTGGGCGCGCCTGCTCGGGTCGCTGCGCTACATCGTGCTGGACGAGTGCCACCGCTACCGTGGCGTGTTCGGCGCCCACGTCTCGGCGATCATCCGCCGACTGCGCCGCCTCGCCGCGATGTACGGGGCCGAGCCGGTGGTCATCGCCACCTCCGCCACGCTAGACGGCGGCGCCGAACTGCTGGCGGACCTGGCCGGGGTCGACTCCGGCGACGTCGTGACGGTCACGGAGGACGGCTCCCCGCATGGGCACGTCGACCTGGTGCTGTGGAAACCCGAGGGCAACCACGACAGCGAGTCGGCCCAACTCCTCGCCGACTGCGTGACCGAGGGACGCCAGACCGTGGCGTTCATCGCCTCTCGCGCCATGGCCGAGCGGGTGGCGGTCACGGCGCAGGAGCTCATCGGCCCACTCGGGCGGGTCGACGCCTACCGGGCCGGCTACCTGCCTCAGGACCGCCGCCGCCTCGAACGGGACCTGCAGACCGGCCACCTGCAGGGCGTCGCCGCCACCAACGCCCTCGAGCTGGGGGTCGACATCGCGGGGCTCGATGCGGTGATCGTGTCGGGCTATCCCGGCACGAGGGCGGCCCTGTGGCAACAGGCCGGGCGCGCAGGCCGACGGGGCGACGACGCCCTGGTCCTGCTGGTCGCCCGCGAGAACCCCCTCGACGCCTATTTCTTCGCCCACCCCGACGAACTGCTCGACGGCTCGGTGGAGCGGACGGTCCTCGATCCGGCCAATCCGTACGTTCTCGGTCCGCATCTGGCGGCTGCCGCCCAGGAAGCACCGCTGACCCAGGACGACACTCGGTTCTTCGGCCCCGCCATGGCCCGGATCGCCGATGCTCTCGTCGCTCAAGGAGCGTTGCGGAAGCGGCGGGCCGGCTGGTTCTGGACACGCCCGGAACGGGCCGCGACGATGATCGACATCCGCGGTGGCGGTGCGCGGGCCATCGACATCATCGACCGCGACACGGGGCGGTTGGTCGGCGTCGCGGACGTGGGGTCAGCCGATCGTGCCGTCCACCCTGAGGCGGTGTACCTGCACCAGGGAGACTCCTGGATGGTGGACACCCTCGATCTCGACAACTACGAGGCGACGGTGCACCGGGACCGTCCGGGCTACACCACCCAGCCGGTCAGCACGATGGACATCGAGGTCCTCACCACCGCAGAAAGCCGCCCCTTCGGTCCCGCCGCCGTGCATCGCGGTTCCGTACGCCTCACCGGCCAGGTGATCGGGTATCTGCGCCGTGACGAACTCACCGGCGAGGTGTGGGACCAGACCCCGATGGTAATGCCGGAACACGCCCTCGAGACACAGGCGATGTGGATCACCATCCCCGAAGAGGTCGTCAGCGCAACAGGCCTCACCTATCCGCAGCTCGCCGGCGCCGTCCATGCCGCCGAGCACACAGCGATCGGGCTGCTGCCGATGTTCGCCTCGTGCGACCGGTGGGACATCGGCGGCGTGTCCACCGTCTTCCATCCCGACACCGGCACCGCCACGATCTTCATCCACGATGGGCAGTCCGGTGGCTCGGGCTACGCCGCCGAGGGTTTCCGGATCGCCGAGCGCTGGTGGGCGGCGACGTACGAACGCCTGACGAGTTGCCGCTGCTCAGACGGATGCCCCAGCTGCATCCAGTCACCGAAGTGCGGCAATGCCAACCAGACCCTCGACAAGGACGCGGCTCGCCTGTTGCTGCAGCACCTGCTGGCCTGAGCGACTACCCGGTGTACGTGATCACCGGGTTCAGCACCGCATGCGTGTCCGTCGCGCCACCGGTGGCCCCACCGAAGGCGATGTAGACCTTCGGCGGCAGGTTCGGCACCAGGGTGTCCTGCACCTGCTGCCCGTCGACCTTGACGACCATGTGGTTCGCCGAGGTGATGCGTACGTCGACGTTGTGCGTCCCGGTCCGCAGCGGCGGGATGGCCGTCGTCGAGGACAGGTAGTTGAGTCCGGTCCCCCCGGAGGTGGTGCCGACTCCGGCGTAGTTCGAACTGTTGATCCCCCAGGCCGACCAGGTCGCCATGCTGAAGTACGTCGCGGTGAGGCCGTTGATCCCGAGGCCGGATCCCGCCAGGCCCGGCGCGGTCGGCTTGGCCGCCCCCGCATCGAGCAGGGCGAAGGCCAGGCCGTCGGCACCCGTCGGGTGGTTACCGCTGATCTGGACCGAGAAGACCGCATGGACGCCCTGAGGCGCCACCGCGGTCGAGTTGTACATCAGGCCGGCAGCACCGAGCTGCCCGTCGGACGTCAGGGTGACCGTCGTGCCCGACAGCACCGTCGTCCCCAACCCGTTCCAGGTCGACGTGGAGAGGTCCGGCAGCTGGTTGCTGCCGGTGCCGCTGAGAGGCACCACGACCTGGCCACTGGTGGTGACCACGGTGAAGCTGTCCGTGAACGTGCCGTCCACGGTCGGCGTGAACGTGACCGGCACGGTGACGCTGGCTCCTGCGGGGACGGTCGACCCGACCGACGGCAGGGTGGCGGTGAACGGCGCGGCGGGGCCAGTGACCGCCATCACGACCTCCGGCTGGCTGCTCTTGTTGGTCAGGGTCACCGACAGCTGTCCGCTGCGGCCGAGGAGCACGTCGCCGAAGCTCGTGTCGGCGGTGGCGTTCGTCAGCGGCGCACCCGCCCCGGCGGTGGTGGTGATGGCGACGTTGCTGACGGCATGGACGTCGTTGCGTCCGCCCGTGGCGCCGGTGAAGCCGATCATCGAGGTCGGCGTCAGGCTCCCCGACGGCGGCACCACATCAAGCAACGCCTGGCCGTCCACGGACACCTTCACGTGCCCCGAGGCCACGATCACCTCGACCGGATGGCTGCCACTGCGCAGATCCGAGGGGCGTTCACCCACTTCAGCATGGTCACGCCTGAGGGCGTCGTCTGCGCGACCCCCACGTAGTTGTTACTGGACACTCCGGCGGCCGGGTACGTCTGCAGCATCACCGCGATGCCGGGCAGGCCCGACACACCAACCCCACCGCCGCCGCCACCGACCGCTGTCGGCGAGCTCTTGCTGGGATCGAGCATCGCGAAGGAGAGACCATCGGCGCCGGACCCACCGTTCATCGTCGCGCTGAACTTGGCGTCAAGACCCTCGGTGCGGACCGCTCCACTGACCGGTGCTCCGATGTAGAACGCCGTCCCGGTGGCACCGTTGACGGCCGGGGTCAACTGGAGCTGGCCGGCCGACGGCAAGGTCGACGTGCCGTTGAGCTGCCAGGTGCCGAACGCCGGTCCAGGGACCGGGACGGTGCCAGCACCGGACACCTGTGTGGTGATGGTGACCTTGTTGACGGCATGGATGTCGTTGAGACCGCCCGTGGCGCCGGTGAACCCGATCATCGCGCTGGGCGTCAGGCTCCCTGACGGCGGCACCACATCGAGCAACGCGTGGCCGTCAACGGACACCTTGACGTGCCCCGACACCACGCTCACCTCGACCGGATGGCTGCCAGTGCGCAGGTCTGAGGGGGCGTTCACCCACTTCAGCATGGTCACGCCCGACGACGTGGTCTGCGCCACCCCGACGAAGTTGTTGCTGGACACCCCCGCCGCCGGCCACGTCTGCAACATGACGGCGATGCCGGGCAGGCCCGAGACACCGACCCCACCACCGCCACCACCCACGGCATTCGGCGCGGTCTTACTGGGATCGAGCATCGCGAAGGACACACCATCGGCGCCCGAGCCGCCGTTCATCGTCACGTTGAACTTCGCGTCGAGACCCTCCGTGGGCACCGTTCCCGCGCCGGTCACCGGAGCGACCGTGTTGTAGAAGGCCGTGCCGGTCGCGGAGTTGGTCGCCGGCGTCAGCTGGAGCTGGCCGGCCGTCGGCATGGTCGTGGTGCCGTTCAACTGCCACGAGTTCGTCGCCGGTGCGGGCACCGGTCCGGTGCCGACCCCGGTCAGCTGCTCGTTCATGATGGCGGTGTTCGAGTCGCTGTTGATCGCGTACACGGCGGGCGGGGCTGACCCAACGGTCGTCGGGGTGAACGTGACGGGCTGGTGGATCACCTGGCCTGGACCGACCACCACTCCCTCGGACAGTGGCGACGACGTGCTGAAGACGCCGGCCGGTGCCTTCGCCAGAGTGATGGTGGTGGCGATGTTGCCCGTGTTGGTGACGTCGAAGTTCAGGGTGCGGGAGGAGCCCACCGGGACCGATCCGAAATCGAGGGTCGACGGGTTGAGCACCAGGTGGGCGGCGCCGGAGATGGCAGTGCCCGACAGCGGGATCTTGAGTGTGCCACTGGTGGACGTGATCGTCACCGCACTCGCATCGGATCCCGCCACGGTGGGCGAGTACTTCACGCCCAGCACGAAAGACCCCGAACCACCACCGGGGATGGAGGTGCCCACGCTCGGCAGGCCGGTCACCGTGAAGGGTCCGCTCGGACCGGTCACAGCGGAGATCACCTCCGGATTCGAGCCGGTGTTGGTGACCTGCACATTCGCCAGACCGGTCGAGCCGACGACCTGGTCGACGAAGGTTGCGGTGGCCGGCTGGGCCTGCAGCCCGACGGCCGTGCCTGTCCCGTTGAGGGCGAAGGTCAGTACGTTCCCGGCATCGATGGTCACGCTGACCAGACCCGACGCGGCGCCGGCAGCGGTCGGACTGAACGACACCGGCAACTGGATCGTGCCGCCGGCGGCCAGGCTCACGGGTTGCGCGGGCGCGGTCACCCCGAAGGGCGCCGCCGTGGTGGCCCCGGTGACCGTCAAGGAGCGGGTGGCCGTCAGGGTCAGCGTGCCGGTGGCAGTGGTCCCGGCGGCCACGTTGCCGAAGTTGACCGGCGACCCGGTCAGAGCGGACGTCGCCGGACGCCCGAACCCGATGACACGCCCGTCGCGGGTGCCGATGTAGACGTGGTTGCCATCGGTCGCCGGCACGGTGAACTTCGCCATGGTGCCGATGTCGGCCGAGTAGAGCAGGGTCAGGATCCCCCGCGAATCGGGGATCGCACTGTAGGCCCGCAACTGGGCCGTCGTGCCCGAGGAGCCACCACCGCTGCGCATCACCCAGACGACCCCCGACCCGGAGTCCGTGCTGTTGGAGGTGATGACCGGCGAACCGGAGGTGTAGGGAAAGGTGTCCTGGCTCGCGCCCACCTGGGTCAACGCCGGCACGCCGGAGCTACTGCCGCCACGCAGTGCGCGGAGCGGACCGCCGTTACCGACCAGGTACAGGTAGTTGCCGGCCGTGCTCGACCAAGCCGCCGGGTGTCCCCACTGCCCCTGGTAGGGGCCGACGACACCGAGGACCGCATCGGTCCCACCCGAGCCCTGGCTACGGCCGCCGAGCGCATCCCGGTCCAGGAGGAAGACACGCCCGTCCTTGCCCTGCTGCACCAGGACGTGCGGGTGCCCGGTGGTGCCGAAGGAGTCCGGCAGCGCGATCGGGCCACCCGATCCCAGGTCCTGATCGCCGCTGTCCAGGGTCGCCGCGTTGGACGGGCTGAAGAAATCCGCGGCTTGCAGGCCGTTGGACGTCGCATTGAGCCGGACGACGGACTCCGACAAGGTCTTCGGCACCGAGGTCCCGGAGGAGACAGGAGGCATCACGCCGTTGCCGGTGGAGAAGAGGATGCGCCCCGAACCGTCCGACACCAGCCCGCCACCGGACTGCCAGATACCCGCACCGCTGCTGGAGCTACCGGCCTCCGTCGTCCACATCGAGCTCACCTGCGGGGACGAGGTGCTCACCCCCACGACGAATCCGCGGTAGGCCCCCCGGTCGCAATGGGCGCCGAAAGCGGCGTAGATCGACCCGCCCAGCGCCAGTAGGCCGGGGCGTTGCATCTCGACCTCAGGGTTGAAGACGGCGGTGGAATCGTTGCTGGCGGCGCCGCTGATCCGGACCGGCCACCCCGTCCGCTCCACGCCCGTGCCTGGTGTGATGGCATGCATCCACCAGCTGGGGTGCTGGACGTCGGGGCCGTCGTCGACCTTGGCCAGGAAGTAGACGAAGCCGGTGGCAGCATCGTAGACGGGCGTCGAGGTGATGCCGATGGTCGGGGTGAGGTCACCGCAGCTGAGTGGTGAGGGGGACCACGCCTTGCCGACGTTGCGGCTCCACTTCTCGGCACCGGTGACGGGGTCGAGTCCGTAGACGGCGTTGTTCTCGGTCACGGCGATCACGGTGGACCCGACCACCAGCGGCTGGCCGTAGACCTGGCCGTCGACCTGGTGGTTGAACACCACGCCGAAGTCGCTGGAGGTGATGTCTGCCGGCGACAGCCCGGCCTCGTTCCGGTCCCAGCCGGTGCGCGCCGCGTCGTTCGAGATCGTCGCGACCGTGGCCGACGCGGGAGGGAGGCCGCCCCAGCCGAGGATCGTGGCGAGCACGACCAGAATGATCAGGACCGTCGTCGACGGCCTCCCCAGACCCAGCACCCGCATCCGTGCACTCATATCCCGCCCGGCCCCCCGCTCGTGCCGTATCCCCCACCGGGATGCGATTTGAGCCGACTCTAGCTATGAGTCAGCACACAGCGAAAGGGCCGACAGATCACATTTTGACCGAGCCGCTGCTCAGGCGATGGCCGCCTGCAGCTGCTCCACGCGGTCGGTCCGCTCCCAGGTGAACTCGGGCAGTTCCCGGCCGAAGTGGCCGTACGACGAGGTGGCCTTGTAGATCGGCCGCTTCAGGTCGAGCTGGTCGACGATGGCGGCGGGGCGCAGGTCGAAGACCGTACGGATCGCCTCAAGGATCTTCTCGTCGGACACCGTCCCGGTGCCGAAGGTCTGGACGTACACCCCGACCGGTCGAGCCCGGCCGATGGCGTAGGCGGCCTGCACCTCACAGCGCTTCGCCAAGCCCGCGGCGACCACGTTCTTGGCCACCCACCGCAGTGCGTACGCCGCGGAACGGTCAACCTTCGAAGGGTCCTTCCCGGAGAACGCGCCGCCTCCGTGGCGGGCCATGCCGCCGTACGTGTCGACGATGATCTTGCGGCCGGTCAGGCCGGCGTCGCCCATCGGGCCGCCGACCACGAACCGCCCGGTCGGATTGACGAGCAGCGCCATCCGGTCGGTGGCCAGGCCGAGATCCGCCTCGGCCAGCACCGGCTCGACCACCATGGTGCGGATGATCTGAGCGAGTTCCTCCTGGGTGACGTCCTCGTCGTGCTGGGTCGAGACCAGGACGGTGTCGATACCGACGGGCCGCTCGTCGTCGTACGCGATGGTGACCTGGGTCTTGCCGTCGGGACGCAGCCCCAGGACGAGTCCCTCCTTGCGGACGGCGGTCAGTCGCTCGGCGAGGCGGTGCGCGAGGAAGATCGGCATCGGCATCAGCGTCGGCGTCTCGTCGGTGGCGTAGCCGAACATCAGACCCTGGTCACCGGCGCCCTGCAGGTCGTACGCATCGTGCTCGCCGCTGTCCGTACGGAACTCGAGCGACTTGTCGACGCCCTGGGCGATGTCCGGGGACTGCTGGCCGATGGACACGATCACGCCGCACGAGGCGCCGTCGAAGCCCACCCTGGACGAGGTGTAGCCGATCGACTGCAGCTCCTGGCGGATGATCTGCGGGATCTCCACGTAGGCGGAGGTCGTCACCTCACCCACCACATGCACCAGACCGGTCGTGGTGAGCGTCTCCACGGCCACACGCGCCTGCGGGTCCTGCTCCAGCATCGCGTCGAGGATGGCGTCGGAGATGCGGTCACAGACCTTGTCCGGGTGGCCCTCGGTGACCGACTCGGAGGTGAAGAGGTGCATGTTCGTGTAAGGCACGACGCCGATCCTATGTCCCCGGGCTCCCGCGACCTCCGTTGGTCCAGTCCCGGGGCCATCTTCCGGACCGAGAGCGAGCTGCAGCGAGATCGACGTTCATTAGGGTGAGGCCATGCGCCATTGGGGGGACGCGCTTCGGACGAAGCGTGGATTGACCGGACTGCTGGGCGTCGTCGTCGCCTATCAGGTGCTCGCCCAAATGAGATTCCGGCCGGATGAGATGCAGGTTTCATACTGGCTGGTGACGTATGACTACGGCTTCGTTCGTCGCGGACTGGGCGGTGAAATCATCCAGCTTCTATCGGGGCGTGCCGACAGGGTACCGACTTGGCTGACGTACCTCGCCCCTTGGTCGGCCGCGCTGCTCCCGGCGATAGCCCTGTACCTCGTCATCGCCGCGCTGGTCAGACATGGCACCCGGTCCTCGGTGGCGTTGGCGATGCTGCTCGCGTGCTCCCCATGGACGTTCGACGCCCTGATTGCCTATGGACGCCCGGACCAGTTCGGACTCGTGTGGCTGATCACTGTCGGCGCGGTACTTCTGCCGACCCGAGGGCGTCCGCCTGCGCTGGTGGCGGTTCTGACGGTGCTGGGGCTGGCTGGTGGGGTCCTCACTCTGGTCCACGAGGCGTCGATGGGAATTTGGGGCATCGTCGTCCTCGTCCTGATCGCGGTCGCTGACACGGCGCCCCGTACAAAGGTATGGGAGAGCCTGACCCTCTTCATCCCGGTCGGGGGGCGGTATTGGCGGTCGTCCTCTTCGGACGTTCGGATCCAGCACTGGTGCACCAACTCCAGACCGCTCCCGCCGTGACGAATTACTCCGGATGGTGGGCTCGCCCTAATGACCCCGGCTATGGCGGAGTCATCGCTTACATGGCGGATGACCTGATGACATCGTTCGCTCGCGTCTGGGCCATCCCAGCCTGGAAGATGGCGGCGATCTTGGCTGCTGGCACTCTCCAGTCCGGCCTGCACGCCGCATGGCTTCGGCTCTGGGCACCTGCCTTCTCGCTCGGCGTCCGCCGCTCCTGGTTCACGTTGGCCGCCTGGACGGTGTTCGTCGCCGCAGCCATAGCAGTCTTCGCGACCGGGCTGGACTGGACCCGCTGGATCAGCTCGCTGGGGACAGCGACCCTCCTGGTCGGAGCCTTCACGATCCTGTCGCGTCCCGCGGCCAGTGACGAAATCTGGGAGGGGACCTATCCACCACTGGCTATGGCCCTGGCCGTCTACCTCGCTACCAGGGGGCGATGTACCCCGATGGCCCGAAAGGGATCAAGGAAGCAATCCACTGGTGGATGTGACCATCGCCTGACAGGTGCGCTACCCCAGCAGCCCGCGCCGTTCCGCCTTGGCCGCCACGCGCGCGGTGAACTTCTCCCGGTCGATGATCGCCCGCTGGTGGGTTCCCTCACCGATCTGCTGCACGTCGTCGCGCAGCACCACATGGAACGTCACGATGCGGCCCTCGACCGCGGTCACCTCGGCGGTCGCCGTCACGGTCATCCCCACCGGCGTCGCGGCCGTGTGGTCGAAACGTACGTCCACCCCGACGCTCGACTCGGACGGCTCGAGGTAGTCCGCGAGCGCTCCCATGGACGCGCATTCGGCGAAGCCGACCATGAAGGCGGTCGCGAAGACCCGCGGCATCTCCTCGAACCCGGGGAACTTGGCCGACACAGCGGGCACGGTCAGGGAGTCATCGACCACCACCGACACGGTGTGGATCTGTCCCGGGTCGAGTCCTGGCTTCATCAAGGGCTCCTCATGGTTCGGTCGGGTCGGCTCGAGCGATCATCGTGCATGACAGGTGGCAGACGCCAGGCCTCTCGCAGCCTGCCGGGACACGGCTAGGGCGCGTCCAGGTCGTCGGCTTCCAGGATCCGGAACCAGCGGTAGCCGTAGGCCGGCAGCGCCACCCGCAGCACGCCGTTCTCCAGCTCCACCCGGTGCGGTCCCCACAGATCGACGCAGACGAACGGCACCGGCTTGGGACCGTCGGGGTCGCCCTCCATGGTCTCGCTGGTCAAGGCATCGACCGACAGGTCGATCGTCACCGCCTCGGACGCCAGGTTGTGCACCGCGATGATCGCCGCCCCGGGCAGGTCACACCGGTGGGCCAGCACCGAGGGGGCCGGCTGGTCCAGGATCGAGACCTCGCCCCAGCCCAGCTCGTTGCACGTCCGCCGCAGTCCGATCAGGTCACGGATGAAGTTCCACAGCGAGTCGCCCTCGTGACGCTGGCGGGCCACATTGATGTGCTCGGGGCTGCCACCATCGGGGACCAGGCGCTGGACCAGGTGGCGGGGCTCCGTGGTGGAGAACCCGCCGTTCGGCCGGTCGCTCCACTGCATGGGGGTGCGCACCGCCATCCGCCCCTCGGCCTCGAGGTCCTCGATCATGCCGATCTCCTCCCCGTAGTAGAGCGCCGGCGTGCCGGGGAGGGAGAACATCAGGCTGTACGCCATCCGGATCCGGCGCGGGTCACCGCCGAGCATCGACGGCAGCCGGCGTTTCAGCCCACGGCCGTAGAGCTGCATGTTCTCCTCGGGCCCGAACGCGTCGAAGACCTCCTGCCGTTCACTCTCGCTGAGCTTGTCCAGGGTGAGCTCGTCGTGGTTGCGCAGGAAGTTGGCCCAGGCGCAGGTCGCGTGGATCGGCGGCCGGGCGAGCAGGGCCTCCTTGAGTGGGGTGGCGTCCTCCCGGGCGAAGGACAGGTACGCCGCCTGCATCCCGACGAAGTCGAACATCTGGTTGAGCTCATCGCCCGCCTCGCCGCCGAAGTACGCCAGCTGCTGGTCGTACGGCAGGTTGACCTCGCCGAGCATCATCGCGCTGCCCTTGCGCCGCTCGAGGAAGGAACGGATCGACTTCAGCACCAGGTGCGGATCTCCCGGCATCGACTCACTGGGCGAGGTCTTGTCGCTGGAGAGGAAGTACGGCACCGCATCGACCCGGAAGCCGTCGATGCCGAGTTGGAGCCAGAAACCGATGATCCGGAGGATCTCCCGGCGCACATCCGGGTTCGAGGTGTTCAGATCCGGCTGGTACTTGTAGAAATGGTGGAGATACCACTCCTCGGTCCGTTCATCGAACTGCCATACGGAGGTCTCCTTGTCGGGGAAGACGACCTGGGTGTGGGTGTCCGGCGGCGGCGTGTCCCGCCAGACGTAGAAGTCGCGGTACCGGTTGTCCTTGCTGCGGCGCGCCTCCCGGAACCAGGGATGCTTGTCGGACGTGTGGTTGATGACCAGGTCGGCGATCACCCGGATGCCCCGGTCATGGGCGGTGCGGATGACCTCGACGAGTTCACCGTGGTTGCCGAGCCTCGGGTCGACCCCGTAGAAGTCGACGATGTCGTAGCCGTCATCCCGGTCGGGGCTCGGATAGAAGGGCATCAGCCACAGGCAGGTGATCCCGAGCTCGTTCAGGTAATCCATCCGGCGCGCCAACCCGCCGAGGTCGCCGCTGCCGTCGCCGTTCGCATCGAGGAACGTCTCGATGTCGAGGCAGTAGATGACCGCGCTCTTCCACCACAGGTCGCTGGTCTCGGTGATCTGCATGTCCACCATCTTTCGCACCGTCGACGGATCGCGCAGGAAACCACGTGAACCGGTGAAATCGTGTGCTTCCATCCCACCCTGTCGGCGAGCGGCGCCGCAAGCACTTCGCGAGCCCGACAGTGCGCCGGCAATGCGCCGGCCGGGTCCAGGTCAGAGCCGGCCGGTCAGTTCCCCGCCCCAGTCATCCACCGCGCCCCAGTCACGGAAGTCGCCTCGCGGGGCTCGCCCGACGCGGGCGGCAAGGCGTTCCCAGCGCGCCCGCCACTGTGGCTCGTGCGGCCCGGCGAACACCGTCGTCCCGATCGGCTCCTCCGGGAGGAGCGCGACGAGTTGGCTCGGGTAGTCGCGGGCCTGCTCGATCCGGGACCGCTCCCCGGAGGCGATGTCCAAGCAGACGACGAAGACCCCGGTCGGCTTGTGCGCCAGCCCCTTGCGGTGGGCGCTGACCCACTGACCCGCCGAGGCGTAGACGCTGCCGGACATCACGCCGGAACCGATCACCACGGCGTCGTACGCCGCCGGGTCGGGATCGTCCTGGACCGGGACCACGGTCACCGCGTGACCGGCGTCGGTCAGGCCGGACCCGAGACGTTCGGCGATGGCCTGGGTGGTGCCGCCCTTGGTGGCGAAGGCCACCAGTACGTTGGTCATGGACCCTCCCCTGCTCCCGTCGACGGTGCGTACGCCCCCACGGTAGGCCGCGACTCGCACCGGGGCGATGGGGTTGTTCACCGGGTCGGCCCTGACCTTCCTCGGGGTACCGCCTCCCCAGGCTCGGTGTGCCACGGAGTCGGACCGGACGGCACCGCTGTTCGTACGATGGAGCCATGATCACCGGCCCCGAGCGTGACACCCCCGGTAGCCTGCGCGCGCGCAAGAAGCAGGAGAGCCACCGGGCGCTGCGCCTGGCCGCTCTCGAGCTGGTCGCGGAGCGGGGCCTGTCCGAGGTCCGGGTCGAGGACATCGCGCACCGGGCCGGCGTGTCTCCCCGCACCTTCTTCAACTACTTCGCCAGCAAGGAGCAGGCGCTCGTCGATCCGACCCCCGATCACGGGGAAGGGATGCGCGACCGCATCCGCCAGGCTCCGGCCGGGACCGAGGTCCGCGACATCCTCCTCGCGGCCCTGATCGACCACGCCGTGGAGATCTCCGCCGACCGTACGACCTGGCGGTTGGTGAAGCAGGTGACCAGCCGGCACCCCGAACTCCTCCCGCTGGCGATGGGCTCCTCGCGGGAGACGTCCCGCACCCTGGTCGAGGCGGTGGCCGAGCGACTCGGGTCCGACCCCGACGAGGACCCCTACCCGACGGTGCTCGTCGAGGCCTCGGTGGCGGCGATGCGCGCGGCCGCCGCCCACTTCCTGCGGTGCCACAGCGGACCTACCGGCGCACCGACGCTCTCCGAGGACGACGAGGTGGCCCTCCGGACCGCCCTTGAGGACGCTGCCACCCTCCTGCGGGACGGGCTGCCGACGCCGGTCAGCTCTCCGCCACATCCCTCGCGGGCCACACAGCGCGGCCTCTGACAGCGCGACCCGACCGGACTACCGTCGGAGCCATGACGACGCTGGATCCCGCGACGGTCCGCATCCTCGACCACTGGCTGCTCCGCACCCAGCGCAGCGGCCGGGTCCCTTCGGTCTCGGCCGCGGTGGCTCGCGCCGGCGACGTGGTGTGGGCCGGCGCGATCGGCGTCCTGGCCCCGGAACCGACGGCGGGCGCCACCGGCACGGACGGCAGGACCACGGATGCCGCCAGCATGGCCACGCAAACGACGCGCTACCGGATCGGCTCGATCACCAAGCCTCTCGTCGCGGTGGCCGTCCTCCAACTGGTCGCCGAGGGCCGGATCGAGCTGGAGACACCCATCGCCGACCTGCTGCCCGATGCGCTCTCCCCCAAGGCCTCCGTGGCCCATTACCTGAGCCACACCTCGGGCCTGGCGGCCGAGCCCACCGGCCCCTGGTGGGAACGCTCCCCCGGTCCCTCGTGGGCAGACCTCGTGGCCTCCCCACCCCAGGTGCTCACGGCGCCGGGCCGGCTCCACCACTACTCCAACACCGGCTACGCGGTGCTGGGCCACCTGCTGGAGGTGCTCGAGGGGGAGCCGTGGGACGCCGTCGTCCACCGGCGGGTGCTGGCCCCCTCGGCCTGCATCGCACCGGGCCGGACGCCGACCGCTCCTGTGCGACCGGGGTGGCCGTCCACCCGTACGCGGACGTCTGGCACCCCGAGCCGGTGACCGACTACCGGGCGATGGCGCCGGCGGGAGCGCTCTGGTCGACGCCCTCGGACCTGGTGCGGTTCGGAACGTGGACGCTGGGCGGGTCGGGCGACGGCCCGGACCTCCTCCCGGCCGACCTGCTCGCCCAGATGCACGAGCCGAGGGCGCTGGCCGACACACCCGGGTCCCCCTGGGTGTCGGCGCACGGCCTCGGGCTGCAGGTCGTCAACACCGGTGAGACCCGTCGCTGGGGACACGGCGGTTCGGTGCCCGGGTTCACCGCGGAGTTGTGGTGCGATCCCGGCACGGGCGACGTCGTCGCCGTCTGCGCCTCGGCGACCCATCCGCTGGGCGCCGCGCACGGCCTGCTCGACCTGCTCGCGGCGACCGAACCCCCGACGCCCGCACGGTACGCGCTGGACCCCGCCCAGGCCGATGTCGTCGACCTGTGTGGAGTCTGGTACTGGGGCCCCAACCCGTACACCTTGAGCGCACTGCCCGCAGCAGGGCCGGGACGCTCGGTGCGGCTGGCGCTGGCGCCGCTCGGCGGTGGTCGTCGCGAGACGACGTTCGAGCGACTGCCCCTGCGGGGCTGGGTGGGCATGGCGGGCGACTACTGGCTGGGTGAGCAGCTCCTACCGCTGACCCGAGCCGGCGAGGAGACGCCGTACGCGCTGGACATCGGCACGTTCCGCTTCACCCGCAGCCCGTACGAGCCCGGGACCGGCACCCCGGGCGCCCACCCGGAGGATGCTTGGCGCTGAGCCGAGCCGGGCCCGGCAAGGGGAGGAACCGCGTCGACTTCAGAGGGTGGCACGGTGGTCCTGACGGTGGACCCACCCGGAAGTAAGGTCCCAACTGACTAGGAGTCGTCCAGTGCAGGGCGACCGGGGGAGAAATCCCGTCCGGGGCCCGTTGCATCGCCCCGGATCATGGGTCGGGGGCCCAGCAGCAAGGGGTCCCCTGTGTCAGCGTCGGGCCGCTCGGCCCACCGAAGCGCTGTGCGGCCCATCTGCCGTCCGACCCGCCTGCCGTACAAGCCCGGGAGCCACGGCTCAGGGAACAGTACGGCACCGCGACGCCGTCGGCAACTCCCCCACCATCACAGAGCGTCCCCACGGGGAACGGGCCGCTCGACATGGGACTAGGGGGACCATGTGACTGTAATGGCGAAAGCGACGGATCGGCGCAGCAGCGTCGCCGCCCACGAGACAGCGGACGGCCACGACGAGCCCGATCCCGGCCCTCGGCGGGCCACGCGCAATTCCCATTCGCCCGTCATCCTGGCGGTCACCCTGCTCTCGATGCTCGGAGTGGTGGCGTATGGGCTGTTTCTCCTCAATCCGGCAAACCGTGGCGACTTCCTGCCGTGGTTCCTGGTGGTCTTCGCGGAGGCGATCCTGGTCTTCCACGCCCTGATGGGCATGTGGACGATCCTCGTCGGGCAGCGCAACCCGCGGACCTACGACTTCTACACGGCCAAACGCTTCCTCTACGACAGCGACCTCAACGCGTCGTACGCCGTCGATGACGCCCCGGAGCGCTGGCCACTGCTCATCAATGACGAGGTCGTCACCGTCGACGTGCTCATCACGGTCTACGGCGAGCCGCTGGACGTCATCCGGCGTACCGCCACGGCGGCGATGGCCATCCGGGGCGCCCACAGGACCTGGATCCTCGACGACGGGGACTCCGACGACGTGCAACGGATGGCCGGGGCGCTCGGCTGCGGCTACCTCCGACGGACGGTCCACGACTCGGCCAAGGCCGGCAACGTGAACCACGCCCTCGGGCGGACCGACGGCGACTTCTTCGTCATCCTGGACGCCGACTTCGTCCCCAGACCCGCCTTCCTCGAAGAGACGCTGCCGTTCATGCATGACGCCCGCGTCGCGTTCGTCCAGACACCGCAGGCGTACGGCAACCTCCACAACGTCATCTCCCGGGGCGCCGGCTACATGCAGACCATGTTCTATCGCTTCATCCAGCCGGGGCGGAACCAGTTCAACGCGGCCTTCTGCGTCGGCACGAACGTGCTGTTCCGGCGCACCGCGATCAACGAGGTGGGCGGCATGTACACCCGCTCCAAGTCGGAGGACGTGTGGACCTCCCTGATGCTGCACGAGCGGGGCTGGAGGTCCGTCTTCATCCCCGAGGCCCTGGCCGTGGGGGACGCGCCGGACTCGATCGAGGCCTACTCGAAGCAGCAGCTCCGTTGGGCCACCGGCGGGTTCGAGATCCTCTTCACCCACAACCCGTTGAGCCCGCGGCGCAATCTCACGCTCGACCAGCGGTTCATGTACTTCGTGACGGCCACCCACTACCTCACCGGCATCGCCCCCGGGATCCTGCTCTTCGTCCCCGCCCTCGAGGTGTTCTTCGACCTGCGACCGGTCGGTGCCACCGTCGGGGCGGCGACGTGGATCCTGTTCTACGGCGGCTTCTACATCATGCAGGTGCTGCTGGCGATGTTGATCCTGGGCACTTTCCGCTGGGAGGTCCTCCTGCTGGCGGCCTGCTCGTACCCGATCTACCTCAAGGCACTGCGCAACGCCATGTTCGCGGTCGACCAGAAGTGGAGCGTCACAGGGACCACCGGAGGCAAGGCCTCACCGTTCGGGTTCATGATGCCCCAGGTCCTCACCTTCGTCTTCCTTGCCTGCACCCTCCTGGTGTCCATCTGGCGCGACGTGACCCTCGGGCAGCTGAACCTTGCCACGGTCTGGCTCACCATCAACACCCTCGTGCTCGGAGTGTTCGTGGGCGTGGCCTTCAGCGAGATCCGCGCCAACCGCCGCGGGAGGGCTCCGCGCCGGCTCGACCGCACCGAGGTCACGATCGAGGCGACCGCGCCGGAAACCGCCCCTGTGCCGCGCTCCAGAGGGCGCGCCGTGGAGCCAGCGACCACCGCCTTCCATGGCCGGCGCTTCGCCTCCCACGAGGACGGCGACACCATCACCCTCCCGGAGATCCGACCGATATCGGACGACTTCGGGCACATGCCTGCTCCGGTCACCGGTCGACGTCACCCTGACGACACGGCGGGCTCCGGCGAAGTCGGTGCCGCGCCCCGATGGCAACGCCCGATGACCCGCGACCGCTCCTGGGACGATCGCCCGACCCCCGACACCCGGCCCGACACCCACCAGACCTGGAATGAGGATCAGCGATGACGTGGCCCGTGCGTATCAAGTTGTGGTTCGGCATCATCGTCGTCCTCGCCCTCTGCCTGGGGCTGACGCTCCTCTTCAACCATCGACAGACGCAGGTGGCCAGTGTCAGCGCCAGCGTCGAAGCGCCCACCGTCACGATCAGCTCCGACTACGGGGGCGTGGTCACCGATCAGCTGGTCCAGCCCGGCGACCGGGTGACGGCCGGCGAGGTCCTGTTCGTGGCCAGCAGCCCGCAGGTCTCCCAGGAGGCAGCCCGGGGGAACACCCCGAAGAACACCCCCATCTACACCGTCGACGCCGCCAAGAGCACGATCGTCTACCGTTCGGTGACCGACGGCTACGTCGCCGGCATGCAGGCACTCAAGGGGACGTACATCGCCGGGACGACCCCGATGGTCGTGGTGGTCCAGGAGGGCCGTCGACAGGTCGCGGCGGACTTCCGGCTGGCTCCGCATGACTACGGACGCATCGACAACGGGGCCCACGTCAGCATCATCCTGCCCAACAACGAGAAGCTGGACGGGCAGGTCGAGAACGTCGACGTCACCGCAGGTGCCGCCGACGGGTCCGTGCCCCTGACCAGGGTCCGGGTGAGCAGCGATCAGTTGAGTGACGCGCGCCTGGGTTCCCTCACCCGCCAGGGCACCCCCGTCACTGCCATCCTGTCGCTGCGGGACGAGGGTCCCCTGGCGGGGATGAACCAGAGCTTCCTGAACTTCCTCACCAAGATCGGTCTGCGGTGAGGCGGTCAGGGCGCCGCGTCCCGACCGCCCTGGCAGCACTCCTGGTGATGGGCCTGATGGCGGCCTGCGCCGGCCCGGCGGACACGCCCGGGTCGGGCCAGGCGGCGTTCCCCACTGACCGGGTCGCGGGCCTGGTCGCTGGGGTGGCCCAGCGGGACGGCAAGGACCTGACGACCGCCCGGCTGGCCGCCGGACTCGTGCCCCCGACGAACCGGTGGTTCTCCGGTCTCGTCTTCGGGGCCCGGCCCCAGCCGGTCTACCCGCTGCCGACCTCGTTCGCGCTGTCCGCGACCGGCTTCTCCTTCGGGCTGCCGACGCTGACCACGACGCCCAGGACCATCATGGGGTCGCACACCCCGGACGTCACCGTGGACCTCGGCGCCGGGGTGGACTGGCGGGTCAGCGGTTACGACGAGCTGGGCGTCAGCATCGAGGCTCGCCGCGGCGCCACCCTGGTGGGCACCGTCCATCTGGTGCAGGGGTCGCCCTTCATCAGCTACTCCTCGGCCACACCACACCAGGTCAGGCTCTCGACGTCGTTCGGCGCCGAGGGCCAGGACCGATCCGCCACGGTCGGCAGGACGACGTACGGCCTGACCACCGACGCCGCCACGGTGAACGGCGCGACGCTCGACCTCGGGACGGGCGGCCGGGCGACGTGGTTCCCGGTGGCGACCGGAGCCACGGTCCAGGGGATGGCGCGGCTGGCCGCGGACCCGGTGACAGAGACCTCGGCGGCCTACCGGGTCGACCAGCGTTCCGTCACCACTACGCTGCACTACGCCACCCACGACGGGGGCGCCACGGCGTTCGCCACCCTGCCGCACCAGCGGGCGGGTCTGGACCATGGCATGGCGTGCGGCCTGGGGACGTACGCCAGCATCTTCGGCGAGATGACGCTGTGCTCCGGCCACGACCTCACCTGGACCACGCCGAGGGACGCGGCCCGGGCGGGGCTGGACCTGGCCGCCCTCTCGGACGGGGAGAAGCAGGAGCTGCGTCAGTCCTTGACGGTCGACGTGGCGGCGAGCAAGTCGTACCCGGCGGACACGTACTTCGGCGGCAAGGCGCTCTATCGCGACGCCATGCTGCTGCAGATCGCCCGCCAGCTGGGGGCGAACGAGCAGGCCGACCGCCTCAAGGAACGCGTGGCCGGGCAGTTGCGTCGGTGGACCGACCCGCAGGGGTGTATCAGGCGTGACTCCTTCTGCTTCACGTACGACACCCGCAACCGCGGCGTCGTGGGGATGACCCCGTCCTTCGGCTCCGACGAGTACAACGACCATCACTTCCACTACGGCTACTTCCTGTACGCCGCAGGAGTGGTCGCCGCGGGTGACCGTGACCTCGCCTCCCAGCTGACTCCGGTGATGGATCTGCTGGCCGCTGATATCGCTTCCTCGGAGCAGACCGACCGGTTCCCGCGCCGACGGACCTTCGATGCGTACGCCTCCCACTCCTGGGCCTCGGGCACCGCACCGTTCGCCGACGGGAACAACCAGGAGTCCTCCTCGGAGGCGGTCACCGCCTGGGCCGGCCTGACACTCTGGGCGCGGGCGTCCCACAACTCCGGCCTGGAGCAGCAGTCCACCTGGATGCAGGCCCTGGAAGCCTCGTCGGCCACCGCCTACTGGACCGACTTCGACCGCGCAGCAGCGCCGTACCAGGGATTCCAGCACCAGGTCATCCCGCTGAACTTCGGGGGTAAGCGGGACTACGCGACCTGGTTCTCCCCGGAGCCCGCAGCGGCGCTGAGCATCCTGCTGCTCCCGATGAGCCCCTCGTCCGACCATCTGGCGGCTGACCCGCGGCGCATCATGGACAACCTCGCCGAGGCCACGGCGACGAAGGGCTACCAGCAGCAGTACGGCGACTACCTACTGATGTACCGGTCCCTGGCGGGCAGGGCCGAGCAGCAGTCGGCCCTCGCCGCCGCACGCCGGTTACCCGCTCAGTTCATCGACGACGGTGACTCGCGAACCTACTTGCTGGCGTTCATCATGTCCCGCTGACGGGGCGTCAACGGTCGAGGACCGCACGAGGCCACGCCGTCCTCCGACGGCGCGGCCTCGTGGTGGTTCACCGACGTGCCGGTTCGCTCCGGGTCACGACTCGAGGGACTCCTGGGGGTGCGCCGACTCACGCGCCTCCGCGGCCTCGCGGGCCTCGCGCTCCTCGACCCGGCGGGCCCGGATGCCGTTGAGACGCTGCTTGGCCTTGTCGGCGGCACGACGGACGGCGACCTCGAGATCGGGCTGCTCGACCCCCTTGCGGGCCTCCGCCTCGGCGGCCTCCCGGGCATCGACACCGGCGCGCCACTCGGCGGCGAAGTCCTCGAGGACGACGACCTCGCCACCCACGAGATGGTTGAGGTAGTCGACGCACCGGCGCCAGACCGGCTGCCAGGCCGTCGGGCTGGGCGGGTAGTGCGGGTCGGCCGGGTCGAGGAGGTCATCGACCTGGGCCGCCACCTCGGCCCCTGCCGACTTGTAGAACAGGTGGAAGCGACCACCCTGGTTCCACTTGCCGTCGGGGAAGAGCAGCAAGCCGGCACCACTGGTGATGTTGTTCCACTCCGAGGACGGGATGCCGCTGGCATCCTCCATCCCGAGCAGCGAAATGTTGGCCCATCGCCCGCTGCGCGTGCCCTGGGTGTAGATCCAAGCTCCGGCCATCGTCATTGATCCGTCATCTCCCTGTCGCCGCCCACGGGCGTCACACGATCCGTCCCCGATGACCATACCGGGCCGGCGCCGCGATCGCTGCCGAGTGACCCCCAGAGGCACAGCGACCGTACGCGGCCCCGACCCGTCGCGGGAGCGTTGCCCCCCGCCGGAGGCGTGCCCTGGCGCCCGATCGTCGTGATGGCGCCGATCTGACGGGCGGACGGACCGCGGAACACCTCGATTTCACATTTGCTTCTCGCTCGCGCTATAGTTCTCGAGCTGCCTGAAACGGCAGCAGGTCACTCGGAAAGGTTCCACTGGCTCGCAGGTCACTGCAGGCAGAGGGTCCGGAGACCGGATGGCCCCGTAGCGCAGTTGGTTAGCGCGCCGCCCTGTCACGGCGGAGGTCGCGGGTTCGAGTCCCGTCGGGGTCGCGGAAGCGGTGAGACGAACGTGTCGCTCGTGTCACCGTTTTTCTGTTGGAGGAGCAATCCTTCGGCCAGGTAGCTCAGTTGGTAGCAGCGTTCGCCTGAAAAGTGAAAGGTCACCGGTTCGAACCCGGTCCTGGCCACAGCACGGGTCGCACCTCGAGGTGCGACCCTTTTGCTTTCCCCAGCTGTCCTCCGCCGGTCCAGCTGGATCCGCCATCCTGCGATGGAGCGGCGTCCACCGACGCACTCCACGCCCGCGACGATCCCGACGGCCGCTACCCTGATGTGATCTCTGTCATATCTCCTCGCGCGCGTTGCCGGGAGCCCGTTCTACGGCGCGTGTAGGAGATACCCGATTCCTACGGATAGGCTTCCGCCATGGCGCACGAAACGTTCACCAAGGAATCCGCGACGACACCGGAGGGCTACTTCCAGGTCGAGGCCGCGGGGCTGAGGTGGCTCGCCCTCGCCGGTCCGGGCAGCGCCCAGGTGGTCCGCGTACGGTCCGTCGAAGAAGGCCGCATCGAGCTGGACAACGTCCCCAACTCGCGACCCTCGAAGGCATCGGCGGAGGCCTTCGGGCACGCCCTGGCCCGCACCCACGCCGCGGGCGCGGACGCCTTCGGGCAGGGCCCGGACGGCTGGGACGGTGACGGCTTCATCGGGGTCCAGGCCATGACGCTGCGTCCCGAGGACACCTGGGGCGTGTTCTTCGCCGAACAGCGCATCCTGCCGTACGCGCAGGCCGCCCACGCGCTCGGCAACCTCAACGACGCCGGGATGCGCACCATCGAACGGATCGCCGCCCGGCTGGCCGACGGTGTCTTCGATGACGGGAGCGCTCCCTCACGGATCCACGGCGACCTGTGGGCAGGCAACGTGCTGTGGTCACCCAAGGGCGTCGTCCTGATTGACCCGGCCGCCCACGGCGGCCACGGGCTCACCGACCTCGCGATGCTGTCACTGTTCGGTGCTCCGTTCATCGACGTGATCCTCGACGCGTACGCCGAGAGCGCCCGGCTCACCGAGGGCTGGCGCGGCCTGATCGGGCTGCACCAGTTGCATCCGCTGCTGGTCCACGCGGTCACCCATTCGGCCGCGTACGGCACCCAGGCGGTGCGGTTGGCCGAACGCTTCCTCTGAGCGGAAGCGCCACGCACGCCGATGGCCCGACCCCATGAGGGTCGGGCCATCGGCGTTCTCGGTCCGGCCCCGCGGTCGGATCAGGTGGCGGCTCAGTCGTTCTCGGCCTCGGCCTCGGCGGCCGAACGCTTGGCCCGCTTGGGCGTGGCCAGGTCACCGACGATGTTCCAGGTGTTGGAGCCCCAGGCGATGTAGCGGAAGCCCAGGTTGATCATCGCGCCGACCCGGTTGCGTCCGCCCAACAGCATGAACAGGTGGACACCGACCCACAGCAGCCACGCGACGAAGCCGGTGAAGGCGACGGGCTTGTGGCGACCCGGGATGGCGACCTCGGCGACGGCGGCGTTGCGACCGATCGTCGCCATCGTGCCCTTGTCCCAGTACTCGAAGCGCTCGAGCTGGCCACCCTTCGCGTGAGAGACGATCTGGCCCGCGATGTGGACGCCCATCTGCATGGCCGGCTGCGCCAGCTGCGGGAGGAACTGGTCCTCGATGATCGAACAGTCCCCGGCGGCGAAGATCCGGTCCTGGCCCTTGACCCTCAGCATCTGGTCGACGACGATCCGGCCACCGCGTCCCAGCTCGAAGCCGAGTGAGCGGACCCAGTCGTACGCTCCCACGCCCGCGCCCCAGATCACCACGTCACTGTCGATCTCCTCGCCGCCCTTGAGGTAGACGTGGGATGCATCGATCCGCGCCACCGACGTGCTGAGGCGGACGTCCACGTCGCGCTTGACCATCTCGTCGTACGTGTACTCCTGCAGGTCATGCCCGAAGGGGCCGAGCAGCACGGGGCCGGCCTCGACCAGGTGCACCTTGACCCGCTTGCGGTCAAGCTCGGGATACATGTTCGGCACCCCGGTGGAGCGCATCTCCGCCAATGAGCCGGCCATCTCCACGCCCGTCGCACCGCCGCCGACCACCACGATGTGGAGGTCCTTGGTCGCCCGCTCCTCCTCCGGCAGCGCGGCATAGTGCTCCAGCCGGCCGAACACGGCATCGCGGCAGGCGATGGCCTGGGCCCGGGTGTACATCGGCAGGGCGTTCTCGGCCACCCCCGGCAGGCCGAAGAAGTTCGCGGTCACGCCGAAGCCGAGGACGAGGTAGTCGTAGGCGATGGTGCGCCCGTCATCGAGGGAGACCGTACGTCCCTCCGGGTCGATGCCGCTCACCGCACCGCAGGTGAACCGGACCCCGCGATGCTTGCCGGAGAAGTTACGCAGCGAGTAGGTGACGTCGCCCGGGTTGAGTCCGCCCGTCGCCACCTGGTACAGGAGCGGCTGGAACGTGTTGTAGGGATGCCGGTCCACCAGGGTGACCAGGCAGCCCTGACGGGAGAGCTCCCGTGCGGCCTGGATCCCCGCGAAACCGGCACCGATGACAACGACATGTGGCCCTTGATTCACCCTGTCATCGTGTCACAGCTCACAGTAGGCGGCCACCCACGTCTCAACCGTCCTGAAGAACTCCGCCCGCACCGGAGGCGCCGAGAGGACGAGGTCGTGCAAGCCTCCACTGATCCGGACCACCGTCACATGTCGTCCGAGGTCGGGGGCCCGATGGGCGACCCCGTCGGCGTCGAGCACCGTGTCGGCCTGCGCCATCTCCTCCGACCATGTCCGGCCCTGGACAGACCGGGCCGAGCACAGGACCAGCACGGGGACGTCGATGTGCAGGCCGGCCGCGACCCGCTCGTGGGCCCGGATGATGGCCCGGCCCCAGCCCAGCCGGATCGGCGCATTGAGGCGTTTCCACTCGGTGTCGAAGTCCCACTCCCCCGCCTCGGCGGCGAGGATCGTCCGCCGGTAGAACCCCTGGTCGACGATCGGGAGGATCGAGGTGGGAGCCATCCGCGCCACCCCGCTGACAAGCCGGGACACGACCTGGCGCAGCAGCAGATTGCCCGACAGCTCGAGCCACGGCGAGTTCAGCACGACAGCCGTGAAGACGCCCGGATGGGTGTCGGCGTAGAGCGCGGCCGTCAGCCCACCGGTGGAATGCCCCATCAGCACCAGCGTGTCGTGGCCGTCGGCGCGGATCACGGTCACGGCCGCATCGATCTCGGCCGCGTACTCGTCGAGGTCGGTGATGTAGCCGAACAGCTGCCCTGGTCGCAGCGCCCGCCCGTACCGGCGCAGGTCCACGGCATAGAAGTCGTACCCCAGTCCCACCCAGAAGTCAGCCAGGTGGGTCTGGAAGAAGTAGTCGTTCCAGCCATGGATGTACAGCACCGCCGGACGCCTGACCGAGGGATCGGACGGACGGTCCCGATCACGACGGATCAGGACACCACCGACGGGGATGTCCGGCTCGCCCACGATCGGGACGTGCGGAGTCAACGGCAGGTCCGTGCAGGAGAAGCCGGTCAACAGATCGGAGCGCCACCGGGAGGGGTCGATATCCTGGGGAACGCTCACGAACGGCCCTGCATGACCTGAGTCGACCACCGGCGAGCTGACCACCGGCGAGGCAGCGGGACGCTAGCCCGACTTGCGCATCTCTCCGTAGCCGCCGTACTCGTCATCCTCGTCGACGTTGTAACGAGCCGCCAGATCCGCATACGCGTCCGGTACGTCGTCTTCGACTTCGTGGGAGTCGCTCTGGTCCTCGTCCTGATAGGACTCGCCCCGGAGTTCACGCTCCAGCGAGGAGAAGTCCGTCTCAACCGAGCGGTACTTCAACTCACGAGCAACCTTGGTCTGCTTTGCCTTCGCACGGCCGCGCCCCATATGGGTCGACCCCCTCGCATCTGGTAGCGCCTGCGGCTGGGCCGCGGCATGAATCTGGTAACTGTCGTGAGACACAGGCTACCCGAGCCGGTGGACTAATCAAAGTCCTCCACCGGCCGTGAACACCCGTGTCGTCGCCCAGATCTACGCCCCGTGCCGCCCCTCCAGGACCACCGTTCCACCGTCTGTGTCCCCCGCCTCACGCACCTCACCGCAGACCCAGGAATCGATCCCGCGAGCGCCGAGCAGGGTCAGCGATTCGTCGACCCCGGAAGCGGGGACGAGGGCGACCATGCCGACCCCCATGTTGAGCGTGGCCTCGATGTCCGGCTGGGAGACCGTGCCGACCTGCTGCACGAGGGAGAAGATCGGCTGGGGGGTCCAGCTGGACCGGTCGATGCGTACGGCCAGATGACCCGGGATGACCCGAGCGAGGTTGTTGGCGAGCCCGCCGCCGGTGATGTGGCTCATCGCGTGCACCTCCGTGGCGTCCGCCAGGGCGAGGCAGTCACGGGCGTAGATCCGCGTCGGGGCCAGCAGTTCGTCACCGAGGGCCCCACCCAGCTCGGGCACCTCGCGGTCGAGCGACCAGCCGGCCCGCTCGAGCAGCACGTGCCGGACCAGGGAGTAGCCGTTGGAGTGCAGCCCCGAGGAACCCATCGCGATGACGACGTCACCGGGCTGCACCCGGTCGGCGCCGAGGATCCGGTCGTACTCGACGACACCGGTGGTGGCACCGGCGATGTCGTACTCGTCCGGGTCGAGGAGTCCGGGGTGTTCGGCCGTCTCGCCGCCGAGGAGGGCGGCTCCGGCGATCTCACAGCCCCGTGCGATCCCCCGGACGATGGCCGCGATCCGCTCCGGGACGACCCGGCCGCACGCGATGTAGTCGGTGACGAACAGCGGCTCGGCGCCCACCACGACGAGGTCGTCGACGAGCATGCCGATCAGGTCCTGGCCGATGGTGTCGTGCCGGTCCATCGCCTGGGCGATCGCGACCTTGGTGCCCACGCCGTCGGTCGACGTGGCGAGCACCGGGCGCCGGTAGCCGACGAGCGCGGAGGCGTCGAAGAACCCGGCGAAGCCGCCGAGGCCGCCGAGGACCTCGGGACGATGCGTCGCGGCGACCGAGGCCTTCATCAGCTCCACGGCACGATCGCCGGCCTCGATGTCCACGCCGGCCGCGGCGTACGCGCTGGGGGTCGCCGGCACTCCGACGTCTGACGGGCTCGGCTGCTGGGTCATCGGTCCTCCGCGGGTCGCGCGGCCGCAGCTCCCTGCTCGGCCGGGTCGGTGATGGTCTCGTCGGTCTCATCCGTGTCGCTCAGCAGCGGCAACTGGGTGCTCTGGGGGGCGACGAACCCGTCCCCGAGGATGCCGAGCGCATGCGGCGGCGGCTCGACCGGGTAGACCCCGTCGAAGCAGGCGCGGCACAGGCTGTCCTTCGGCCGGTCGGTGGCGCCGACCATGCCGTCAAGGCTGACGTAGCCGAGCGAGTCGGCCCCGATCGAGCGACAGATCTCCTCGACGTTCAGCCCCGAGGCGATCAGTTCGGCACGGGTGGAGAAGTCGATGCCGAAGAAGCAGGGCCAGCGCACCGGCGGAGAGGAGATCCGGACGTGGACCTCGGCCGCGCCGGCCTCCTTGAGCATCCGGACCAGCGCCCGCTGGGTGTTGCCGCGGACGATCGAGTCGTCGACGACGACCAGCCGCTTGCCCTCGATGACGTGGCGCAACGGGTTGAGCTTGAGCCGGATGCCCAGCTGGCGGATGGTCTGCGAGGGCTGGATGAAGGTCCGCCCCACGTAGTTGTTCTTGACCAAGCCCTCGGCGTACGGGATGCCGGACTCCTGGGCGTAGCCGATCGCCGCCGGCACCCCCGAGGCCGGGACCGGCATCACCAGGTCCGCCTCGACCGGGTGCTCGCGGGCCAGGGCCCGGCCCACCTCGACCCGGGACTCGTGCACCGAGCGACCGTGGATCGTCGAATCGGGACGGGCGATGTAGACGTACTCGAAGACGCAGCCCTTCCGCCGGGTCTCGGCGAAGCGGGTCGATCGCAGGCCGTCCGCATCGATGGCGATGCACTCCCCCGGCTCGACCTCGCGGACGAAGGAGGCCCCGACGATGTCGAGGGCGCAGGTCTCGGAGGCGACCACCCAGCCACGCTCGAGGCGGCCCAGGCACAGCGGCCGGAAGCCCTGCGGGTCCCGGGCGGCGTAGAGGGTCTTCTCGTCCATGAACACCAGGGAGAAGGCGCCGCGCAGGTGCGGCAGGACCTTGAGCGCGGCGGCCCCCAGGGGCAGGTCGTCGAAGGTGGCCATCAACGCCGTGACGATCGACGTGTCGTTCGTCGAGTCCATCGCGTTCTTGTGCGGCACCTCCTCGGTGGGCCGGCGATCACGCAGCCAGGACTCGAGGTCATCGGTGTTGGTGAGGTTGCCGTTGTGGGCGAGCGTGATGCCGTACGACGCGG
This sequence comes from Raineyella fluvialis, assembly GCF_009646095.1. NCBI lineage: Bacteria > Bacillati > Actinomycetota > Actinomycetes > Propionibacteriales > Propionibacteriaceae > Raineyella > Raineyella fluvialis. Next base: position 2,076,870 of record NZ_CP045725.1, on the reverse strand, counting down.
TGGCGCGGAAGGTCGGCTGGGCATTGCTCCAGACGCTGGCACCGGTGGTCGAGTAGCGGGCATGCCCGATCGCCAGGTCACCGGTCAGAGAGTTCAGCGTGCCCTCGTCGAACACCTGGGAGACGAGTCCCATGTCCTTGAAGACCATGATCCGCCGGCCGTCCGACACGGCGATGCCCGCGGACTCCTGCCCGCGGTGCTGCAGGGCGTAGAGACCGTAGTAGGACAGCTTCGACACGTCCTCGCCCGGCGCCCAGACGCCGAACACACCGCATTCATCCTGCGGGGACTTCTCCAGGGGGTCGAGCTCGGCGGTCAGCCGGCCATCAGGGCGTGGCACCTTGACAGCCTAACAGCCCCGCACCACAGGGGCGTCTGTTGCCCGGGGAGTGAGGGCCCAGGGGCTGGCCGTGGGCCGACCGCGGTACGCCTCAGCACAGTTCCCGAGGCGCGGCGCCGACGAGGCGTTCGGCCCATTCGTCGGCCGTGAGCGGCGCCCCACGCCCCTGGCACACTGTTTCCCGGGCCCGGTCGACGTCGATGTCCCACGAGGCGATCCCACCGTTGGCGCCGCCGGCGACCAGCCGGCGGCCGTTGTCGACGAACCGTACGTCATTGACGCGGTCCAGCGACGCCTCGATCCAGGCGAACGGGCTGAGCTTCTCGTTGTCCCAGCGCCACAGCCAGATCCGGTTGTCGCCGGCGCCGGCGGCCAGGTAGCGACCGTCGGGGCTGACGGCCATGCCGTAGATCGCTCCCAGCGCCGTACTCTCCCCCGAGACCTGACGCGGATGCGCCGGATCGGCGAGGTCGTAGACGACGACCCGCCCGGAGTCCGTCCCGATGGCCACCGACCTGCCGTCGGGGCTGAACACCACCACTGTCCCGGTCGACCCGAGATCGGCCATGCCGCCGACGCGGGTGGCCCGGCCGGCGTCGTCGATCGTCCAGACACCGGCTGCGGCGTTGATGTCGGCGACGACCGCCAGGCGCCCGGTCGCGTCGATCCCCATGGCCTGCGGCTGGTCGACGTCGATCTGACCGGTGACGGCGAACGAGTCGCCGGCACGGCGTAGCACGAGGGCCTTCTGGCTGGTGATCGCGCTGGCCACGAGCGTACGTGAGTCCGCGGACGACCCGATCCAGCTGATCGACTGACCAGGGTCGACGGGCACGCTCACGGCTGGGGCGAAGGCGTCGCCACGGCGGTTCCAGACGACCACGTCGCCCTGCTTCGTCCCGCCCAGGACCGCCGATCCGTCGGCGAGCACGGCCGTCACGACCTCGTAGTCGCCCGCCGGATGGCTGCCATCGGGCGCGGAGGTCTCGGGATCGGGCAGCCGACGCGGACGGGAGGGGTCAGCGAGGTCCCAGGCGGCGATCGACCCGGTCCGGTCGACCGAGCTCAGCAGGTGCGTCCCCGTGGTGTCCGCGGATACCTGGAAGAGCCCGGTGGCGAAGTGCGTGAACACCGGATCGACCCGGGGCCACCAGCGCACGGTCCCGTCGCTGGCCGCGGACACCAGATGGTCCCTGGCGTAGATCGCCGCGCTGACGACGGCGGGGTGCGGATAACTGCGCAGCTGAGCGCCCGTCGTCTGGTCGAACTCGCGCATCGACTGGTCCGAGGAGGCGACCAGCACCCTGGCGCCGTCGGAGGAGAAGTGGACGTCGTTGATCCAACTGGTGAAACCGGTCAGGGGTGCTTGGGCCGTCGCCGTGTCACCGTCGAGCCGCCACCGTGATACCCGGCGGCCCCGCGACTCCCCCGCCGCCAGCCACTGTCCGTCCGGGGAGAAGGCCACGGCCTGGACGGCGGAGAGCGTCGTCAGGGGGCCCAGCAGGGTGGCCCGGTCCCCGTCCAGGACCCAGCGGGCGACTCCCTTGGCCCCCGCCGTCGCAAGCCGGGTGCCGGTCGGGTCGATGGTCAGGGCGAGGACGGGATCCTGCTGGGTCGCCAGCGCCGGCATCTCGTGCGGCGCCGTGGGGGTGCTGATGTCCCAGCGGCGGATCGATCCGTTCTGCATACCGGCGTAGAGCGTACGGCCGTCGGGGCTGAAGACCGCCGCGTACGTGGTGCCGGGCCCGCTGGACAGGGTGGCCAGCACGCGGGCGGGGGCGGCGGCGGCGTCGACCAGCCACAGGCCGTTCATGCCGCCGGCCGCGACCAGGGCCTGACCACCGACCGTGGAGACGGCGCCGGCGAACAGCGACTTGTGTGCCGGGTCGAGCGGGAGGACCTCGGGTGCGCCGCCGGCGGCGCCGCTGGCGGCCTGGCCGCGCCACAAACGCAGCGTGCCGTCGGGTTCCGGCTGGACGAGCAGCCGAGCGTCGGCGTCGACCGTCAGCTTGGTGGCCGCGGACGGTCCCAGGGCGCGGCGCGGGAAGGGCCGACCGGTGGCGCTGATCAGGGCGGAGGTCCCCTCCGGGGTGCCGGACCACTCGGAGGCACCCAGGGCGATCTGCGCGGCCAGACCAGGGTCCTGCGCCGACACCAGCGAGGACGACAGGGCCATCTGGCGCGACAGGGCCTGATTGCGGGTGTTCTGCATGTTGATGAGTGCCACCACAGCCAGGATCGCGAGCACCAGGACGCCGGCCAGGGCGCCGAAGGCGACCCGGGCCCGCAGCCGCAGGCGGCGGTTGGTCCGCACCTGCTCCTGCTCCAGGGCGAGGAAGTGGGCCCGGCTCGCCGCGACGAACTCGCGCTCCGCGGTGCCGAGCATCCGGGTGGTCGCGTCCTCCTCCAGCCCGAGGCCGAAGCGTCCGACCGGGATGAGCAGATCGTCGTCCCGGTCGTGCTCGGTCCACAGGGCCGCCGCGCGCGCCAGGTACGCGCGCGCCCGCAGGTCCTCCATGTCCTCCGCGACCCAGCCGCGCAGGCGGTTCCAGTGTTGCAGCAGGGCCTCGTGGGCGAGTTCGACAGTGTCGTCCCCGACGGTCAGCAGCCTCGCCCGCGCGAACCGCTCGACGACCGACCAGGCGACCTCGTCGTCCTGCAGCAACTCGAGCTCGAGGGGGCGGCGGACGGGGGTGTCGAGATCGACCCGGACCATCCGGAGGATCAACCCGCGGGCGATTGGCCGGGCCGCCTCGTCGAGATCGGCGTACGCGCGCTCGGCCGCCCGCTCGATGGCTCCGGCGACACCGCCGACGGCGAGGTAGTCGGCCGCGGTGAGGGTCTGGCCCTTGGCGGTGTCCCAGGTCTCGGTGAGGGCCTGGGAGAGCAGCGGCAGCGCACCACCGGCCCAGGTCCCGCCGGCCGCGCCGAGGTCGCGCTGCAGTACCGCGATCAGTCCGGGATCGACGACGACGCCGCGCAGGCGCGCCGGGCCGGTGATGATGCTCTCCGCCTGCTCGGTGGACACGGTCGGCAGCAGCAGGGGGTGCCCCAGGGCGGCCCCGAGCACCGTGTGTTCGGCGGCCGGGCCGAAGTAGTCGGAGCGCAGGCCGATCACTACGACATCGGGTGCGACGGCCTCGGAGGAATCCTGGCCCGCAGCCTCACCCCGGGCCACGCCGTCGGCGAGGACCCCTCCGAGCAGTGCGATCAGGGCCTCACGACGATCCTGCGAGGCAACGGTCCACAGTTCCTCGCACTGGTCGATCACCAGCACGGCGGGGAGTTCGGGGTGCGCCAGGCGCGCGGCGTAGGCGGCGCGCCAGCGCTCCTCCGGATCCTCGCCGGGAGTGAGGAGTGCGGCGTACCAGCCGTCCAGGGCGCCTCCCGGCGCGCAGGCGGTGCCGACCAGCCCGGCGCCGAGGAGCGACGACTTGCCACCCCCGGAGGGGGCCAGGAGGGCGACGACGGGTTGTCCCGCACCGGGCACGGCCGCCGCACGGACGCGCTCGACCAGATCTGCGAGCTCCTGCTGGCGGCCGAAGAAGACGTCCCGGTCCTCCGGAGCGTACGGTCGCAGGCCGACGTAAGGGTTGCCGGCGGCGGTCCCGGGGATCCGGCGGGCGTCCTCGACGGCCTGCCACCACTCCGGTCCGGTGTGGTCGGCGGTCAGCCCGAGCAGGTCCAGCACCTCGAGGAACGCCGAACGCAACGCCGGCGTGGGCAGGGACCGGCCCCCGATCCAGCCCTGCAGGGTGGCGACGGGCACCGTGCTGCGGCGGGAGAGGTCACGATACGAGAGCCCTGCCCGGGAACGTCCGGCCGCGAGCGCCTCCCCGAGGCCCCGCTTCGTGCGCGGAAGCCCAGCCCCGGTGATGGCCCCGGCGGCTGTCGTCGCACCCTCGTCCGTCACGTCCGTTGCCGACATGGCACCCCCGGTGTCCTCGGGCCCGCCCCCGCAGGCAGGTCCTCCCCTCGGACGTCAGCAGGATTCTAGGAGGCGGCTGTGGAAAGGGCTGCCAACAGGAGCGCTTCGGACAGACAGGCGAGACGGAAGTCTCCCAGGTGCAGCGACTCGTCGATGCCGTGCATCCGGGAGTCGGGGTCCGAGACCGCCGTGACGAGCACCGTGGCCGCCGGGAAGAGCTGCTGGAAGTCGGCCACCATCGCGATCGACCCACCCTGGCCGATCGTCACAGGTTCGCGGCCCCAGGCGGCGGTGAACGCCGCCAACGCGGCCTCGGCGTACGGGCCGACCAGGGGTGCCTCGCCCGGCGCCCCGAGCTCACCGCGCCTGACCTCGACCCGCGCCCCCCAGGGCGCGTGCGACTCGAGGTGGGCGACGAGCGCGTCCATCGCGGCGGCCGGGTCCTGCCCGGGCGCGAGACGCAGGCTGAGCTTGGCGCGCGCGGACGGCGCCAGGGTGTTCGAGGCGTGATCCACCGCGGTGGCATCGATGCCGATCACCGACACGGCCGGGCGGGTCCACAGTCGCTCGGTCACCGGCCCGTCACCGAGGTAGTGCACACCCGGCAGGACACCGCTCTCCTCGGCCAGCCGGTCGGCCGGGTACTCCAGGTCGGGCCCGGGACGCGAGACGAGACCCTCGATCGCCACGTTGCCCGCCTCGTCGTGGAGAGTGGCCACCAGTCGGCAGAGGGTGGTCAGGGCATCCGGCGCGACGCCGCCGAACTGCCCGGAGTGCAGGGCGTGGTCGAGGGTACGTAAGGTGACCGTGCAGTCGACCAGCCCGCGCAGGGTGGTGGTGAACGCCGGGACACCGACCGCCCAGTTGCCGGAGTCGGCGATGACGTACGCGTCGGCTGCCAGGTCGTCGCGGTACTCCTCCAGCAGGGCGTGCAGGGTCGGCGAGCCGACCTCCTCCTCACCCTCGATGAAGAGGGTCACGCCGACCGGCGGGCGTCCGTCGAAGGCGCGCAGCGCGGCCAGGTGTACGGCGACCCCGGCCTTGTCGTCGGCGGTGCCCCGGCCGAAGAGCCGATCACCGCGCTGGGTGGCGGTGAACGGCTCCGAGGACCACAGGGCCGGATCACCTGTCGGCTGGACGTCGTGATGCGCGTACAGGCAGATGGTCGGCGCTCCCTCGGGAGCCGGGTAGCGGCCGATCACCGCCGGCCGGCCGCCGGCCCGGACGACCCGGACGTCCGGGCAGCCGGCGTCCGCCAGCAGGCCGGCGACGGCCTCGGCACTCGCCTCGACGTCCGCGGCCCGCCCCGGGTCGGCGCTGATCGACGGGATCGCCACCAGTCGGGCGAGATCGTCGAGGACACCGGGGAGCACCGCCTCGACACGGGCGGCGAGGGCGTCACGGCTGGGGGTGAGGGTGTCGGCATCGGTCATGGCCCCACCCTAGGCCGTACGTCGGATCGGGCTGCGGCGCGGGTCAGGCGGGGACATTACCCATGATCTGCTCCAGCGTCGCGACCGAGCCGTGGCGATGCAGCGCCGTCAGCGCGGCAGCGTACGGCTCGGTGAACCGCGGATCGTCGACCACGTCGCCGAAGACCTGACGGTTGCGCAGGAAGGCGAGGACGTCCTCGCGGTTGCCCTGGGCGACGGCCCGCAGCTCGTCGGCCATCCGATCCACGATCGCGATCGGCTCACCGTGCTCGTCGACACCCTCGTCGTAGCGGGCCCAGCTCGCCACGATGGCGGCCGAGAGCCCCACCTGCCGGCCGGCGGCGAGGTTCTCCCGGACCACGGGCATCAGCCACTTGGGGATGCGATCCGAGCTCTCGGCGCAGAGCCGGGCCACAGTGTCGGCGACGTACTCGTTGCTGAAGCGCTCGATCAGCTTGTGCTTGTACGCGTCGAGGTCGACCCCGGGCAGCGGGGACAGGGTCGGGGTGGCCTCCTCGTCCATGTAGCGCAGCAGGAAGGTCGAGAACAGCGGGTTGCGGGTGACGTCGTGGACGGCGCGGTAGCCGGCCAGGTAGCCGAAGTAGCACAGGCCCTGGTGGCTGGCGTTGAGCAGCCGTAGCTTCATCAGCTCGTATGGGACGACGTCGTCGACGACCTGCACGCCGACCTTCTCGTAGGCCGGGCGTCCGGAGACGAAGGAGTCCTCGAGGACCCACTGGGTGAAGTCCTCGCAGACCACGGGCCAGGCGTCGTCGATGCCGTAGCGCTGGGCGACGTCGGCACGGTCGGCGTCGGTGGTCACCGGGGTGATGCGGTCGACCATGGAGTTCGGGAACGGGACGTTCTCCCGCAGCCAGGCGGCCAGGGCGGGATCGAGGGCTTCGGCGTAGGCCGTGAACGTACGCCGTGCCATGTCGCCGTTGCCTTGGATGTTGTCGCAGCTCATGATCGTGAAGGGCGCGATCCCACGCTCCCGACGCAGCGCCAGGCCGGCGCAGACCAGGCCGAAGACCGTCCGGGGGTGGCCCGGATCGGCGAGGTCGTGCCGGACGTCGGGGTTGTCCAGATCGAACTCCCCGGTGACGTGGTGGAAGTTGTACCCGCCCTCGGTGATGGTGAGCGAGACGATGCGGATGGCGGGATCCGCGAGCCGCTCCACGGCGGCCGCCGGGTCGTCGGGCGCGTAGACGTAGTCGACGATGGACCCGATCACCCGCTCCTCGCGGGTACCGTCCGGGTTCTTGACGACCAGGGTGTAGAGACCGTCCGAGGCCCGCAGGACGTCGCGCATCCGGGCGTCGGAGGGCATCACCCCCATCCCGCAGATGCCCCAGTCCAGGGCCTCACCCTGGTTCATCAGGCGATCGAGGTACATGGCCTGGTGGGCCCGGTGGAAGCCACCGACCCCGAAGTGGACGATGCCCGCCGTGACACCCGACCGATCGTAGGTGGGGACGGAGACGGGGGCCTCGACGGCGGAGAGGGTGCTGTTACTGAGGTGCATGGTGATCATCGCGTCCTTGCGAGAGTGCTGAACTGACACCACAAATCTAACATCGAACTCATCATAGTCAACACATATGTGTGAGATTTGGTTCGCATTGGCGCGATAACTTCACATGATCTATCATCATTGTTGTGGAAGACATCAAGGCTGATGCGACGTCCGAGGCATCCCTGACAGGGCTGACCCCGGCCGATCGCCGAGACGCGATGGCCGAGTACCTGCGGACACATCGCACCGCCCGGATCGAGGAGCTGGCCGGCCGGTTCGCGATCAGCCCGATGACCGTGCACCGTGACCTCGACCTGCTCTCCCGCACCGGCGTCGTACAGCGCGTCCGTGGCGGAGCCCGGGCGATGACCCAGCCGATGACCGAGCGCGACATCCAGATCCGGCGGCGGTTCCGCGCGACGGAGAAGGATGCCCTGGCGAAGGTCGCCGCCGGCCTCATCGACGAGGGGACCATCGTCGCCCTCGACGACTCGACCACGGTCGGCGCGATCGTCCCCCTGCTCTCCGGCCGGCAGCCCTCGACGGTCATCACGCACTCGTTGACCGCCATGGAGTACGTCGCCACGCACTACCCGGAGATGGTGCTGGTGGGGCTCGGCGGCCAGTACTACCCGGAGACGGGCTCCTTCCTCGGCCGGGCCGTGGCCGACCAGGTGCGCGGCATGACCGCCGACACCGTGTTCGTGTCGACCACGTCGATCAAGAACAACGCCCTCTTCCACCCGGACGAGGAAGCCGCCTCCACCAAGCAGGCACTGCTCGAGGTCGGCGACCGCAAGGTGCTCGTCGCCGACGCCAGCAAGTTCGGCGTCCCGGCCCTGTACCACGTCGTCGGCCTCGACATCTTCGACGACATCGTCGTCGAGGACGCCATCAGCCCCGAACAGCGCGAACAACTCGATTCGCTCGCCGCGACGATCCATTACGTCGCCAGCATCTGACCTACCCGAGGAGACACCGTGACCGGTCGTTACGTACTGGGCGTCGATTCGTCCACCCAGTCCTGCAAGTCCGTCCTGATCGAAGCCGAGACCGGCCGGATCGAAGCACTCCAGCGGGCGGCCCACCCGCGGGGCACCCAGGTTGATCCGCAGGCCTGGCGGACCGCGCTGTCCGCCTCGGCCGACGGCCTGCTGGAGCGGGCCGCGGCGGTGGGCGTGGGTGGCCAGCAGCACGGCATGGTCGCCCTCGACGCCGAGGGCTGCGTCGTACGCCCCGCCATGCTGTGGAACGACACCTCCTCCGCCGACGCCGCCACCCGGCTGGTGGCCGAGCTCGGTGGCCCACAGGCCTGCGCGGATGCCGTCGGCAGCGTGATGGTGGCCTCCCTCACCGCCTCGAAGCTGCGCTGGCTGCGCGATGAGGAGCCGGAGAACGCCGCTCGGGTCGCCTCGGTCATGCTGCCGCACGACTACCTCACCTGGCACCTGGGCGGCCGTGCCGAGATGACGACCGACCATGGGGACGCCTCCGGGACCGGCTACTACTCGACCGCCGAGCGCCGGTTCCTCCCCGAGATCGCGGAGCTCGCCCTGGGGCATCGTACGGATCTGCCGCGCATCGCCGCCCCGAACGAGGTCGTCGGCCACACCCGGCACGGCGCCGCCATCTCGGCCGGCACGGGGGACAACATGGCCGCCGCGCTGGGGATGGGGCTGCAGCCGGGCGACATCTGCCTGTCGATCGGCACGTCCGGGGTGGCCTCCGGAGTGAGCGAGCGACCGGTCCACGACGGTTCGGGACTGGTGACCGGCTTCGCCGACGCGACCGGACGCTACCTGCCGCTGGCCTGCACCCTCAACGGGGCGCGCGTCCTCGAGCTCGGGGCGACGATGCTCGGGGTGGATCTCGACGAGTTCTCCCGGCTTGCGCTGGCCGGCACCCCCGGAGCGCACGGCCTCGTCCTGCTGCCCTATCTGGACGGCGAACGTACGCCCAACCGCCCGCACGCCACCGGCGTCTTCCGCGGCCTGACCACGGCGACGTCCCGCGAGGACATCGCCCGGGCAGCCGTGGAGGGCCTGTTGTGCTCGATGTGGGATGCGGTCCTGGCGCTCCGCAACGCGACGGGGATGACCGCCGGTCGGATCTTCATGATCGGAGGAGGCTCACGCTCCGAGGCGGTCCGGCGGATCGCCCCGCAGGTCTTCGGCCAGGAGGTCGCCCTGCTCGCCGATGGCGAGTACGTGGCCCTGGGCGCCGCACGCCAGGCACTGTGGGCGCTCACCGGGGACGACACGCCGCCCGACTGGCCGGCTCCGGACGCGACGGTCCACCAGGGTGACGCCACCCCGGCGGTGCACGAGCAGTACGCGGCGCTGCGGGACGACACCGAGGGCTGGGACTGATCCCGGCCCACCACGAAAGCCGCACGAAGCAGCACGCGGCGCCGGGGCCAAGGGCCACCGGCGCCGCGTGCTCATGTCCTCAGGACAGGGTCATGCTCACGACAGGGCGGCCGGGATCGGTGCCTGCCAGGCCCGGCGCAACTCGGCCAGGTCGAGGCTGAAAGCGCCGACGACCTCGAGGGCCGCGGCGTCGGTGACCTCACCGAGGCGACCTGCGGGCACGCCGTGCTCGTCGCACAGCTCGGCCAGCCGGCCGGCCTTCTCCGGCGCCACCGAGACGACCGCCCGGGCCACCGATTCGGAGAAGAGCCCGACGAAGGCGTCCCCCTCGAGCCGGACGCGGACACCAGTCCCGTGGCGCAAGGCGGACTCGACCAGGGCCACCGCCAGACCCCCCTCGGAGAGGTCATGGGCGCTGGACAGCAGGCCCTCACGGGCGGCGGCGGCCATCACGCGGGCGAGGCGCTTCTCGGCCTCGAAGTCCACCCGGGGCGGTTCGCCGCCCAGGTGCTGGTGCACGACACCCGCCCAGGCGGAGCCATCGAGCTCCTCGCGGGTGGCGCCGAGCTGCCACACCTCGTCACCGGGGTCCGGAAGCCCATCGTGGTGTGCCGGGAGATGTCGTCGACGACGCCCAGCACGCCGATCAGCGGCGTCGGCAGGATCGCGCTGTCGCCGGTCTGGTTGTAGAAGCTGACGTTGCCACCCGTCACCGGCGTGCCGAGGGCCGCACAGCCGTCGACGAGACCCTTGATGGCCTCGACGAAGGACCACATCACCTCGGGATCCTCCGGCGACCCCCAGTTGAGGCAGTCGGTGATGGCGACCGGAGTGGCACCGGTGACGGCGACGTTGCGGTAGGCCTCGGACAGCGACAGCTGCGCGCCGAGGTAGGGGTTGAGCCAGGTGAAGCGGCCGTTGGCATCGGTCGACAGGGCGATGCCCAGGTTGGTCTGCTCGTCGATCCGCAGCATGCCGGAGTCCTCCGGCTGCGCGAGGACGGAGTTGCCGCGGACGTAGCGGTCGTACTGGTCGGTGACCCAGGACTTGTCGGCCTGGTTGGGCGAGCCGATCACCGCCAGGACCGTCCGGGCCAGCTCCTGGCCGTCGGCCGGGCGGGGCAGCGAGGCGGTCGTGTCGGCCTCGATCGCGGCCTGCGCGGCCCGCGGCTGCTGCGGCCGGTCGTAGGTCGGGCCGTCGATCGCTACCGTGCGCGGCGGCACGTCGACGACGACCTCGCCGTTCCACTCGATCACCAGCCGGTCACCCTCGGTGACCTCACCGACGACCGCCGCCTCGACATCCCACTTGGCGCAGATCTCCATGAACCGCTCCACGTCGCCGGGGTCGACGACGGCCATCATCCGCTCCTGCGACTCGCTCATGAGGATCTCCTCGGGCGAGAGCGTGTGGTCACGGAGCTGGACCGCGTTCATGTCCACCCACATGCCTCCGTCACCGGCGGCCGCGAGCTCGGAGGTCGCACACGACAGACCGGCGGCGCCGAAGTCCTGGATCGATGTCACGACACCGGCCGCGAAGAGCTCGAGGGTGCATTCGATCAGCAGCTTCTCCATGAAGGGGTCGCCCACCTGGACGGCGGGGCGCTTGCCCTCGCCCCCTTCGTCGAAGGTCTCCGAGGCGAGGATCGAGGCGCCACCGATGCCGTCACCGCCGGTGCGGGCGCCGTACATGACGACCTTGTTGCCGGCTCCGGTGGCCTTGGCGAACTTCAGGTCCTCGTGGCGCAGCACCCCGACGCACAGGGCGTTGACGAGCGGATTGCCGGCGTAGGAGGCGTCGAACTCCACCTCACCACCGATGTTGGGCAGGCCGAGGCAGTTGCCGTAGTCCCCGACACCCGACACGACGCCGGGCAGCACCCGGGCGGTGTCCGGAGCGTCGAGGGGCCCGAAACGCAGCGCGTCCATCACACCGATCGGCCGCGCACCCATGGCGAGAATGTCGCGGACGATGCCGCCGACACCCGTCGCGGCACCCTGGTGCGGCTCCACGTAGGACGGGTGGTTGTGGGACTCGGCCTTGAAGGTGACCGCGTAGCCCTGGCCGACGTCGACCACCCCCGCGTTGTCGCCGATCCCTGCCAGCAGCGGGCCGCGCGGGGTCTCCTTGGGCAGCACGGCGAACCGCTTGAGGTGCAGCTTGGAGGACTTGTACGAGCAGTGCTCCGACCACATCACGGAATACATCGCCAGCTCGCAGCCGGTGGGGCGGCGCCCGAGGATCTCGCGGATGCGCTGGTACTCGTCCTCCTTGAGTCCGAGCTCAGCCCAGGGCTGCTCGACGTCGGGGGTCTCCTGCGCGTTCTTCACAGTGTCGGCCACGGGCCCAATCTATCCGGTCACCGAGGCTCGCGGCGCGCCCCCCGTGGGAATCGATACGCCGCGCTGTGAGCGATCAGGCCCGCGGCGGACGCCGCCGCAGCACCGCGTACGTGACGAGACCGGCCAGCAGACCCCAGAACGCGGCCACGATCCCGAAGGGGTGGACGCCCGACAGGGAGACCACCAGCGTGACCAGGGCCGCCTCGATCACCCCGGGGCCGTGGCCCCCTCCTGCATCGTCCCGTGCAGGGCGTTCTGGGCCGGGACCAGCAGGGCCACCCCGGCCAGAGCGGTGAGCATGGCGGGCGGGATCGCCGCGAACAGGCCGACGATCATCGTGGCGAGGAAGCCGCCGAGCACGTAGAAGACGCCGGTCGAGACCCCGGCGACGTAGCGGCGGCGCTTGTCCGGGTGCGACTCGCCGCTCGTGGCGATGGCCGCGGTGACGGCCGCCAGGTTGAGCGCGTGGGCACCGAAGAAGGCGAAGACGATCGACACGATGCCGGAGCCGGTGAGCAGCAGCCGATCGTTCGGCTCGAACCCGGAGGCGCGCATGACGATCAGCCCCGGAGCGTTCTGGCCGGCTTGGGTGACGATGAACAGCGGCAGCCCGATGCCCAGGATCGATCCCAGCGTGAAGTGCGGGACCAGCAGCATCGGCACGGTGATGCCGGGGTGCACGGCGAACGTGCCGGACGTTCCCGTGGCGGCGGCGAGGACGGCGCCGAGCGCCATCGCCCCGAAGACGGCGTACCGCGGCAGGAACCGGCGACCGATGAGGTAGCCGACGACGATGCCACCGGCCACGACCGGTGCGCTGACGACGGCACCCGCCACGGTGATGCCGAAAGGCAGCAGTACCCCGGCCAGCACCGCCTGCGTGATCGGGCGCGGCACCATCGCCAGGAGGCGCCCGATCAGCCCTGTGGCCCCGAGCAGGGCGCTGAGTGCACCACAGACGATGTAGGCGCCGATCGCCTCGTTGAGGGTGTAGCTGCCGAGCATGGCCATCAACACCGCCGCACCGGGGATCGACCAGGCGATCATCACCGGTTGGCGGGTGACAAGGCTGCCGAGGATGCAGGCCACTCCCGACCCGACGGAGATGGCCCAGACCCACGAACTCGTCAGGTCCGCCGACAGGCCGCCCGCGCGAGCAGCCTGCAGCACCACCAGGAGCGGCCCGGCGTAGGAGATGGCGACGGCGACGAAACCGGCGACGACGGCCGACAGCGACACTTCCCCGCGCAGGGTGCGCCGCGGCCGCTCCTCGATCCTCGTGGAGGCCTGCGGGCTCTCCGTCCGGGTCACCGTCTGCCGGTCCATGTCCGCGTCCTTGTCCTGTGGGCATCCGTCGGGCGCCACGAGGACAGGGCGAGCCGCAACCATGTGGCGTCGATCACAGTAATCCGCTCACTACGGCCGGCTCCGGGCCGTGCCGAGGAGGAGCACCCCACGGGGAGTCACTGGCGGAACGTCGGGGACGCGGCCGGGGGTTCCGCCAGGCCGGCCGGCAGGCCAGCCGGCGGGTCAGCCGTTCTCGGCCGCCACCTGCTCGAGGACGGTCAACTGCGCCCGCGCGGCCCGTTCGGCCGCATCGGCGTGCTCGAGGACCAGCCGGCGCAGGGCGCCAGGAGCGCCGGTGTGCTCGTCGAGCCACCGGTGGGCCGCCGCGACGACCGGCTGGTCGACCGCCTCCCGGGTGAGGTCCACGTCGACGACCGCCGGAAACAGGCCACTGACCAGCCGGGTGGCGATCTCGATCGGGAACCGTTCCCACCACCGGGTGAGCCGGCTCCAGTACGGCTCGGCGAACTCCGCGACGAGGTCGCGGTGACCCGGCATCGTCCAGCCGGCCAGCGCGGCGCTGATCTCCTCGTTCGACCACTCCGAGGGGTACCGCTGCACCTGTTCCCAGGCCCAGGCCCGGACGCGGGCGTCAGGGCGCCCTACCCGGGCGGTGAGCCGATGGGCGCGGGCCCGGGCGGTCGGCTCCGCCGCGAGGGCGGCGTCGAGTTCGGCGTCGTCGACACGGTCCAGCCCCGCCAGGGCGATCAGCGTGCGCCAGCGCAGCTCCGACCCGATCTCGAGCCCCTCGGGGGCGGGGCCGTCGAGTAGCAGGCCGAGCCGGGCGGCGACACCGGGGGCGTCCTCGGCTCCGACCTGGCCGCCGAACAGGGTGGCGGCGCGGGCCCAGGCGAGCTGCTGGTCCGAGCCCGGGTCGGCGCCGACCAGCCGAGTCCAGGCGCCGTCGAACGCGTCAGCCCAGGCGGCCTCACGAAGGCATCGGGGCAGCAGATCGGAGACGCCGGTGGCCACATCACCGACCAGGTGGGGCAGCAGGACGGTGGCACCCTCGTCGTCGCGGCCGTCCAGTCGGCCGGCGTGCTGCAGCACCGCGGCGATGAAGCGGGTGGCCGGGAGGCGGGCATCGCGGACGTCGTTCCAGAGGGCCGCCCAGACCTGCGACTGCGCGAGCGGGTCGACCATCCCACCGGCGTACGTCAGCGCCGTGTCGCGGCTGGCCGGGTCGAGGCGGGTGAGGGCGTACGTCAGGTCGTCGTCGTTGGGCAGCACCAGTCGGGGCCTCTCCCCTGCCGGGTCGGCGTCGACGAGGTCGATGTCGACCCCGTCACCGACGAGATCGGCCTCGGCCCGGTGGGTGCGCAGCAACCGCCCGGTGCTGTCCGGCAGGTACAGACCGACCGAGAGCCGGTGCGGGCGGCGGGCGGTATCGGGGGAGGTCCGGCGCAGGTGGATGATCCCCTCCGGCCCGGGGCCCTCGGTCGTCAGCTCGTCGACACCGGAGGTCTGCAGCCACTGTTCGGCCCAGGCCCGCAGGTTGCGCCCGGACACCTCCTCCAGCGCGTCCAACAGGTCGACAAGGCGCGCGGCACCGAAGGCATGGCGGGCGAAGTAGAGCCGGGCACCGGAGAAGAACGCCTCGTCCCCGACGTACGCCACCAACTGCTTGAGCACCGCGGCGCCCTTCGCGTAGGTGATGCCGTCGAAGTTCTGCCTGGCCGCCTCCAGGTCGGGGATGTCGGCCGCGACGGGATGGGTGGTCGGTCGGCGGTCCGCGGCGTACGCCCATGCCTTGCGCGCCCCGGCGAAACTGACCCAGGCCTCCGGATGGTCATCGGCCTCGACGCTGGACCGCACTCCCATGTACTCGGCGAAGGACTCCTTCAGCCAGAGGTCGTCCCACCAGGCCGGGGTGACCAGGTCACCGAACCACAGGTGGGCCATCTCGTGCAGCATCGTGTTGGAGCGCTGCGCGAGCTCCTGACGGGTCGGGCGGGAGGTGAAGAGGTACTTCTCGTTGAAGGTGATGCAGCCCGGGTTCTCCATCGCCCCGATGTTGTACTCGGGGGCGAAGAGCTGGTCGTACTTCCCCCAGGGATAGGGGAACCCGAAGAGCTGGTGGTAGTGGTCGAGACCCCGCTTGGTGGTGTCGAAGAGCGCGTCGGCGTCGAGGTGCTGAGCCAGGGAGGCGCGGCACCACAGGCCCAGCGGGACCTCGAGGGTGCTCGCTCCGACCCGGCGGGTCCACACGTCGTGGACGTGGTGCCAGGGCCCGGCGCACACCGCCGTGAGGTACGTCGACAGCGGAGGGGTGGGCTGGAACGTCGTCCGGACCGCCTCGTCCCCGACCGGGACCGCCGACGCGACAGGCATGTTGGCGACGACCGACCAGCCCGCCGGGGCCGTGACGTGGACGATCCGGGTCGCCTTGAGGTCGGGCTGCTCGAAGGTGGCGAAGATCCGCCGCGCATCGGCCGGCTCGAGGTGCGAGTAGAGATAGGTCTCCCCGTCGAGCGGGTCGACGAACCGGTGGAGGCCCTGACCGGTGCGGGAGTACGCAGCCACCGCCCGCACGGTCACCCGATTGGTACGGTGCGGCGCCAGGCCGGTCAGCCGTAGGGCCGCACCGTCCCACACCTGGCTCGGGTCGAGCGCGCGGCCGTTCACCTCGACGCCCTCGACCGACTCGCCGAGGAAGTCGAGTCGGACGTCCTCCTGCTCACTGAGGAAGGTGATCGTGGTGACGGACCCGAAACCTGTCCGTTCCGGGTCCGCGGCACCGGTGAGGTCCAGGTCGACGTCGTAGGCATGGACCTCGAGATTCGCGGACCGCTGTTCCGCCTCGGCCCTGGTCAGGTTCGCGCTGCTCACCCGGATCAGCCTAGTCACCCGCCGCCGGCCGGACCGCGGGCCCGCCGGCCGGCTCAGTGCCGAGGCGGCACGATGTGGTTCTCCAGCCGGCCCAGTCCGTCCACCTCGACCTCGACGACGTCCCCCGGGCGGAGGAAGACCTGCGGGTCGCGGGCCAGGCCGACGCCACCGGGGGTGCCGGTCAGCAGCAGGTCGCCGGGGCGCAGGGTGATGATCGTCGACAGGTACGCGACTAGCCTCGCCGCGGTGAACACCAGGTCACCCGTGTTCGCCTCCTGCATCAGTCTGCCGTTGACCTTCGTGGTGATCGCGGCGTGCTCGGGGTCGAACTCGTCGGGAGTGACGAGCACGGGGCCGACCGGGGTCGCCGACTGCCAGATCTTGCCCTGCAACCACTCCCCGGTCCGACGCTGGTAGCCACGCATGGACACGTCGTTGACCACGGTGTAGCCGGCGATGTGATCGGCGGCCTCCGCCTCGGTGACCCGGTAGGCGTCCTGGCCGATGACCACGCCCAGTTCGCACTCCCAGTCCAGCATCGGGTCCTCCGCCGGAGCCACCACGTCGTCGTACGGTCCGGTGAGGCTGTCCGCGAACTTCGCGAAGAGCGTCGGATGCTCGGGCAGCTCACGGCCCATCTCGCGGATGTGGGTGGCGTAGTTGAGACCGGCGCAGATCACCTTGCCCGGAGCCGGCAACAGCGTCGCCAGCTCGGCCCGTGCCGCGGGGACCACGTCACCCGCCGCAGCTGCGGCGATCTCGGTCCAGTCGGGCTCGCAGAGCAGTTCACTGAGGTCCTCACAGCCCTCGATCAGGGTGTAGTGATCGCCGTCCAGGCGGGCGGCGACGGTGCCGGTGGACGTACGCAGGGTGGCGAGGCGCATCGGGACGTTCCTTCGGAATCGGGTCGTGTCGGATCACGATCATTCCCGGCCCGGGGGCGGCACGGCAACGGAATCAGTCCACTCCCAGGCACAGCGGCGTAGGGTTGGGGGGTGAGCACCAGCACACCGGAACCTACCTCCGCCTCGATCGACGAGGCGATACCGCGGGGGCTGCGGATCGCCGCGGCCTGGGGCTGGCGGCTGATCGTCCTCGTGGCGGTCGGCTACGGCGTCTCCTGGGTGTTCGAACAGATCCCCATCCTGGTCACGGCCACCATGGTGGCCCTGCTGCTGGCGGTCCTGCTCGGCCCGATGGTGACCTGGCTGCACCGCCGGGTGCGCCTGCACCGTGGCGTCGCGGCAGTGATCAGCGTCCTGCTGACCGCCGCGGTCGCCGGCGGACTGCTGGCCATCGTCGGTCATCGCATCGCCAGTGGCGTCACCCACAGCCATCTGGACTTCTCCGGCAGCCTGCTGCAGTTCCAGACCTGGCTCTCCAGCGGGCCCCTGCACCTGCGACCGGGGCAGATCGCCCGGGTGTTCACCGAGGTGCAGACCTGGGTGAGCCAACACACCACCAACCTCACCCAGGGGGCGTTCCGGGTCGGATCCTCGGCGGTGGACAGCGTGGTCGGGACCTTCCTCTGCCTGATCACCACCATCATGTTCCTGGCCGACGGCCGGCGGATCTGGATCTTCCTCATCGGCGGCTTCCCGATCGAGTCGCGGGTCCGCATCGACGCCGCCTTTCGCAGCGGCTGGCGCAGCCTGTCCGCCTATATCCACACCCAGCTCCTGGTCGCCGCCCTCGACGCGCTGCTCGTCGGCACCGGCGCGGCCATCCTCGGGTCGCCGTTCGCGATGGCGATGGCGATCCTGGTCTTCGTCACCGCCTTCGTCCCGGTGATCGGCGTGGTCTTCGGCGGTGCCGTCGCCATCCTCACCATCCTGGTCTTCCAGGGATGGGTACCGGCGTTGGTGATGCTCGCGATCGTCACCGGCGTGCAGCAGCTGGAGTCGCACATCCTGCAGCCGTTCCTGATGGGCCGCGCCGTCGCCCTGCACCCGCTCGCGGTCATCTTCGCGGTGACCGCCGGGACGATGATGTTCGGTGCCGTCGGGGCCCTGTTCGCCGTGCCGACGCTGGCGATGGCGAACGCCGGCATCCGTACGTACGCCCGCACGTCGGCCCGCCGCCCGATGCCGCTGCCCCTCCACGGCAAGGGGCCGGATGACCACGGCCCGGGACAGCCCCACCCGCCCGCCGGGGACGCTCCCACCGCATGACCGGCTGGCAAGCCGTCGCCGCCTGCGTCGGGCTGTCGATCGTCGGGTTCGATCCGTTCGGGGCACTGGCCTTGCTGGCCGCCGTGGCGCGGGGCGCAGGACGAGCGGCAGCCGTCGCGTTCACCGCCGCAGGGGCAGCGGTCATCGTCGCCGCCGCGATGATCCTGGATCTCCTGGCCTCCGTCGTCCTCCAGCACGGCGTACCGCCCATCCCCGACGTCGTCTGGGGCACCGTCGAAGCACTCGCCGCGGCCGGCCTGTTGTTCTGGGGCGTACGCCGCCTGGCCTCGCGACGCAGGGACGGAGGACGCCCGGGACACGAGAGCGACGAGGACGAGGAGGAGCGGCCTCGGCGCCAGCGGGGCACCGGTATCGCCGCGATGACTCTGGCCGGGCTGGTGTACGGCCTCACCGTGCTGGGCGACCCGGGCTTCTGGGGTCTGGTCGCCCTCGTCCACCGGCTGCACGCCGGACCTGCCCTGGGCATCGCGGCGCTGTGGTGGCTGCTCAGCCAGTCCCCGTTGGTGGCGCTGGCGATCGCCGTCGCCCTCGGCGCCGGGGACCCGGTCGGACGCTGGATGCGGCGGACCTGGCGATCGCTCGCCGGGCCCCTCGGCCGGGTCGGCACCGCCCTGATCCTGCTGGCCGGTCTGGGCCTGGGCCTCGATGTGGTGCTGTGGCTGATGACCGGGTCGTTCCTCATCGGGTGAGCATCGCCGGCACCTGCCCGGCTGCCCCTCACGAACGTCGCCGATGTCGTACTGTGACTGTTCAGGGGGTGTTCACGGAACGCGTCACAGCCGACGGCGGGGAGGTGCGGCACGTGCGAGTCCTGCTGGTGGAGGACGACAGGTCGTTGGCCGAGCTCGTCCAACGAGGTCTGGCGCCGGACGGGTTCGGTGTCGATGTCGCCCGCACCGGCCCGGAGGGGTTGTGGGCGGCGACCGAGGAGCCGTACGACGCGGTGGTCCTCGACATCATGCTCCCGGGGCTGAACGGCTATGACGTCCTCAAGGGCATCCGGAAGGCGGAGATCTGGGTGCCGGTGATCATGCTCACCGCCAAGGACGGCGACCTGGACCAGGTGGACGCTTTCGACCTGGGGGCCGATGACTATCTCACCAAGCCCTTCAGCCTGGCCGTCCTCAGCGCCCGGCTCCGTGCGCTGATCCGCCGCGGTGCACCGCCGAGGCCGTCCGTGCTGGTCGTCGGCGACCTGGCGCTGGATCCGTCCAGTGGCCGGGTGTCCCGCAACGGCACCGACATCCGTCTCACGGCCAAGGAGTTCGCCCTCCTCGAGTACCTGATGCGACGCGCCGGGGACGTGGTGTCCAAGGCTGACCTGCTCGACCATGTCTGGGACGCGGCCTTCGACGGGGACCTCAACATCGTCGAGGTCTACATCGGTTACCTCCGCCGCAAGATCGACGAACCGTTCGGGGTGCGCTCGATCGAGACGCTCCGGGGCCGCGGCTATCGGCTGGGCGGCTGAGGGCGGTCCGGCCCGCCCGTCCCGTCCTGCTGGTCGTTGTCGTCGAGCCCGCCGCTCTCGTCCTCCTCGGCCACCACCGGGGTGCCCGTCGAGGGCAGCCGGATCTCGAACCGGGCTCCTCCCCAGGGTGACTCCCCCGCGGTGACCGTGCCGCCATGGCTGCTGATGACACTGTGCACGATCGCCAGGCCCAGGCCCGCCCCGCCGTTGGACCGGGCGCGGTCGGAGTCGAGCCTCACGAAGCGGTCGAAGATGCGGGTCCGCTCGGTCACCGGGATGCCGGGCCCGTCGTCATCGACCCGGACCACCACGTCCGCACCCTCCACCACCACCGACAGGCCGATCCGGCCCCGGGAGGCCCGGGCCGCGTTGTCGACGAGGTTGCGGACGGCCCGGAACAGGTCGTCGGGTTCCCCCACCACCCGTCCCGCGGCCAGATGGGCCTCCACGAGCAGGCGACCGGACGCCCGCAGCCGGACGACTTCGGCCGCCAGGATGTCGTCGAGGTCCACATCGATGCTGCGCCGCCGCAACATCCCCGCATCGGCGCGGGCCAGCATCAGCAGCCCGTCGGTGAGCGAGGCGAGGTGACGGGTCTCGGTGACCAGCAGCGGGAGCACTGCCGGCAGTTCCTCCGGGCGGTGTTCGAGGATCTCCAGCCCGGCACCGAGGGCCGCGACCGGGGAGCGCAACTCGTGGCTGGCGTCCGCCACGAATCGCCTCTGACTGTCGCGGGAGTGCTGGATCCGGGTGAGCAGCGCGTTCATCGTCACCGCCAACCGCCCGATCTCGTCGTGCCGGGGTGGCACCGGCACCCGGCCGGTCACGTCGGCCGCACCGATCTCCTCGACCGCCGAGCGCAGTTCCTCCACTGGCCGCAACGTACGGCCGACCAGGAGCCAGACGGCCCAACCGCCCAGCAAGGACAGCAACGGCACCCCGACGACGAGGGACAGGGCGTCCTGGCGCAGCGCGCGCTCGACCCCCACCAGGGGACCTGCGGTGACGACCACGTACGCCGCCCCGCCGGACCGGACGCCCTGGGCCACCGCGAGGAGCGAACTGCCGCCCTGCGGGGCGCGGGCATGTCGGTCGACGACCGTCACTCCGGGGGCCGGCGCCGCCGTCGTCACCGGCTCGTCCCAGCGGCCGTCCGCCGCGAACACCACCGCGTCGGGGCCGGTGCGGGTGGGATCGATGACCTGCAGCGCTCCGCCCACACCGAGGTACTGGACCTCCGCCGTCTCCAGGGCCGGGATGCCGTTCTCGGTGATGATCGCGACCGCCTGGGCGAGCCTGGCCCGCTGGATGTCCTCGACGCCCCGGCGAAGACTGGCCCCGAGGGCGCCGAGCATGATCCCGCCGCCGGTGAAGAGCGCGAAGGCGAGGACGAGCACGGCGACGACGGCGGCCTGGCCCCGGACGCCGGGTCCCTCGGACGCTCGGCCCTCGGCGGCGTGACCTTCCGCGGCGTGACGTCCCCCGGCATCGGTCGCGTCGCCGACCGGTCCGGGCTCGCGTACGGCGGACATGTCTCCATCCTGCCGTACGGAACGCTCAGCAGGCTTTCAGTGCGGCCGACCTAAGTTCGAAAGCATGGGCAAGAGTGACCGGTCCGCTCCGAATTGGCGCTGGATCCTCGTTCTCACCGGGACGGGAGTCCTCTACTGGCTCGTACTTCTCTCGATGGTCGTCACCGCCAACCCGAACCTCTTCCCCACCCTGCTGCTGCTCGGCGCTCTGGTGGCCCCCCTGACCGTGCTCACCTACCTCAACTGGCCGACCGGCGACAGCGTCGTCGACGGCCGGCTGGTGGCCTGGGTCGCCGTCCTCAGCGGTGTCCTGGGAGTCCTGGCCGCGGGCGTCCTCGAGTACGCCACCGCGACGCAACGTTCCCAGTGGCCGATGCTGACGGTGGCCGTCATCGAGGAGACCCTCAAGATCCTGGTGCCGATCGGGGCGCTGGCCTTCGCCTCCCGGGCGGTGACCGACGCCCGGGCCGGGCTCGTCATCGGCGTCGCGTCCGGCGCCGGCTTCGCCGTCCTGGAGACGATGGGGTACGGCTTCACCACCCTGCTCACCTCCCACAGCCTCGCCGCCGTCGACCAGATCCTGCTGGTCCGCGGTGTCTTCGCACCCGCCTGTCACCTGGCCTGGACCGGCCTGCTGGGCGCCTCGCTCTGGAACTTCCGGACGCGCCCCGTCGGCCGTGCGCTGCTGGGCTTCGTGGCGACGTACGTCGTCGTCGTGCTGCTGCACGCGCTGTGGGACACGCTGTCCGCGTCCTGGCTCGCCCACGTCCTCATCGCAGCGGTGAGCGTGCTGCTGCTGGTCGCGCGGGAACGCAGGATCCCGTCGGGTGCCGTAAGGTGAGCGGAGTGTTCAGCCTGACCTCACCATGGCTCATCGCGCTCATCGGACTCCTGCTGGCCGTCGTGCTGGGATGGGCGATCGGCTGGGTGCCTCGGCAGAGGGCCGGGGTCTGGCGGGCGGTCCTCACCCAGGTGATCGCCCTGGGAGGCAGCATCACGCTCTCGCTGCTCCTCATCGGTCTGGCCCTCAACAAGAACAACGGTTGGTACACCACCTGGGCGGACGCCTTCGGCTTCACGTCGGCCACCAGCGTCACGCACGCCTCCCGTGGGGCCAACGACAAGGGCGTGACGGCGGCCCCCGAGGCGATCGGCAACGCCACCGCCCTGCAGGCCGACCCGGCCCACAACCCCGCGCTCCCCGGCTACTCCGCCGACGCCTCTGGCGGGCAGTACCTCTCGGTGACGATCAGCGGCTCCACGTCCGGGATCTCGCAGATGGCCCTGGTCTGGCTGCCCCCGTCGTACCAGTCGCACCCGAACCGCTTCTACCCGGTGCTGTTCGGCTTCACCGGTAGCCCCGGCAGCCCCCTCACGTACAAGGACAAACTCAACGTCGGCAACATGATCTCGTCCCTGCAGGGCGACAAGCAACTGCGCGAGGCGATCGTCGTCGTCCCCACGACGTTCCCCGGCAACAACGACACCGAGTGCACGAACTTCTCCCAGGGCAGCGACCAGGCCCAGTGGGAGACGTTCATCGACTCCGACGTTAGGAACTGGGCGCTCACCAACCTGCGGGCGGAGACGACGGCCGACGCCTGGGCCACTGTCGGTTACAGCGCCGGCGGCTACTGTGCTCCGATGCTGGCCGTACGCCATCCCGACCACTATGCGCGGGCCATCGCCATGTCGGGCTACTTCGCCCCCGAGTGGGGCAAGGGTCCCCAACACCGGCCGGTGAACGATCCCACCTACGACCTCTCGGCCGTGGTCAAGAGCACCAAGCCGAAGGTGGACATCTGGGCGTACGCCGCCCGTGACGACAAGACCTCGATGACGGCCCTGACGGAGTTCCAGAAGGCGGTCCACGTCCCGACGACGCTCACCACCACCCTGCAGGAATCCGGCGGCCACCAGTGGGGGGTCTGGATGCAGGGGCTGCCCGCCGGGCTGCAATGGCTCGGACAGGTCTCACCGGCCTTCGCCTGGCGAGCCTCATGACCACGAAGGCGCGCCGCGTCGTCGCCGAGATCTTCACCTGGCTGTACGTCGTCGCCACCGTGGTGGCGGCGTCGGACTGGATCCGGCACCGCCTCGTCCGGCGTCCGCCGCGGTGGATGGTCCAGGAGTTCTTCATCACGCTGAACGTCCCGGTGACGGCCTCGCTCGTCTCGGTGATCGGCCTGGCCCTGCTCACCACCGCGATCATGAAGCGCAAGCGGTTCGCCCTGATGGTGATCGCCGGCTTCCAGTTGATCGGCGTGATCGCCGACGTGCTCGTCTTCATCTACACCATCAGGCACCGGACGCCGCCGTCGATCCCCTTCCACGACATGGACCGCGGTGCGATCGCCGGCGTCAACCTGGCGATCTCCGTAGCTCTGCTCATCCTGGTCGTGTGGCTGCGTCCGGCGTTCCCCGCCCGGGTGAAACGCGGCTCCTGGGGCGTCGCCATCAGTATCTTCGCCGCCGGCCTGCTGCTCGACCTGGGGATCACCCACCTGCTCCTGCGCACGACCTCCGATGCCCAGGGGCCGGCCCTGCAGGTGCTGTCGACCGCACTGCTCAACGCCGTCGGCCTGCCCGCGCCACGCACCTGGCACGTCATCATCGGGCGGGTCATCCCGCAGGTCACCGGCGCCATCGCCGGCCTCTCGCTGCTCTTCGCCGTCGGGGCGTTCCTCCGTTCGGCCCGATTCACCGGCGGCTGGCAACAGGAGAACGAGGTCGCGCTACGCGAGCTGCTGGCCGAGTACGGCGACGAGGACTCACTGGGCTACTACGCGACCCGGCGCGACAAGATGCTCTACTTCTCGCAGAACCGGCGCGCAGTCATCGCCTACCGCGTGATCGGCTCGGTCTGCCTGGCCAGTGGTGACCCGATCGGCGACCGCCGGGTGTGGCCCGAACTGGTCCACGAATGGGCCTCGTACGCCCGCACGTACGGCTGGACGCCGGCGGTGCTCGCCTGCTCCGAGGCCGGGGCACGCGTCTACGCGACCTCGATCGGCACCGAGGTGATCAACCTCGGTGACGAGGCGATCCTGCACCCGGAGCGGTTCCACCTGGATTCCACCAGCCTGACCGCCGTCCGCCATGCGCAGCGCCGGGCCCGCCGCAGCGGGGTGAGCGTCCAGATCCAGCGGGCCGACGACCTCGACGACGTCGACCTGGCCAGGCTCGACCAGTTGGCCGAGGACTGGCGGATCGGCGGCACCGAGCGGGGCTTCTCGATGGCCCTGGGCCGCGTCGGCGATCCCGCGGACGGCCGGTGCCTGCTGGTCACCGCGGTCGACGAGGACGGCGAGCCGATCGCCCTGCTCAGCTTCGTCCCCTGGGGCCGGCGCGGACTCTCCCTCGACCTGATGCGCCGCTCACCCGATGCCCCCAACGGCACCAACGAACTCCTGGTCACCGAGTTGATGGCCTGGTGCCGGGAGAACGGGGTGAACCGGATCTCCCTCAACTTCGCGTTCTTCCGCCGCGTCTTCGCCGAGGCGGAGGACGTGAGCGCCGGCGCGATCAGCCGACTCAACTCACAGATGCTCAGCTGGATGGACCGCTACTGGCAGGTGGAGCGCCTGTACCTGTCCAACGCCAAGTACCAGCCCACCTGGCAGCCGCGCTACGTCTGCCTGCCCTCCATCATCGACCTGGTCCCGGTCGCGATCGCCGCCGGTCAGGCGGAGGGCTTCCTGCCCTTGCCGCCCTGGATGCGGGGCGCCGAGGTGGGCGGGCGGCTCGACCCGGCCCACGTGGAGACCATCCGCGAACTGGAGAACCGGCGTCCCGTCCACGGGCTGCATCCTCGCCGGGACGACCAGACCCGGCATCGGATCAGGCACCTCGAGGCACTGCGGTCCTCGGGCCGGTCGGGCTACCCGCTCGGTCGGGTCGACGTGGTGCGACTGCGGGACGTGGACGGGGACCAGCCGGACGGTCGTGACATCGCCGGGCGGGTGCGCCGGATCCGTCACCACGGTGGGGTCTGCTTCGTCGATCTGGTGGACGGTCGCGCCCACGCCCAACTCGTCCTCGAGGCCGACGTGCTCGGCCGCGAGGCGATCGCGGAGTTCGCCCGCCTGGTCGACTCCGGCGACCTGGTGCAGGTCAGCGCGGCGCCGACCCGGACCCGCAACGGCACCCCGTCCTGGGCGGTCAGTTCCTGGCGGATGCTGTCGAAGTCACTGCGCCCGCTGCCCTGGCAGGGCTTCGACAACCCCGACACGCGGCTGCGCAACCGTTCCCTCGATCTCCTCGTCCACCCGGAGGAGGGCGAGGCGTTGCTGGCCCGTTCCCGCGCCATCGACGCGCTCCGCCTCACCATGCGTGACGCCGGGTACCAGGAGGTCGAGACCCCGATCCTGCAGACGCTCCACGGGGGTGCCGCGGCCCGTCCGTTCCGGACCGAGATCAACGCGTACGACACCGACCTGGTGCTGCGGATCGCTCCGGAGCTGATGTTGAAGCGGCTCCTCGTCGGCGGCTTCGGTCCGATCTTCGAACTGGGGCGCAACTTCCGCAACGAGGGCGTGGACGCGACCCACAACCCGGAGTTCACCGTCCTCGAGGCGTACGCCCCCTTCGCCGACTACACCGACATGCGCCGGCTGACCGCGCGGTTGATCCGTGCGGCAGCCGTGGCAGTCCACGGCCGCGAGGTGATGCCGCTCGACCTCGGCTACGGGACCGAGCTGGTCGACATCTCCGGGGAGTGGCCGGTGGTCACGGTCTGCGACGCGATTACGGCGGCGACCGGCACCGAGGTCTCGATGGACACCGATCTCGAGGTCCTGCTCGGTCTGGCCGAGGACCACGGCATCCACGTCAAGGACGGCTGGGGGCCCGGCGCCCTGCTCGAGGAGCTCTACGGTGAGCTGGTCGAGGCCCGGACCGTACGCCCTACCTTCTACACCGACTTCCCCGCCGAGACGTCCCCACTGGCCGGCCCACACCGCACGGAGCCGGGGCTGGTCGAGCGCTGGGACCTGGTCGCCGGAGGGATGGAGCTGGGCACCGCCTACTCCGAGCTGACCGACCCGCTGGAACAGCGCCGCCGCCTCGTGGAGCAGTCGTGGCGGGCGGCCGCCGGCGACCCCGACGCGATGGAGGTGGACGAGGACTTCCTCAGCGCCCTGGAGGTCGGCATGCCCCCGGCCGGTGGGCTCGGGATCGGCATCGACCGCCTCGTGATGGCGCTGACGGATCGACCGATCCGCGACGTGCTGACCTTCCCCTTCGTCCGCCCCAAGGGCTGACAGCCCGTACGGGGTGGGCGTCAGAGTGACAGCGGATCGGGCAGCCGGCCCTCGTCGCGCGCGGCGAACCACTCCGGTGCCCGCAGCTGCAGCCACAGGGCCAGAGTGACCGAGGCCAGCCATCCCATCACCACCCCGCCGAAGAGTGGGCTGTCCGCGGTCGCCGCGAGCAGGATGGTGCCCGAGGCGAGGGAGGGCACCACGGTGCCCACCAGGGCCGCGACCAGCGCGGCGGTGGCAGTCCCGACGAACAGGGGATCCGCCCACGGAATCGCCTGACGGACCCAGTCACGAGCCGTGTCGGCGAAGGTCAGCACCGCCCCGCCGGCCGCGAGGGCGACGACGTAGGTGACGCTCGGCCACAACGCGACACCGACGATGACCACCAGACCGATGATCGCCAGGACACTCTGCCGCTTCGGCAGTCGCTCGGCCCACCAGGCCGCGATCGCGAGGGCGGAGGCGACACACACGCCCGCGGCCCCCGGCCCGATGCCGAACCAGTCCGGCCCCAGCGCGGTGGTGGAATCCAACAGCGTGCCCCATCGCCAGATGTCTCCCACCGCCGCGGAGGCCGCGGTCACGGCGAGGCTCAGGGCGGCGCCGGCGATCCCCGTCGGGCGGCGTGGGGTGGTCAGCAGTCGGGCCACGACGACGGCGACGATCCAGGCGCCGAGGACGGTCGCCAGCCCGGCAAGGATGGGCTGCGTCGTCCGGTACCAGGGCACCATCCCGCCGGCGAGGAGCGCTACCGGCCACGTGGTGAGCGCTCCCGCCAGCACCCCGGCCGGCCGCCACCGCCGCCGGAAGATCATCAGGACGACACTCGCCAGCACGAGCCCGAAGAGGGCCGCGGCGCCGGCCATGATCGGCCCACGGCGCTGCAGCGTGGCCACTTCATGGAGCAGCGAGGAGGCGACGGCGGCTGACACCTGTCCCGGGACCACACCGAGGGCGGCGCCGGCCTCGATCCCGGTGGCCCTGGCCGTGGTCCTGGCTGGAGCCGGCGCGGGGGCTGAGCCGCTGCCGTGCAGCTGGCCGATGATGGCCGCACTGACGTCGGGGAGGGTGATCACTCCGGACTCGAGCGTGGTACCCGACGAGAGCGCCCCCGGCACGGCCCCTGAACCGTCCGGATCGACCCGATAGGCCGCCTCGACCGAACGGATGCCGGCAGCCGCCGCCCGGACAGGACCACTGCGGGAACCGGCCTGCGGGCCGGCCGGCCCCAGTCCGAGGACGAGGAGGGTGGTGTCGGGACGCCCCGCCAGCCGCCGGATGATGTCGTCGGCACCGAGCACCGGGTCGACGATGGTGACCCGGCACTGGGTGGCGTAGTCGCCGGCCGCCCACGTGCTGGGCTCGACATAGCGCGCGACCGACCCGTCCGGGGCCGCGGCGGCGAGGGCGGCCCCCGGCCCGACAGCCTCCAGACAGGCGCGGGGATCGTCGGCACCGGTGGGGACCGACGCCGCGAGAGCGCCGAGGTCGGTCCGCGGGGAGGCGTTGAGGGCGGTCACCGGGGAGGTGTTGAGGGCGGCCAGCTGGGACCAGTTCGTGATCGCGGCGCCGCCCCGGCCGGCGAGGCGGGCTGCGGGGGTGAGCACCAGTTGGGGGGAGCACTGGTCCGCGGTACGGGCCTCGGCGCCGGCACCGAGCGTCAGCCACGCCGTGGAGACGCATTCACCACTCTGCCGGCTGCTGACGACCACACCGTACGCGGCGGTGCTGGCGCGCGCGTCGAGGATCTCGCGATCGACGGGCAGGAGCTCGGTCCGCTCGCCGACCCCGATGACGACGAGGTTCGCGGCGGGGATCGGTGACGGCGTGACCTGCAGGGGCCGGATGACGCCGATCAGCACGCCCAGGACGACGGCCAGGCCGAGGAGGTGGCGCAGCCAGTGCTGCCGCCACCAGACGCGACCGGGCCGCGTGGTGGCTTCCGGCACGCCGGTGCCCGCCACCTCCACGGGTTCCCCGGTGACGGCCCCCTTCCCGTCCTCCGGTGTGCTCGTGGACACGGCCTCAGGAGACGCGCTGGAGGTAGTCGACCAGACTGGTGAAGAACGGGACGCCGTCGGTGGTCGGCGACGCGGACGGGTCGACGTTGTGCTCGGGGTGCGGCATCAGGCCGACGACGTTGCCACGCTCGTTGGTGATGCCGGCGATGTCGTGGGCCGAGCCGTTCGGATTGCCGACGTAGCGGAACACGATCTGGTCGTTGTCCTCGAGGCGCTTCAGCGTCTCCTCGTCGGCGATGTAGTTGCCCTCGCCCGACTTGAGCACGATGGTGATCTCCTGGCCGCGCTGGAAGGCGTTCGACCACACCGTGTCACGCGTCTCGACGCGCAGCTTCTGATCGCGGCAGACGAAGGTCCGCGAGGCGTTGCGCATCAGCGCGCCCGGCAGCAGGTGGGCCTCGGCGAGCACCTGGAACCCGTTGCAGATGCCAAGCACCGGCAGTCCGTCCTTCGCCGCGGCGATGAGCTCCCCCATCACCGGCGAGAATCGCGCGATGGCCCCGCAGCGCAGGTAATCCCCGTAGGAGAATCCACCCGGGAGGATGACCGCGTCGACACCCTCAAGTGTGTCGTTGCCGTGCCACAGGGCGACGGGCTCGGAGCCGGTGAGTCGCACCGCGCGCGCCGCGTCCGAGTCGTCCAGCGTGCCCGGGAAGGTGACGACACCGATCCTGGTGGTCACTCTTCCACCCGGACGTCGAAGTTCTCGATCACGGTGTTGGCCAGCAGCCGCTCCGCGGCTTCCCGCACCTCCGCCAGCCGATCCTCGGTCACGTCCCCGTCGACCTCGATCTCGAAGCGCTTACCCTGGCGTACGGACAGGCCGGGGAAGCCGAGGCGGCCGAGGGCGCCGGTCACAGCCTTGCCCTGGGGGTCAAGGATCTCGGGCTTGGGCATGACGTCCACAATTACACGGGCCATGGCGCTGATCCTAGCGTGTCGGGACTGGAGGACGCCGCCGGTCCCGCAGCGCCCCCGCGCCCCGCGCGCCGCCTCGCCCTGCACGGCCGCTCACTTCCTCGCACCTCACTGCCCCGCGTCTCACTCCCCCGTTCGGCCGCTCAGTTCGCCCGGCTGCCACACGCAGGCCGGGTCCGCGCCCAGCAGGTCACCCGTGACGGCGTAGGCCCGGGAACGAGAACCGCCGCACACCTCCCGGAACTCGCACACTCCGCAGGCCCCGCCGAAGCTCTCCGGCTGCCGCAGCGAGCGGAGGATGGGCGAATCGCGGTAGATGACCCGCAGGCCGGCCTCCTTGACCGAACCGCAGTGGAACGGCAGGAAGCCCGACGGGTAGACGTCGCCGGTGTGGTCGACGAAGACGAAGCCGCGCCCGGCGTTGACGTCGATCGGCGGCCGGGGGACGCGGGTGGGCACGATCTCGTGGCCCAGCACCTCGACGGTCCCGGCGATCAGCTGCTCGTAGAGCGGCCCGGTGGTCGGCAGGGGGAGGTTCCGGGCCCGGGCAGCGGCCCGCTGGAGGACGACGCGACGGTAGTGCGGCGCCTCCGTGGTCTTGATGGCCACCAGGGAGGAGACCTCCGCCAGCCAGTGCAGGACGTCCTCGGTCGCCTCGGCGCCGAGGGCGTGGAGGTCCTCGCCCCGGCCGGTGGGGACGAGGAAGAACACGCTCCACAACCCGACGCCCATCTCGAGCACGTCACCGAGCAGCCGGGGCAGCTCGCCGACGTTGTCGCGGGTCACCGTGGTGTTCACCTGTAGCCGCAGCCCCTGCTCGCGCACCATCACGGCCGCACGGCGGGTGGCCGCGTACGTTCCCTCGAAGCCCCGGAACGCGTCATGGGTCTCCGGCCGGGCGCCGTCGAGCGACAGCGACACCGCCTTGGCTCCGGCCTCGTGCAACTCGGCCAGCCGATCGGCGGTGAACTTCGGGGTGACGGAGGGCGACAGGGCCACCGAGAGGCCGGCGGCGGTGCCATGGGCGACGAGCTCGGCCAGGTCGGCCCGTTCGAACGGGTCGCCGCCGGTCAGCACCACCAGCGGACGAGGCGTGTCCCACCGGGCGATGTCGTCCAGCAGGGCCTTGCCCTGGGCCGTGCTCAGCTGGCGGGGATCGGCGCGGGTCTGGGCATCGGCGCGACAGTGCTTGCAGACCAACTGGCAGGCCCGGGTCACCTCCCAGATGACGATGAAGGGCTTGTCATCGATGTCCTGGTGCTGCGTGCGTACGACCCGACGGGGGGCGGGGGTGCCGGTGAGAGTCATGGGGCCTCCATTCGGCCCTCATTATGCACGAGCTATCCGTATAAAAGCTTGCCGGGTTCCGGATGCCGAAGCGAAGTCAGTCCCAGGCCATCCCGGTCAGCTGCTCGTACGCGGTGAGGTAGCGCTCCCGGGTCTGTGCGATGACCGAGGCCGGCAACTGCGGCGGCGCCTCCCCGGAGGCGCGGTCCCAGCCGGACTCCTGCACGAGCCAGTTGCGGACGTACTGCTTGTCGTACGAGTCGAGCCTGCCGCCCGGCTGCCAGGTGGTGGCATCCCAGAAGCGGGAGGAATCGGGCGTGAGAACCTCGTCGGCCAGCACGATGGTGCCGTCGGGCCGGACGCCGAACTCGAACTTGGTATCCGCGAGGATGATGCCGCGGGTACGGGCGATCTCTTCGGCGGCCCGGTAGATCCGCAGAGTCAGGTCGCGGATGGCCTCGCCGGTCTCCCGCCCGACGGTGCCGACCATGGTCTCGAAGTCGACGTTCTCGTCGTGCTCGCCCAGCTCGGCCTTGGTGGCGGGGGTGAAGATCGGCTCCTCCAGGCGGGAGCCGTCGACCAGTCCCTCGGGCAGCGGAATGCCGCAGACCGTGCGCGACTGCTGGTACTCCGCCCAGCCGGATCCGGTGAGGTAGCCGCGGGCGACGCACTCCACGGGGATCATCGTGAGCTTCTCCACCACCAGACCGCGCCGATCGACCGCAGCGGGCACGTCAGTCGAGATGACGTGGTTGGGCACGAGGTCGCGCAGCTGGTCGAACCACCACAGCGACATCTGGGTGAGGATGGACCCCTTGTCGGGGATCGTCGATGGCAACACCCAGTCGAAGGCCGAGATGTTGTCCGTGGCGACCATCAGCATCCGGTCCGCCTCGGGCAGCGCATACAGCTCGCGCACCTTGCCCGCGTGGATCAGTGGCAGTCCCAGCTCCGCGTATTGGCTCACAGGGTCATCCTGCCACTGCGCCCTGATGACCATGTCCCCGTCGGCCACGGCGAACGCGGCAGGGCAGGGCCGGGCAGGGCAGGGCCGGGCAGGGCGGGGCGGGGCAGGGCCGGGCAGGCCCGGGCAGTGATCAAGAATTACGTCATAGGGCAGCCCTATGACGTAATTCTCGATCACCGACTCCGGCCGCCCCACGGGCCACGCCGCCGGAACGGGAACACCCTCAGAGAACAGCGCCCGGGACGTACGCCCCTGCCTCCGGGTGAGCGTCGATGATCTGCTGGATCTGCTGGCCGATCCGCTCGACCTGCCGACGGGCGGTGCCGGTCAGCTCCAGGGGGTCGGTGGCCAGCCCGGCGATCTCCTCGCGGCCGAGCCCGAGGCGAGGATCCGCCGCGAGCCGATCGAAGAGGTCGTTGTCCTTGCGACCGGTCTCGCGCATCTCCAGGGCGACGGCGACGGCGTTCTCCTTGATCGCCTCATGCGCGTGCTCACGACCCACACCCTTGCGGACGGCGGCCATCAGCACCTTCGTCGTGGTGAGGAAGGGCAGGTAGCGCTGCAGTTCGGCCTCGATCACCGCGGGAAAGGCACCGAAGTCCTGCAGCACGGTGAGGAAGGTCTCGAACAGTCCGTCGAGGCAGTAGAAGGCATCCGGCAGCACGACCCGGCGGACCACGGAGCAGGAGACGTCGCCCTCGTTCCACTGGTTGCCGGCGACATCGGCGATCATCGTCAGGTAGCCCTTGAGGATCACCGACATGCCGTTGACCCGCTCGCAGGAACGGGTGTTCATCTTGTGCGGCATCGCGGAGGACCCGACCTGGCCCGGCTTGAAGCCCTCGGTGACGAGTTCATTGCCCGCCATCAGCCGGATCGCCGTAGCCACGTCCGACGGCCCGGCGGCGACCTGCACCAGGGCCGACACGACGTCGAAGTCCAGCGATCGCGGGTAGACCTGGCCGGTCGAGGTGAGCACCCGGCCGAAGCCCAGCCCCTCGGCGACGCGCCGCTCCAACTCCTCCAGCTTCGCGTCGTCACCGTCGAGCAGGTCGAGCATGTCCTGGCTGGTACCCACCGGGCCCTTGATGCCGCGCAGCGGGAAGTGGCCGAGGACCTCCTCGATCCGCTCGTACGCCACCAGCAGTTCGTCGGCGCCGGTGGCGAAGCGCTTGCCCAGGGTGGTGATCTGCGCCGCCACGTTGTGCGAGCGTCCGGCGACGGGTTGGTCGGTGTACTGGGCGGCGAGGCGGCCGAGCTGGGCCAGAGCGGCCACGACGCGGTCGCGGATCACCTCGAGCGACTGACGCGTCTGCCACTGCTCCACGTTCTCGGTCAGGTCGCGCGAGGTCATCCCCTTGTGGATGTGCTCGTAGCCGGCGAGGGCACAGAACTCCTCGATCCGCGCCTTGACGTCGTGACGGGTGACCTTCTCCCGAGCGTTGATCGAGTCGAGGTCGACCCTGTCGACGACGCCCCGATAGGCCTCGATCACCGTGTCCGGATCGTCGCCCCCGAAGTCCACCCCGAGATCACGCTGGGCCTCCAGGACGGTGATCCACAGCCGGCGCTCGGCGATGATCTTGTTCTCCGGCGACCAGATGCGGCGCATCTGCTCGCTCGCGTAACGGGTGGCCAGGACGTTGGGGACGGTCACGGTGGTCCTTTCGGTTCAGTAGGTGACATCGCCGCGGGCCGCCCGCAGCGCGATGTCGGTACGGAAGAAGCCACCGGGCAGGTGGACGTCCTCCATCCGGTGGTAGGCACGGGCGCGGGCCTCGGCGAGCGAGTCGCCGGTGCCGACGACGGTGAGGACCCGGCCGCCCGCCGAGACGAGTCGGCCGGCGACGTCGAGGGTGGTGCCCGCCTGGATGACGCCCTTGGTGTCAGGGGTGACGCCGACGATCACGTCCCCCTTCCGGGGGGAGGCCGGGTAGCCGGCCGCGGCGAGCACCACGCCGACGGCGAACCCGGAGCCGAACTGCAGCGGCACCTCGGGGTCCAGCGCACCGGTCGCCGCGGCGTACAGCACCTGGCCGAGCGGGGACGTCAGGCGGGCCAGGAGCGGCTGCGTCTCGGGGTCCCCGAAACGTACGTTGAACTCGACGACCCGCAGGCCCTTCGAGGTGAGGGCGAGGCCGGCGTACAGCAGGCCGACGAACGGCGTGCCGCGGCGCGCCATCTCGTCGACGGTCGGCTGGATGACGGCGTCGACCACCTGCTGCTTGATGTCGTGCGGGGCCCACGGCAGTGGCGTGTACGCACCCATCCCGCCGGTGTTGGGTCCGCGGTCATCGTCTCCGACCCGCTTGAAGTCCTGAGCCGGGTCGAACGGCAGCACGTTGCTGCCGTCGCAGATCGCGAAGAGGCTCACCTCCGGCCCGTCGAGGTACTCCTCGATGACGACGTTCCCGCAGGCGACGGCGTGGGCGAGCGCCTCGGCACGGTCGGACGTCACGACGACACCCTTGCCGGCAGCCAGTCCGTCATCCTTGACCACGTACGGCGGCCCGAACTCGTCCAGGGCGGCGGCGGCCTCCTCCTCAGTGCTGCACACGCGGGCCGCGGCGGTCGGCACGTGCGCGGCCGCCATCACCTCCTTGGCGAAGGCCTTGGATCCCTCGAGGCGGGCCGCCGCCTTCGACGGCCCGAAGCAGGGGATGCCGGCCTCGCGGACGGCATCCGCCACCCCCGCGACGAGCGGGGCCTCGGGACCGACGACCACCAGGTCGACGCCGAGGGACGTGGCGAGGGCCGCGACGGCCGCGGGATCGTTCTGGTCGACCGGGTGATTGGTGGCGAACCCGGACGTCCCCGGATTGCCTGGTGCGACATGGACCCGGGAGACGGCGGGGTCACGGCTGATGGCGAGGGCGAGGGCATGTTCCCGGCCACCGGACCCCACGACCAGGACAGACTGCGGCTGCATCACCCCCCAGCCTACCGATCAGGGCCGACGATCACCCAGCCGAGCCACAGGCGGGCCCTCAGCGACCACTCGCGGGCCCTCGGCGACCACCAACGGGCAGCCGGCTCAGCGCTTGACCCGGGCGTTGCCCTCCCAGATCGACCAGACCTGCTCCTCGTCGGCGGGCGCGGCGAAGTCCAGCGTCGAGGTCGCGGCCAGCGCGCCGGTGGCCCAGCCGAACTGCGCGCACTTCTCGACCGGCCAGCCCTTGAGGATCCCGTAGAGGACCCCGCCGACCGAGCCGTCGCCACCGCCGATCCGGTCGAAGACGTCGATGTCGCGCAGCGGGCAGACGACGAACTCGCCCTCCCCCCACAGCACCATGCCCCACTTGTGGTGGTTCGCCGAGACGACCTCACGCAGCGACGTGCCGACGTACGTCGCCTGCGGGAACGCCTCCTGGATGCGGCCGATCATGGCCTTGAAGTCCTCGATCTTCTCCTCGATCGACGTGCCACCGGCCTCGGGGCCCTCGATGCCCAGGCAGAGCTGGAAATCCTCCTCATTGCCGTACAGGATGTCGCAGACCTCGGCGATCTCGTGGAAGGCCTTCGACAGCTCCTCCTCCCGCCCCTTCCAGAAGGACGCGCGGTAGTTGAGGTCCATCGCCACCACGGTGCCGTGCTTCTTCGCAGCCCTGGCCAGCTCCACGCAGAACCGCGAGGTCTTCGGGGAGAGCGCGGCGACGAGGCCGGACAGGTGCAGGATCTTCACACCCTCCACGCCGAAGATCCGGTCCAGATCGAACTGGTCGGCGCTCAGCTCTCGCCCGACCTCGCCGGCCCGGTCGTTCCAGACCCGTGGACCACGGCCACCGAAGCCCCCGTCGGCGATGTTGAACTGGTGGCGCAGGCCCCAGGCGTCGCCCTGCGGCAGGTCCGGGCCCTCGAACTCCATGAACCGCGCCCGCAGATCGGACTTGATCATCGCCGAGATGGGTGAGCCCTCGACGAAGGCGGTGAGCACCTTGGTCGGTTGGCCCAGGTAGGAGACGACACTCGCGACGTTGGTCTCGGCACTGGTGACCTGCATCACGAAACGGTCGGAGGTGTGGACGGGCTGGCGGTCCACGGGCGTGATCCTCACCCCCATGGACGTCGGAACGACAAGTGACCAGCGGGCATCCTCGCGCAGCTGCATGGTGTGGACCTTTCCCCTTCGACACGGCTCTACCTCGACCGTACGCATCGGGGTGGTCTGCATCACGTCGTTGCCAGGACTTGGCGTCCCAAACCGCGGGCGGGGAGACGCACGTCGCCCGCCACCCCCAGACGGGGAGCAGCGGGCGACGAGAGGACGAACAGGGATTCGGTCAGACGTTCTCGCGCTCGGTGGCGGTATCCAGCGCGCGCTTCGGGGCGCGGTTCGACCGCCGAGCGCGAAGGATCTCGATGCCCATCGGGAGCAGGGAGACGAAGACGATGATGATGGCGATCAGGTCGACGTGGTTCCTGACCGGCGGGAAATCGCCCAGGAAGTAACCGGCCGTCGTCATGATGGCGACCCACAGGGCACCGCCCAACGCGTTCCAGCCGATGAAGTGGCTGTAGGGGTGACGAACCATCCCAGCGACCAGCGGGACGTAGGTCCGTACGACCGGGACGAACCGGGCCAGGACCAGCGAGCGGCCACCGTACTTGTGGAAGAACTCCTCCGCGCGGACCAGATGCTCGGTCTTCAGGACCCGGGCATCGTCCTTGAACAGACCCCGGCCGAAGCGGCTGCCTAGGAAGTAACCCACCTGGTCACCCAGGAAGGCGGCGACGAAGGCCACCAGGATCAGCACCCAGAAGTTGAGGCCCAGCGGCGTGAGCAGCAGTGCCGCGGTGAACAGCAGGGAGTCGCCGGGGAGGAAGGGGAAGAGCAGGCCGGACTCGATAAACACCATCAGGGCGATGCCCACGAGAGCCCACGGGCCGAGCTGCTGCAGCAGCGCCGCGGGGTCGCTGAGGAAATGCAGTCCGGGAACCGCCTGAGGAACAAGTGTCGCCAAATCCATACGTCCTATGGTGCGGCATCGAACTGTGCAGGCTCTGAATCGAGGGCCCGAACCGGCACAAACCCGTCAGGACACACAGGGGATTCACAGCCTACAAGACGTGTTTCTCACCGTTCTCTCAGGGTTGGCGACTCTTGCCGCCTGCTGCCTCGAGTTCACCGAGGCGCGCGGCGGCATCCATCGCCCACCAGAACATCGCCTCGTGCACGGCGGCGGCAGTGGGCCACGCCCGGGACTCCCAGGCCTCTCCGGCGAGCGAATCTGCCCCGAAGAGGATCTGCCCGAAGCCGACACCACGGTACCGGGCCACCGCGAGCATGGCGGCGGCCTCCATCTCCACGACTGCGCACCCCTGGTCCATCCGCCGCCGCACCCGGCCCCGCGTCTCCCGGTAGATGGCATCGGTCGTCCAGGTACGACCCGTGGAGAAGCCGATGCCGCCCTCGACCAGGGCCTCGCGGCAGGCCCGGACACCGAGCGGATCGGCCTCGACGACCGCCGAGGGCGTGAGGTACTGCGAACTGGTGCCCTCGTCACGCAGCGCACTGGTCACCACGAACGGGTGCCCCATCACCAGTTCGGGCCGCAGCACCCCGGCCGAACCGACAGCGATGAACCGTCGCACTCCCCGGGCGATGAGCTCCTCCATCACCATGGCGGTGTGCGGGGCGCCCATCGACGGGTAGCACCAGCCCACGCGTACGCCCCGGTGCTCCCGCTCGTAGAGCGGTCGCGGCTCGAGGATGTCGCCGATCGTCCGGCTCACCGTCGACCCCTCGCGGTCCCCCACCTCGCGAACCGTCTGAGGCAGGAACGCCAGCACGACGGACTCGGGGACGTCGACCCGCTCGTAGAGGGCCGACGGCTCGAGGAAGCCCTCCTGCTCGAGGTCGTCGGCGAGCTCCGCCTCGGTGTCGAGCGGGAACGACGGCTCGGGCTCCATGGCGCTCAGGCGGTCACCGGGCCGACGAGGTCGTTGATCATCACGACCTGCTCGCGGCCCGGGCCGACGCCGATGCCGGAGATCCGGCAACGGCACAGTTCCTCGAGCCGACGCACGTAGCGCTGGGCGTTGACCGGCAGTTCCTCGAACGTACGGCAGCCGCTGATGTCCTCGCTCCACCCGTCGAGGTACTCGTAGATCGGCTGCGCATGGTGGAAGTCGGTCTGGTTGGCCGGGAGGGTCTCGATGCGCTCGCCGTTGACGTCGTACGCCACGCAGACCGGGATCTTGTCCCAGCCCGACAGCACGTCGAGCTTGGTGAGGAAGATGTCGGTGGCGCCGTTGTAGGTGGTGGCCGCCTCGACGACCAGCGCGTCGAACCAACCGCAGCGGCGCTTGCGCCCGGTGGTCACGCCGTACTCGTGGCCGATCTCGCGGAGCTTCTCGCCGTCCTGGTCGAAGAGCTCGGTCGGGAACGGACCCTCGCCCACCCGTGTGGTGTAGGCCTTGGCGATGCCGATCACCCGCTCGATCCGGGTGGGCCCGACGCCCGAGCCGGTGAGGGCACCGCCAGCAGTCGGATTGGAGGAGGTGACGTACGGGTAGGTGCCGTGGTCGACGTCGAGGTGATGCGCCTGGGCACCCTCGAACAGGACGACCTTGCCCTCGTCAAGCGCCTCGTTGAGGATGCGCGCCACGTCCGCGACGTGCGGACGGACCCGCTCCGCGTACTCCAGCAGGCCCTCGGTGATCTGGATGGGGTCGACTTCGCGGCGGTTGTACATCTTGACCAGCAGCTGGTTCTTCTGCGCCAGCGCGGCCTCGACCTTCTGCCGCAGGATGGACGCGTCGAACAGGTCCTGGACCCGCAGGCCGAGCCGGTTGACCTTGTCCGCGTACGCCGGCCCGATGCCCCGGCCGGTGGTGCCGATCTTCCGCTTGCCGAGGAAGCGCTCGGTCACCTTGTCCATCGTCTGGTGGTACGGGGTGATCAGGTGCGCGTTGGGCGAGATGAGCAGCCGGTCAGTGTTGACGCCACGGGCGGCCAGGTCGTCGATCTCCTGGAAGAGCACGGCGAGGTCGACGACGACACCGTTGGCGATGCACGGGACGGCCTTCTCGCTGAGGATGCCCGAGGGCAGCAGGTGCATGGCGAAGGATTCACCGTTGACGACGACGGTGTGGCCTGCGTTGTTACCACCGGAGAAGCGCACGACGAAGTCGACCTGGTCGCCGAGCTGGTCGGTCGCCTTCCCCTTGCCCTCGTCACCCCACTGGGTACCGATCACGATGATTCCGGACACGAAGTGCCACCTCTCCACACATGCGACGTACCCGCGGCGAGCGCAGGTCTCTCTGGCCGGGCCGTACGACAGCGCCGCGCCCGGGTCGCTCCACGTTCGCCGGACCGACCCGCTCACTCTACCGAGCGGCGCTGACAGCGGTCAGGCGGGACACAGACCGGACTCCCGTTGATCGAAAACTCCCCTGGGGGACCGGCGGCGTGGTGCCTAGCCTCGGTCGCACCGGGCCGCCGTGATCGGGGGACGAGCACGCTTCGCTGCACGCCTCTCCCGCAACCGTCTTCACCGCGGCGCCCCTTTCCACCACATCGTCGTGATCGGAGCACCCATGACCGTTACCACCGACCCCAGGACCGACGCCGGACCCCTGCCCGAGCGTGGACCCCGCGTGGTCCTCGTCGTCGGGGGCGCCGCCGGCATCGGCAAGGCCGTCGCCGACGCGCTCGAGGCCCGCGGCGACGTCGTCGCCGTACTCGACCGCAACCCCGGCGAGGGCGAACTGCCCTCCGGCGGCCACCACGTCGTCGACGTCCGCGACCAGGCATCCATCGAGACGACCATCAGCGAGATCGTCGAGGCCCATGGCGGGATCGACGCCCTTGTGTATGCTGCCGGCGCCCTGGACGGGTACGCGTCTCTCGAGGAGATCACTCCGCGGGTGCTCGACACCGTCTTCGCCGTGAACGCCTTCGGAGCGCTACGGATGGTCCAGCGCGTCGCCCCGGTGATGAAGCAGCGGGGACAGGGCCGGATCGTGCTGTTCGGCTCGATCGCCGGGAGCGTCGCAGGCGCGGGCGGCATCGCCTACACCATGTCCAAGCACGCTGTCGAGGGCCTCGTCCGTCACCTGGCCGTCGAGCTCGGACCCGACGGCATCACCACCAACTGCGTCGCCCCCGGCTCCATCACCGGCACCAACATCCGCACCAGCATCACCCAGATGCTTCCCGCCCAGGACATCGCCACCAACCGCGGCCTGGGCACCAGCGATCCCGAGACGGCCGCCAAACTCTACCCGGTCGGCCGGATGGGCACGGTGGACGCGGTGGTGCCGACCGTCCTGCACCTGCTCGAAGGCTCCTCGTGGTTCATCAACGGCGCCACGATCACGGTCGACGGCGGCTACACCTCACGCTGATCGATCCTCCGGCGGGACGACCGCCAGCACGCACCGAGGGCGGGGCCGGATATCCGGTCCCGCCCTTGCGTGCTGGCCGACCATCCTTCAGCCCGGCCGACCATTCCCAGCCCGGCCGACCATTCCCAGCCCGGCCGACCATTCCCAGGCCGGCCGATCTTGCTACGTCGCGCAGGTTCAGAGTGGTCGCGCAGCTTCAGAATCGTCGGCCAGGATCAGGTGCGCCGGGCCCAGCCCCCGAAGACAGCACGAACCGTCGCCGCCCCCGGA
Organism: Raineyella fluvialis; assembly: GCF_009646095.1. Classification (NCBI taxonomy): domain Bacteria; kingdom Bacillati; phylum Actinomycetota; class Actinomycetes; order Propionibacteriales; family Propionibacteriaceae; genus Raineyella; species Raineyella fluvialis. Next base: position 2,036,492 of record NZ_CP045725.1, on the reverse strand, counting down.
TCTCCCCCGGGTGCGACGACGGTCCGTACGGTCGCCGGATGGTCAGTGAAGTGGCATCAGCCGGCCATCACCACCGGATCATGCGGTCGCCCCCACGGCGGTCGCCTCGGTGACGGTGACCGCATCGGCGTTGCCCCCAGTGGTACCCCGCCGGGCGGCAGCGTGAGCCGCGATGTCTCGGCCGGCCAGGTAACCGAAGACCAGGGCCGGACCGATGTTCGCCCCGTACCCCGGGTAGCCGCCGCCGAAGACCGATACCGCCGCGGTGCCGACGGCGTACAGCCCGGGCACCCCTTCACCCCGCGCGTCGAGCACCTCGTTGCGGGTGTTGACCGCCAGGCCCGCGTACGTCCCCAGGTCCCCCATGCCGACACGGACCGCGTAGTACGGGCCCTTGTCGATGGTCTCCAGGTTGGGGTTGGGCGTGTGCTTCATGTCGCCCTTGAAGTGGTGGAACGCCGTCGTACCGCGGTGGAACGTGGGGTCCTCCCCCTTCGCGGCGTACGCGTTGAACTCGTCGAGCGTCGCCTGCAGGGCGTCGGCCGGCAGCCCGATCCGCTCGGCGAGGGCCTTCACGGTCCGCTCCTTCTTCAGGTAGTCGTTCAGGAACAGCGCCTGCGGCAGCGGCCACGGCTTGGCCCAGCCGATGCCGTACCGCTTCATCGCTTTGTCGTCGGCGATGATCCAGGCGTACGTCCCTTCGCGTCCCTCGTCGTTCTTCAGCATCTCGCGGCAGAAGTCGTGGTAGGACAGCGACTCGTTGGCGAAGCGCTTGCCCTCCCGGTCGACGGCGATCAGGCCGGGCAGGCCGAAGGCGCGCAGGTGCGGGAAGTACGTGTCGCGACGCAGGGTGTCCTTGAACGCGGTGATCGGGCCCCAGGACGACGGCTGGTGCGGGGAGTTGTCGATGTGGCCGCCGAACGGGGCGGCCAGGCGGTAGGAGTCGCCGTCGTGGCCGATCACCGGGGAGACGTGGTTGTCACCCTTCGGGTCGTGCGGGAAGTACTGCTGGCGCATCTCCTTGTTGCGCGAGAAGCCGCCCGCGGCGATGATCACGCCGAGGCGGGCCTCGACCACCCCGGTGTGCGCACCCTCGATCCGCGCCCCGCTGACGGCACCGTCCGCGCCGCGGAGGATCTCCGCGGCCCTGGTCGAGGTCCACAACTGGACACCCTGCTGCTTGGCGGCGTACATCAACCGGGTCATCATCGCGTTGCCGTTCGTACGGTCGAACGACCGGCCGGTGAAGATCGTCTCGGTCCACGTCTTGAGGATCTTGCGGGTGGTGTAGAGGAAGGAGGACACCGAGACGTTGGCATCGATGATCGTCGCGATGTCCTTCCCGATCTCCGGCATGTACCCGAAGATCGTGTAGGCCATCAGGTAGGGCTGCATCCGGTGCCGGTCGGCCCCGAGGATCCGCGCGTCGGTCTTGGCGACCGTGACGGCCCGGCCGGAGGCCTTCGCGCCGGGGGCGTCCATCTGGTAGTCCGGCGCCTTGTCGGCGTAGTGGAACTCGATGCCGGCGTCCTGCTCGAAGAAGTCCATCGCCTCGGGCACGCCGTCGAGGAAGGTGGTGACCAGGTCCTCGTTGTAGGAATCCCCGGCGAGTGCCTTGATGTAGGCGACCTGCTCCTCGCGGGTGTCGCCCTGGGCCCGGCCCTGCTTGTTGCCGGGCAGCCAGCCCCAGCCTCCGGAGATGGCCGAGGTGCCCCCCAGGTACTTGTCCTTCTCGATGACGAGGACGCGGTGGCCGTCGTGGGCGGCCTTGATGGCGGCCGAGATGCCGGCGGCACCCGACCCGATCACGAGGACGTCGGTGGTGATGGTCGAATCCATGGTGGTACTTCCTTGGTCAGATCTCGAAGTCCACCGAGGCCATCGCCTCGGTGTTGGGGCCGGAGATGGCGATCAGCGGCAGATGGTCGGGATGGACGGCGTACGCACGGACGTCGTCCAGGGAGTCGAAGTCTGCGACCAGCCCGTGGTCCCAGGAGCGCTGGCCGCCCAGCACGTCGCGCCCCACCTGCAGGGAACGGATGAAGCCGATCTTCTCGGGCAGTGCACGGACCTTGTCGAGCCAGTCCTGGCGGGCTTCCTGAGGGAAGTCCGGCTGCCAGCGGACGAGCAGCATGTGGCGAATCATGGCGAGACTCCAAACCCGGGGACGACTGTGTCCGCGGCTCGGGGACGGGGTGGGCACGTCCCTCGATGCGGTCACCGGCGGGCCGGGCTCCACGGACGAGGGATTCGTCGTGCGTCTGGGCCATGACCGTACGGACCCTCCCCCGAGCCCAGAAGAAGGGTTTCCGATGATTCGAAAAGTCTGCCGCGATCAGTCCGCGTCGGCGCCCGTGGTCCTCGGTCGCGACGCCCGCTGGCCCGTTCCGCGCACCCGCCAGGGATCGTCGTCACTCGTGTAGTGGTGCGGGGCAAGTCCCTCAGTGATCAGCCGGGACGCCGTGATCATCGCCGGAATGATGGGCAGGTGGTCGACCTCCAGCGGCACCACCACGGAGAGCGCCGCGACGGTGCGACCGTCCGGGTCCCGGACCGGGACGGCGATGCCCTTGGCCGTCGGCTGGATGTAGCCGTACGACACGGCGAAGCCGCGGCGCCGGGCCTCGGCGAGGATCGCCCGGAGCTGGTCACCGGTGCGGATGGAGTGATCGGTGCTCACGGTCAACGGGCCGTCGGTGACCCGGGACTGCACCTCACGCGGCGCCTCGGCGAGCAACGCCAGCCCCGACGAGCAGAGGTACGGCGGGATCCGCGACGCCGGATGGGCGAGATTGACGACGGCGTTGCGGCGGCTGAGCCGCTCCAGATAGAGCACCTCCCCGTCGCTGATGACGGCGAGCTGGACGTGCGACTTCACCAGCGCCTGGAGATCGTGCATCACCGGCAGCGCCGCCATCCGCAGACTCATCTCCCGAGAGGACCGTTGCGAGATCTCCCAGAGCCGGGTGCCCATCCGGATCTTGCGCTGGCTGTCCCGCTCCAGGACACGCTCGGCCTCCAACTCGGCGACGATGCGATGGGCGGTGGCCAGCGGCAGACCCGTACGCTGCGCGACCTCGGAGACGCCGAGCACGGTGCTGCCGGCCGTGAACGCCTCGATCACCCGCATCGCCCTGGAAATGACCGATTCACCACTCGCCGAGTTTGCCATGCGGCGGTTCCTCCCTCATCGACCGCCCCCGGGCGGCACTTTCCATTCAGCGAATGTACGGCTTGTCGGCAGTCGGCGCCCAGTGGATCGTTGCGGACATTCCACGAGCCCGTCCCGCACTGGGGCGGTCGTGACATCCGCACCCGACTCCGCATGCAGCGTCGCCTGCCGTGCCGGACCGCAGGAGAAACCATGGATCCCCACCGCCCCACCGGGCCCTCGGCCCGGACCACCCCGGACCACCGACCCCCGCATCTGACCGTCGACGGGATCGACCTGACCATCGGGTCGATCGTCGACACCCGCGGCGGCGCCACCCTGGTCAACGCGAAGAAGTCGGCCCTGGCCGGCTTCGTCGGCTCGACCCTCGAGTACTACGACTTCTTCATCTACGGGCTGTGCGCGGCCCTCATCTTCCCGAGACTCTTCTTCCACACCAGCAGCCCCGCGCTGGCCACCCTCATGTCCCTGGCCTCGTTCGGCGTGGCGTACGTGATCCGCCCGCTGGGCGCGCTGGTGCTGGGCCACTTCGGCGACACCATCGGCCGCAAGCAGGTCATGGTGCTCACCCTGGTGCTGATGGGCGCGGCAAGCGTCGGCATCGGTCTGCTCCCGACGTACGACGCGATCGGCGCCTGGGCCCCGACACTGCTGCTGGTCCTGCGGCTGGTCCAGGGCTTCTCGGCCGGGGGCGAGGCCGCCGGTGCCTCGACCCTCACGCTGGAGCACTCCCCCGAGGGCCGCCGCGGCTTCTTCACCAGCTTCGCAATGGCCGGCTTCGCCGCCGGCATGGTCATCGCCAACCTGGTCTTCCTGCCCGTCGCGGCGCTCCCGGACGCGGCGTTGTACGCTTGGGGGTGGCGGATCCCGTTCCTTGCGAGCGTCGTGGTGATCGTCATCGGCTACGTCGTCCGGCGCAGCCTGGAGGAGCCGGAGGTCTTCGTCGAAGAGGCCGAGCACGAGGCGCAGGTCGTGCCGGTCGCCGCCCTGTTCCGCACCCAGGCCGCGGACGTGGCGCGGGTGGTGGCGATGTCGATCTTCAACATCTTCCAGTCGCTCTTCGCCGTCTGGTCGCTCGGCTACGCGACCCACGAAGGACTCTCGCGAACCACCATGCTGTGGGTCTCCATCGCGGCGAACGGCCTGGCGATCGCCGCCATCCCGTTCTGGGGCTGGGTGTCGGATCGCGTGGGCCGACGTCCGGTCTGGATCGCTGCGATCCTGGGCTGCATCCCGGCGTTCTTCTTCTACATGTGGAGCCTCCAGCAGCACAACTACGCCGTGGTCTTCCTGGCCGGGATGGTCTTCGCCGGGTTCGTGTACTGCGGTGTCAACGGGTTGTGGCCGTCGTTCTTCACCGAACTGTTCGCACCTCGGGTGCGCTACTCGGGCTTCGCCATCGGCACCCAGATCGGGTTCATGATCGGCGGCTTCGCCCCGGCCGTCGCCGCGGCACTGCTGGGCCCGGGCACGTGGGGCTGGCTGCCGGTCCTGGTCTTCGCCGCCGTGTGCGCGGTGATCTCGGCGGTGGCGGCACTGTCGGCCCGCGAGACGGCCTTCACCCCGCTGGTGGACCTCGGGCCGGGTCTCCTCCGGACCGAGGCGCAGCCGCGACGCCTCGGCGTGAAGGTCTGATCTCTCCCGACCTTCACCGCGAGGCCCCGGAGCGGGCACACGGTGGGCACCCGGTTCGTCCGGGTGCCCACCGTCGTTGTCCGCTCCACACCTCCTGACTTGGCCTGCCGGTCGCCCCGCTCTCGGCCCCTGTCAACGACAGGTGCGCCCGTGGACTACGCTTCGGCGTCAGGCAAAGGGGCCGCCGGACGATCCTCCGGTCCCGCGAATCCCGGAGGTGCGGCATGCCAACATCGGTGCTCGGCAGGTGGGCCGTCGGAGCGGCCCTGCTCTGGCTCGTGCTCCTTGGCTGGGTCTTCTTCGGGCTCAACAGCGGCCTGATGATGCCGGGCAGCGCTCCCGCCCTGATCGTCGGCACGTCGATGGCGATCGCCGGCCCGGTCACCCTGGTACTCGCCGCGGTCGGTCTCTGGAAGTACCGCGACCGGACATGGTCGGTCATCCTGGCCGGGGTGTGCGGCTTCCTTGGATCGATCCTGTTCTTCGTGGAACTGAGCCAACCCATGGTCGGCTGACCCGTCACGCACGGATGCCCCGACCACCGGGGCCGGGGCATCCGTTGCGGTGCGCCACGCATCCGGACTGGCGTCAGTCCTCGTCGGGGCGAGGATGACGGTCATCCCCTCCAGTCGCGCATCATGACGGATCTGGCAGGAGAGGCGGGACGACTCCGGGCGATATCCGGGAGCCTCCTCGACCAGATCGACCTCGTCCTCACTGCGGTCGGGCAGCGTGCGGTAGATGTCCTCCGGGACGAAGACGTGGCAGGTGGCGCAGGACGCGCTGCCCCCGCAGGAGGCGAGCACGGGCAGGTCGTTGTCCCGTAGCGCCTCCATCAGGACCTGGTCCTCCTCCCAGGGCACCTCGTGACGGGCACCGTCGCGGTCGATGACCTCGATCGTGATGACCGACGTGGTGACGGCGGCTGTGGTGGTCGTGGCTGTGGTGACAGGCATGGGTGTTCCTCGATTCCGGTGATGAGAGATGACGATGGGGCGGGCTGGCGCCCGAGGATCAGGCCGCGAGGGCCTCGCCGAGGAGGCAGTCCTCGAGCCGTACGGTCGGGTCGGCCAGCGCCTGCCGGTCCACGGGCCCACCGGCCGCGACGAGCTTCCTGCCCTGGCGGAAGTCGGCGAGGCCGCCGATCGTGTCGATCGCGGCGATGCGCCCCTCACGCAGGTAGCAGACGCTGAACTTTCCAGTGGCCGGGTCACCCCGCAGGACGATCTCGTCGTCGGGACGCATCACGCCGGCCGTCTGGAGGCGTACGTCGAACTGGACCGTCCAGAACCAGGGCACCTCGGGAGCCCGCGGGGGGCGCCCGGTGATCGCGTCGGCGACGGTGTCGGCCTGCTGCTGGGCGTTCTGGAGGCACTCGAGCCGCAGCTCGCCGCCGAACGGGCTGGTGAACCGCGTGACGTCCCCCGCCGCGTACACCGCCGGGTCGGACGTACGGCAGGCTTCATCGACCAGGATGCCGTCGCGGCAAGCGATGCCCGCCGCCTCGGCGACCTCCTGGTGGGGGACGACGCCGATCCCGGCCACGACGACGTCGGCCGGGTGGCGGCGGCCGTCGGCGGTCAGCACGTGCTCGACACGGTCGCTCCCCTCGAGCGCGGACACGGCCGCACCGAAGGCGAACCGGATGCCGTGGGCACGGTGCAGGTCCTCGAAGAAGGCGGAGACCGGCTCCGAGGTGACTCGCTTCATCACCCGGTCCTGGTACTCCAGCACGGTGACGTCACAGCCGCGCTTGGCCGCCGCGGCTGACACCTCCATACCGATGTACCCCGCACCGATGATGACGACGCGCGCCCCCGCGGCGAGCCGGTCGCGCACCGCCGCGGCATCAGCGGCGGTCCGCAGGGACAGTACGCCGGGAAGGTCGTGTCCGGGCACGGTCAGCTGACGACCCCGCGCACCGGTGGCGATGACGAGGCGGTGATAGGCCACCGCCTCACCGTTGCCGAGCACGACGCGGCGGGCGTCCCGATCGATCGAGGCCACGGCCACCCCAGCCAGAAGGGTGATGTCCTTGGCGGCGTAGAAGCCGTCCCTGCGCAGCAGCGGGCCCGTCGCCGCGCAGGTGGCGTCGGGGGCGAGCACGTCCTTCGACAACGGTGGGCGCTCGTACGGCAGACCGGGCTGTTCGTCGATCAGGACGACCCCACCGGTCCAGCCCCGGGTGCGCAGGCCCGCAGCGACCTGGACGCCGGCGTGGCCGGCCCCGATGATCACGACCGGAAGGTCCGGGCCGTCCGGGCAGAACTCGACTTCAGCCATGGCGGGCCTCGACCCTGACGTACATCCGTGCCGGACCGGAGTTGGTGAGGTTGTTGCCGCGGACATAGTCGATCGGGCGGTCCGGGTCGAGGGTGATCGACGTGAGCTTACGGGCGAGTTGGAGAGTGGTGGCGATCGTCTCCATCCGCGCCAGCGGGGCGCCGGCGCAGGAGTGCACCCCTGCCCCGAAACCGAAGTGGCCGTCGGTCGTCCGGTCGATGTCGAAAGTGTCCGGGTCCGCGAACTTCCCCGGGTCCCGGTTGGCCGCGGCGTTGAGCAACCGGACGACGGCGCCCTTGGGGAGCGTGACACCGGAGACGGTGACCTCCTCCGTGGTGATGCGGGAGGCACGTTGGACGGTGCCGCGGTAGCGCGCCAGTTCCTCGACGAAGCGGCCGGCGTCCTCCTCGTTCCCGCGGATCCGGGCGAGCAGGCCCGGATGCTCGCTGAGCATCCGGAACGCGTTGGCGATGAGGATCGTGGTGGTGTCGTGGCCGGCGATGAAGACGAACGAGCACAGCTCCACGGCCTCGCGCTCGGTGAGGATGCCCTCGTCCTTCCACATCCTGGCGATGTGTCCCCCATGGACTCGTTACCCTCCGCGTAGAGGATCTCCAGGCGGTCCTTCAGGTAGGCCCAGAAGTCGTGGGCGCTCTGCTCGTCGGTGCCGGTGCCCGGGGCGTTGCGGGCCAGTCGGCCGAAGTAGCTGAATGTCTCGTCGGACCAGAACTTCATCTTCTCGTGGTCCTCGGCCGGGACGTCGAGCAGCGCGGAGATCGTCGACATCGACAGCGGGATGGCGAAGTCTTCGACCACCTCGCCGCCGCCGGCGGCGATCATCCGGTCGAGCAGCACCTCCGCGTTGTCCTGGATCCGCTGGGCGAAGACCTGCAGCGCCTTGGGGGTGAAGGCCTTCGCGATCACCTGACGCAACCGGGCGTGGTCCGGGTCGTCGATGAGGGTGAGGAAGGTCATCGGGACCGGCGTGACGACCTCGGAGGAGAAGATCTTCGGCTTGCGGAACGCCTGCTTCACGTCGTCGTACCTGGCGAGGAACCACACGTCGTTCGTCGGGGTCCAGGCCCGGACGACCGGCGCGTGGGCATGCATCCACGTGTAGTGCGCGTACGGATCCCCCTGGGAACCGTCATCGACGACCTTCCACGGCGCCAGGCTCTCGGGCCAGGCCAGTTCATGGGAGTACGGGTGGGAGTTCGGTTCGCTGGCCGGCAGGGCCGCGGTCTCCTGGGTGGCGATCGACATCCTTGTCGCTCCGTTCGTTCTGGGTGATGCACGGGCACTGGACTGTGAGCCAGCACACAATCAGGCTGCAGGGACCGCGGCGTAGGGAGAACGGGGCACCCCGTTCAACGGGGCAACCTCCCTGCTGACACCCGTTGAACGGGAGCAGAGTGGGTCAGGAGCGCATCCGGCCCATTTCGTCGCGGAGCACCCGGCCGATGCCATGCGCGGCGGTGACGAGAGCAGGGACGACCCGCGAGACGTCCGCGCCGACCGTCGGCACGATCGCGTTGAGGGCGGCCACCACACCGCTGGGGCCCCAGACCGGCACCGCGACGCCGGTCCACTCGGCCACCCCCACCCCCGCGGGAGCCACGTAGCCACGCGCGCGGACCTCAGCGAAAAGCCGCCTCAGTGCAGCAGGATCGGTCGGCGTCGCCCGGGTCACCGGTGACAGCGATCCGGCCAGGAAGTCCTCCTGCACGTCGGACGGCTGGTGGGCCATCAGCGCGATCCCCGACGAACACGCGTGGATCGGCATCCGCTGCGCGATATGGGCGTAGTCGAGCGGTGACTCGGGGGCCGACAGCCGCTCGACGTAGAGCACGCTGCCACCCTCCAGGACGGCCAGCGTCGTGTGCTGCTTGACCGTGCTCAGCACGTCGTTCATGAACGGCAGCGCGATCTCCCGCAGTGACAACGCCCGCGAACTGCGCAGGGCCAGTTCCCACAGTCGCAGCCCCGGTCGAAGCTCTCCGGTATCCGTACGCTCCAGCATGCCAGCCCTGATCAGTTCGACCGTGAGCCGCTGGGCGGTGCTCAGCGGCAGGTCGGCCCGCCGGGCGAGGGCGGTCTGGCTCAGGTGCGATCGTTGCCGGTCGAAGGATTCGAGGATCCGTACGACCCGAGAGATGACGCTGTCCCCGGTCGGTGAGTTGGCCATGGCCGCCCTTCGTCGCCGTTGATGGAGGGTGGGGCGACCGACGAACAGTGGTGCCCGGTTTGTCCGGCGAGCCTAACCGCCGGACGACCGGACACCGACCTACATTCCGATGAACGAAAAACCGGTCGGAACGTCTCGGCGGAGTGGCCCGATCCCTCGCTCAGGTCAGGCGCAGCAGCGCGGCGGCCGTACGGCCGAGGACCGCTTCGGCCTCCGTCCCGCCCAGCACCGCACCTACCGAGGCGACCGGGTCAGGGTCGGCGAGATCGAAGGGGTAGTCGGTCCCGGCCAGCACGTGGTCGGCTCCGACATCCTCCACCAACCTGCGCAACAGCACGGGGTCGAACACGGCGGTGTCGTAGTACAGGCGGTCCAGCAGCGCTCTCGGCACCTCTGCGGTGGTCCGCGCCTGGGGTTTGCGTTCCCACCCCATCGTGAGGCGGCCACGCAGAGCGGGCAGGCAACCGCCACCGTGGGCGAGGCAGAGCGGGAAGGAGTGGCGTTCCGTCACTCCGGCGAAGACCAGCCGGGTCGCCGCCAGGGCCGTCTCCATCGGGTAGCCGACGAGCTGCGGGAACCAGTACTCGGCGGTGCGGTCGGGCGCCGGGGAGGTGCTGGGATGCAGGAAGGTGAACACCTGGCGCGCTGCGAGCAGTCCCCACAGCGGTTCGTTGACCGTGGCATCGAGGTCGGCACCGGACCCCTGCGATCCGATGGCGACGCCGTGCATACCGAGCTGGTCGAGGCATCGTACGGCCTCGTCGGCGACCCCCGGCAGGCCGAGTGGGACGCCACCCAGGGCGACGAAGTAATCCGGGGCCTGGTGGACGAACTCCGCGAGGGCGTCGTTGCCGCGTCCCACCACCTCCCTCACGAGGTCCGCATCGTCGCAGGTGGAGGCCATCAGGAAGGGCGGCAGCGACACGGCCTGCACGTCGACGCCGGCCTCATCCATCTCGTCGATCCGCTCGGTGCCGCCGTACATCGTGATCGGGAGCGGCAGTGGGGTGCCCGCCGGCACCCCACTGAGCCGCGGGTCGAGCTGGATCACCTCGTCGCGGACCCGGGACAGGTCGGCCAGGCCCTCGCCCGCCAACCATTCCAGGAAGGGCAACGGCATGACGTGGGCGTGGACGTCGACGACCGGGTGCGGCGCCCCCGGATCCCTGGTCCAGGAGTGGCCTGACAACCCCGGCTGCACCGGGGCCCGTCCGGTCGCGGTCGTCCCCGTCACCTGCTCGACGCCGTCCATGATCAGAGACCTTCCTCCCGGGGCCAACCGGTGTAGGCATTGGCGAGGTACGCCTGCCCCTGCCGGGTCCCGGTCACGGTCTCCAGTTCGCCGAGTTGGCGCTTGACCGCGAACGGGTCCCCGCCCGGGGCGAGGTGCAGCATCTGGGTCATCCAGTAGGAGAAGTTCTGTGAACGCCACACCCGGCGCAACGCCGTCGGCTCGTACGTGGCGAGGATCCGCTCGTCCCCCGACTCGAGGAAACGGGCCAGCACGTCGGAGAGGATGCGCACGTCGCTGAGGGCCAGGTTGAGGCCCTTCGCGCCGGTCGGAGGCACGGTGTGCGCGGCGTCGCCGGCGAGGACCAGTCGGCCGTGCCGCATCGGTTCCTGGACGAAGCTGCGGAACTTCAGCACGACCTTCTCGAAGACAGGGCCGGTGGTCAGCGCGAAGCCGTCACCGGCCACCCTCGCCTGGAGCTCGGACCAGATCCGGTCCTCGGACCAGTCGTCGGGGTTCTCGTTCGGGTCGCACTGGAAGTACATCCGTTGCACCGAATCCGTCCGCTGGCTGATCAGGGCGAAGCCGCGGTCCGAGTGGGCGTAGATCAGCTCGGGGGCGCTCATCGGCGCCTCGCACAGGATGCCGAACCAGGCGAACGGGTACTCATGGAAGTACCGGGTGACGGTCTCGGCGGGGATCAGGTTGCGGCACATCGACCTCGACCCGTCGGCGCCGACGACGATCTTCGCGCGGACGGTCCACTCCTCGCCGGCGTCGTCGATGAACCGGATCGCCGGCCGCTCGGTGTACGGGTCGAGGACCTCGGTGTCGGTGACGCCGAAGCGGACGTCGCCGCCATCGCGTTCACGGGCATCGGCGAGGTCGATGAAGACGTCGGTCTGGGGGTAGAGCCACACCGAGGAGCCGACGTGTTCGGTGAAGTCGATCCGGTGGCCGTGGCCGCCGTACCGGAGCTCGACGCCATGGTGCTCGTAGCCGTCCCGCAGGATGCGATCGGACACCCCGCCCCGGACCAGCATGTCGACCGACCCTGACTCGAGGATGCCGGCCCGATGTGTCGTCTCGATCTCATGCCTGGTACGGGTGTCCACGGCGATCGTCGAGATCCCTTGCCGGGACAGCCGGTGGGCGAGCATCAGGCCCGCAGGGCCCGCCCCACAATCGCGACATCGACCTCGTGCTGGTTGGTGGCCATGGGCTCCTCCTGTGCAGTCTGTGGGGCACCCCACATCGGGTCCCTGCCGAAACCCTAGGAAGGGCACCCGGTTCGGGCACAGAGGTCTCTCGCTGAACGGGAGAAGTCGGCGCCGCGCGCGGCGCCGCAGCCCACGTCAGCCTGCGTACGGGCTGTCGAGGACGTGATCGGAGGGCTCGTCCTCGGCCGCGACCTCCGCCTCGCGGTCGTCGCGCAGCTGGCCGGACATCGGCGAGCTGGTCTGTCGCTCCCCGGCCTCCTCGATGACCTCGTCCATCTGCTCGTCGGTGCCGTCACCGACACCGGAGTTGCCGGTGCCCCGGGCGACCGGGCGTTCGGCGCTGAGGACGTCGTATCCGGTCGGCGAGGAGTCACGCAGGAACTGCGCGCACCGCTCGTACTCGTCGTCCTCACCGATCCGGTGCGCGGCGATCGCCAACGCCCAAAGGGACTTGAGGAAGCCGCGGTTCGGCTCGTGCTCCCAGGGAACGATCCCGGATCCCTTCCAGCCGTTGCGCCGCAACTGGTCCAGGCCCCGGTGGTATCCCGTCCTGGCGTACGCGTACGCGGCCACGTCACCGTCGCGGGACTCCATGTTGAGGGACCCCTCCGCGAGCAGAGCCCAACAGAGACTGGACTGCGGGTAGGCGCAGACGATGTCGAGGAACCGCTCCCGGCCATGGTCCGCGAGTTCGGCGACGGCCGGGTCCTCGGGCAGCTTGGTCACCGGAGCGCCGTCGGCCAGCAGGTTGTGGTGGGTCTCGCTCATGTCATCAGCCTAGCCACTCTCGACTGGGCCGGGGATGCCCCACGCGGACCCATCGGGCCGTCCGGTCCGAGCCGGACGCCAGCGGGACGCTGGCCGGACGCCACAGGGGCCCCGGACCGATGTCCGGAGCCCCTGTGCAGGTCGTGCCGTCCCGCCTCAGGCAGGCAAACGGGTCACTTGTGGGTGCCGACAGCGTTGAGGTTCTGGCAGGCCTCGACGATGCGAGCAGCCATGCCGGCCTCGGCAGCCTTGCCCCACGTACGGGGGTCGTACTGCTTCTTGTTGCCGACCTCACCGTCGATCTTCAGCACGCCGTCGTAGTTGCGGAACATGTGCTCCACGACCGGGCGAGTGAAGGCGTACTGGGTGTCGGTGTCGATGTTCATCTTCACCACGCCGTACGACACGGCGTCGGCGATCTCCTGGGCGGTCGAGCCCGAGCCACCGTGGAAGACCAGGTCGAGGGCCTTCTCCTTGCCGTACTTCTCCTGGATGGCGTCCTGGGCCTGCTTCAGGATCTCCGGGCGCAGCTTGACGTTGCCCGGCTTGTAGACGCCGTGCACGTTGCCGAAGGTCAGGGCAGCCATGTAGCGGCCCTTCTCGCCCAGGCCGAGAGCCTCAGCGGTGGCCAGCGCGTCCTCGGGGGTGGTGTACAGCTTCTCGTTGATCTCGCCGACGACACCGTCCTCCTCGCCACCGACGACGCCGATCTCGACCTCGAGGATGATCTTCGCGGCGGCGGCCTGGACGAGCAGCTCCTGCGCGACGTCCAGGTTCTCGGCCAGCGGCAGGGTGCCACCGTCGAACATGTGCGACTGGAACAGCGGCTCACGACCGGCCTCGACGCGCTCACGGGAGATCGCGACCAGCGGGCGGACGTAGGTGTCCAGCTTGCCCTTCTGGCAGTGGTCCGTGTGCAGGGCGACGTTGACCGGGTAGTTCTTCGCCACGACGTGCGCGTACTCGGCGAGCGCCACGGCGCCCGTGACCATGTCCTTCACGGTGGAGCCGGAGAGGTACTCGGCGCCGCCGGTGGAGATCTGGATGATGCCGTCGGACTCAGCCTCGGCGAAACCCTGCAGCGCAGCGATGACGGTCTGCGAGGAGGTGCAGTTGATGGCCGGGTAGGCGAAACCGTTCGCCTTGGCCCGGTCGAGCATGTCGGCGTAGACCTCAGGAGTTGCGATGGGCATGTGCTCTCTTCTCTCTCATCGTGCCGGTCGATCACCCCGCGGGGCCCCGCACCGGTCACCGGCGTCTGCACCCCACCGTCAGGATTGCCCGACTCCATCGGCGGCACCCGCGGCGGTAGTGCTCACGGGGACAAGCGTAATGCGTGCCCTCCGGCGCGCTCTCGGGGGCCCCTCCCTTCGCCGAGGCAAGTTGCCGCCCGGTCGGCTGTGGCGTTCGCCGGCCGGGGGTCAGTGCGCCAGGCCGGACAGGTCGACCAGGCAGCGACCCTGGGAGTACAGCCGCAGTGACTGCTCCAGCGCGGCCGGAGTGATGCCGAGATCGTCGACCTCGCATTCCCACGGACCCTCGGGGGTGACGAAGAGGTAGCGGTCAGCACGCCCCCACCGGCCTCTGATCGTCCTCACCACCCCCACGACGTCATCGGTGCCGGCGGCGTCATCGGCCATGCTGGCGGCGTCATCGCCCGTGCTCGCGGCGGCGAACCGGTCCCAGTCCCAGAACCGCCCCGCGATCTGCACCCCGGGCCAGGAGGCGGTCAGCACCTCTCCGTCGCCCACCCGGCGCCGATGCCGTACTGCCAGGATCCAGAGGACCGACCGGACGGCCACGAGGACGACCGACAGGGCGAGGACGACGACAGTGACCGGCCACTGTCCGGTCCCCTGCCAGGACTCACCGGAGCGGCGCGACCAGAGGTAGAACCCGCCCCAGAGCAGGACCGTGATGACCAGGCTGCTCAGCGCCCCGATGAACCGGCGACGGCCCATGGCCGCCCGCGCGCTCGCCGGCCCGGGCTCCCAGGGGACGTGGAGGAAGTCCTCGAGGTTCTCAGGCGGTGCGGCATGCATGCAGTCAGTCTGCCAGTGGGGTCCAGCAAGCCACGGGTTCCCGTTCGAGGGCGAGGTCGCTCGCTCAGGCCCCGTTTGCCGCCCCGGAGGGCGTGATGCGCATGTGGATCCGATAGCGGTCCGCGCGGTACCACGAGGTGGCGAACTCCATCACGGTGTCCCCACTCTTCGTCACGCGTTCCTGGACCAGCAGCGGCGCCTTGCGCGGGATCTGCAGGATGTGCGCGTGCACCGCGTCGGCGGCCTCGGAGCGTACGGTCTGGTAGCCGGACGACACCACGAAGCCGTACTTGTTGGCGAAGACGTCGTAGAGGGTGTCGAGCTGCTGCTCGAGCAGCCCCGGGAAGAGGGCCGAAGGGTAGAAGCCCACCTCGTGCGCCATCGGGGTGCCGTCGGCCAGTCGGAGTCGCTCGACCCGGACGACGGGGCGTCCGACCGGGACGTTGAGCTTCTCGGCCACCTCGGCGTCGGCCGCCTCCTGGCTGGCCGCGAGCACCTTGGTCTCCGGGTGGAGGCCCCGCTCGCGCATCTCGCGGGAGAACGAGGTCAGGTGCAACTGCGAGTCGACCTGAGGACCGGTGACGTACGTCCCCTTGCCGTGCACCCGCTCGAGACGGCCCACCTCGACGAGATCGGCGATGGCCTGGCGTACGGTCACCCGACTCACCCCGAGCGAAATGACGAGCGCCCGCTCGGAGGGGATGGCGTCACCAGGCTTGAGACCCGTGTCGATGAGCTCCTCGAGCCGTCGACGCACCTGCACGCGCTTCGTGGTGGTCCGGCCCCCCTGCTGCTCCACCGGGAGCCTGTCGAGAGGGCTTCCGGGGGTACTCACCATCGGGTCCACGAGTCACCTTCCTGCTGGGGTCGTCCTGCGCACGACACTCTCCGGTCGCCACCACGGCCGGCCCCCCTCGGATCCTACGGGACGGCCGGCCCGGAGGAGGGCATTTCCTGACGCCACTGCTCACCAGCATCCAGCGGCCTCCCGGCCCACTGCAGGGCCCAGTGGTACATCGTGATGGCCGCGGCCGCTCCGGCGTTGATCGACCGGGTCGACCCGTACTGGGTGATGGCGACCAACCGGCCACAGGCCGCCAGCATGTCGTCGGTCAGCCCCGCCCCTTCCGAGCCGAACACCAGGCAGCACGCCTGTGGCAGCTCCGCCCGTTCCAGCGGAACGGAGCCGGGCAGGTTGTCGACGCCGATCAACGGGACTCCGGCCTGGGCGGACCAGGCGGCGAGGTCGCTGGCGTCGGGATGGTGCTGCACGTGCAGGTAGCGGTCGGTGACCATCGCGCCACGCCGGTTCCAGCGTCGGCGCCCGACGATGTGCACTCCCGCGACGTTGAAGGCGTTGGCGGTGCGGACCATGGAGCCGATGTTGAAGTCGTGTTCCCAGTTCTGGATCGCCAGGTGCAGCGGATGGCGACGGGTGTCGAGGTCGGCGACGATCGCCTCGACGCTCCAGTAGCGGTAGGGATCGACGACGTTGCGATGGTCCCCTGCGGCCAGCAGGGCAGGGTCGAGTCGTGGGTCGTCCGGCCAGGGCAGCGGGTGGGGACCGACGCCGGGACCGTCGGGATCGGTGCCGGGGTCGGTGGCGCTCAGCGGTGCCCCTTCCGCAGGGCGTACGCGAGGTTGACGAGAACGATGCCGATCCAGACGATCAGTCCACCGACCAGGCCACTGATGCCGGCGAAGATGGCGGTCAACGGGATCGCCACGCCGAGCGACACGATGCCGAGCACCATCTGGTTGCGACTGTCGAGCCTGGCAAGCTCCCACTGCCGGGAGCGCTCGACCTCTTCCGTCGCGCTCCGGGCGGCCAACGCCTGCTCGACCCGGGCCGTGAAGGAGTCGACCAGGGCCTGTTCCATCTCGGCTCCGAGTTCGCGTCGGGCTTCGAGGGTCGCGCGGGCGTCGGTCGGATCGACGAGGGGCTCGGGGAGCCGGCTACCCGCAACGGGCGACCCGGGAGCAGCCGCACCCGTGCCCGGTGGGGTCGCGGACGGGTCTGGCGGGGTCGGACCGGCGGTCATGCCCCCACGATAGCGGGGACGACAGTGGCCCGGGCCGAAGCTCCGGGCCACTGCGATGCCGACCGTCAGGCCGTGGTCACTGCTGGGGATTCTGCGGCCACTCCTGCTGGGGGTTCTGCTGGCCCGGCTGGCCGTACTGCTGCTGGCCCGGCTGGTCGTACTGCTGGGGCTGAGTCTGGGGTGCCTGCTGGCCCTGATCCCACCCGGCCGGCATGGCCGGGGTGCCGGAGCCCTGTTGCGGCAGCGCCTGCTGGCCGCCCTGCCCACCCCGGTAGGAGATCTCGCCGAAGTTCACGTCGGGCGATGTGCGGGCCACGTCGTTGACCTCGAAGTAGGCCGCCTTCTCGAAGTGGAACTGGCCGGCGAGCATGTTCGTCGGGAAGGACTCGGTCTTGGTGTTGTACTCGCGGACGTTCGCGTTGTAGTAGCGGCGCCCGGCCGCGATCCGGTCCTCGGTCTCGGCGAGGGCGCGCTGCAACTCGAGGAAGTTCGTGTTCGACTTCAGGTCGGGGTAGGCCTCGACGCTCACCATCAGGTTGCGGACGGCGCCGGACAACTGCTCCTCAGCCTCCGCCCGCTGGGCAGACGGCGTGGCACCCTCGTGCGCGGCCAGCGACGCGGCCTGGTTGCGCAGCCGGGTGATGTCCTCCAGCGTGTTGTGCTCGTGGGCCGCGTACCCGCGGACGGTCTCGACCAGATTCGGGATCAGCTCATAGCGACGGTTGAGCTCGACGTCGATCTGACGCCAGGACTCCTGGACGCGGTTGCGCAGGCGGACGAGCCCGTTGTACGCCCCGATCGTCCAACCGACCACTCCGATGACGAGCAGCACGAGGATGATGAGGAAGATGATGAGCCCGTTCATGGGTCTCCTGTTCGTCGGTGCAGGGGCACTGCCAGCTTAGCCGGGCACGGGACCAGCCCACCGGAAGACGGCGCAGCCGCGCGGGCACGCGTCCCCCGGCGGGGCTTGCCGACCCGGCGCCGGAACGTACGCCCGGGCCTAGACGAGTCCGAGGTCGTCCGCCGCGGACAGTGCGTAGCGGTACTCCAGACCGGCCTCCGCCACCTTTTCGGCCGCCCCGGTGCCACGGTCGACGATCACGGCCACGGCCACGATCTCGGCGCCCGCCTCCCGCAGGGCCTCCACCGCGGTCAGCGCGGACCCGCCGGTGGTCGAGGTGTCCTCGACGACCAGCACCCGGCGCCCGGCGACGTCGGTCCCTTCGATCCGGCGGTGCAGGCCGTGCTGCTTGGCCTCCTTGCGGACCACGAAGGCGTCGAGGCGGCCCCCGTCAGCCGCGGCCGAGTGCAGCATCGCGACGGCGACCGGGTCGGCGCCCAGGGTGAGCCCGCCGACCGCATCGAAGTCGAGATCGGACGTCAGCGCCCGCATCACCCGCCCAACGACCGGGGCCGCCGCGCCGTCCAGCGTCACCCGGCGCATGTCCACGTAGAAATCGGCCTCCCGGCCGGAGGAGAGCACCACGTGCTCGCGCACGACGGCGAGGTCATTGACGAGGCCGACCAGGGCATCACGATCGGCGGCGGAGATATCGGAGCGAGCCATACCCGGGACTCTAGCGACCCCGCCCCCCGGGCACGACCGAGGAGCGGTGAGAACCCGTACGGTGCCATGCTCGGCAGGGCGGTCGGGGTGATCCGGCCGCCCCGCGGCAGCGTGGCCGGGCCCTACCCCTCCAGATTCAGGAGTCAGCGTATGCAGTTCGTCCTCGGCGCCGGATCCGTCGGCACCCACCTCGCCCGCCTCCTCACCGACAGCGGTGAGGACGTCGTCCTCGCCAGCCGGTCCGGCACCGGCCCCGAGATCCCGGGCACCCGCCGCCTCGTCGTCGACGCGGCCGACGCCGACGCCCTCTCGCGTGCCGTCGCCGGCGCCAGCGTTCTCTACAACGTGCTCAACCCGCCGCGCTACAACACCTGGCCCCAGGTGTGGCCGCCGGTGTCCGCTGCCCTCATCACCGCGGCGGAACGCAGCGGCGCCGTGCTCGCGGCGGCCTCGAACCTCTACATGTACGGCATCCCGACCGGCCCGATGACCGAGCAGACGCCTGTGGCACCGGCGGAGGGCAAGGGGCAGGTCCGGGCGGCGATGACCCGGGACGCGCTGGCCGCCCACGAAGCCGGACGGATCCGTTACGTCGAGGTCCGCTCGGCGGACTACGTGGGTGCCGGAGTCACGTACACCTCACACATCACCCGCCAGCTGCCGCCCGCCTTCAAGGGCCGCGGCGTCTCCGTCGTCGGGGAGCCCGACCAGCCGCACACCTGGACCGACGTCCTCGACGTGGCCCGTTCCCTTGTCACGGTTGCCTCGTCGGAGCAGGCCCTGGGCCGGGTCTGGCACGCCACCTCCAATCCGCCGCGGACGCAGCGGGAGGCGATTACCGACATCCTCGCCTCGGTCGGGAAGCCGGCGGTGCCGGTCCGTCCGCTCCCTCGCTGGCTCTACCCCACCCTCGGGCTGGTCATGCCGCAGGTACGGGAGGTCGCCCGGATGACGTTCCAGTTCGATCGGCCCTTCGTGATGGATTCGAGCGCGATCCAACAGGAACTGGGACTGGAGCCGACCCCCTGGGACGAGGTCTGCCGGCGGACGGCGGAGTCCTTGGCCTGAGGCCGGCGGCCTACTTGGCCCGGGTGCTGACCAGGTGTCCGAAGACGATGTAGCGGTCCGGGGAGCGGAAGAGATCGGCGCACGTCGTCAGGGTGATCAGCTTGTCGGTCGCCTTCTCCCCCGGATGCCCGGGCACCGGGTCGAGGACCCAGGTATCGGTGTCCTTCACCGTGGCCGAGGAGTCCATCACGTACGTGTAGACCGCCTCGCGGGTCTCGACCTCGATGGTCGCGCCGGGCTTGAGCTCCTGGAGCCGGCGGAACGGCTGCCCGTGGGTCACGACGTGACCGGCGACGGCGAAGTTGCCGACCTGCCCGGGGCCGTTCGTGTTCTCGTACCACCCGAGGCCCTTGGCGAGCGTGGTCTGGTCGGTGCCGTCCAGCACGGGGACGGCCCACGACTCCCCGAAAGCCGGCACGCGCATGATGCCCAGGGCTGCCCCGGGGATACGGACCACGCTGCCGTCGGCGCGGACGTCCCCGCTGCCGGTGGTCGAGGCCGCGCCACCGCCGGACCAGGACTGCTCGAGTTGGGTGGTGGTGTGGCTGTAGCCCTGCTGGGAGACGATCGTCGTACCGATGTACTGGTAGCCGAACCACCCGAGCACCACCAGCCCGACCACGATCAGGACGATCCCGACGACGAGGCCCACGCGGGAGCGCGGGGCACGACGCGGCTCGGCGGCACGGGCGGGGGCGGCGGAAGTCACGGCCCCATTCTCATGGCACGGGCCGTCCTGCCCAAGTCCTCCACGCCGACCGGAACCGTACGGACCTTGCGCGGCGGGAGGACAACGGCTCAGTGCCCGAGGACATCTCAGTGCCCGAGGACATCTCAGTGCCCGAGGAACATCTCAGTGCCCGAGGAACATCTCCGGCGGCATCGGCGAGGCCTCGGCATCGTCGTCGGTGAAGGGGCGGCTTCCGGCACACCAGTCGGCCAACGCGTCCTCGTCGAGGAACCGGTACGCGAAGACCGCACCCGCCGCTTCGCGTGCGAGTGCCCCGGTGGGCAGGGGGCGCGCTGACCCGTAGAGGATGACGTTGCCGAAGCGGCGGCCCCGCCACGTCGAGGGTTCGGCGGAGATGGCGGCGTGGGCCCACGTCGACCGTACGCCGGCGGCGGCCCGCCGCGCCCAGTCCAGGGTCCCCGAGTCGGTCACGTTGGCCAGGAAGAGTCCGCCGGGAACCAGGACCCGACGGACGTCGGCGAGGAACTCCACAGTCGTCAGCTCGGCCGGCACCCGGGCCCCGGCGAACGCGTCCAGGACGACCACATCGGCATGCTCAGCGGGGAGCGCGGCGATCCCGGCGCGCCCGTCCACCGGCCGCACCTTGATCCCCGACCGGCGCGGCAGCGGCGCCTTGTCCCGTACCTCCTGGGTGAGCTCCGCATCGGGTTCCAGCACGATCTGCGCCGAGGTGGGCCGGGTCGCCGCAACGTAGCGGGCCAGACTCATCCCTGCTCCGCCGATGTGCACGATGCGGATCCGCTCCCCCGGCGGCGCGTACGCATCGATCGCCTCCGCGACCCGCTGCATGTAGTCGAACTCCAGTACCGTGGGATGCTCCGGATCCACGTGGGACTGGTCGGTGGTGCCGATCCGGACCAGCCAGCTCCCGGGCCGGTCGGGGTCGGGTACGACCCTGGGCGGGACGGTGGACGTGGCGGCATCGGCAGGATCGCCGTCGCTGGAAACGCCGGGGGCGGCAGGACGGGGGCGGCTCCGGGACATGCCCACACCGTACGCGACGGCAGCGGCCCCGCCCGTCCGAGGAGGGCTGGGGCGCCTTCCCCCCAGCCCTCCCCGGAGCCTTCCCCGGAGCGGTTCCCGATCGTCCCCGACCGGCTCCCCCATTGCACCCGGAAGGTCTGCCCAGACCCTTTACGGTGGCCTGGGGACAGTGGACGCTGGAGTGGAGAGGACGTCACGACGGCGTTCCTCACACACCTAGGGCCCCGCACGCGGGCGCCCACCCATCGGGGGAAGGACCCGCCATGCTCGACATCGGCATCACCCGCCCGGCATCCGGCCGCATCATCGCCGGCGTCTGCGCCGGCCTCGGACAGAAGTTCGGGATCGACCCACTCATCCTGCGCATCATCTTCGTGGCGACGCTGTTCTGGGGCGGCGCGGGCGCCCTCGTCTACGCCATCCTCTGGGTGCTCATGCCCAGCGAGAAGTGATCCACTCCTCCTGCACTGCTCTCGAAAGGTCCCGGACATGAACGACTGGTACCGCCCTCGCAACAACCGCGTGATCGCGGGCGTGTGCGCGGGAATCGCCCGCAAGCTCGGCATCAGCGCCAACTGGGTGCGCCTGGCCTTCATCCTGATGATCTGGTTTGCCGGCGTCCCGCTGTGGGTATACCTGATTGCGTGGGTGCTGATGCCGAACGAGCCGTGATCGACCGGCAGGGCGCAATGAAGCCCACCTGACCCCGGGCGGCCTCCGAGAGGTATTCCCCCTGCCTCATGTCCCCCACCGGACGCCGCCCGGCACAACCGAAGGCCCGGAGAGTCCCCCCGCTCCCCGGGTCTTCGTACGTCCTGGGGCAGGCGACTCGATGCGCACGGGGAGTTGGGTGGGCACGGGGAGTCTGCCATCGAAAAAACTGCCATAGGTTTGCCCTATGACGCCGCAGCAGGTCGCACACCCGTCGCGCCTCATCGTCCTCGACCGGGGCGAGCGCGACGGGGACGAGCGCTCCGAAGGCTAGGAAAGCCCGAGCCAGGCGCTCTCGGCAAAGGGCACGAGGAACGGACGCCAGGTCAGGCGCGGATCGTGCTCCTGGTCCTCCGGCTCAGGAGCCACCAGGACCGCACGGGGATCCGCCGCCAGATCGTCCACACTGGCGATGACCACGGTGGGCGCGCGGGGTGACCAGCCGTTGTCGAGGAGCCCGGCCCAGATGTTCTCGAAGATCCGGTGGTCCTCCCCTTCCAGCCGGGCGACCGGATGACCGACGAGATCGCTTCCGTGGACGACGCTCAAGGGCGCCAGTGGAGACGTGGCGGCCATCAGCAACCCGAGCGTACGTCCCCGCAGCATGATTCCCCCGGATCCGACGACCGGGGCCCATTCCACGAGGGCCTGCACGGTTCGTGCCCGGAAGGCGGCGACCCGCTCCTGTGGCGGCAGCGGTCGCCATTGCACGGGGCGAGCGGGGAAGCGATCGCGCAGCGCCGCCTCCGCGGCCGCGCGCAGTCCGGGCCCCAGATCGGGAGGAGCCACCACCGACACGGGCACGCCCTCCGCGGGGAACTCCAGCAGGGCGGCGTTGAGCGCCACCACCGGCCCCGTGATGAGGTCGTGCAACCTGCGGCCGTCCACGGTGATCCGGATGCCACTGCGGTCGCGGTCGAAGAGCCGCACCCCCAGCTTGTCCTCCAGGAACGCCAACTGGGCACTGAGACTCGGCTGACTGATCCCCAGGCGCGCCGCCGCCTCGGTCAGACTTTCACTCGCCGCGATCACCAGGAAGGAGCGCAAGTGGCGCAGTTCGACGGAGTGCACGCGGCCCCCGACCGTCAGCGGACGCATATCCATAGGACAAACCTATGACGAAATTTTCGATGGCATCCTCTGGGCCGGGGACCCACGCACTCACGCCTGCCGACGTACGGTCGGTGACCGCGTCTCAGCAGTGCATCTCAGCAGTGATAGGTGTCCGACGGCGCCTCGAAGTGCAGGTCATATCCCTCAGGGAGGGTCAGGCCGAACGCCTGCGACAGGCTCAGCACCTTCCGGGCCCGCGCGAGTCGAGGCAGGTCCGAGCCGTTGCGGATCTGGCCACCAGCGGCGTCGAACTCGGTAAGGAACTCCACTGCCCAGGACCGGTCCGCCAGGGACGGGGACAGGATCTCGTTGACCGTGGCGGTCTGCTCCGGCATCAGGCAGATCTTGCCGGTCATCCCGAACTGCACGGTCACCCCCGCGGAGTCGGCCAACTTGACGCCGAGGGCCCCCACGGCGGGCCCGTCGATGGGGCCCGGCAGTCCGGCGGCCTTGGAGGCGATGGTGAACTGCGAGCGGGTGTACGCGAGGGTCAGCGGGTCGTCGTCGAAGCCGGTGTCCCGTCGGTAGTCACCGAGGCCCAGCCCGAGGCGGAAGGTGTGGCGCGAGTCGGCGATCGCAGGCAGATTCTGCACGCCCCGGGCGGTCTCGACCAGCGCGACGATCTTGGTGTCGACGAGCTGGGCCGAGCGGTACACGTGCTCAGGCGACTCCACCATCGCCAGCATGATGCCCTGCAGGCCCGGCGCCTCGGCGAGAGCGCGCAGGTCCTGCTCCCACCACTCGGTGCCGAAGCCGTTGACGCGCACCCATGCCTCGTTGCCCGAGGTCGACAGCCACTCCACGACGTTCTCGCGTGCCTGGGCCTTGCCCTCCGGAGCGACGGCGTCCTCGATGTCGAGGAGTACGACATCCGCCTGGCTGGCGACGGCGGGGTCGAAGCGATCGGGGTGAGCAGCATTCACGAGCAGCCACGAACGGGCGAGCTCAGGTCCGACGGCAATGGCGGGCATGATCGTCATGTCTCAAGGATCCTTCCAACAGGTGGGACGAGGGTAGCGCGTCCCACCTCAATAGCCGAGCTCTTCCCACGCGGAATCCGCCTCGGCGTCTCGCCCGGAACGGTATTCTTCCCCGCCCCGGTGGGGGTGAGCCCCTTCCTGACCCGAACCGCTGACTCGCGCTCCCCCGGTCGGTCACACTGGCCGTGAGACCCCTTCCGTCCAGGCAGAGCGAGGCACTCCGATGGCCCCCGATCCCACACCGCAGTTCGGCCCCTATCCCCGGTGCCGCCGGAAGCAGAGGGCCCCACGTCCGTACGGCCCACCCGGTCACCCTGGCCGTGGTCCGCGACACGGTGGGCATGGAAGAGCTGCCGCCGTTCTTCGATCGCGCCCTCCATGCGGTCGCCGACGTCATCGCGCGCCAAGGGCTCCCCCGCAGGGACCGCCTGTCGGCGTGTACTACGGCATGCCGGGCGAGACGGTCGATGTCGCCGTCGGCTTCCCGGTGGCGCGGGCGATCATCCCGGAAGGCGACGTACGCCCCGCCGAGCTGCCCTCGGGGCGGGTCGCCGAGCTGGTCCACCAAGGGCCGTACGACAGCCTTGCCGCCAGCTACCAGAAGCTGGAGGACTGGATGCGCGCCGAGGGCCATGTCGCCGCCGGAGTCGTCTGGGAGACCTACCTCACCATGCCGGCCCCGGGCGGCGACCCGGGCGCCACCCTCACCCAGCTGAGCTGGCTCCTGGTCGATCAGGACCCCGACGCCTGAGCGTCACCGTGGGCCATCTCGTCGCGCCGGTCGGTGAACTCGTCGCCGGTGCGGGCCACCGCTCCCTCACCGGACAACCCCGACTCGAGGATCTGCAGGCCCTCGCTGTCCGGCTTGACCTCGAAGGTGACCATGTCCCCCTCGTGCAGCCTGCCGGAGAGCACGGCGCGGGCCAACTGGTCCTCGATCGTCGACTGGATCAGGCGCCGTAGCGGCCTCGCCCCGTACACCGGGTCGAAGCCCATGAACCCGAGCCACTCGCGTGCCTCCGGGGTCACCGTCACGCTGATCCGGCGGTCCGCCATCCGGCGGTTGAGGCGGGCCAGCTGGATGTCGACGATGCGGGTCAGTTCGTCGCGGCTGAGCGGCCGGAACATCACCACCTCGTCGAGGCGGTTGAGGAATTCCGGCTTGAACGATGACCTGACGACGCCCATCACCGCCTCGCGCTTGGTCTCCTCGGAGATCGCCTGGTCGGCCAGGTACTGCGAACCGAGGTTCGAGGTGAGGATCAGGATGGTGTTGCGGAAGTCGACCGTACGGCCCTGACCGTCGGTCAACCGGCCGTCGTCCAGCACCTGCAGCAGGATGTCGAAGACCTCGGGGTGGGCCTTCTCCACCTCGTCGAGCAGGATGACCGAGTACGGACGGCGGCGTACGGCCTCGGTGAGCTGGCCACCCTCCTCGTACCCGATGTAGCCCGGAGGGGCACCGACGAGGCGGGCGACCGAGTGCTTCTCGGAGTACTCGCTCATATCGATCCGGACCATGCTCTGCTCGTCATCGAAGAGGAACTCCGCCAGCGACTTCGCCAGCTCGGTCTTGCCGACGCCGGTGGGGCCGAGGAAGAGGAAGGAGCCGGTCGGCTTGTTCGGGTCGGAGATGCCGGCCCGGGAGCGCCGGACGGCGTCGGCGACGGCGGTGACGGCCTCGGTCTGGCCGATCAGGCGCTGGCCGAGGTGCTGCTCCATCTGCAGCAGCTTCTCCGATTCACCCTGGAGCATCTTGCCGACCGGGATGCCGGTCCAGGCCGCCACCACCTCGGCGATGTCCTGGGCGGTGACCTCCTCCGAGACCATCGGCTTGGTGTTCTTCTCGGCCTCGTCGGCCCGCTCGAGTTCCTTCTCGAGGGCAGGGATCTCGCCGTAGAGGATCTCCGAGGCATGCGCCAGGTCACCCTCGCGCTGGGCCCGGTCGGCCGCCACGCGCAGTTCGTCGATCTGCTTGCGGATGTCACCGACTCGGTTCAGGCCCTGCTTCTCGGCCTCCCAACGCTGTTCGAGACCGCGCAGGGTCTCCTGGGTGTCGGCCAGTTCGGCGTTGAGGCGGGCGAGCCGTTCCTGGGTCGCCGGATCGGACTCCTTCTCCAGCGCCATCTGCTCCATCGTCAGCCGGTCGACCTTGCGGCGCAGTTCGTCGATCTCCACCGGGGAGGAGTCGATCTCCATCCGCAGCCGGGACGCGGCCTCGTCGACGAGGTCGATGGCCTTGTCCGGCAGCTTGCGCCCGGTGATGTAGCGGTGCGAGAGGGTCGCCGCGGCGACCAGCGCCTGGTCGGTGATCGCCACCTTGTGGTGCGCCTCGTAGCGCTCCCGCAGGCCGCGGAGGATGGCGATCGAGTCCTCGACACTGGGCTCCCCGACGAAGACCTGCTGGAACCGCCGCTCGAAGGCGGGGTCCTTCTCGATGTTCTCGCGGTACTCGTCCAGGGTGGTGGCGCCGATCAGGCGCAGCTCACCACGCGCCAGCATCGGCTTGAGCATGTTGCCGGCGTCCATCGAGGAGTCGCCGGTCGCGCCGGCCCCGATCACCGTGTGGATCTCGTCGATGAACGTGACGATCTGTCCCTCGGCGTCCTTGATCTCGGAGAGCACGCTCTTCAGCCGCTCCTCGAACTCGCCGCGGTACTTCGCTCCCGCGACCATGCCGCCGAGATCGAGGCTGATCAGCCGACGGCCCTTGAGTGAGTCGGGGACGTCGCCCGCCACGATGCGCTGGGCCAACCCCTCGACGACGGCCGTCTTGCCGACGCCGGGCTCACCGATGAGCACCGGGTTGTTCTTCGTCCGCCGGGCGAGGACCTGGACGACGCGGCGGATCTCCTGGTCGCGACCGATGACCGGGTCGAGCTTGCCCTCCCGGGCCGCGGCGGTCATGTCGTAGCCGTACTGCTCCAGTGCACTGGACGTGCCCTCCTGGCCCTCGGAGGTGACCCGCTTGGATCCGCGGGCCTCCTGGAAGGCGGCGGTCAGCGTCTCGGCCGTGGCGCCCTGCTTGACGAGGATCTGCTTGGCCTCGGAGTCGATCGCGGCCAGCGCGATCAGCAGGTGCTCGGTGGCGATGTAGCTGTCACCGAGCTTCTCCGTACGCGTCTCGGCGTCCGCGAGGACGCGCGCGACGGCACCGGAGAGCTGGGGCTGGGAGACGGAGGACCCCGACGCGGCGGGCAGGCGCTTGATCGCCTTCTCGGCCTCGGCATCGATGGTGCGCGGGTCCGCGTCGACCGACTCGAGCAGCGGACCGACGGTGTTCTCCGGGGTGATCAGCATCGCGTGCAACAGGTGCACGGCCTCGACGTTCGGGTTGCCGTTGGTGAGCGCGGTGCGTACGGCGGTCGAGTACGCGTCGCGGCTCTTGGTGGTGAGCTTGTTGGCGTCCATGTGTCCTTGTGTTCTCCGGCTCGGCTGGGCAGCTGGCTCGTGGTCGAGCCTGCCACTGTTCGGGGTCTGACGCGGGCCTTTCAGGCCTTTGCCCGACGCCGCTCGACCAAAGTTGAGCGACATCCACTCAACTTCGGATCTGGCCAGGGTATTCCCGTGGGGACAAGCCCACACCGCCGGGCCTTCAGTCAGCCGCCGGGCGCCGATGCCCGGCGTCGAACAGGAACGACGGCGGCTGTCCGGGACGCGGATCCGGATCCCGGATCGGTGATCGGTGATCGCTGGAGCAGATCAGCCAGCGTCGAGTACGGCGATGAGCCGGGCCCGGGCGGTGTCCCGGTAGGACGCCTCGATCAGTTCACGGACCTCCGCCCAGTCGGTGTTCTCGTTGAGATCGAGCCCGATCCAGCCACTGGGCCCGAGAGAGGCGGGGCGGTAGCAACGCGGGTCCGCGGCCAGCGCGAGCACTTCCGCCTCATCGGGATGCACCAGCAGGGAGTGCGCATGCTCCACGTACGCACCGTCGACCCTGATGTCCCCACCGAAGTAGACGAAGACCTTGGTCGTGAAGAAGGCGGGGCGGCCGTGGCTGATCTTCTCCGCTGCACCGGGGAAGGCCAGCGCCATCTCCCTGACCCGTTGCAGGAACGGGTCGTCGTCATCGAACAGCTGCGGATGCGCCATGGCGCGACCTCAGCGAATGGTCAGGGCCGAGTCGAACCAGGTCAGGACGCGCTCGTCACCGAAGGGCCACACGGCCGCCAGCGCCGCGCTCGCCACCGCGGCTGCCGGGTCCTTCCCGAACACGGGCACGCCCGGGAGGGCGAAGCTGGTGGACGGCGGCCGCACCGGGGCGTCGTCCGGCAGACCGGCCAGCCGACGGGCGGCCGCGAGGGCGCTCGACAGGTCCCCGAGCTCGTCGACGAGTCCTCGCTCGTGCGCATCGGCACCGCTCCAGATCCGCCCACGCCCGAGGTCGTCCACCCGCTCCCTGCTGAGCCGGCGGCCCTCCGCCACCTGGGTCAGGAACCTCCCGTACGCCTCGTCCATCATCCGCTCGGCCCAAGCACGCTCGGCCTCGGTGAAGGGGCGGTTGGGGCTGCCGAAGAGTGCCATGTCCCGGCCCACCGACTCGGGGTTGCGGCCGATCCTCCCGTTGAGGTCCGTCAGCACCGGCTTGCCCACGACGACACCGATGCTGCCGGTGACGGTGAACGGGCTGGCCACCACGTGGTCCGCCCTGGCGAGCACGTAGTAACCGCCGGACGCCGCGACCTCGCCCATCACCGCGACCACCGGCTTGGCGCAGCGCGCCACGGCCCGACAGATCACATCGGAGGCGAGCGCCGACCCGCCGCCGGAGTCGACGAGCAGCACGATCGCCTTGGTGAGTTCGTCGCGCTCCGCCCGGCGCAGTGCGGCGACCACGGTCTCGGAACCGGAGGTCTGCCCCGCGAGCAGAGGGCCGGCAGGGCGGCTGCGTCCGGACACGATGGTCCCCAGCACAGGGATGACGGCGATCCCCTCCTGCTTCTTCACGTGTAGTCGACCCGCCAGCTGGGCGCGGACAAACGCTATGGAGCGGCCCCAGTCCTCGTCCGCCGGGGCGGCGATCTCGTCGTCGTACGCCACGCGGGTGATCAGACCCGCGTCGACCAACTGGGCGGCATTGGTGAAGCCCGCGTCCAGCCAGTCCACGGCTTGGGCCCCCTCGCCCCGAACAGCCTCTGCGGCCTCCTCCCCGGTGACGGCCTCCCCGGCGCCCTCCCCGGCACCCTCCCCGGTGACGGCCTCCCCGGCGCCCTCCCGGGTGACGGCCGAACGCCATGACCGCTCCGCGGAGTCGATGTAGGCGGTGAGCTGCTCGCGCTCGAAGTCGTCCATGTGATCGTCCGAGAACCGCGTGAGAGCCGACTTGTACTCACGGATACGCAGATTCTCGAAGCCGATGCCGCGACGGCTGAGGAACTCGCCATAGAACACCCGCTCCGCGGCGAAACCGGGCAGCATGACG
This sequence comes from Raineyella fluvialis, assembly GCF_009646095.1. NCBI lineage: Bacteria > Bacillati > Actinomycetota > Actinomycetes > Propionibacteriales > Propionibacteriaceae > Raineyella > Raineyella fluvialis. The sequence continues at coordinate 2,007,312 of NZ_CP045725.1, read as the reverse complement.
TCCGCTGACTCCGGGGCCACCACCTCGCGTACGCCGCTGGCGACGAGCAGGCTACGCATGCCGACCTGCGGGAGGTAGACGACGACCCGGCGGTGTTCCTGCAGCCGTCCGAGGGCATGCGCGATGGCCTCGCAGGTGACCAGACCGGCGGTCAGGTTGATCACCCGGACAAGCACCCCCTGGAGGGAATCCAGCCGGGCGAGGGTGTCGAGTCGGTCAGTCAGCGACTCGAGCGTCTCGCTGCGACCCAGCAAGGCCTCCAACTGACGGCCGTGACGGGTGGGGTAGGCGCCGTGCAGGTCCACGACTGCCCAAGCGGAGGCATCATCCCCGGCGTCGCGACCAACAGCGGCGCGGAGGAGCTTCGTCAGGTCCGGGAAGGAACTCAGGTTAGGCACACCTCAACCGTACGACGCCCGAAGAGCCCATGCGGGGTAACTCATCGGGCTTTCGGGGTTAGCCGGGCCGCGGACGGGTAGACGCAGGAGGAACACGTCAGACGAGCGGAAGGTCATGACATGCGTGACGACGAGAACATCGAACGGCTCGACCGGTTCGACAACGACATGGAAAAGATCACCGAGGACTACGGCATCGGAAAGCCGACGAACCCCACGCGGCGGCCCTATACGGAGCAGACCTACGGCGAGAATCGCTCGTACACCGAGGAGACGTACGAAACCCAGGGCGGGACGCAGGGTGAGACCCAGAGCAGGACGCAGGGTGAAACCTGGGGCGGGACGCAGGGTGAAACCTGGGGCGGGACGCAGGGCGAGACCTCGGGCGAGACACAGGGCGATACGCAGTCGTACGACGAGTTGATGAACTCTCAGACCCGCCCGGCCACCCAGTGGACCCGCCCCGAGACAGAGGATCCGCAGCCCCGCCGGGCCACCGAGACGGATACGCAGCCCCGCCGGGCCGTCGAGGAGGATCAGTCGGGGACCAGCGAGCAGGGCAGCGACCAATCGGACGAGGAGCCTCAGTACGGGGAGCAGACCTCGGAGGTCTCCGGCCTGGGCGGCGCCGGCACAGTGGCGACCGACGAGGTCACCCCTCCGGCCGATCTGGCTCAGCAGCGGGCCCAGGGACCGGGTCACGACTACCGGTTCGGCACGCCTGAGGACGAGAAGGCCACCGACGAGGCCGAAGAGGTCATGCCCAAGAAGTCGCTCAGGACGGAACGAGAATCCCGCGACCGCGAAGACGACCCGCGTCGAGATCGTCCATAGCGTCATTGACCGCTCGAGCGGATAGGTGCGGGTCAGCATCTCGACTCGTCCGGCAGAACCGTCAGCGCCATCAGTTCCGTCAGGTCGTTGTAGCTGCCGACGAGGCCTCAGCGCCGACGGCGCCCGTTCCCTCCGACGTGGACCCCCACGGAGTTCACCTGCTCGGCGATCAGGCCCGACCAGGTCTCGACATCCGCGGGGTCCGGGCGATCTGCAGCCGGCTGTCCGGCAGCGCCTCGTCCAGGGTCCGCGCCGTGGAGAGCGGGTGGGAAGGATCGTCGATCCAACCGAGGATCAGGACCGGTAGATCGAGGCCGGCGAGCAGGTCGACCGACGGCAGGTCGGTCGCCGCGGCATCGCGATAGAGGGTCGGTAGCAGACCCTCGTCCACGTCAGGGAGGGTGAACGGGCGATCGGGTCGGACGGCGGGCGGCATCGGCAGGCGTTTCTCGAGGCCGGACCAGTACCGCACCCCACGCCGCTCGATCATGTCCGCGTTGCGGAGGTAGGCGTCGTGCTGCGCCACCCGGGAGGCCCACGCGGTCGGTGGGATGATCAGCGTCAGCCCCGAGAAACGCTCCGGGTGCCGCACCGCGGCATGCAGAACCGTGCCCACCCCCATCGATTTTCCGACGGCGTGGACGCGTTCGCCGGGCACGACATGGTCGAGCAGCCCGAGCAGGTCCTCGGCGAGCCGGGGCCACGCGTACGCACCGGGGCTCAGCGGGCCGGTCGAGGCTCCGTGGCCCCGCGCGTCGTAGTGCAGTAGGCGGTGGCCGGGCATGCCGGCGATGAAGTCGAGCCCGAGGCGACGGTCCCGCTCCCGGCTGGAGGTGAGCCCGTGCAGTTGGACCACCGCGGAACCCTCCCCGACGGCGTCGTAGGCGAGGCGCACGCGCCCGCCGGTCGTACGGTCGATCAGTTCGAGGCGGGCCATGGGTCATCTCCTGTTACCTGAGCTGTCACATGATCCCCTTAGGGTACGAGCCATGCGCCAGACGAGCATCGGGTCGTTCCCCCTGCCGGAGCACGGACGGGTGAGCGGCTACGCCACGGACGCGACCGGCACCACCGGTCGCGAACTGCCGGTCTCCTTCGACCAGGACCGCCATGTCGGTGCCGGGCCGCGCCCCGGCTCCTGGATGGCGGTCGCCTTCACACCGCCCCAGCCTCTCGATCGCGAGCAGCTCGCCACCGCCTGGCTCGCGGTCATCGCGCGCCACGGCACGCTGCACACCGCCTTCACCCGGGACGCCGGCACCCTGCGCCTGCACGAGGTCGAGGTCGCGCCGGGCTGCTGGGTCGACCATCTCCCCACGACCGGCCAGGGCCCGGCCGCTGTCGTCCAGTCGGTCCTCGACACCACCTGTTCCCCGTACGAACGGCCCTCGCACCGGCTGCTGATGGTGGAGGGCGAGCGGCGCCAGACCGTGATCATCGGCGCGGACCATGCCCACGTCGACGCCTGGTCGATGCTTGTCCTGGTCCGGGATCTGATCGCGATCCTCGCCGACCTCGACGAGGGGCGTACGCCGGGGGCTGACCTGCCGCCCGCGCATCCGTTCGCCGAGCACACGGCGCTGCTCGCGGCCCAGCCACCGGCCCCCGAGGACGTCCGGACTCGTTGGGCCGAGATCCTCGAGCGTGCCGGTGGGGTGATGCCGCTCTTCCCGCTGTCCCTGGGCGACGTGTCGCGTCCCCAGCCGGACATCGTGGACGTCGTGGACATCCTCGACGCCGCGGAGTTGGCGGCGTACGGCGACCGCGCCACCGAACTCGGGGTGCGGATGTTGCCGCTGACGGTGTCAGTGATGACGCGGGTCACCCGGGAGCTCACCGGTCAGCCGCTGCGGGCGGTGATGCCGGTGCACAGCCGCAACGAGGAGCGCTGGCGGGACGCGGTGGGCTGGTTCATCACGAACTCCGTCCTCGAGTCCGACTCGCCCGATCCGCAGGCCTGCGCCACGGCTGTCAAGGACGCCATCCGGCTCGGCTCCTTCCCGCTGGCCCCGATCATGGCGCCGTACGGCGGGATGCCGACCGCACCAGGCATGTTCGCCCTGTCCTGGCTGGACAACCGCCGGCTGCCGGTCGCCCTGCCCGCCGGCCTGTCGCCTTTGCAGGTGTCCGCCTCGCTCCCCACTGACGGGGTGATGTTCTGGTTCCTGCTCAACGACGACGGCATGCACGTGCGGTGCCGCTACCCCGACACGGCAGAGGCCCGTACCTCGATCTCCACCTGGCTCACCGCGGTGAGCGCCGGCATCCGTGCCGAAGTGGGCCGGCCGCCGCTGGAGGTCAGGGTCGCCTGACGCCGCGTCCCCGCGCAAAGCGACACGTCAGCGCGGATGTCACACCCTTGCACTAGAACGTATGTACGCTTTCGGAGGCGGCCGGGAGACCCCGGCCGGGTGACACCAGATCCGCGAGGGGCGACATGGGCGGGACCGCGACGATTCAACTGGAGGCACTGTTCCCCGTCGACGTGGTGGACCGGCCGGTCCGCAGGGTGGGGCCGGATGCCACCCATGTCCCGGACCTCCTCTCGCTGGAGGACCAGCGCCGCCTGGTCGCCGGTTCGCGCGCCTGGCCCGGCCAGCAGATCACCGCGCGGGGCGCCACCCTGCGCCGGCACGTCAGCGAGGTGCCCGACTGGGTGGTCGACATCGCTCGTACGGCTCTGGGACACGGCCTGCCATCGCCCGGCGAACCCGACCTCGATCCCGCCACCTGGACCCCCAACAGCGCCCTGGTCACCCACCTCGAGCCCGGCGCGTTCCTGCGGGTCCATCGACAGCAGGGCACCGGGCCGGTGGTGATCCTGTCGCTCGGCGACTCCGGTGAGTTCCGGTTGGGGAACACCCAGGCACCGACCCGTCCCTACCGCAACGTCCTGCTCGAGTCCGGGGACGCCTTCGTGTACGGCGGCATCGCCCGCGCCAGCTTCGTCGGGATGCCCCGCACCCGTCCCCACACCGCACCCGACTGGTGCGGCCTCACCGAGGGCCGGATCGACATCGCGCTGACGACCCTGGCCTGACAATCCGCAGCACTGCTGGACGTACGACCCAGCCGCTAGGCTGGGCAGACCGTACGCGCAAGGAGGGCCGGATGAGCAGCAAGAAGCGCCGGGTCGGGGTATTGACCGCAGGAGGCGACAGCCCGGGCCTGAACGCGGCGATCCGTGGATTCGGCAAGGCGGCCGTCGGCCATCACGACATGGAGGTCGTCGGCTTCCGCGACGGCATCCGCGGCTTGGCGGAGAACCGCTTCGTCGTCCTCGACTCGGTGTCCCTGTCCGGCATCCTCACCACCGGCGGCACCATCCTCGGCACCTCCCGCGACAAGCCGCACAAGATGCGGGTCGACGACGAGATCGTCGACATGGTGCCCACCATCGTCGACAACTACGAGAAGGACGCACTCGCCGCCCTCGTATGCATCGGCGGGGGCGGCACGGCGAAGAACGCGCTGCGACTCGCCAAGGCGGGGCTGAACATCATCCACCTGCCGAAGACCATCGACAACGACATCGCCCACACCGAGACCAGCTTCGGGTTCTCCACCGCCCTCGGCATCGCCACCGACGCCATCGACCGCCTCCACTCGACGGCCCACTCCCACCACCGGATCATCGTCGTGGAAACCATGGGTCACAAGGCGGGATGGCTGGCTCTGGGGGCGGGGATCGCGGGCGGAGCAGACATCATCCTGCTGCCCGAGATCCCTTACACCATCGACTCGGTCGCCGCGTCCATCCAGGAGCGCGCCGCACGGGGCCACAACTTCTCGGTCGTCGCGATCGCCGAGGGGGCCCGCGACATCCAGCGCACCGCCGACCTCGCGGCCGCCCAGGCGCTGATCCGTTCCACCGACAACCCCGAGGCCAAGGCCGCCGCCAAGAGCCACCTCAACGCCGTGATCGCCGCCCATCGCAGCAACGCCTTCGACCTGGCGGAAGCCCTGGAGGCCGCGACCGGTCTGGAGTCACGCGTCACCGTCCTGGGTTACGTCCAACGCGGCGGCACCCCGGACGCCCAGGACCGGCTGCTCGGCACGCTGCTGGGTGGAGCCGGTGCCGGGCTGGTGGCGGAGGGGCACTTCGGGGTGACCGTGGCAGCCCAAGGGCAGGCCGCGGTCCCGGTCCCATTGGAGGACGTGGCGGGCAACCTCAAGACCGTCCCCCTGGACCATCCCTGGCTGCTGGCTGCCCGGCACGTCGGCACCTGCATGGGCGACTGACGCGACACCAGGCACAAGGAACCCTGAAGTCACTTAGGCAAGCCTCAGTTGATACCGAATCGGCATCGACACACCCTTGTTGTGATGTGCGTCACATTCTAGCCTGGGGGCAGACCGGTCGCTGGGATCGATCGTCGATCGACAAGAGGTGCGAGATGTTGGGGGACTACACGCCGGCGGCCACGCTGGCGGTCAAGGACTTGGCCGCAGCCACCGCGTTCTATGACAAGACCCTGGGACTCACCCGCCGGATGGAATTCGAGGGCGGGGTCTTCTACAACGCCGGCGACGGTGCCGTCTTCGTCTATCAGTCGGAGTTCGCGGGGACCAACAAGGCCACCTCAGTGACCTTCGGCGTCCCGAGCGAGAAGTTCGATCAGGAGGTCAACGCTCTGCGTACGGCAGGCGTCACCTTCGAGACCTTCGAGGGCCCCGGGATGGAGTGGAACGACGGCGTCGCCACCATGCAGGAGGACATGGGACGCGCCGTCTGGTTCAAGGACCCGGACGGCAACTTCCTGAACGTCAACGAGATGCCGACCAGCTGACGAGCACGACACCGCCGATCTCTCCGCCGGCAGGGTCGTCGGACCTCGGCAGCGCCGGACACCATGACGCGACCGCGCAGACGCGGTCGCGTCTCCCTGCGCCTTCTCCGCCCGGCACGCACCTCCTCCCCTCTTGTGCCCCATGTCACACGCTGGGCATACTTCTGGCAGTCCCACTGCACGCGTGGAGCAGGTGACGCGTACCTCTCCGTCGCAAAGGCACCCGGCGTCCCTCCGAGCCGTGTCGCGTACGAACCCGACGTCGAGCAGACCCAGAGACTCACCCGGCCGCCCGGTCACCGCCACACCGTCGCCCGTGCCCGCCGTGACCCTCACTGCAGGACCCGCGCAGTGCCCCTACGGGCGTCGCGGGACGTTCAGCCATCGCCGTCACGGACGGGTGATCCCGTCCGCCGAGGAGCCGAGCCATGAACACCCACCGCATCATTTCCCACGCCGTCGCGCCCGCCCCGGCGGTGTGCGCATCATGATCCCCACGCCGTTCCTCGCCGTCCCGGACTGGTTCTCCTGGGAGAACCAGGGCCTCGACCTCGACACCGCCGACCTCGACCACGACGGCCGGCCCGACCTGGTGCTGCTGACGGTCGACCATGCGCCCCAGCAGAACCGCGGGCTCTATCGCCTCGGCCACGCCCTGGACGCCACCGGTGCCCCGACCGGCGGCTGGACCCCCTGGCTCGACGTGCCCGACTGGTTCAGCCGGCAGACCCAGGGCGCCGGCGTGGCCGTCGGTGACCTGACCGGCACCGGCCGTACGGACCTCGTCGTCCTGATGGTCGATGACGGCCCCCAGCAGAACCGCGGCGTCTACCGCATCGGCCGCGGGCTCGATCCAGCCACCGGCGAGGTGAGCGCCGGCTGGAGCGACTGGGTGGATGTCCCGGACTGGTTCAGCTGGGAGAACCAGGGCGCCTCGCTGGCACTGGCCGATCTCACCGGATCCGGCCACCTCGACCTGATCGTTGCGATGGTCGACAACGGTCCCGAGCGCAACCGCGGCCTCTTCCGGATCGGGCACGACCTCGACCCGGCCACCGGCACCGTCACCGGCGGTTGGACCGGCTGGATCGACGTGCCCGACTGGTACAGCTGGGAGAACCAGGACATCGCCGTCACCGTCGCCGACCTGACCGGCAGCGGGTCCCACGACCTGGTCGTACTGGGAGTCGACAACCCGATCGGCCAGAACCAGGCCTACTACCGGGTGGCCTCGGGTCTCGACGGCCAGGGTGTCCCCGCCGGCGGCTGGTCGAGCCTGCTGGGGGTGAACAACTGGTACTCCTGGGAGAACCAGGGCGCCGGCATCGCGGTCGCCGACCTCGGCAGCGGACCCGAGTTGATCGTCGCCGCCGTCGACGCCCCGCCGGGGCTGAACGAGGCCTTCCTCGGCACGGTCGCCCTGCGCGAGGATCCGGCCGTCCACGGCACCTGGGAGGTGCTGCCCTTCTCCTCCCAGGTCCTGGCCATCCACGCGGCCCTGCTGCGAACGGGCAAGGTGCTCTTCTTCGCCGGATCCGGCAACAACCAGGTCCGCGACGCCTCCCCCGACCTCGGCAACATCGCCGCCGGCCTCTACACCAGCGTCGTGTGGGACCCCGCCGGTGCCACCTTCGACCATCCGCCCACGCTGCGCCGGATGGATGGGCGGATCTACGACTACTTCTGCTGCGGCCACTCCGCCCTGCCCGACGGCCGGCTCTTCGTGGCCGGCGGCAACCAGAGCTACAACGACGGCAACAACCTCGGCCAACGCGAGTCGGCATCCTTCGACCCGGTGACCGAGACCTGGTCGGCCCGCCCACCGATGGCGCACGGCCGGTGGTACCCGACGCTGGTCACCCTGCCCGACGGCCGGGTGCTGACCGTCAGTGGGAAGAACGACACCAATGGCGACCTCAACGCCGGGTTCGAGGTCTACGACCCGGCCACCGACACCTGGGGACACCTCAACCCACCGGCGAACTTCGTCGGACTGCCGTTCTACGCCCACCTCTTCCCGCTCGGCGCAGGCCGGGTCTTCTTCAGCGGTGGTCGGATGGACGACGGGCGACCGCAGCAGTCCGGCACCCTCCACCTCGGCAACCACGCCGTGACCTTCCAACCGGCCCAGGGCGCCGAGGTCGACGCCACCCTGCGCAACCAGTCCTCCAGCGTCCTGCTGCCGCCGGCACAACAGCATCGGGTGATGCTGATCGGCGGTGGCATGGGGATGGAGAACATGGACGCGACCGGACACACGGAGATCATCGACGCCGGCGCCGACGACAACCGGTGGGGCCGGTCGATGCCGCTCAGCCTGCCGCGGATCCACCTCAACGCGGTGATCCTGCCCGATCGTACGATCCTCGTCAGTGGCGGCGCTATCGCCCATGAGGGGACCGACGCCCCCATCCCGCGCCTGCAGGCGGAGATCTACCACCCCGAGACCGACCGCTGGTCACCGGCCGCCGTCGCCAAAGTGGTCCGGCTCTACCACTCCGTCGCGCTGCTGCTGCCCGACGGCCGGGTCGCCGCTGCCTCGGGCAATCCCCCGCCGTACGGACACCTGGCCCCCTGGGAGCCACCGCAGGCCAACGAGGAGCTCCGACTGGAGATCTACCGACCGCCGTACCTGTTCGCGCCGAGCCGCCCCGAGATCGGTCAGGTCGCCGAACAGTGGACCTTCGGTCAGCGGATCACCATCGGCTCGCCGCAGGCCGGGAACCTGCTCTGGGCCCAGCTCATCAGCCCCGGAGCCACCACCCACGCCTTCGACTGCGACCAGCGCCTGGTCGACCTGCCGATCGTGGACCAGGGAGGTGGGCAACTCGAGGTGGACGCGCCGGCGAGCGCCGACGAGGCCCGGCCGGGCTGGTACATGCTCACCGTCGTCGACCAGCAGCGGGTCCCATCGGTCGCGACCTGGGTGCACCTCGGCCCGTGAGCGTACGCCCGGGCCGGCCGGGCCCGGCCGGTCCGACCGGCCCTCCCGGTCGACCCCCGCCGGAGCCGACGCCCCGCTACGCTTCCGCCATGGCAACGCCGCTCGACACGCGTATCCCGCCGCCGCTCTGGGCGCTCGGCCTCGGGGTCACGCAGTGGCTCCTCGCCGGCCGCCCGGACTACCGGCGCCGCCCGGGGTCACCGCGCTTCCTCCTCGCCGGGACGGTCGGCACGGCCAGCGCCGTGCTCGGGATCGCCGCGGTCAGTGAGTTCCTCCGGCGCGGCACGACCGTCCATCCCGGGACTCCCGAGCACGCCAGTGCCCTCGTCACCGAGCGGGTCTACCGCTTCACCCGCAACCCGATGTACCTCTCCCTCGCCGGGGCCCTCGTCAGCAACGCCGCATGGCTCGGCGCGGTGCGAGCGGTCTGGCCGATCGCGGCCCTGACCGGGATCCTCACCGCGTTCCAGATCCTCCCCGAGGAACGTGCGCTGCAGGAGCGCTTCGGCGAGGCGTACGAGGACTACCGTCGCCGCGTGCCGCGATGGGTCGGCCTGCCGCGACGCCGACGGAGGACCTGATGACTCCCGTGATCCCCGAGCCCCAGCTGCGCAACCCGCTGATACGTCTCGGCGTCGCCGTCTCCGAGCGCATCATCGGGCGCCGGCTGGCGACCGCGCGCCTGCTCGCCTGGTCGCCGAAGGTCGCGGCCGGTGCCGGGGCGCTGGAGGCGCTGGCGCCGACGGCGGGCCGCGACCTGCCGGAACGTACGCTCCGGCTCGCCCGGCTGACCGCTTCGTTGACGCTGAACTGCCCGTTCTGCATCGACATGAACGCGCACCGGCACCGACAGGTGGGCATCACCGATGCCGAGGTGTACGCACTGCGCGATCGACGCGAGGACGTGACGAAGAGCTTCAGCCCCTCGGAACGCCTGGTCATCGCGTACGCCCGGGGATGTCGACGACCCCGATCACCGTGGACGACGAGGTGCGACAGGTGATGGCGGCCGCTTTCAGCGAGCGTCGGCTGGTCGAGCTGACCGCCGCGATCGCGGCGGTGAACCTGTGGGCCCGGTTCGCCCAGGGCCTCGGAGTGGACCCGGCGGGTTTCGGCGATCACTGCCTCGTCGACACCCCGCTGATCACCGGTAGCTCAGGGGACACAGCCTCCGTGGGAACGGGCGCGGAAGGGACCGACCCGCTCACGACGCCGCCGACCGAGGAACGCGAGGCAACCGCGGGGGTCAGGGGGCGGAATGACGAATTGCGGGTGCACCCGCCCCACCAGCGCCGCCGCGTCGTCGTCACCGGCGGTCCCGGGGCGGGCAAGACGGCCCTGTTGGAACTGGTGCGCCAGACGTTCTGTTCGCATGTTGTCGTCGTGCAGGAGTCGGCCGGAGTCGTCTTCGGTGGCGGATTTCCCCGCAAGGACACCGTGGCCTGCCGCCAGGCCGGTCAGCGGGCGATCTACTACGTCCAGCGAGAACTGGAGGCGGTGAGCGACAGCACTGCTCCGGCGGTGGAGGTCTGCGATCGGGGCACGGTGGACGGGACGGCGTACTGGCCCGGAGCGGCCGAGGAGTACTGGGCGTCCCTGGGGACGACGCTGGAGCGGGAACTCGCCCGCTACGACGCCGTCATCCACCTGCGCACGCCACGGGCGGACCAGGGCTACAACCGCCAGAACCCCCTGCGGATCGAGTCCGCCGAGGATGCCGCGGCGATCGATGCGCGGATCCTCACGGCGTGGGCGCCCCATCCGCACCGTCACGTCGTCGCGCCGTCGGCCGCCTTCCTCGACAAGGTGAGCGAGGCGATCGAGTTGCTGCGCCGGGAGATCCCGGCCTGCTGCGGCGGCGCCCTCAGGGCCTGAGCGGCTCCCAGCGAGGCAGCGCCTCCCGCAGCGCGTCGAGCGCGAGACCCCTCAGCCAGGCCTGGGCCGGCGACAGGCTCGCCTCGCCGCGGGTGTAGACGGCGGTCGGAGGGCTCGGGACCTCCCACGGCAGGGCGCGGATGGCCAGATCGTGGTGCTCCTTGTGGACCTCGGCGAAGTACCGGGGCAGGAAGGCCACCAGATCGGTGCTCTCCAGCACGTGCGGTACCGCCGCGTACCCGTCGACGACGAGGAGCACCCGGTCCGCGAGCCCGTGCTCGTACAACGCCTCGCGCAGGAAGACGTGGCCCGCCCGCCCCGCGACCTCGACGAACCGCCGGCCTCGCAGCGCCTCCTCCCCGGCCCGAGCGGATGCGCCGCACCGGTGACCGCCACGTACTGCACGTCGAAGAACGTTTCCCGCCAGATGCGGTCGGTCCGCAGCACGGTCATGGTGATGGCGAGATCGACCACACCGCGGACCAGATCCTCCTCGACCGAGTCGATGGCCAGCGGGGTCACCCGCAGCCGTACGCCCGGAGCGGCCCGCTCGACGGCCCGCAGGATGATCGGGAGCCAGGAGATCTCGCCCATCGACGAGAGCGCGAGCACCAACTCCCCGTGCAGAGCGGTCGGGTCGAAGCTGGTGGCCACCGAGTTGGCGGCGACCTGCTCGATCCGGGCCAGGGGCTCGTGCAGCTCGTCGTAGAGGCGGGTGGCCCGGCTCGTCGGGACCAGGGTGTTCCCCTCCCGCCGGAACAGGTCGTCGCCGAAGCGGCGCCGCAGCCGCGCGAGGGTGTAGCTGACCGTGGGCTGCGACACCTGCAGCTGCTCGGCCGAGGCGGTGACGCTGCGGGTCTCGTAGAGCATCACCAGGGTCCGCAGCGAGTTCAGGTCCTCCGACATGCATAGAGAATATCGATATCGGCCAAGCGCAGTATCTATTGGCTTTGCGTGACGTACGCCACTTACGCTGCTGGCATCCGCAGTGGACACCTCAAGGACGAGGAGCACAACCCATGACTGCCCCCACACGAAACACCGGCGCCTCCGCCACCCGTACCGCCGGCAGCGAAAGCCTGGACGGCCGCGCGTCGACCGGCCAGATCGTCACCGCGATCCTCTGCTGGTCCAGCGTGATCCTGGAAGGCTTCGACCTCGTCACGCTCGGCGCGGTCATCCCCTCCCTGCTCGGCACCAAGCACCTCGGCTTCACCCCTCCTCGGCCACGCTGCTGGCGACGATGTCGCTGGTCGGCGTCGGGATCGGCGCGAGCCTGGTCGGGCCGATCTCGGACCGCCTGGGGCGCCGCTGGGCGGTCGTGGGCTCCGTCGTCATCTTCTCGGTCTTCACCCTGCTGCAGCCGCTGGCGACCAGCGTCGGGATGTTCACGATCCTCCGGTTCGTGGCGGGCATGGGACTGGGCGCCGTCCAACCCGTCGCCCTCACCATCATGAGCGAGGTGACCCCGCCGAAGCACAAGGCGAAGGCCACCACCGTGACGATGACCGGTTACCACCTCGGCGCCGTCATTGCCTCGCTCTTCGCGCTGGCCGCGGGACACGACTGGCAGCTCCTCTTCTACGTCGGTGGCGGGCTCGGCCTGGTGCTCGCGGTCGTCCAGTTCTTCCTGCTGCCCGACTCCCGCCCGCAGCACGCGGCCGGGGAGAAGCTGCCGCTGTCCGCGCTGCTCGGCCGTACGTACCGGCGAACCAGCATCGCCAGTTGGGTCGGCGCTTTCATGGGCCTGCTGCTGGTCTACGGCCTGCTCACCTGGCTGCCGCAGATCATGAAGTCGGCCGGCTACTCCCTCGACAGCTCGCTGGTGATGCTCTTCGTGATGAACGTCGGCGCGGTGGTCGGCCTGCTGCTCGCCGGGTGGATCGCCGACACCAAGGGCATCAAGAAGTCGGCCCTCGTCTGGTTCGCGCTGGGTGCGGTCTTCCTGGCCCTGCTGAGCGTGCGGTTCACCAACACCCTCGCCCTCAACGGCGTGGTCTTCGTCACCGGTGTCTTCATCTTCTCGGCCATGACGCTGATCTATGCGTTGGTCGCGCACCTCTACCCCTCCCAGATCCGCGGCACCGCGATGGGCCTGACCTCGGGCATCGGCCGGCTCGGGTCGATCGCCGGCCCGATGGTGACCGGTGCGCTGGTCGCCAATGGCCTCGGCCACCCCTGGGGGTTCTGGTTCTTCGCCGTGGTCGCCGTGATCGGCCTGCTGGCGGTCCTCGTCGTCCCGGCCGAGCCACCGGTCCCGTTCGCCTCGGCGACCGACCCCGGCCGGCCCTACCCGGTCGACGAACAGCACCCCGAAGCCTTCTGACCCGCCCACCCTCCAGGAGAGCACCATGGATCGAGAGATCATCCGGACCACCGTCGGTATCGTCGGCGGCGGCCCCGCCGGGCTGATGCTGTCGCACCTGCTCGCCCGTGACGGCGTCGACAGCGTCGTCCTCGACAACCGCACCCACGACACGATCGCCACCACCCACCGGGCCGGCATCCTCGAGGCGGGCAGTGTCCGCCTGCTGACGCAGACCGGGGCGATCAGCCGGATCCCCACCGAGGGCTACGAGCACGCCGGCATCTACCTGCGCTTCAACGGCGAGAACCACCACATCGACTTCAAGGAGCTCGTCGGCCAGACCGTCTGGCTCTACCCGCAGAACGACGCCTTCATCGACCTCGCCGCCACCCGGGCCCGGGACGGCGGCGACGTACGCTTCGGCGTCCGGGACGTCACCGTCGAGGGCATCGAGACCGAGCGGCCCATGATCGACTTCACCGACGCCGACGGCACCGCGAAGCGGATCGAGTGCGAGATGGTCGTGGGCGCCGACGGCTCTCGGTCGAAGTGCCGCGACCTCGTCCCCGGCCGGGTGAAGCACACGATGACCTACCCGTTCGCGTGGTTCGGCATCCTCGCGAAAACGCCGTTCCAGGCCGACGAGCTGATCTACTGCCATGGCGAGTCGGGCTTCGCGCTGATCAGCCAGCGAACCCCCGAGATCCAGCGGATGTACTTCCAGTGCGACCCGTCGACCACCGCGGACGACTGGACCGATGAGCAGATCTGGGACCGGTTCGACGAGATCCTCGCCGGCCCCGACGGCTTTCGGCTGCAGCGCGGGGAGATCATCGAGAAGACGGTGCTGCAGTTCCGCTCGTTCGTCCAGGAGCCGATGCAGCACGGCAATCTCTTCCTCGCCGGTGACGCCGCGCACACGGTCCCTCCGACGGGCGCCAAGGGCCTCAACCTGGCCTTCGCGGACGTCGCGCTGCTCGCCCCGGCGCTGGTGCGCTGGGCGCGCCTCGGCGATCGCTCCGAGCTCGACACGTACGGGGAGCGGGCGGCCAAGCGGATCTGGAAGGCCCAGAACTTCAGCTACTGGATGACCCAGATGTTGCACACCCACACGGACGCCAACAGCTTCACCACCAAGCGCCAGCTCGGTGAGCTGGAGTCGGTGACATCGTCGAAGGATTCCATGAAGTACCTGGCCGAGTGCTACACCGGCTGGCCGTACGACCTGTTCACACCGGAGACGAGCGCGCCGCTCGGCGCGCCGACCGCCGAACTCGAGGAGGTGGCTCGATGAGCCTCTACCAACTGCAGCAATGCATCTTCGACCACCTGCGACGCCTGGAGGATCCGGACGAGGTCCGGCGTCCCGACGACATCCTCGTGGACGGCTACGACCTGACCGACAAGGAGCGTACGGCGCTGACGACCGGCGACGTCGGCGCCTTCCACACCCACGGAGTGCACCCGGTCCTGATCAACGCCTACTGCCGGGCCAACGGCTGGAAGCGTGCCGACTACCGGGTGCTGTTCCCGGCCGGCTCCGACGCGGTCACCGGGCCGGCGCGCTGGCGCGGCTTCGGCTCCCGGGCCGACGGGCGCCTCGACGCCGACGGCCGCTGCCACCTCGGCACCGCTGCCGCCACTCCCAGATCCGTTCCGGGCCGAGCCACCGGCCACGACTTCCAGGAGGCCTGATGGCTGAGATCGTGCTGGGCTACTCGGCATCCCACGCGCCGATGATGTCCGCGAACCCCGAGTCGGCACCCGAGGCCATGCGTGACAGGTTCTTCGGTGCCCTCGACTACGTCCGCGAGCGCGTGCAGGAATCCGGCGCCCAAGCGGTCGTGCTGATGTCGGGGGAACACTTCACCAACTTCTTCCTCGACAACCTGCCCCAGCTCAGCGTCGGCATCGGCGAGACGCACCTGGGGCCGGTCGAGAAGTGGCTGGGCATCCCGCGGACCATTGTCCCCGGACACCCCGACCTGGCGACGGCCATCCTCTCCGGGACGATGCAGCGCGGGTTCCAGCCCTCCGTGTCGAGCCGACTGACCGTGGACCACGGCTTCATGACCGTCTACCACCAGTTGTCCCCGACGATGGACCTGCCGCTGGTGCCGATCGTGATGAACTGCACCACTCCCCCGCTGATGACGCTGCGCCAAGCGTGGGACTTCGGGGCGGCGGTCGGCGCGGCGATCCGCGACTTCGACGGCCCGGACCGGGTCGCCCTGGTCGGCGCCGGCGGCCTGTCGCACTTCGTCGGCGAACCGCGGGTCGGTGACATCGACGAGGACTTCGACCTGTGGTTCCTGCGCCAGTTGGAACTCGGCTGCCCGCCGGAACTGCTCGACATCGCCAACGACGAGCTGATGCTGGCCGGCAACGGCACCGGCGAGGTCCGCGCCTGGGTCGCCTGCGCCGCCGCGATGCAGGGGACACGGACGACCGCGCTGAACTACGAGCCGATCGCCGAATGGATCAACGGCATGGGCGTCGTCCTGCACGAGCCGCACGACCGGGAAGCCGCCGAGGCGCCCGCCAGCATCTTCGTCCCCTGAGCCAGGTCCCTGGAGGAGAACCCATGCCACACCCCGTGAACGCCAGCCCGGCGACCACGCGGCCCGTGATCGACGTCCACGCCCACGCCATGCCGCTGCCGGTGCTGCGCTGGCTGGCCGAGGAGGGCCTGGCGGACCTGTCCCGGGTCGAGGAGAGGATCGTCGTCCTCGATCCGCGGATCTCCGGCGTCGGGCGCAACGCCCCGCTGCCGCTGGCCCCCTCCATGCACGACCCGACCGAGCGGCTCCGCGAGATGGACGCCACCGGCGTCGACATCGAACTGGTCTCGCTGCCACCCTTCCTCTTCGCCACCACGGCTGAAGACGAAGACCTGGTCGCCGAGGTGATCCGCCGCGGCAACGACGCCTTGGCCGACTATTGCGCGGCGGCACCGGAGCGACTGCGGCCCCTCGGCTCGGTACCGCTGGGTTGGTCGGGGGCAGTCGACGAGGCACGCCGGTGCCTGGACGAGCTCGGCTTCGCCGGGATCGCGATCGGCTCGCAGGGCGCGGGGCGGGACCTGGACGACGCCGTGAACGAACCCTTGTGGGGCTGCTGAGCGGGCGGCGTACGTTCGTCTTCCTGCACCCCTCCGGTGTGCCGGATCCGACGCGGATGGGCGACTTCTGGTTCCCGCAGCTCCTCGGCTACCCGATGGAGACGGCGATCGCGGCGGCACGCCTGGCGTTCGGCGGAGTGCTGGAACGTACGCCGCTGGTGCTCTGCCTGGCCCACGGCGGCGGTTGCCTCGGCGACCTGCGCAGCCGCCTCGACATGGGCTGGGAACGCAAGCCCGTCGCACACACGACCTCGGTACCGCCGTCGCAGCTGTTCGACCAGCTGTACTACGACACCGCCGTGTTCGAGCCCGCCGCCCTGCGCCATCTCGTCGCCACGGTCGGGGCAGAGCACGTGCTGCTGGGCACCGACCACCCGTTCGACCTGGCCGAGAAGGATCCGGTGGGGTTCGTACGGTCGGCCGGCCTGGGGGCGGAGGAGACCGAGGCGATCCTGGGGCCACGGCAAGGGCGCTGGTCCCGCGCACCGCTCCCGCCGCAGCTGCCGGGGCGACGACCCGCTGACTACGCTGGCGGTATCCCCGCGATGAAGGAGGTCCGATGAGCGACCAGCACCAGCCGCAGGATCAGCAGCGGCCCGAGGAACCCCGTGACGCCGAGCGCGACGAGCGGCGTACGCAGGAGGAGATCGACGAACTGGAGGCCAACGGGGCCAAGGACCTCAAGGGCACAGCTGACGTCACCGAGTCCGAGGGGAAGGTGAACCGGGGCGAGGGACCGGTGCTGTAGGGCGCCTCGCCGGGCCGGCGATTGCCCCTCGGGTACCCGCCACCCCGCGCGGACACAGCCATCCCCGGACGAGAGCCGCCGACGCTCCGGGGCGGCGGCGGCCATGGTCGCGCTCGATGCGGCCCCCAGGCGAGAGGCCCTCTCGACCGCCCTTAAGCTCGTACCGCCGGACCGTCGGCCACGGAAGGAAGACTCTCATGCCCCAGGACGCCCCCAACTGGCTGGACATGCCCAGCTCGGCCCTCAGCCTGCCCCTGCTCGGGAGTGGCGGTGGTGGCTGTGGCTGCGGTGGTGGAGGGTGTGGCTGCGGCGGTCACGGCGAGGGCCACCGGGCCGGCGAGGCCGGTCACAGCCACGTGGCCGAGCCGACGACCGGCACGACCACGACCACGACCGCGGCGACAAGCCGGACCTTCGAGGTGACGGGGATGACCTGCGGCCACTGCGTCAGCGCCGTCTCGGCCGAGGTCGGGCGGCTCGAGGGCGTGGTCGACGTCTCGGTCCAGCTCGTCACCGCTGGGGCATCAAGGGTGACCGTACGTTCCCGCGGTCCCGTGGCGACGACTGAGGTCGCCGCCGCACTGGAGGAGGCCGGCGGCTACCGGCTCGCCGAGTAGAGGCCGGGCGGGCCGGGTCACCGGCGCGGGCGGAGGCTGTCGGCGTCATGTGCCAGAGTGGACCCATGACCACACCCGAAGCGCCTAAGGGCGACAGCTCGGCCCCGCTCGACCCCAAGGAGCAGATGCGTCAGGCTCTCGAAGCGAAGCGAGCAGGCGCGCACGCCGGCACACCGCATGACCCGCAGCCCAACTCTCTGGGCGGACCGCACGGCAAGGCCGGCGGGAAGCGTCAGTTCCGGCGCAAGTCCGGGAGCTGAACCTCGCCTTCGAGTCGTCCGTCACAGCGCCGGCTCGTCGAAGCGCCCCAGTCGTACGGTGCTGGCATGAGCACAGAATCGTCGCGGTCCGTTCTGATCTGGTCCGGTGCCATCGCCCTGCTCGTGCTCCTGGCCAGCATCGCGGGACTGCTCGACCCGCGGGTCTATGCCCAGGAGACGCCGAACTGGGCGCTCCAGGGCAAGGGCCAGGACGTAGGCAATCTGCTCGCGGTGGTCTTCCTGGTCGCGTCGGCCATGCTCTGGCGACACGGATCGCTCCGCGCGGGCCTGGTCAGGCTCGGTAGCCTGCTGTACCTGATCTACGCGTACATCCTTTACGCGATGGCGGTGCACCTGAACGAACTGTTCCTCGTCTATGTCGCGGTGCTCGGTCTGTGCGTGTGGGCGGTGATCTTCCATATCGGGCCACTGCGCCGTGCAGGGACTCACTTCCCGATTGGTGGCGCACGGAGGCTCGCAGCCATCACGCTCATCGTCGCCGGGTCCCTCTTCGCCCTGCTGTGGCTGCGCGAGGTGGTGCCGGCCGTGATCACCGGCGTACGTCCCCAGAGCCTCGTCGAGACGGGCCTGTGGGTGAACCCGGTGCACGTGATCGACCTCTCGACCGTGCTCCCCGGCTTCGTCATCAGCGGCATCGCCGCACTGCGCGGCAGGGCGCACGGCCTGTTCTGGGTAGCGCCCTGGTTGGTCTTCTCGGTGCTGATGGGCGTCAGCATCCTCGCGGTGATGGCCATCACGGCCACCAGCGCCGCGGCGGTCCTGCCCCCGGTCATCATGGTCGGGATCGTGGTCCTGGTGAGCGCCGTCGCGGCGTGGCGCTATCTGAGTCGTACGGTTTCAGCCGAATAGCGTCATCCAGTGGATGCCCGCCGGGCGGAGGTGACACGGGCGGGTGCGACAGCGCCACCTAGCCGGTGTACGTCACGAGAGCCCGCCTCGCACTGCCACTCGAGAGACGTCCTGTAGCGAACCTTCCGACCGCCACTCCGGTGGTCTCAGCGGAACTCGAACCACCGCAACGACGCAGTCCGATTATCTCGTTGAATAGATCGACACTTCTGCAGGCGGATGAGACATCGCGCGCGTCTGTCCATCTGTTCGTGTGACAGGCGGAACCGGACGCCACGGGTCGGCTCGACCCTGCCCATCACGCTTCGAGATCGGCGCCATTCGGGCAGTGGCCCCGCGGTCGGGGTCTCGATCCGCGGTTCGCCCTTGACTGAGCAGCTTGTGCCCTCAGCAGGCTCTGGTGTTGGACGTCACTCGACCGTGAGCGCCAAGGCGTGCAGGCTGCTGACCACGTCGGCGACGACCCCGGTCCAGTCGGGCACCTCGCCCGCCTCCCTCGCCAGGAAGATGCCATCGAAAAAGGCGAGGGCGACCGGCAGCAGCCGGTCGGCCACCCGTTCGGCGCGCTCCTTCCCCCAGGACCGGTAGGCGTCGATGAGATTGGCCCGCAGCCCCGCGACGCCCTTCTCGCGGACCGCGCGCACGCGCTCCCGGATGCTCGCCTCCTCCTCGGCCCCGACCAGGAAGGCGAAGTAGAGCTTCAGGAACGCCGGGTGCGCGAAAACGGCGCGGGTGCTGCCGTCGATGACCGCGTGCAGCCGCTCGCGGGGATCATCCTGGCCGGGCCGGGCAGCGGCCGCCGCCACGTCGTCCAGGAAGGCCTGCTCGCCGCGTTCCATCACCGCGGCCAGCACGCCCACCTTGGACGAGAAGTGCCAGTAGATCGAGCTGGACGGCACGCCCGACTCCTTGATCAGTTCGGCCATGCTCGTGGCACTGAAACCCTTGGTGGACATCAGCCGCTCAGCCGTGTCGAGGACCGTGTCGCGGGAGGGCTGCCCTCGGTCGACGGGTTGGTGAGGCGTAGGGGGCATGGCCCGCATCCTACGGGTCCCCTGTCTCGGCGCGGCGGCCTGCGGCATTCCCTCTTGACGACCCATGTGACGCACCTTACATTCATCGTACTGGAATGATCCATCCAGTCCCCGGACAGAACAGGACTCCTTCGATGACGCAGGAACCCACCACCTCCTACGGCTCCACCGCCTTCGATGCAGACGTTGCGATCATCGGCTACGGGCCGGCCGGCGTGACGGCCGCGACCTACCTGGGCATGCAGGGCGTGTCCGTGATCGTGCTGGAGAAGGACGCGGACCTCTACAGCCGCGCTCGCGCCGTGACGGTCAACGACTGGACGATGCGGATCTTCCAGGACTTCGGCATCGACGACGTCGTCAAGCGCGACATGGACATCGCCCGCGCCCTGACCTGGAAGACGTACGACAAGAAGGTCATCTTCCGCCTCGGGTTCACCGACGGCGGGCTGGGCCACGCACCGTCGTACATGATCTACCAGCCCGACATGGAGCGGGAGATCCGCCGCAACGCCGAACGCTTCGACAGCATCGACCTGCGCCTCGGCCACTCCTTCACCGGAATGACCCAGGACGCCGACGGCGTGACGATCACTGCCCAGGACGCCGATGGCGCGGACTACCGGTTCCGGGTCCGCAACGTGCTGGGCACCGACGGCGGCGGCTCGAAGGTGCGCAAGGAACTGGGCTTCAACATGATCGGCCAGACCCGGCCGCGGCGCTGGCTGGTGATCGACGGCGAGGTGACCAAGTGGTGGCCGGAGTGCAACGAACTGGTGTTCTGGTCCGATCCGGAGCGCCCGGTCGTCGACATCCCGCTGGCCAAGGGCAACCACCGCTGGGAGATCCCGCTGCAGGAGGGCGAGAAGGACTCCGACTTCGACAGCGAGGAGAAGGTGTGGGCTCGGCTGAAGATGCTGGGCATCGACGAGTCGAATGCCCGGCTGAAGGGCTGGGCGTTCTACAGCCACCACCTGCGCCACCTCGAGGCGTGGCGCGGCCGCCACGTCACCCTGGTCGGTGACGCCGCGCACCTGATGCCGCCGTGGGCCGGGCAGGGCATGCAGTCGGCCATCCGCGACGCCCAGAACGCGGCCTGGAAGTACGCGCTGGTCGCCAAGGGACTGGTCGGTGAGGACATCCTCGACACGATCCAGTCCGAGCGCTCGCCGCACGTGGAGATGATGACCGAGATGGCCAAGCAGCTTGGCTTCCTGATCGAGGGCGACGACCCCATACTGATCAAGCTGCGCAACACGCTCGGCCCCTACGTGATGCACCTGCCGGGGCTGTCGAAGAAGATGCTGCCGACCACCGCGACCAACCGCTTCGAGGTCGGCTGGGTCACCGGCCTGCCGCAGAAGAACAACGCGCTGGGCCGGATGATCCCGCAGCCGGAGGTGTACGCCACCAGCGGCATCATCCACCGGCTGGACGACCTGCTCGGGCAGGGCTTCGTCGTCCTCGGCCTGGACACCGACCCGCGAGAGGCGATGACGCCCGACCAGGTGTCGGGCTGGGAGCGCCTCGGCGCCCGGATGGTCACCGTCGTCGCTTCGGGCGACTCGCGCAGCGACGCGGACACCATCGTCGACCACACCGGCACGCTGCGCCGCTGGATGACGAAGTACGGCGCCAAGGTCATCGTGCTGCGCCCCGACCGGTTCGTGGCCGCCGCCGACCCGACCGGGCTCGACGTCCCGCCGGCCCGGGGCAACCTCGAATACGCGGCCGAGCCCACGTCCGCCTTCCCGCAGAACCTGCGTGAGTTCGCCCGCTCGCTGCGCGCGAACGCGCCGGTCTGATCCCCCGTTTCTGACCCATTCGACCCCGAACCTCCAGGAGAACAACCATGATCCAGTCCCTCGGCTACGCCGGCTTCACCTCCCCACGCCACGAGGAATGGCTCGAGTGGGGCCCGACGTACCTGGGCCTCGAGGTCGCGTCGACCCGCGGCACCGACGGTGCCGTACGCCTCCGCATGGACGACACCGCCTACCGCCTCGCCATCCACCCCGGGGAGCGCGACGACCTGGCCTACATCGGCTGGACGGTCGAGAGCTCCCGCGCCCTCGCCGCGCTCGAGCAGCGGCTACGCACGGCCGGCGTCGAGGTGGTCCGCGAGACCGACCTCGCCGCCGAACGTGGCGTGGTGGAGCTGATCTCCTTCCACGATCCCTTCGGCCTGCGCAACGAGGCCGCCTGGGGCATCACGACCTACCCGAGCACCTTCCGGCCCGGGCGCCCGATGTCCGGCTTCGTCACCGGCGACGGCGGCCTGGGCCACATCGTGCTGATCACCCCGAGCCTGGAACAGTCCGAGGCCTTCTATTGCGACCTGCTGGGCTTCGCCCTGACCGACGAGATCCAGCCCACCGGTGGCCCGCGGATCCACTTCTACCACTGCAACCCGCGCCACCACTCACTGGCGATGGCCGAAGTCCCCGGGATCACCGGTGTGCAGCACCTGATGCTGGAGACCCGTTCCCTCGACGACGTCGGCACCGCACTCGACCTGCTCAAGGTCGATGGCCACACCATCCAGATGGACATGGGAACCCACACCAACGACCACATGACCTCGTTCTACGTCCGTACGCCGGCCGCCTTCGACATCGAGTACGGCTGGGGCGGCCTGCTGGTGGACCACGAGCACGCGCGGCCGCACCGCTTCGAGGCGATCAGCGTCTGGGGCCACCACAACGAGTCGGGAGAGCTCCCGCCGCCGGCGATCATCCACCCGGTCGAGCAGCCGGAGGTCGTGGGCGCATGAGCGGCATCCTCTCGCGTGATGTGGTCGCGGGCGGCCACCGGTTGCGCGTCTACGAGGCAGGCGATCCGACCGCGCCGACCATCCTGTGGCTGCACGGCTCGGGCCCGGGCGCCGGCGCGTTGTCCAACTGGCTCAGTCTGCTGCAGTCGATGCCCGCCTGGCGCCATGTCGCCCCGGACCTGCTGGGCTTCGCCGACTCCGAGCATCCCGACCTGCCGCCGGGGATCCCTGCGACGGTTGCGGCCAGAGCCGCCTCTGTCCTCGATCTGCTCGACGAGCTGGGCCTGGAGAAGGTCCACGTGGTCGGCAACTCGATGGGCGGCATGATCACGCTGCGACTTCTGCTGGAAGCACCGGAGCGCTTCGACCGGGCGATCCTGATGGGTAGCGGAGGAGCGCCGGTCTCCCCGACCGAGGACCTGATCCGGATGATCACGTTCTACAACGACCCGACGCCCGGGACCATGCAGGACCTGATCGGGCGGTTCGTGTATGACACGGCCATGCTCGGCGACCGGCTGCAGGAGATCAGCGAGGACCGTACGGCCGTTGCCATCCGCCCCGACGTCCGCGGATCCCACCAGACGACCTTCGCGCCCGGCGAGGCCCCGCTGGTCTACTCCCCCGAGGAACTGGCGACCATCACGCAGGAGGTCCTCCTGGTCCACGGCCGCGAGGACCGGATGATCCCCCGTGAGGCCTCGTGGTACTTCGAGGAGCACCTGCCCAACGCCCAGCTGCACGTGCTGCCGCACGCCGGCCACTGGGTGCAGATCGAGCAGGTCGACCGGTTCCGGGCCCTGGCCGAACTGTTCCTGCACGAGTGACGAGCCTGAGGCCCCGCCACCGGACCGGTCGCGGGGCCTCACCATGCTTCCGAGAAGAGCTCAGCGCGGCACCATGATGTGGGTGACGACGGCCAGCCGCCCGGAGTCGTCATCGGTCACCTGCACCTGCCTGACGACTTCGGGTGAGGGCCCTCAGGGATCTGAATCCCGACGGGTAGTCATCCCCGCCCGATAGGCCTCAGTCTGACAATCACGTTCGTTTGACAGACATCTGTAGAAATCGTTGAAACACGCCCTACGGGGCGTCGTTTTGTGTCTGTCAATCTATGTATGGTCAACGTATGAATAGATGGACACTTGGCCACACCTTCCAGGCCCTCAGCCTGCCGGTTTCCCCCTCTCCCGGCGTGGACCGTTGACGTGGGCCGAAAGATCGGCTACGCCCGGGTCTCGACCGGGGGCCAGGAGATCGGACTGGACTGGCAGATCGACCAACTCACCCGGGCCGGGGTGAATCGGAGCGACATCTACTCCGAACACATCACGGGGACCAAGGCCAACCGGCCCGAGCTGCGCAACGCGCTGCGCACCCTGCGCGAGGGTGACCAGCTCGTTGTCGCCAAGCTGGACCGCCTCGCCAGATCGTTGAAGGATTTGCTGGAGTTGGACGCCGAGATCCGCGGCAAGGGTGCCTCGCTGGTCCTGCTGGACTCCAACGTCGACACCGCGACTTCGTCGGGGAGGCTGTTCATCTCGATCATGGGAGCCGCCGCCGAGTTCGAGGCCTCGCTGGTCTCCGAACGCACCCGCGCCGCGCTGGCCACCACCCGGGCCCGCGGCCGGCAGGGTGGCCGCAAGCCAGCACTCACCCCCACCCAGAAACGCGAGATCATCCAGCGCTACCAAGAGAACAACCACTGGACAGTCGCCCAGATCGCCGGCGCCTACCACGTCTCCAGGGCGACCATCTACAAAGCGCTCAACGAAGCGGGAATCGTCTCCCTGAGAACCACAGACAAGCTAAGCACGCTAGAGACACCAACAAGTTAGACCGGCCAGGGACAGTCGGCCGGGACTGCGGACTGGCCCACGTCAGTGGTGGCGGGACCCCCTTCGGAACCGCTGTTGGTGGGCAGTTCGTCGATGTCAACGGATGCCTCAACTGACGCGGGGGTCTCGGGAGGTCATTCGCGATCTGCACCAAGAGCACTCCCGTTCCATCAAGCAGCTCGACGGCGGACTTCAAGAGCTCCGGGCGCTCAACCGCGTACTCGCAGATCGAACGCGCGGCTGCCTGGCGCGAGATAGCGCCGCCGGCTGAGATGCATAGTTACCAGGCCCACAGGTCTAATGTTTTGACCCTGTCATGCCGGACGGAAAGAGGGATGAGATGTTCACTTTGCTTCGGAGACTCTGGATGAGGCCAGGATCGACAGCGCCGCCGCCCACCCCACCCTCTACGGAACCTAATAGCAGGGAAATCAAGCCCGAGGACGCGTGGAATCTGCTGACCTTGGTGAACGAATGGGTGAAGCATGCAGAAGCCAAGCTCGCTGTCGTCTTGGCCTTCATTGGTGTGCTTGCCGCGGCACTCATCGCGTTAGCCATCGAAGCAGAAGATCCCTCATGCCTTATACTCGGTCTCGAGGGAGTAGCTGGCCTGTCCGTGCTGGCCGCCTCGACCTGTGCGGCACTGGGGGTGCTTCCTCGCTACCAACATCAGGCCGACCTCTCGCAGGCAAACCCTCTCTACTACAGCGACATTGCCCACCATTTCGCAGGCCGGGAGTCTGAGTACGTTGAGAACCTGAGCTCCACGCTTGCGGACTCCGACGCCTTGGTCAAACAGCTCGCCCGACAGGCGTTTGCGAACTCCAGCGTTGCGACACGCAAGTACTTCTGGGCAAATCGCGCCATTTGGAGCGGAATGGTCGCACTAGGATTCACGCTCGCCCTCGGTGCCGGGGTTGTGATGACCCGATGACGTCGGGACTGTCGGAGGGTTCCTATATATTGGCCTCATGAGTGAAGCGGAGCAGTTTCTGAACAACCTTCTTGATTCTCTTGACCATGAGGTGAATGAGGCGCTGAACAACGCCCAAGTCACGGTGGTGGAGAGGGATGACGGGTTCGATGTCAAGGACGTCCCGTCGTCATCTTCGGATACCTGGATCAAGTTGAGCAACGTGGTGGCCGTCGTCTGTGATCTGAAGGGTTCCACGCATCTGGGAACTGGGAAGCATGACAAGTCGACCACCCGCATCTATAAGGCTGGGGTGGAGGGGGCGGTCCGCATCTTCCACGAGTTCGAGGCCGACTTCATCGACATTCAGGGGGATGGTGGTTTTGGACTCTTCTGGGGGGACCGCGCTTACGAACGGGCGCTGTGTGCTGCCGTCACGATTCGTACATTCAGCGAGAAGCACTTCGTGAAGCGACTTGAGACCCGCTGGCCAGACGCGCCCAGCACCGGATACAAGGTTGGCATCCACGCGGGGCGGACGTTGGTAAAGCGGATTGGGACCAGGCGTGTGATCTCCGAACAGGAGGCGGTGTGGGCCGGTAAACCAGTTAACTACGCGGCGAAGTGCGCTCAGTCTGCGGACCGCCACGAGGTCGTGATCACTGGCGACGTCTGGGACAGGTTCAAAAACAACGACTACATTGCATTCAGTTGTGATTGCAACGACGGACCAACCGCGAACCTCTGGTCTGACATGACAGTCGACCGTCTACCGGCCGACGACCAAGCTGCTGTGAAGCTCGAATCGCCTTGGTGCGCGACCTGTGGGCCTGCCTTCTGCGAGGCAATCATGACTGGGAAGACGAAGCGCGACATCCCGGAATCAGTTCGCCAGAGCATCATCAAGATGAAGATGCAGCAGGCACTGGACGCCAAGCGCCCATGGAATCAGGGGCGACCGGTCAATCGAGGAAAATGAGATGAAGCACCATGATCCGACGGTCTTGATGATTGCGGCACGTTACCCCCTCTCAGTTGCTGATCAGGCAGCAACGGCAGTGAATCGACGATTCTCATCATCTCGACCGCACACTGAAGGCTAGCCCGCCAGACACGCTGTCAAGATAAACCAGCTAAACCAAACAGAACAGGCAAGACGTCTTTAGATATCCCTAGGCAACAGGAGCCCTTTCAAGTCTCGATCATTGTGTTCCAGAAGTAAGGCCCGGAATTCCTCGTGTGTAATATGACGCTTCACTGTTCCGCTCGCCCCGTAGCATTGGAGTATTTCGAGACCAGTGTGAGTTTTGGCTGTTGTGCGTCAATGTCTGCCAGACGCCTTACTTGACGGGGGTCATCTGGAGGTCGTTCGCGATCTGGATCAGGGGCATTCCCGCTCCATCGAGCAGTTCGATGGCAGACTTCAAGAGCTCTGGGCGCTCGCCCGGGTAATCGCGGATCGGCATGGGTCGTCGCGGAAGACTGTTCAGCGTGATGTATGCGCGTCGAGCGGTTGACTCGGAGATCAGGTCAAGTTCTCGAGACCGGTAGAGGAGTGAGTGGACGGAGACGCCCCAGCGCTGGCTGAGCTCTTCGTAGCGATTGAAGTTCACGCGCCTGGGTAGCTCACCGCTGATCATGTCGCGGGGTGTCAGGAACTCGGCTGCGAACATGTCCGCCTGGCGCTCCAGCTGGCTGTCGGTGCCTTGACGTCCGTGGTGCAGAACGATGTGTCCTAGTTCGTGGGCTGCCGAGAAGCGGTGCCTCATGACGTCATTTGCCTTGTCTGGGGTGAGCACGATCATCGGTCGCGGCAGAGCGATCGTGGAGAAGGCGTCGATGCGGCTCTTGTCATCGGGGTCCCCGTCTTGCTTCATGGAGAAGAAGACGGTCAGGATGCCGTGTTGCTCGAGCTGGTAGACGAGGTGCTGGATCGGCTCGGTTCCTAGGCTCCAGTGCTGTCGCATCGCCCGAGCCGCCGTTACGGGGTCGGGGACATCCTCGCAGTCGGGCTGGGCCCATTGCGGAAGATCGACTTCGGGGAACTCGACGTGCTCTTCGAGGAAGCAGCTGAGTTCCCAGGCTTGTTCGACATAGGCGGTTGCCTGCTGCTGCTGGGCGACCGTCGTTGAGCGAAGGCGCCGGAAGGATGCTTCAGCAATCTCAACCTGTACCCGCGGACGACCCAGCGCGAAGAAGCCAGGGGGCACGCTCAGCGCCTCGGCCAGGGCGCGCACGGTGTCGGCGCGTGGGCGAACCTCACCACGTTCGTACTGGCCAATAGCAGCAACGGAAACCCCGACCTTCCTGTGGAGGTCGGTCTTCGACATCTTGTTGATGCGCCGCGCCTGGGTGAGTCTGGCCGGGTCGAACATCCTGGCGATGTCGGCCAGGTCGGGGTTCTGGTGAGGAGAAGCGGTCATCGTCAGCTGCCCTCCTCCTGGGTCGAGTGCGACCGCAGCTTCACCGAGGTACGCGGACGCTCCCCCTCGGCGAAGCCGGCCACGGGCTTCAGCACGGTGCGCACCTGCTCGACCGCGGCGGGGACCTGCTGGTAGGTGAGACGCTCCGGGTCGGTGAACTCCAGGTACTGGCCGTTCAGCCGTGCGGGAGCGAAGTACATCGTGCCGACGCCTTGAGGTGTGCTGCTGTAGTAGGGGACGAACAGCGTCGTACGCGGACCGTCTTCAGCAATCAGGGCCAGGGCGTCGTCCAGCTGTGCAGTCTGATCACTGCCTGATTCGTCCTCAAGGTCGAAGAGCCCAGGAGCGGCGTACTTGACGTTGCTGGTCTTCTGCAGCAGCTCACGGCGAGCGTCAGAGAGGTAGTTGAGCCTGAGGCGGTGGTGGTTGCGCCGCATCTGCTTGCCGACCCGATGAGGAAAGATCAGCGCGTCACCGAGGAAGGTCAACATTCGACGAGTCCCGGACACCGGCACCTCGCGGTACGAGGGCAGCGGTGCAAGCAGCGCGCGTACTTCCTTCTGCACACCGCGCGCCATGCCAGCACCGTAGACATCCTGGTCACCATCGGGGTCGGCGTACTCCGTTTGGGCGCGGGCCGCGCGTTCCTGGCTCTGCTGGATCGCTTGCGGAATCCGGCTGCGGATCGCGTCAAGCTCGTCTGCCTTGAACTCGCTCCGCCAGTCGCTGCACTCGTACTGCACGCCCATCAGGACCCCTCTCGGTTGACGAGAAAGAGCCTAGCACGTGACTTCAGTTTCACTCATGATTCAGTCAGGCCACGTTTGAACTGGAGCCCCTAACGAGCAGGATCCTCGAAGTTTCAGCCGTCCCGTGCAATGCTGCGCTCATGGCCGACGCTGGGTGGCAACTCCTGTCGGTGTCACAGTCCCACCCCTGCGGGCCGCGTCAAGGGGCGCGACGGGCGTCCGACCTCGGAGCTCCTCCAATCGGCAATGCCATTCGGGCGTAAGAAATGTCAGCGGGTGCCCCTATGGTCCCCTCAACGACGGGGTGACACGGGGGAAGAAGAATGGCGACCACCAATCAGATCCGGCACGAATCGACGCGCCGGAATGACGACGAGGGGTTCTTCCCCATGGCTGCGATGGGCGGGCCTGACGGTGACCTCGTCATGGCACCCGACGCCCGAGACGACATGATCAGGCTGCAGCAGGCCGCGCGGAAGGCTGGTAAGAACTTCTACTGCCCACCCTCGTTGGACGGGTGCGGAGAGGAACTCGTCGCGGCGGCCGGCGACATCCGCCGCCCCTACTTCCGCCACTTCCCCGGGTCCTCGTGCGGATTCCGAGGGGAGGACCGCGACATCTTCACCCACCGCCAGATCCAGCGTGAGCTTGTGCGGTGGCTGACCGGTCAAGGCTTCACAGCCGAGGCAGAACGCTACGTCGGGAGGGAAAAGCGCTCCAGGGTCGACGTGTCCGTCGGCGGCGGCATGGAGTGGGTAATCGAGGTGCAACTGTCGAACGAGACCGCGGTTTCCAAGTTGGACCGTACCGAACGGTACGGCGGCAACGTGACCTGGCTGTTCGGCGCTGACCGCTTCATTGCGAGCCGTGACCACGAGATGAGCGAGCACGGAGTGACCCAACTCGTCCGGCTGGCGGCTCGGCCCACCGGGCAGGAGTGGTCCAGGTTGGAGACCGCCGCCACGTGGCCGATCGAGATCGGGCTCCGGGCCGAATCACCCGCCGGCCAGCTTCCCAAGGACAGCTGGTTCCCGCTGACCGCGTGCACCTTCGACCTAGCACACGGACTGATGGCCCCCGGCCTTCTGCAGGCCAAGCAGGAGGTGATGAACAACCGCCGCGCGGCCGCCGAGGAGAAGGCGCGTAAGCAGGCCGAGCTCGCCCAGAGGGAACGTCTGCTGGATGCGCTACGACGAAAGGCCGCCGAAGAGCAGGACCGCCAGTGGGCCAACGACCAGGCTGCCCGCCGTGAGAATGAGCCCAGGGTTCCCGTGGACGAGCTCCGGCGACGCACCCTCGCCGCGTTGGCCCGCGAAGACATGCCACGGATGTCTACAACCGGAAAGGTCGTCAACCTGAACGCGTGGCACCAGTTCGCCTGCGTACGGAAGACGGCCGCCCCGGCCCCGCCGTTGCCGGCCACCCCACTGCCAGGACCTCGCCCGACCGTCCTGACACCCCGCGACCTCCAGGACTGGACAGCCCGGACAGGGCGGCCCGTCACGCCCGAGGGGACGTGGTGGACCGCCTTGGTGCTCCATGCAGCGTCCTATGAATGGTGGACCAGCCAGATCGACGGCCGGTGGGTCGAACAACTGCGCCCCGACCTGGTGGATCCGGCCTGGGTCGCCCTCTACCTCAGCACCATCGAGCCCTCCGGTTCGGTGAGAAAGCTCGCAGAGGAGACCGCCGACCCCGCAGGCCTGGCAATGCGGCGCCTGCACGACCTCGGCTTGATCACGATCACCGTGAGATCCGGCGGACAGTGGACGTACCGCACCCGTCACAACCTGCGAAACGTGGGACGAGCAGGCGACTGGAACCAGCCACACCCATGGCCACTGTCTTGAAGATCCAGGAAGGCTGAGGTCGTCGATCACCACGGGACGAGCTAAACCAGCATGACAAGCTAGTAAAGCTAAGGCAACTTAAACAGCAGCTCCCCGAGCCCTCACAGCATGCACGGTGAGGAAGAGCCTTCAGCGGTACCGCGGCAAGGGGAAGGTTGCGGGGGCTTCAGGGCTGCCTGCCCTGATAGTCCGATCCGCACAGATAAGTTGGCGTGTGGGCTCTGAGCCCGGCCCGCCGGATCCGAGAGAGAAGAACATGACATTGCAAGTCCCCGCTCGCCTCACCCAGCGCGAGTTGGAATCGACCCTATGGGCCGCCGCGAACGCGTTGCGAGGGCCGGTCGACCCGGGCGACTTCAAGGCCTACGTCTTCCCGATCATGTTCTTCAAGTGGATCAGCGACAACTGGGACTACCGGCACGCCCAGGCGCTGGCCGAGTGGGGCGACGAACTGACCGACGACATCGAGTACAGCGACTACCAGCCGTTCGTCGTCCCCAAGGGCTGCCACTGGGCCGATGTCCACGGCACCACCTTCAACTTGGGCAACAAAGTCGCCCTTGCCTTGGGCCGCATCGAGGAGTCGAACCGCGACCTGGTCGGGGTGTTCGGCGACGTGAACTGGGCCAACCCCGAACGACTTCCCGAGAGCGCCCTCGCCGCCCTGCTCGACGCGTTCCACGGTCTGACCCTGGACCCCAATCACGTGAACGGCGACCTTCTGGGTGCCGCATACGAGTATCTGCTGCGGGAGTTCGCCGAGGCATCGGGCAAGAAGGCCGGTGAGTTCTTCACGCCCCGCCACGTCGTGCATCTGCTGGTGAAGATCCTCGACCCCCGCCCGGGTGAGTCGGTTGTCGACCCTGCGTGCGGGTCGGGCGGCATGCTGGTCGAGACGGTGAACGAGGTACGGGCCGCCGGCGGCAACCCGGACAGCCTGCGCCTGCACGGCCAGGAGGTGAACCTGACCACCTCAGCCATCGCGAAGATGAACCTCTACCTCCACGGATTGGAGGACTTCGACATCAAGCGCGGCGACACCTTCCGCGAACCGAAGTTCCTCGACCGCGGCAAGCTGCAGAAGTTCGACGTCGTCATCGCAAATCCGCCGTTCTCCCTACAGAACTGGGGAGCCGCAGCCTGGATCCACGACCCGTACGGGCGCGTCCTCTGCGCGGTCCCGCCCGCCAAGAACGCCGACTACGCCTGGATCCAGCACATGGTCGCCTCCGCCAAGGACGACACCGGCCGAGTCGGGGTCGTTATGCCCCACGGCGTCTTGTTCCGCGGCGGCAAAGAAGGTGCGATCCGGCAGTGTCTGCTGGAGAAGGACCTGCTGGAGGCCGTTATTGGACTGCCGACCAACCTGTTCTACTCAACCTCCATCCCCGTCTGTCTACTGATCTGGCGCAAGACCAAGCCCGCCGAACGTCAGGGCAAGGTCCTGTTCGTCGACGCGTCGGCACGGTCCAAGCCGGGCAAGAACCAGAACATCATGGACGATGCCGACATCGAGGTCATCCACACCGCCTATGCCAACGGCGAGGACATCGACGGCGAAGGCGGCCTGAACCTGCGCCTGGTCGACATGGCCGAGGTCGAGGCCAATGGCTACGACCTCAACATCGGCCGCTACCTCCAGACCGAGGCCGCTGCTGAGGTCGACGTTGAAGCCGCCCTCGCTGCCTAC
Organism: Raineyella fluvialis; assembly: GCF_009646095.1. NCBI lineage: Bacteria > Bacillati > Actinomycetota > Actinomycetes > Propionibacteriales > Propionibacteriaceae > Raineyella > Raineyella fluvialis. Next base: position 1,975,277 of record NZ_CP045725.1, on the reverse strand, counting down.
ATGGATTCGCGCGAGACTCTTCGGACGGCAGAGCGCGTCTTGGACGAGAAGCTGAAGGCGGCTGGCTTCAATGCGTGACGGATGGAAGGCGAGGACGCTGGGGGAAATCTGCAACCTGACGAAGGGCACGACGCCGACCCTGAAGGCAGTGCCGGGGCGGTATCCGCTGGTGGTCACTGCCGCGGACTTCTTAACCTCAGAGAACTATCAGTTCGAGGGCGAAGCAGTCTGCGTCCCCATGGTCTCTTCGACTGGACATGGTCATGCATCCCTAAAGCGCGTCCACTACGTCAGAGGCAAGTTCGCTGTTGCCAACATCATCACGGCGCTCCAACGTAAGGCAGATGCGCCGGTCGACATGAAATTCTTGTGGCTGCTCCTCGATCATGGGAAGGACGAGATCATCGTTCCACTGATGAAGGGGACGGCCAACGTTTCCCTTTCGCAGAAGGCCCTGTCAAGCGCGACCATCAACCTCCCTCCGCTTCCCGATCAGCGGCGCATCGTGGACCTGATCAGTGCCTTGGACGACACGATCGCCAAGGCGGAGTGCTGCGCTACTGCGGCGCAGGAAGCTAGGCGTGCGTATGTCCGAGCCATCTCCACCGAGGGAGACCAAGTAACAATCGAATCGGTCGCGGTTGTGTCTCAAGGTAGAAGTCTCCCCAAGAAGGTACAGGGTACAAAGTCGGGGAACCTGCCCTGGTTCAAGATCGCTGACATGGCACAGCCACATAACATGTTCGGTTACCGACAGGCAGAGACCCAGATGGGATTGCAAGAGATCATTGGCCTTGGGGGACACATTGTGCCAGCGGGGGCGGTGGTTTTCCCAAGAGTCGGCGCCGCAGTACAGACCGAGAAGAAGCGCCTGATGCTTGTTGACGGCGCGGTCGACGAGAACCACCTTGTTCTAACTCCCCGATCCGGGACACCCAGCGAAGTCTTGTTGGCAGTTATGGAGAACTTCAGCCTGTCGTCCCTCGTGCAGACGGGAGCTGTCCCGTCACTGAACATGGGGCTCATCCGAGCCACGCGAGTGCCTTGGGTCGAACCGGCCAAGGCAACCGCCGCGGCTCGCCTGCTTGGCGACATGAGAGAAGCGGCTCGTGCGCGAGCAGAACTTGTCGCCCACCTCCGCACTCTCCGCTCGAACCTGCTGACGGTCTTGTTGTCGGGTGAGCACGAGATTCCGGAGTCGTACGACGAGTTGTTGGGGGAGGCATCGTGACGAATGCGTGGGTGGTGCGGGCTGGCAGTCAGGGTGAGCACGAGCAGTTCAACCTTGAGAACCAGGTGACCACGATCAGCTTCCAGGCGGTTGGTGACGTCACTGCCTGCCAGTCGCGGGAGGATGTTCGGGCGATGGTCGATGCGGCCTACCCGCAGGACTCGGGTGCCCGGCGGGCAAACACCACGGGGCAGGTGTGGGCGTTCCGGTCTTCGATCAAGCCGGGGGATCTGGTGGTGATGCCCTCGAAGCTGCGGCCGGGCTACCTGTATCTGGGTCGGTGTACGGGCCCGTTCCGTTACGCCGGGCAGGAGCCGGACCCGTCACGCCGCAAGCAGCTGCCGGTGGAGTGGAAGCCCGACCCGGTCTCGAGGTCGGCGATCAAGGACGACCTGCTGAACTCGCTGAACGGCGCCATGACGGTATTCAACCCGACCCGCAACGAGGCGGTCGCCCGGCTGGAGCAGGTCTTCTTGACCGCCGTCGATCCCGGCGCCACAGCGATCAAGAAGCCCCCTACCGCACCCGCTGCCCCCGTTGATGAGGGCGTCGAGGACGTGACGGACCCGGAGACGGTTCCGACTCTGGAGGCGATCCGGGACCGGATCCGTACTCACTTGGTGGAGAACTTCTCCGGCCACAAGCTGACCGGCCTGGTCGCCGACATCCTCGAAGCTCTGGGCTTCGTGTGCATCGTCTCCCCCTCGGGCCCCGACGGCGGGGTGGACATCCTCGCCGGAACCGGTCCCCTGGGACTGGACTCCCCGACCCTGATCGTCGAGGTGAAGTCCGAACCGGGCCAGGTGGGCGCCCAGGTGGTCCGTGGCCTGCACAGCGCCATGACCCAATACCAGGCAGATCAGGCGCTGCTGGTCGCCTGGGGCGGAGTCACGACCCCGGCCAGCCGGGAATTCGCTCAGATGCGCACCCGGTTGCGGATCTGGGACGGCGAGGAACTGCTGGAACGCCTGTTCGCGACCTACGACAAGCTGCCCGCCACGACCAAGGCCTCGGTCCCGCTGCGCATGGCCTGGGTCCTCGACGACGAAGAGAACTGACATGGCCGGCCTGGACGAACGGAACTCGGTGCAGCAGCCGATCGTGGACCGGCTGGTCGAGCTTGGCTGGACCCACGTCCCAGGCGACCGGCTGGGCCGGGAGATCGAGCAGGTGTTCCTCGAGGCTGATCTCGTGGCCGGGCTGGAACGGCTGAACCCGCTGATCGATCAGGAGCCGGGCCGGGCGGGTGAGGTCATGAAGGAGCTGCGGGCCCTGACGTTGGCGGTCGAGGACGACGGGCTGGTCGAGACGAACCGGGCGATGGCGCAGTGGTTGCGGGGGCTGCGGACGCACAAGTTCGCTGGCCTGCCCCGCCACGTCCCGGTCCGGCTGATCGACCTGGAGCATCCGGGCAACAACCGGCTGGTCGTGGCCGATGAGGTCACCTACGGAACGGTCGGGCGCAAGGCGCGCTTCGACATCGTGCTGTACGTCAACGGGATCCCGCTGGTCGTGATCGAGTGCAAGACCGCCGTGGACCGCAAGATCTCCTGGCTCAAGGGCGCCCGTGAGGTCGCCGACCACTACCAGCCCGGATGGCCGGCGTTCTTCGTCCCGAACGTGTTCAACGCGGCCACCGAGGGCAAGGAGCTCGCCTACGGCGCGACCGGGGCGCCGCTGGACTTCTGGGAGCTGTGGGGGCCGGCCCGCACCGGCCCGAAGCTCGCCGACGTCCTGGAGTCGGTCTCCAGCCTGCTGGCGCCGGCCACGGTGTTGTCGTTGCTGGATGACTTCACGCTGTATGAGGAGCCGCAGGACAACCTGGGTGGCGGGTTGAAGAAGCTGATCGCCCGCTACATGCAGTACGACGCGGTCCAGCTGATGGCCGCCCGTGCCCACGACGGCCTCAAGCGCCGCGGCCTGATCTACCACACTCAGGGCACAGGCAAGACGCTGGCGATGGTGTTCGCCGCCGCGAAGATCCTCCGCGACCCGGTGCTGGAGAATCCGACGATCGTGCTGATCGCCGACCGGGTGCAGCTGGTCAACCAGATGTGGGACCAGTTCCGCACCACCGGCATGCCGCGCCTCCTGACCCCGGCGACCGCGACCGATCTGCGCTCAAGGCTGGGCGACAAGGAGCACGGCGGCACCGACCAGCGGGGCCTGATCTTCTCCACCGTCCACAAGTTCGCCGGCGCCCCCGCCGACCTGAACACCCGGCGCAACATCGTCGTGTTGGTCGATGAGGCCCACCGCACCCAGGAAGGCGGGCTGGGCCTGACGATGCGCGCCGCGCTGCCCAACACGCTGTTCTTCGCGTTCTCCGGCACCCCGCTGGCCGAACTGGACCGCAACACCTTCGCCACGTTCGGCGACCCCGACGACCCGGGCAAGGCCCTGCACACCTACACCTCCGACCAGGCGATCGCCGACGGCGTCGTCGTCCCGATCCACGTCTCCCCCCGCCTGGTGCGCTTCCAACTCGACAAGGACAAGCTCGACGAGGCGTTCCAGGAGCTTGCCGCCGAGGAGAACCTGTCCGAGGAGGAAGCCGACATCGTCAGCCGGCGCGCCTCGCGGGTCGGCACGTTCTTCTCCAACCCGGCCCGCATCGAGGCGGTGTGTGCCGACATCGTGGAGCACTTCTACTCCACCGTCGACCCGCTGGGCATGAAGGCCCAGATCGTCGTCTACGACCGGGCAGCGTGCGTGGACTACCACCGCGAACTCACCCGCCTCCTCCAGGCCCGCTACACCGCCGGGGAGGCGCTGGATGAGGCCGCGGTCGACATGACCCGGGTCGGGGGCAAGGACGACGACAAGGACTGGGACGACTACGGGCTGACCGAGTCCCAGGAGGAGGACCTGCTGAAGCGGTTCCGGACCTTCGGGGACCCGCTGAAGTTCCTGATCGTCACCGCCAAGCTGGGCACCGGCTTCAACGCCCCCATCGAGGGCGTCATGTACCTGGACAAGCCACTGAAGAAGCACACCCTGTTCCAGACCATCACCCGCACCAACCGGACCTGGAAGAACCCCCAGACAGGCCAGGAGAAGCGCTACGGCCTGGTCGTGGACTACGTCGGCCTGGGCGATGGGTTCGCCCGCGCGATGGCCCCCGCGAACCCGGACCAGGAACAGCGCAGCATCGACATCGACGGGCTGATCGACGCCTTCGAGGGCGGGCTGAAGCTGGCGATGCGCCGCTTCGCCGGCCTCGACATCACCCACGTCGGCGCGACCACCCTCATCGATGCCCAGCAACGCGTCCCCGCCGAAGACCTGGACGACTTCGCTGCCGAGTTCAACATGCTGGAAGGCATCTGGGAGGCCGTCGCCCCCCACCCCCGCCTGCTGGCGCACAAGGACCCCTACCGGTTCCTCGCCAAGGTCTACGCCTCCCTGCAGCCCTCAACCGTCAACGACGACGTGGTCTGGACCCGGGTCGGCGCGAAAACCCTCGAGCTGGTCCACGCCCACATGGGCGAGGTCACGATCGACGCCGACCACCCCACCGTGGTCATCGCCGACGCCGACACCATCCGCCGCCTGTCCGAGGAGGGCCTGCTGCCCGACATCACCGACGTGGAGCACAAGAGCGCCGATGAGGTCATCGACACCATCGCGAACCGCCTCAAGAAGCGGATCGCCGGGCCCAACGGCGACCACGTCATCTACCGGTCCCTGGCCGAACGCCTCGACAGCCTGCGGGAACGGACCCTGACCGCCGCGGAGAACTCGATCGAATGGCTGCGTGAACTGTTCACCGTCGCCAAAGACCTCACCGCCGCCGAGAAGGCCGAGGACGAGCAGGGCCGTACCGGCCTGGACCTGCTCCCCAACCCGAACATCGGTGCCCTCACCCAGATCTTCCGCGAGTATGCCCCACCCGAGACCCCGACCATGATCGAACGGGTCGTGACCGACATCGACGCCCTGGTCAGCCAGATCACCGCCGGCGACCGCGACTGGCTCAACGCCCAGAAAGCCGACCGCGCCGTCCGCCGCGGCGTCCGCGTCGTCCTACGCAAATACGAACTCCACACCGTCAACGGACTCTTCGAACGCGCCTACGACTACATCGCGGAACACTACTGATCATCAAGAGTTCCTCGATTCCATCATCCGCATCGAACGCTCCCGCAGGCAAGAAGGACCAACGAGAGGACAGGACGGGATGCATATCACTCGAAACGAAGCCGAGGTAGCCCTCGCAAAGACGGACGGTCAGACTTTCGAAGCTTTCGCCCAGTCGTTCATTGCGACCACCCTCGGTCACACTTACGTGCCACTGGGGGGCATGCACGATGGCGGAGCAGATGGAATCATCCTCCGAAACACTTCTCAGATCGAAAATCGCCCCACCCATTTCTTGCAGGCGAGTATCGAAAAGGATGCAAAGTCGAAGATAAAGAAGACTATCGCCGCACTTCAGAAGAATGGCCGAACAGTTCATCAACTGACGTACATAACGTCGCAGCAAGTTCCGAAACTCGATCTGATCGAGCAAGAAATATCAGACGAAATCTCAGTAGGCGTCAGAATCAGGGACCGCGAGTACATTATCGCTCACTTGAACGACTCTTCCCGACACCAGGCCATTTTTCGTGAGGATTTTGGCCACTACCTCGAGCATCTACGTAGCTTGGGGAGCGCGCCCCTCCCAACCCAGTCTGCCTACATGCGAGACCCGACCGTTTTCGTCTTCTTGCGCCAGCAGTCAGATCGCGAGGAAGACGAGCCCTTCATGGATTCGGTTACTGACGCCTTGTCCCTATGGGCACTCCACGATACCGATCCGGACAACGGCCAACTAATGTCGGCACAGGATGTCCTCAACAGGGTGCTCGAAGTCCTGCCTTCGATTGAAGGACTGCTCACAACCGACCGTATCCTCTCGCGGCTCAAATTACTATCGGCCAAGTCTGGCAAGCAAGGTCGCCAGGTTCGATGGTATAAAGCGTCCAACGAATTTGCTTTACCGTTCGAGACACGCCAGCAGCTGTCGGCCCGGAACGCAGATGACGAGGCGCTACAGATCCGCGTCGTGGACTATTTGACCACCAGGGCCGAAAAATACTGCGAGGGAGGCGTGAACCCCAAGGGGGTTGGTTCGGCGGCACTCGTGGCCCTACAGAAAACCTTTGAAAGTCGAGGACTCCAATTCTCTGCCTTCCTATCGAGTGGCGAAACAAGTCCTACGCTGCCAGATCTCGACGAACCTGTGCGGTCGGCTGTCGATGAAGCCTCTCCAGGCCCAGCCCTCCGGGAGAACTTCTTCATCGCAACACTGGCCACCGTTAGGGATTGCCTCTATAACGGCGGAGATGATGAGCGCGAATACCTGCGCCGACTTGCGAAGACCTATTCGATGCTGTTCGTACTACGTCAGGATCCTAAAGTCGTCGAATACCTGGAAGATATGACATCCAATTTCACATTGTATGTTGGGACTGACCTTCTCGTTCTAGCAATGAGTGAACGCTATCTGGATCGCGAGAATCAATCCGCCACCAACCTGTTGGGCATGGCTCAGTCGGCAGGTGCTAGGTTGATTCTTACCGAACCTGTACTGGAGGAAGTTGTTACACACCTGAGAGCAGCGGATAGAGAATTCGAGCACTACTATTCAGGGGTTGAAGGGCATCTGCCGACCGAACTTTACGGCGAGATCCCCAAGATAATGATCCGCAGCTACTTCTACAACCGTACTGCCGATCATTGACCCAACTCGTGGCCAGCCTTTATCGATCAATTCTGTGACTACAGAACCCTTCATAAGCCGACTGCAGAAGAAGATATACGCTTGTATCTGCTGGCAAAGTTCGGCATGGAGTATGAATCCCGGACCACCTTGGAGAAGATCACCGATGCCAGTCAGGTTCAAATGCTGACTGAGGCACTGCTCGCAGAGAAGACCAAGTTTGAATTGGCTGAAAACGACGCGATGATGGTTCACGCTGTCTACGGAAAACGCTCTGCCAACGGCGAGGATTCAGGTGCAACGGTCTTTGGCCATCATACATGGTGGCTCACAACAGAGACTCGAGTGTTAAGTCACACACGTGAAGTTGTCGCTGACCACGCCGGTGCGCGCTACATGATGCGACCCGACTTTCTTCTGAACTTCTTCACCTTGGCACCAAGTATGGCTCAGGTTCGCCGGACCTACCAGCATCTCTTCCCATCAACGCTGGGACTTGAGCTCTCTCGGCGCATGAATTCGACAGTAGTTCGCCAGATACTTGACGAACTGAAGGAGGCTGAGAACTACGATGAGGCGCGTCGACTGAGTGTGATGTCTAGAAGCGCTGATAGGATTAAGTCAGACTTCCGTCGACGACATATCCGCTCTCTTAATCCAATAAAGCCGGTAACTCAGTGGACCAGCGGCGATTGAGGCCCTGGATTCCGTGAGTCACGGACATGCGAGTCGGGGCCGGCGTGACCCCGTTATACGTGGCCCACGTCGCTGCCGCCTCCACCGCCGCCTCCGGCGAATCGACATACCGCGACCGCACGTTCGGCAACGTCAGACTCTTGTGGACCTTGCCCGCCGCATACCAGAACGGCGCCTGGTCGCCCTGCGGCCGCAGCGCCACCGAATACCCCACCACCACATCCGTGGTCCCGGCCGCGTAACGGGGCCGGGACAACACCCCCGCCCGCCACAACGCCCGCACATACCCCGCCTCCGAGGTCGCCTGCGTCGCCGCGCCCAACATCAACCGACGCAACGCCTCCACATCGGTCTCGCCCACCACCCGCGACCCGTCCTGGCCGACCGTGGCCGCCCGCTGCACATCGACCATCGAATACGCCTGGAAATCCCGCTGCGCCGCCACCACCCCCACCGGCGCGAACCCGTACGCCTTCTCCAACGCCCGACGCGCGTCCTGCGACCGCTGCACCGAGCGGAAATTCGACGCCCACGTACCGTCCTCACGCACCAACCCGACCACGATGTGAATGTGATCGTTGTCGCCCGACGACAGGCCATGATGAAACGCCGCCCACCGACACGCCGCCTTACCGTCCGACCCGTCGAACCCCATCAACGCCGCATAATCCCGGGCGACCCCGACCCCTACGACTCATGGTCGACGTGCTCCCGCAAAGGCTCAGCCAGCCAGAGACGGCCCCGATCCCTCGCCGCCCCGATCACGGTCACCACCATCACGACGACCGCCACCAGCACCACCAGGAACGAGGGACCCCATGCGTGCAGGTGGTCGTGGACCCACCCCATCACCACCGGTCCGGTCGCTGCGGCCGAGTAGCCGATGGTCTGCACCATTGCGGTGAGGCGCCGGTTGTCGTCGACTGTGCGCGTGCGGCGTACGACGATGACGAAGACCAGGGTGAAGAAGGCACCCTGCGCCAGACCGCCGAGCAAGCTCCAGGCCATCCAGCCTGCGGGAGCGAGCACGATGCCCAGCGGGAGCACCGCCCAGCTGGCTCCCACCAGTAGGGCGGTGCGGGTCAGCGACCAGTGGCGCCCGTCGACCAGCCAGGACGTCACGAACGGTCCCACGATGCCGGCCGCCTGGAAGATCGAGGCCCCGACACCCGCCGAGCTCGCGCTCAGGCCACGGAGGTCGACCAAGGCCCGCGGCAGCCAGGACGTCACGGCGTAATAGGCCAAGGTGTGGCCGGAGAAGGCCGCGGCGAGCAGCCAGGCCAGAGGCGAGCGCAGCAGCGGGGCCCCGGGGCCGGCCGTGCGCAGCTGGGCCCGGCCCTGACGGACGGTCTGCGCCGGCGCCTCCTGCCCGGCATGACGGCGGAAGACTCCTCGCGCGCCGCGGAGACCGGGCGGGTAGACGATCAGCCAGACGACCAGCGCGGCGCCGCCGATGATCGTGCCCCAGAGGGCCGAGGAGCGCTGCCAGCCGACGACCATCGCCACCGGGACGGCCGTCGCCGTGGCCAAAGTCACCGCGATGTTGATCGTCGCCGAGGACGCGCCGGTGAGCAGCGCGGCGCGGTGCCGGTACTGGCGGCTGATCAGCATCGGCATGCCCAGATTGCCGATGGTCAGCCCGAGCCCGATCAGCAGGGTCCCCGCGTACAGTCCGACGATTGTGCCCTCGACCCGGACCAGGGAACCGATGATCACCGCGACGAGTCCCCAGCTCACGGCATGGTTGATGCCGATCCGGTGCACCAGTTGGGAGACCAGCGGGGTGAGCAGACCGAAGCACAGCACCGGGATGCTGGTGAGCAGGGCCGCCTGGATCGTGTCCAGGTGCAGCGCTGACTGGAACTGCGGCAGCAGCGGCGGCACGACCGCGACGGGTGCCCGCAGCACCAGCGCCATCAGCAGCAGGGCAACGACCGGGACCAGACCCCAGATCCGCGCACCGCGTGACGACGAGGCGACCGGTTGTTCGTTTGTCAGCACAAAAGAATCCTATCGGGCGAGAGAGGGCCCGACGGACTTTCGCCGAGCCCTCAGCGTCGCCGGCCCGTCCCGAACAGTGACCGGGCGATCTCCCGAGCCGCCGACCGGGCGACCTGACGCACCAGCGTGTTCTGGCTGATCTCCTCGATCAGGGACTTCTCCCGCCGGGTCGAGCGGGCCGGTGGCGTACGTTCCGGCTCCGCGCGGGAGCCTCGCTCGGCCTCCCGCTGGGCGGCGGCGTCCGCCTTCTCCTGCGCCGCCTCAGCCTTGGCCCGTTCGGCATCCGCCTTCGCCTGCTCCGCAGCGGACTGTTCCGCGGCGGCGGCCGCCGCTCCTGCTTCGAGCTTGGCGCGGAGCACCTCGTACGCCGATTCGCGGTCGATGGCGCTGCCGTAGCGCGCCTGCTGGGGGAGTTGGCCACCGCAGTATCCATCGCCGGAGCGTCGAGCGGCTGCATCGACGCCTGCGGCGCCCGCATCCGGGTCCAGGCCACCGGCGTGGGGGCGCCGTCGGGGTTGAGGACGGTGACGATCGCCTCACCGATGCCGAGCTGCTGGAGCCGTTCGGCCAGGTCGTAGTCGGTCTTCGGGTACGTCGCCACCGCCGCCTTCAGCGCCTTCGCGTCGTTCGGGGTGTGGGCGCGCAACTGGTGCTGGACGCGCGACCCGAGCTGGGCCAGGACGTCCTCGGGCACGTCCTTCGGCGACTGGGTGACGAAGAAGACGCCCACGCCCTTGGACCGGATGAGTCGTACGGTCTGCTCGATGGCGTCCTGGAACGCCTTCGAGGCGCCCTCGAACAGCAGGTGCGCCTCGTCGAAGAAGAACACGAGCTTGGGCTTGTCCAGGTCGCCGGCCTCCGGCAGGTGCTGGTAGAGGTCCGCGAGCAACCACATCAGGAAGGTGGAAAACAGGGCGGGCCGTTGCGCCAGGTCCGGCAGTTCGAGCAGCGAGATGAGGCCGCGCCCGTCCGGCGCGAGGCGCAGCAGGTCCTCGGTCTCGAACTCCGGCTCACCGAAGAACTCCTCGCCGCCCTGCGCGGACAGCGCCGAGAGCTGGCGCTGGATGACGCCGACGGTCGCCTTCGAGAGGCCACCGAGGTCGGCGAGCTCCGGCTTGCCCTCATCGGAGACGAGGAACTTCAGCAGTTCGTTGAGGTCCTTGAGGTCGAGCAGCAGCAGGCCCTTGGTGTCGGCGTAATGGAAGACGAGGGTGAGGGACGACTCCTGGGTGGCGTTGAGCCCGAGCACCTTCGACAACAGCAGCGGCCCGAACGACGTGACGGTGGCGCGCAGCGGCACGCCCTTGCCCTGACCGCCCAGGGCGTAGAACTCCACCGGGCACGCGGCAGGGACGAACTTCTGCCCAATCGCCGCCGTCCGGGCGAGCAGCTTCTCATTCGCCACGCCGGGGGCCGCCACGCCGGACAGGTCGCCCTTGAGATCCGCGGCGAACACGGGGACGCCGGCGGCGGAGATCTGCTCCGCCATGAGCTGCAGCGTCTTCGTCTTGCCGGTGCCCGTCGCACCGGCGACCAGCCCGTGCCGGTTCAGCATGCTCAGCGCGAGCCGGATGGTGATGTCGGGCAATGGGGTCCCCTCGTCGACGAGGACGCCCAGTTCGATGGCGTCGCTGGCGAAGGTGTAGCCCGCACGGATGACCTCGTTGGCATCGCTCATGGCCACAGGCTATCCAGAACCCGCGCCGATATCGCGACCATCGCTCCTGCTGCCTCAGCGCACCGCTCGGACGCAGGACCTGTTCCTGTGACGATCTCACGCACCGTCCCGACCTGAGCGTCGCAGACAGCGACAGTGCCAGCCGCACGGGATGCGAGGTGCTTGACGTCGTGCGGCCGCCCTCGCCTCGAGGGGTGAGCACGGGCAGACGGTCGGCGGAAGGCCCACAGGAAAGTATCGACTTTTGATCCACAGGAATTCATCGACTTTTGATCCCCCTTATCAATGGCAGCCGGAACTGGTTGACAGCCGCCCATCCGGCCCCCTTTAATCGTGGGCATGTGATCGACCTCACAAGGAGAGGAAGTGAATACCTCGTGACGGAACCCAGCAAGACGCCGACGGATCCGCAGAATGACCCGATCCGCGTCGACGTCAAAGTGACCCGCCAGCAGTTCGAGCCACCGACTCTGAACGAGCCGAATCTCATGCGATCCGACATTTGCCTGTGCGATTGCGGAAGCAAGGCCGGCGGCGGCTCCGGCGGCTAGTTCCCGGTGTCGCCGAGAAAGACACCTCGGCGAACTGAGTCACAGCGACCGGAGAATCCCGCCGGTCACGTACGAAAAGGAGGAACAGTGGCCGAGAAGAACACTCCACCTTCGAAGCAGTTCGAGGAACCGGAACTGCCGGATCCCAACGCGCTTCGGAGTGATCCGGGCTGCTCGTGCAAGTGTGGAGAGGAAACCGGAAGTGGCGGCGGCAAGGGTTGACCTGCCCCCCGCAGTGGCTACGGCCGAGGTCGGGGACGAGCAGTTTCTGGAGCGGCTGCTCGTCCCCGCCCGACTGTCACTGATCTGCCGAGGGGACAACGTCCTGGGGTACAACCCAGCTTTCAACGTATGGCACCGGATCGATCCCGCGGCAGCGGCGATGTTGCGATGGCTCCGCGCCGGCCGTGACCGGCAGGGCCTACGCGACTACGTGGCGCGCCACACCCCTCTGGGTGAAACCGGCGAACCCCTGATCAGGACGGCGGAGAAACTCGTGCTGCGCCGCCTGCTGTATCTCGACCACGAGCCGGCACTGCAGCCCGTGGTCCACCCTGACGCACCGCTCGGGACGGTCTACTGGATCACCACCCAGAAGTGCAATCTGCGCTGCACCTACTGCTATCAGGACGCTGCCCGACCACGTGCCGAGGAACTGTCGACCGACGAGGGGAAGGCGGTCATCGACCAGGCCCACGCGGCGGGCGCGCAGACGTTCGTGTTCACCGGTGGTGAGCCCTTCTCCCGTCGGGACCTGCTGGAACTCGCGGCCTACAGCAAATCCAAAGGGCTGCGGACCAATGTCATCACCAACGGCGCGTTCATCAACGTCCACAACATCGACCGGGTGGCATCGATCTTCGATCTGGTCACCGTGAGTCTCGACCACCTCATTCCGGAGCACCACGACCGCATTCGCGGCCATCGATCCTGGGAGAAGGCGATCCGGGCGATCGACCTGCTGCTCGAGGCCGGCGTCTCGGTCGACATCAACAGCGTGCTCTCCCGGCACGGGATCGAGGACCTGGCCGCACTGGTCGGGTTGCGGCGGGCCAAGCGGATCGGGATGCACAAGATCGTGCCGCAGTTCCCGATGGGCCGTGGCGGCACCAGCCGCGGTGACGAGCTGAGCGCCAACCAGCTCCTGGGCCTGAGTGACCAGATGGCGCAGGTCTCCGGCGCCAGCCGGCCCGGCACGCCAGGAGCCACCGAAGAGGAGTCCACGCCGTCCGGCAAGGGAGACGTACGGGACCATTGCGGGGCCGGGCTGAGCGAGGTGTCGGTCGATCCGGAGGGCTGGGTCTATCCCTGCAAGCTCCTGCAGTACCCGGAACTCCGGGCGGGCAACATCCGTGACACCTCCATCGCGACCCTGTACGCCACGGACCCGATCCTGCAGAAGGCCCAGGCCTCGACGTCCGACGTCCTGCCGACCTGCCGGACCTGCATCATCCAACGTGGCTGCGGCGGCGGATGCCGGGGCATTCATTACTCGTTCACCGGCCACTACGACGAGGCGGCACCCATCTTCTGCAGCTACCTTCGCCGCACGTTCGAAGTCAAGGCCTGGCGTTCGACCGGGGAGGTGCCCGCGGCCCGGCGGAACGAATGGGCCGATCCCTCCATCGACGGCTCGAGCACGCCGGCGGTCATGCTCGGAATGCCGACACTGCGGAGCAACCCATGAGGTATCAACATTCCCCGGGGGTGTTCCATGAATGGCTCGACGATTCCCTGGTGGTCTGCGAACCGGTGTCGGGGGACATTTACACCTTGGCCGGCAGCGGTGCCGAAATCTATCAACTGTATGCCGACAAGTCCGACGATGAAGTCCTGGCGGAACTGTCCCGCAGCTATCCGGACGAACCGCCGAGCAATCTCGCCCATCATCGCGATCTGTTCGTGGCCAAGCTGGTCGCGGCGGGGTTGATGACGCGCTCGGATTGACGAAGAAGGAGTAATCATGGCCGCCAGCATCGGCACGACCTGTATTCGCTGCGGGGCCTGCGAATGGGAATGTCCCACCCAGGCGATCCGCCCCGGCCCCGAGCGACCGGTGGTCGACAGTGCCACCTGCACGGAATGCTTCGGCTTCCACGGCGAAAGCCAGTGCATGGTGGTCTGTCCGACCGGAGCCATCACGCTGGACTCCACCAGCACCGTGGAACTGTCCGCCCTCTACACCCGGTTGCGCCCGGACCGCGACCCGACGGACACCGATCTCTGGCACAAGCTGGAGGCGCCGAGTGTCAAGCTCACAGGTCTGAGGGGGTGACGACCCATGACGACATCGACACCCGGTGACTCCCCGAGCGATCGGCCCACAGACCCGATCCGCGTACAGGTCACCGTCAACGGCGAGCCCGTCACGCTCGACGTGAAGGTCGCGCGGCAGTTCGAGCCGCCGATCCTCCCCGAATCGGACCTGCGCTCTCGAGAGGACTGCTGGTGCACCTGCACCTCCCCCAGCGCAGGCCTCGGTACCGGCATCGGGGGCTACTGACCTCCATCATTTCGTTCCAAGGAGAGGCTGACATGGCCAAGAATGACCAACCACCAGCGAAGCGGTTCGAGGAGCCGGAACTCCCAGCCGCCAATACCCTGCGCAGCAACAATCCGGGCTGCTCCTGCAAGTGCGGGACAGAGACCGGCAGCGGGTCCGGCTCAGGGTGACCCACCACGACCGCCCCGACACACGATCGGGCTCTCCGGCACGTGCCGGAGAGCCCGATCGTTCTGGCGTCCCGCCCTTCCCACATGACAGGACCTGCTCCTGGGAGACCCCAGGGGGTTATGACTGGCCGCCCTCTCCCGGGGTGGTCTTGTCCTCGGGGCCCATGTACGGCATGCCCGCGGTGGGGTCGTCGCCCTGGGCCTTGGTGGCGCGCAGGATGTTGACCCGCGCCTGGTAGTCCTCCGGACTGATGTCGCCGGCGGCGAGGCGATTGGCGAGCGTACGCAGCGCTTCGTCCTCGGGGGCCGGCGGGGCGAACGGCCCATGGTGGTGCGGGTGCGGATGACCGGGGGCACCCTCGGGGCGACCCTCACTCCAGCCGAAGAGCGGCGTCCCACGACGCTCCGCCCGCTTGTACAGGTAGATCAGCGCCAGGACGAGAATGAGCGGGCCGATGAACATCAGAATCCCTCCGAAGATGTGGTGGCCGTAAGCTCCATGACCCATCATGGGGCCGCCGGGCCCGCCGTAGTAGCCCGGCATCACCAAGGGCAGCAGCGAGTTGAACATGACTCCAGTCTGCGTCGGACCTCCACGTCGCACATCGGCCCGCGGGCGGCACTTCACGTACGCCCCTCGACGTACGCCGACCCATCGCGGTGACGTACGCCGCCGCCGAAACCTACGTCGCCGCGGCGATGGTGCCCCCTCGGTTCCCTCCGTACGATCGGAAGCATGGAACTGCGCCCCGGCCTGCCCGCCTCGGGGCCGGACTCCCCCGATGGACGCTTCCATGCCCGGCACCGGGCGATCACCGCCGTGGTCAGCGCCGTCGTCGTGGCCTGGTTGATGCTCGTCGCCGCCCTGCCCTCGACGGCGCAGCGCAGCATGCGCTCCCACATGCGCGGCCAGTCGATGATGCCCGGGCGGTACGACCCGTACGACCCCCGCTATCCCGACCCGACCGGCCCCTGGGCGCAGGCACTGGTCGAGTCCCCCTGGCTGCCGCTGCTCGTCGGCGCCTGCGTCGCGGTGGGCGTCGGCCTCCTGCTGCGCTACGTCCGGCCCCGGCTGGCCTACGTGCTGGTCCTGGCCGGCGTGACGGCCTATCTGCTGGCCGGTGGATCGCTGCCGTTCGCCCTACCGGCCCCCGCGATCGCGCTGGTGGCCCTCTCCGGCAGCCGTCCCGGCCGCTCGTGGACCGCGTGGGTGCTGGCGCTGGTGCCGATGCTGTGGGCCGTCGGTTGGCGCCAGCCCTACCTCGGCCTGACCAGTGCCTGGCTCTACCCGGCGATCATCTTCGGCTTCGCGGCGATCCTCGTGCCGACCCTGATCAGCGAGATGCGGCGCAGCCAGGTCAGTGTCCGTCGGCAGGCGCACGAGGAGGAGATGCAGCGCGTCGCCTACCAGGAGCGGCTCCGGCTCGCCCAGGACCTGCACGACGTGGTCGGGCACAGCCTGTCGACGATCTCCCTGCAGGCCGGGGTGGCGTTGCGATTCCTCGACGACGACCCCGCACAGGCGCGCGCTTCCCTGGAGGCGATCCGGACCAGCGCCAAGGACTCCCTCACCGATGTCCGCCGGACCCTCGGCATCCTCCGGGATCCCGAGGAGGCGGCACCGCTCGCACCCGGCCCGACGCTGGATCGGCTCGACGACCTGGTCGCGCCGCTCATCGCCGGTGGGGCGGCGATCACCCTGCACCGCACTCCCGGACTGGTGGCCGGCGTTCCCACCCCGGTCCAGCAGGTCGCCTACCGCATCATCCAGGAGGGCCTGACGAACGCCGTCCGCCACGCCCCGGGCACACCGGTGGACATCACGATCGGCCGCAGCGGTGACCGGCTGCGGATCGAGGTGCGCAACGGTGGACCGGCGCCGGCCCATCGGATCGTCGAGGGCAACGGCCTGCGCGGCATGCGCGAGCGGGTCGCCACGCTCGGCGGCGTGCTGACCATCGACGACGCCGGGCCCGGTGGCGTCGCCATCCGGGCGGACCTGCCGCTCGGGCGCACCGCCACGCCGGGATCCGTGACACCGACCTCCGCGGCACCCTGGCAGGTATAGAGAGATCATGACCGACGAGCAGCCCAGCAGTCCCATCACGGTCCTCATCGCCGACGACCAGCCGTTGGTTCGGATGGGCCTGCGGGCCCTGGTCGACGCCGAACACGACATGTCGGTGGTCGCGGAGGCGGGCACCGGGGTGGAGGCGGTGGCACGGGTCCAGGAGTTGCATCCCGACGTCGTGCTGATGGACATCCGGATGCCCGAACTGGACGGCATCGCCGCCCTGCGCCGGATCGGGGCGGATCCCACCTGCACCTCGACCCGGGTGGTGGTGCTGACCACCTTCGAGCTCGACGAGTACGTCTTCGCCGCACTCCAGGCCGGCGCCGCCGGCTTCCTGGTCAAGGACTCCGAGCCGGACGACATCCTGCGCGGCATCCGCCTCGCGGCGGGCGGCTCGTCCCTGCTGTCCCCCAGCGTCACCCGTACGGTCATCGCCTCGTTCACCGGCGCCACCCCGACCGTACGCTCCGACGGGCGCCTCGCCGTGCTGACCGAGCGGGAACAGGAGGTGCTCGCCCTTGTCGGTGAGGGGCTCAACAACGCGGAGATCGGCGACCGGCTGGTGGTGAGCACCGCCACCGCCCGGACCCATGTCAGCCACATCATGGCCAAACTCGGGGCCCGGGACCGGCCCCAGTTGGTGGTGATCGCCTACCAGACCGGGCTGGTGCGCTGACGCCGGCACACCGCCCTGCCGCATGCCCTGCCGCATGCCCTACCGCATGCCCTGCCGCACTCGCACCGTTCGACAGGGGGCACAGTGCCAGAAACGTTCCATAGGGCTGCCCTATGACACTTTTCTCCCACCGTGCCACCCCCTGGCCGCAGGCGCTGCGTGGCGATGGCCCGGCTGCGGCCCGGCTGTGCCCTTACCGCGACGATGCGGCGCAGCAGGTGCCGCGCAGTTAGACTCGACCCGGCCGGCGCCCGCCGGCGGTGGGAGGATCGTCCATGCAGGGGAAGCCCCGCGGCTTCGACAAGGCCATGCAGCTCATCGAGCGTGGTGTCGACATCCCCAATCCCTGGAGCCTCGACATCGGCGACGACGTCGATCTCGACCGGATCTCCTCCGACGGCGTGACGATCCACCCCGGCTGCCGCCTCCACGGTGCCGCGACCGTCATCTCCGCGGGCGTCCACCTGGGCGAGGAGGGCCCTGCCACCGTGCGGGACTGCCGGCTCGGCCCGGGCGTACGACTCAAGGCCGGTTACTTCGACCACGCGGTGTTCCTCGAGGGCTCCTCGATGGGGCTCGGTGCCCACGTCCGGGAGGGCACGCTGCTGGAGGAGCAGGCCAGCGGCGCCCACACGGTGGGCCTGAAGCAGACGATCCTCTTCCCGTTCGTCACGCTGGGCAGCCTGATCAATTTCTGCGACGTCCTGATGGCCGGCGGCACCAGTCGCAAGGACCACTCGGAGGTCGGCTCCGCCTACATCCACTTCAACTTCACCCCGGACGGCAACAAGACGACCGCCTCGACCTTCGGCGACGTGGCGCGCGGCGTGATGCTCGACCAGCCCGCGATCTTCCTGGGCGGCCAGGGCGGCACCGTCGGCCCGGTCCAGGTCGGCTTCGGCACGGTCGTCGGCGCCGGATCGATCCTGCGCGACGACGTCCGCGAGGACGGTCTGCTGGTCCTCACCCCGGCCCCCGACGGGGTGAGCCGGCCCAACACCCCCCGGCGCTACAAGCGCCTCGCGCCACTGCTGGAGAAGAACCTCGGCTACCTCGCCGGCCTGGTCGCCCTCGAGGCGTGGTACCGCACGGTCCGGACTCCGTTCTTCGCCCAGCAGGAGTTCGGCCCCCTCATGCTGGAGGGTGCGCTGGAGGTGCTGGCCGGAGCCCGTGCGGAGCGTACGAAGCGGCTGGCCGCCCTGATCGCGACGATCGAGCCGGACACCGACGGCCGCCGCCAACTCGTCGACCGGCACGCCGACCTCCTGGCGTCCTGTGCGCCGGACCAGGTGCCCGGCCACCTTCGCCAGGCGCCGGCCGCTCTCGTCGGCCCGCTCACCGCCGCGGCGCAGGCCGGCACCGGCTACATCGCGGCCGTCCAGGCACTCGAGTCCCCGGCGAAGGAGGCGGGCACGGCCTGGCTCCAGGCGATGATCGACGACACGTGCCGCCGGGCGGCCGCACTCGTCCCGGACATGGGCCTCTTCGAGGCCGACTGACACAATCACCGCGGCAGGTCGGGCCCCGGACCCCAACCCGGCCCCGACAGGACATGGCCGCGCACACGACCAGGGCAGGCGACCGATGAGCACCCGCGAGGCAGGTCGGGTGGGTGCCAGCAGGAACACCGTCGGGTGAATGACCCGGCACCAGAAGGAGACACAGCAGATGGGCAAGTTGTTCGGCACCGACGGCATCCGTGGCGAGGCCAACAAGTATCCGATGGACGCGATCACCGCGTTCCGGCTGGGGCAGGCCGTCACGCATGTGGTGAGCCGGGACAAGCCCGCAGGACACCGGGTGCGGATCGTCATCGGCAAGGACACCCGGATCTCCGGCGACATGCTGGAGGGCGCCCTCGAGGCCGGCGTGACCTCGATGGGTGGCAATGTCGAGATGGTCGGCGTGCTGCCCACCCCGGGCATCGCGTACATGACCGAGTCGATGCGCGCCGATGCCGGCTTCGTCGTCTCCGCCTCGCACAACCCGTACGAGGACAACGGCATCAAGGTGTTCGCGGGGACCGGCTTCAAGCTCTCCGACGAGGACGAGCGGGAAATCGAGGAGCTGATCCTCGGCGACGGGCTCGACGCTCTGGTCGCCGCCCCGCACGACCTGGGCAGCGGCCACCGCCTCGACGATGCCGTCGGTCGCTACACCGTCTTCCTCAAGAACACCTTCCCCCGCGACCTGTCCATGGAGGGCTTCAAGGTCGTCCTCGACACCGGCAACGGCGCGACCTACCAGGTGGGTCCGGCGATCTTCCGTGAGCTGGGCGCCGACGTCACCGTCATCCACGATGAGCCCAACGGCTACAACATCAACGACAACTGCGGCTCCCAGCACACCCAGGACCTGCGGGCAGAGGTGCTGCGCACCGGCGCCAATGTCGGTCTGGCCTTCGACGGCGACGGCGACCGGCTGATCGCCGTCGACGAGCTCGGCAACGAGATCACCGGCGACCAGATCCTCATCGTCTGCGCCAACCAGCTGCACGCCGAGGGCAGGCTGAAGAACGACCTCCTGGTGTCGACCGTAATGAGCAATCTGGGCATGGTGCTGGCCTGCGAGAAGTACGGCTACAAGCACCACGCAGCCAAGGTCGGCGACCGCTACGTCCTCGAGGACATGCGCCGACTGGGGGCGAACCTCGGCGGCGAGGACTCCGGACACGTCATCTTCCTCGACCACCACACCACCGGTGACGGCGAGCTCACCGCCCTCCAACTGGTGGCCACGATGCTGCGGACCGGCAAGCCGCTGTCCGAGCTGGCCGCGGCGATGGACGTCTTCCCGCAGGTGCTGCTCAACATCGACGTCACCAGCAAGCCGGAGATCGACACCATCCCCCAGCTCGTCACCGCCATCGCCACGGCCGAGTCCGAGCTGGGCGGCCGGGGCCGGGTGCTGGTGCGCTACTCCGGCACCCAGAACCTCTGCCGCGTCATGGTGGAGGGACCGACCGTCGATGTCACCAACCGCTACGCCGAGTCGATCGCCGCCGTCGTTCGCGCCACCATCGGCTGACCGATGTCGTCCCCCGACCGCGCGCTCACCGAGCTGGCGGAGCGGGCGCTGCGTACGGTCGCCTCGCGCGGGCCGCAGACCGGTTCCCAGCTGCAGGAGGTGCTGGGGACCGGAGGCATCCCGCTGTGGAAGGCGTGCATGGGCGACCCGCGGCTCGCCCATCGGGTGGTCGGCCGGCATTACGTACGTCTCGACCTCAAGCTCGAGGGGTACGTACGGCTCTCCCCCTCGATCCTGCGCGAGTTCCTCACCTACACGGTCGTCGGGCCGGCGGACGAGCCGGCAGCGCTGGACGAGGCGGCGGCGCAGTTGGCCGACCACATCGCCCAGGTGAGCCGTCGCAAGCTCTACACCGCTCGGCGGATCATGGACGACCTCACCCGGACCTTCCTGGCCGATCCGGAGCTGGCGCCCCATTTCTGCGTTGCCATCGCCGGCGACATCGTCTACGGGATGGCCCACGACGTACTCCGCCCCGAGCGCTCCACCGGGATCCTCGTCCAGGGCTCCGACCTCGACATCGTCGTCCTGATCGGTGACGACGCCCCGGCGGGGCTCCTCGAGGCGCTCGACGAGGCGATCTACGCCAAGAAGTACTTCTACCTACGCAGCCCTGGCTTCCGCGAGGAGATCGACTACGTCGTCAAGTCCCTGGCGACGCTGCGCACCCAAACAGCCCTGGCCGACTTCCACGCCATGGTCGCCTGCAAGGTGTGGAACGAGAGCGCCTTCCTCTGCGGCGACGAGGCCCTCTTCGGACAGGCCAAGGAGGTGCTCGCGCAGGCCGGGGTGGTGGACCAACTGGCGGCCTTCGCCGCGGAGGCCGAGGTGACCAGGCGGATCCACCGGGAACGACTGCTCACCGTCCCCGTCGAGGCACTCCGGGACGACGACCTCGGCCTCTTCTACACGGCCGAGGAGTCCGAAGAGTTCCACTGAGCGGCACGCCGGAAGAATTCACCCGGTCGTTGCCCGCCCGACACCGTCCTCGCACCGCGCGACCGCCCGTTCGCCGCCTTTGAGACGGGTTGCCCGAGGCGCGAGACCCGTGATCGTACGGTGATCGCACCGAGATCGCAGCGTGACCTTGAACCCTGACTCGACGCTCTCATGTGAACTGCCTCACAAAGTTTTCAGGCTCTTCCCGAGGGACTGATCGGCGGCGACGGAGCTCGACGCCAGCCGCGAATTGGCGCCCTGACAAGGCGATTCAGTGGCAAGGACGGAACCCTGCCCACACCCCTGAGGGCCCGACCACCTGCTGGGTGGGAACCCTGGGACACCCCTTCGACACCCGGAGGCGCCGTTATCGGTTTGTGATCTTGCCTGGATTCGGGTTAGCGTGACGACCGCGTGGGGACACCAGGAACCGCGCCGCGGGCGGTCCGCCGAGTTCTGCCGCCACCCGCGTTCTTTGTCATCACGCTCAGGCAGAAGCGGGGGAACCACTTGTGACCGACCAACCAGGCCGGCCTTGGGGTGAAGCCGACGGGGACCATCACATCCCCCGACGCCGGGTGCCTCCCACCCGAACCCGACAGCTCACTTCGCAGGCGTAACGGAGGCCTCATGTCGCAGTTCCTGTCCACCACCACTCCCCGTCGTAGCGCCGGCCTCGCCGGATCGCGCACCTGGCGCGCCAATGCCGTCGCCGCTCACAGCGCCGGCTTCGCCGACACCTCGATCGCCGCACGCGCCGGCGTCGCCGCCGTCGCCGGTCTGGTCACCCTGGGTGTCGCCACCCCGGCCGCCCACGCCGAGGGCTCCGCTCCGGCGGGTGCCACGACGACCACGACCATGGCGCCCATCTCGGCCCCGGTCAACACCGCCCCCCGCCCCAGCTCGACCGCGGGCACCCGCACCACCACCGTCGCCCTCAACGTGCGCACCGGCGCCGGCACCCAGTTCTCCCGGGTGACCACGCTCGCGTCCGGCACCAAGGTCACCACGACCGGCGTCACGGTCACCGACTGGACCCAGATCGACTACCAGGGCGCCAAGCGCTGGGTGGCCACCCGCTATCTGAGCGACGGCGTCCCGCACGCCGGCAGCTCCCCGAGCGGGACGAGCGCGGCCACCTCGACCAAGGCCTCGGCGTCGGTCGACACCTCCTCGCTGTCCGCCAAGCGGGCCGCGATCGTCAAGGCCGCCTACCGCGGCATCGGTTCGTCCTACGTCTACGGCGGCACCGCGTTCGGCGCCTGGGACTGCTCCGGCTTCACCATGTGGGCGTACGCCCAGGCCGGCATCAGCCTGCCGCGCACGTCGTACTCGCAGCCCGGCGCCCTGCAGCGCACCAGCACCCCGCAGCCCGGCGACCTGGTCCTCCAGAACGGTGGCGGCCACGTCGGCATCTACGTCGGCAACGGCATGATGATCTCCGCGCTCAACCCCCGCGAGGGCACCCAGCTGCACCCGGTGAGCTGGATGCCGGTCAGCGGTTACTACTCCGTGTCCTGATCGTCACACCCCCCACGGTGACGTTCGACGACGCCCTCGGCCTGGCCGGGGGCGTCGTCGCGTGGGCCGACGTCGCCGGACGGGGTCGGCCGTCAGTTACCGTGGGCCGGGGCCGTGAGCCGGAGCCGCCCCACACCGTACGTTCCCTCCCCCGGTCCTCGAGGTGGTCATGACCGACGAACACCATCCGTCCCCCGACGTCCCGCAGCCGACCCTCCCGGGGTCGGCACAGCCGGTCGCAGCGCCAGGGACCTATCGTGCTCGTCTCCACGCCCACCGGGCAGCCCTCGCGGCGAGCGCTGCGGGTGCGCCAAGCACGACCACGCAGGATGCCGCTGCGGATGCCGTGAGCGACGGGCGGACCATCGCCACCGTGGCCGCGGACACCGAGGACCCCCTCGAGGCGTGGTGGCGCCCCATCCCGACGCCCGCACCGGACCCGATCCGCTCCAGCCTCGACACGGGCCTGCCTGCCCCCTCGTCCGCATCGTTCGGCGGAGGCGCCGAGGGCACCGCCACCGGCGCGGCCCCCGAGGCACCGTCCGGGATCCTGTCCCCCGGGTTTCCCTTCCCCGATGGGGACCCCGTCGCCCGCCACCGGTACGGACCCGACGGCCCCCAGGATTCACCGTCGTACGAACGGGCCGGCGAGGACCCCGAGAGTCTCGGCGACGTCGCCTCGGTCCGCTCCCGGTGGGGTCACCCTGGCGCCGAGGACGGGACGGCTCAGCCGCGGCTGCGGGATCGCCTCCCGCGGGGGCGCCGACTGGCCGGCCTCATCGTCGGCATGCTCGCCCTGGTCGTCCTCGGCACCGCCGCCGGCTCCGGCATGCTCTACGCGCGGGCCGACCTCACCGACACCAACAAGGCCTTCACCAGCAACACCACCTCGCTCTACTTCGGCGACGGGAAGACCGCGCTGAGCACCCTCGTCGTCCAGAACCGCACCACCATCCCGTACGCCCAGATCCCGGCGTCGATGCGTGACGCCGCGGTGGCGGCGGAGAACCGCTCCTACTGGACCGACCCCGGCGTGTCCGTGCAGGGCATGGCCCGCGCCACCCTGGCGATGGTCAGCGGCAAGCAGGTGCAGGGCGGCTCGACCATCACCCAGCAGTACGTCAAGCTCGTCTACCTGTCGCAGGACCGTACGCTCACCCGCAAGGTCAAGGAGATCGCGTACGCCCTCAAGGTCGCCAACACCCGGTCGAAGGACCAGGTCCTCGGTGACTACCTCAACACCGTCTTCTTCGGCCGCGACGCGTACGGCGTCCAGGCGGCGGCGAAGGCGTGGTTCGGCAAGGACGCCAAGGACCTCACTATCGGGCAGAGCGCGGTGCTCGCCGCG
The DNA here is from genome assembly GCF_009646095.1 of Raineyella fluvialis. Lineage (NCBI taxonomy): Bacteria > Bacillati > Actinomycetota > Actinomycetes > Propionibacteriales > Propionibacteriaceae > Raineyella > Raineyella fluvialis. The sequence continues at coordinate 1,951,155 of NZ_CP045725.1, read as the reverse complement.
GTGATCCAGAACTCCTCGATCCTCGACCCCTCGATCGACCCGGAGAACCTGCCGCGGCTCCAGGCCCGCTACGAGTACGTGCTCTCGGGGATGCTCGAGATGGGCAGCATCACCCGGGCCCAGTACGACCAGTTCCACAACCACCTCCCGCCGACCCCGGTGCAGACCCCGGAGAAGCGCTACCAGGGGCCGCAGGGCTTCCTGGTCAACATGGTCGAGCAGGAGCTGAAGCGGCTCGGCTTCACCGAGGCCCAGATCAACGGCGGCGGACTGCGGGTGACCACCACCTTCGACCCCAAGGCGCAGCAGGCCGCCCAGGACGCCGCCCAGAAGTACCAGGCCAAGGCCGCCGGCAACGTTCCCGGTGCCCCGGCCGGTGACCTGCACGCCGCGATCGCCTCGGTGGACAGCCGGACGGGTGAGGTGCTCGCCCTCTACGGCGGTGACGACTTCGTCAAGAACTCCCGCAACTGGGCGACCACGGCCCGGATGACCGGGTCGACCTTCAAGGCCTTCGGCCTGGTCGCGGGGCTGCGCGACGGATTCACGCTGCGGTCGACCTTCAACGGCAACACGTTCCAGCTCGACCGCCAGCCGATGCCGGTGCGCAACGAGTTCAACACCAATTACGGCCCCGCGGTGTCGCTGCAGTACGCCACCCAGGAGTCGATCAACACCGCGTTCGTCGACCTGGTGCACCAGATGCAGGGCGGCCCCAAGAAGGTGATGAAGGCCGCCAACGATGCCGGCGCGCCGAGCGGCACCGGCTGGGGCAACTACGACCGGATGGTGCTGGGCGAGCCCGAGGTGAGCCCGCTCAACATGGCCAGCGCGTACGCCACCATCACCAACGGCGGCATGCGGTATTCCTCCCACGTGGTGCGCGAGGTGCGCGACATGAGCGGCAAGGTGTTGTACAAGACTGACGCCAAGGGTGAGCAGGCGATCGAGCCCGACATCGCCCGTGACACGACGTACGCCCTGCAGCAGGTCACCACACAGGGCACCGGCACCTCGGTGTCCGCCCTGAACCGGCCGGTCGCCGGCAAGACCGGCACCGCCGGCGTGGAGGACAAGATCTACGCCGCCTGGTTCGTCGGGGCGACACCGCGGGTCTCCACGGCCGTGATGTACGTGGCGGGCGGCGACGGGCAGTCCGACCTGGATCCCTACGCCATGCCGGGGGATCGTACGTTCTTCGGCGCCGGCTATCCGGCCAAGACCTGGCTGCAGTACATGTCGGTGGCGACCCAGGGGGACCCGGTCGAGAAGTTCGCCGAGCCGTCGTACGCGGCCCGGCCGCGGCTGCGGGGCTGAGCGGGGGCTCCCGCGGCCCCGCGGATGATCCGATGCCCCCACCCCCAGGCCCGCGGATGATCCAGCCTCCAGCCGCCACCTCGCGGATACTCAAGGAACTCGCGGACCTCACAACGGCAGCGAGAAACTGGAGTGTCCGCGAGGGCTCACGCCGCCCCCATACCGTCCGCGAGGGCTCACGCCGCCCCCATACCGTCCGCGAGGGCTCACGCCGCCCCCATGCGCACCATCCGCAGCAGCCCCTGGGCACCCCATTGCGTCGTGGTGGCCTCGGTCCGCGACGAGCTGGCCGGGCATCCACAGGATCCGGTTTACGGTGGAATACCAGCGCCCTGTGACCCATCCCACGCGCGCTCCAATCTGAGAGCGTGACGTGAATCACTCAGTATGAGCTGTGAATACCCTCCAGGGGTAGCCCTCACACCGCAGAACGACGCGGTTCCGCCCTGTAGGCCTCACAGGAAAGCCTTACCTTCCAATACACAGCCGGATCCTCTCCTACGCAACGTCGTACTACGACCCCCGGTGGTGTACTTTTCACTCGTATCCCCCAAACCAATGGAGAGGAAGAGGGAACAGATCATGGAACGCACCACATACGGTGTCCTCAGCCGCGTCGCAGCCATCGTCCTTGTACTCGTGGGAGCCGTGGCCATCATCGGCGGCAGCTGGGCCCATGGTTACGTCAAGGATCAGCTGTCCCAGGAACGCATCACCATGCCTGCCGGGCCAGCCCTCACCAACGACGCCATGAAGGCCGCCCTCACCAAGTACGCGGGCACCCCGCTCGACAACGGCCCCAAGGCCCAGGCGTACGCCAACCACTACATCCTCGAGCACATGAACGCCTCGAGCGGTGGCAAGACCTACAACGAGATCTCCGGTCAGTTCATGACGCTGTCCAAGGACACGAACGCCGACAAGGCCCAGGTCCAGAAGCTCGGTGACCTGCGCCAGTCGCTCTTCATGGGTGACATGCTGCGCACCGCCCTGCTGACCGCGTACGCCTGGTGGCTCATCGGCTCGATCGCTCTGTACGCCGGCATCGCCCTGATCGTCGTCGCCGTCATCCTCGGCGTGCTCGGCTGGGGCCCGCTGCGCAAGTCGGCCGCCGCCTGACCCGCAGCCCCGGCACGACGGGAGTAGTCGAACTTCCGAAGGCCGTCCCGGGATCACCAGGACGACCACCAGCACGAAACACCAGCACGAACACAGCCGCGGATCTCGAACCCTGGAGCAGCCAGCTCCGAGGCCTCGAGATCCGCGGCTGTCGTCGGCTCAGGCCGCCAGCGGATGCACCAGCCCACCGGGGACGTTGCGCAGCACCTCTGCGATCTCCGGCAACAGATCGCGGAAGACACTGGTGCGCCGCCACAACAGCACGATGTCGCGGTGGGGAGCCGGCTCGCGGAAGCGTCGCAGCAGGATCCCAGGATTGGGCGTGACCGGGGGCGCCACCGCCAGTTCGGGCAGCAGCGTCGCGCCGACCCCTGCGGCGACCATGTGCCGGAGGGTCTCCAGACTGGTGGCCCGGAAGCCCACGTGCTCGACCGCGCCGGTCTCGGAGCAGATCTCAAGGGCCTGGTCCCGCAGACAGTGCCCCTCGGTCAGCAGCAACAGGTCCTCACCCGCCAGAGCATCGGGGCTCAGCGGGCCGTCACCCTCGGCGATCGTGTCGCCGACGGGTGCCGCGAAGACGAAGTCCTCACGGAAGAGCGGTTCGATGTGCAGCGTCTCGTCGACGATCGGCATCGCCACCGCGGCGGCGTCCAGCGCGCCGCTGCGCAGCGCGTCCAGCAGGACGGCGGTCTTCTCCTCGATCAGGAGGATCTCCAGGCCCGGGAAGCGGTTGTGCAACTCGGGCACGACGTGCGGGAGCAGGTAGGGGCCGAGGGTGGGGAAGAGCCCGAGCCGGACGGTGCCGGCGTGGGGTGTGCCGGCCTGCCGGGCGAGGGCTCGGATGTCCTCGGCGTCCGCGAGCATCCGCCGGGCGCGGACGACCACCGCCTCCCCCACGGCGGTGAAGATGACGCTGCGGGAGCTGCGCTCGATCAGCTCGACCCCGAGTTCGGATTCCAGCTTGCGCAGCTGGGTCGACAGGGTCGGCTGACTGACGAAACAGGCCGCGGCGGCCCGGCCGAAGTGGCGGTGCTCGTGCAGGGCCACCAGATATTCCAGGTCACGCAGGTTCACCGGTTCTCCTCCCGCGGGGTCTCGGGTCGACGGCCACTCGCCGGCCGGCGGACCGCCGGGGCCGCCACGTCAGGCGGCCCCGGCGGGCCCGGTGTCAGAGCGCGGCGGCCGGGACCGGCGCCGTGGTGCGGATCATGTGCTCGAAGGCGGCGAGCGCCGCGGTGGCACCGGAGCCCTCGGCGATCACGATCTGCTTGAACGGGACAGTGGTGCAGTCACCGGCGGCGTAGATGCCCGGGATGGCCGTCTCGCCCTTCTCGGTGATGATGACCTCACCGCGCGGGCTGAGCGGGATCGATCCCTTCAGCCACTCGGTGTTGGGCAGCAGACCGATCTGGACGAAGACGCCGGCGACGTCGAGGGTCCTCAGCTCGCCGGTCTCGCGATCCTCGTACTGCAGGGAGGTCATGGCGCGCCCGTCGCCGTCCACCTGCGTGGTGCGCGCTGACGTGACGACCTCGGTGTTGGGCAGGCTGTGCAACTTGCGGAGCAGCACCTCATCGGCCTTGAGCTGGTCGAGGAACTCGATGACGGTGACGTGCTCGGTGACGCCGGCCAGGTCGATCGCCGCCTCGACACCGGAGTTGCCACCGCCGACGACGGCGATCGGCTTGCCCTTGAACAGGGGCCCGTCACAGTGCGGGCAGAACGAGACGCCCTTGTTGCGGTAGTCCGCCTCACCAGGGACGCCGAGCGTACGCCAGCGGGCGCCGGTGGCCAGGATGACGCTCTGCGCCTGGAGCCGGCCACCACCCTCGAACTCGACCGTGTGCAGCTCGCCGTCCTCGCCCGGGATGAGGCGGGTGGCCTGCACTCCGGCGATCTGGTCGATGTCGTACGCGTTCATGTGTTCGGCGTAGGCCGCGCCGAGCTTGGGGCCCTCGGTGTAGACCTGCGAGACATGGTTCTCGATGGCCAGGGTGTCGAGCACCTGGCCGCCGATCCGATCACAGACCATGCCGGTGCGGATGCCCTTGCGAGCGGCGTAGATCGCGGCGGAGGCGCCGGCCGGGCCGCCACCGACGACGAGGACGTCGTACGGTTCGCGGGCGTTGAGCTTCTCGGCGGTCCGCGACGCGGCGTGGTGGTCGAGGCGTTCGACGAACTGCTTCATGTCCGTACGCCCGGAGCCCCACTCCTCGCCGTTGAGGTAGATCGTCGGGACCGCGAGGATGCGGCGCTCCTCGATCTCGTCCTGGAAGAGTGACCCCTCGACGGCGGTGTGCTTGATCTGCGGGTTGAGGACGGCCATCGAGTTCAGGGCCTGGACGACGGTCGGGCAGTTCTGACAGCTCAGCGACATGTAGGTGACGAACTCGAAGTCACCCTCGAGGTTGGCGACCGCTTCGAGGGTCTCCGCATCCTCCTTGACGGGGACGCCGCCGACCTGCAGGAGGGCCAGGACGAGGGAGCTGAACTCATGCCCCATCGGAATGCCGGCGAAGCGGATGGAGATGTCGCTACCCGGGCGGGTGATGGCGAAGGAGGGCCGGCGCTCGTCGTCGTCGGCCCGGCGGTGGGTGACCAGGGCCGAGAGGCCGGCGAGCTCGTCGAGCAGCTCGGCCATCTCCCGCGACTTCGGACGGTCGTCCAGGGAGCTGACGAGTTCGACGGGCTCGGTGAGCTTGGTGAAGTACTGCTCTTTGAGCTGGGTCTTGAGGGTGGCGTCGAGCATGGTGTCCTCCAGGATGCGGGGTGGGCTGAGGCAAACGCGGTGGGCGCCCGGACGGACCGGGCACCCACCGCTCACTCGGCTGGTGCGCCGATCAGATCTTGCCGACGAGGTCGATGCCGGGGGTGAGGGTGGCTTCGCCCTCTTCCCACTTGGCCGGGCAGACCTCACCCGGGTGGGCGGCGACGTACTGAGCGGCCTTGATCTTGCGGATCAGCTGGCCGGCCTCACGGCCGATGCCCTCGGCGGTCGTCTCGATGTACTGGATGGTGCCCTCGGGGTCGACCAGGAAGGTCGCGCGGTCGGCCTGGCCGGCACCCGGACGCATGTTGTCGAAGTTGTTGGTGATGGTGCCGTTGGAGTCACCCAGCATGAAGTACTGGATCTTGCCGACCTCTTCCGACGAGTCGTGCCAGGCCTTGTGCACGAAGTGCGAGTCGGTGGACACGGAGAAAACCTCGACGCCCAGCTTCTGCAGCTCGTCGTAGTGGTCGGCCATGTCGCCGAGCTCGGTCGGGCAGACGAAGGTGAAGTCGGCCGGGTAGAAGAAGAAGACCGACCACTTGCCGAGGACGTCCTTCTCGGAGACCTCGACGAACTTGCCCTGGTGGTAGGCCTGCGTCGTGAACGGCAGGATCTTCGTGTTCATGAGCGACATCGGGTGAACCCCTTCGATGTAGGTGGCGTGCGAATGCAATACAGACTGTATATCGGTTGGCAGGGTTTCGATAGCCGGTTTCGATCGATGTTGTGGATCGAATCATAGGCTCCGTCTATCAACAGGAGCTCCATCAACAGTCCGAGACCTCTCCCGCCACGATCCGCAGGCGCCGCTGGGCCCGGGCCGCGACGGTGGAGTCGTGCGTGACGATCACCATGGTCAGCTTCTCGTCGCGCCAGTAGGACTCCAGCAGCTCCATGATTTCGTCGCGCATCGCCTCGTCCAGATTGCCCGTCGGCTCGTCAGCGAGCAGGACCTTCGGCTTCTTGACCAGAGCCCGGGCGATGGCGACCCGCTGCTGCTGGCCCCCGGACAGCTCACCCGGCAGGTGGTCCGCCCGGCTGCCGAGCCCCACCGCCTCCAGTGCTTCCTGGGCGCGTTCCCGCCGCTCGCCGGCCGACAAGCGTCCCGGCACGAGGGCCGACTCGACGTTCTCCCGTGCCGACAGCGTCGGGATGAGGTTGAACGCCTGGAAGACGAATCCGATCTCGTCGGCCCTGACCTTGGTCAGCGTGCCCTCGCGCATGGCGGCCAGGTCACGGCCAGCCATCACGACCTGGCCGCCACTCGGCCGATCCAGGCCGCCGAGCATCTGCAGCAGGGTGGACTTGCCACCCCCCGTGGGTCCCTGCACGGCCACCAGCTGACCGTCGGGGATGGCCAGGTCCACGTCTTTGAGCGCGATCACGCTCCGCTTGCCCCGGTAGGTCTTGCTGACCCCTGACAACTGATACATCGTCCGCTCCTCAATCCATGCTTCGAAGGGCCACTGCGGGGCTGAGCCGAGCCGCGCGGGATCCGCCCACCAGTCCGGCCAACAGCCCGCCGACCACGGCGGCCGCCAACCCCAGGCCCAGGACGCTCACCTGCAACGGGCTGTGCAGCACCACCTGGACACCGGCAGCGCTGTCGCCGACTGCCCCGCCGATCCGGCCCGCGGCGGAGGCAGCAGCACCGGCGACCCCGGCCGCCACGCTGGGCACGCCGCCCATGCCGCCCTCGCCGCCAGGGCGCCCCAGCCCGAGGCCGGCGGAGCCCGACAGCGTGATCCCGACCGCGTTGAGGACCTCGACGACGCCGACCCCCAACGGGATACCGACCAGCCCGCCGATCGCCGCCCTGACGGCGGCCTCCCCGGTGATCTGGCCGACCACCCGCTTGTTCGACCAGCCGATCGCCTTGAGCGTGCCCAGTTCACGCGTACGCCGGTTCACCCCGGAAAGTGTGAAGAGCATCGCGAGAAGGAAGGCCAGGACCAGGGTCGCCACCGACACCCACTGCCCGAGTCCCTCGGTCAGCTTGGCGGCGGAGGCCAGCGAGCCGGACACCGACGAGGCGAGGTCCGCCTGGGTGGAGACGGTCGCCGAGGGCAACGCCGCGCGCAGGGCGGTGGCGGTGCTGTCGACCTGGTCTGCCGAGGTAACGCGTACGTAGACCTCGTTGACCTTGCCGACCTCGCCGGACGCGGTCTGTGCATAGCCCAGCGGAAGGTAGATGTCCGACAGGGTGGTGGAGCCGGAGGTGGCGATCCCGACCACCTTGACCGCCGTGGTGCCGATGGTGATGGTGCTGCCGACACCGAGGCTCTGGGTGCTGGCGTACGTCGAACTGATCACCGCGACCGGGTCGGTCCCATCGGAGGCCGCCAGGGCGCGCCCATCGGTGATGGTGGCCGAGGCCAGCGGGCCGAGTTGGGCCGATGCCGGGTCGATGCCCGACACGGAGGTCTGCTGGAAGCCGAAGCTGCCGCCGCCGAAGCCACCGGCAGCCCCCTCCTGCTGCGTCGCCGCCGGACGCTGGGCAGTCGCCGAGGCGGCGCCGCTGGGCAGCTGCCCGGAGAAGTTCATCAGATTGAGCGTGAGCACTCCGGTCGCGGCGGACACGCCGCTGACGCCGCGGACGGTGTCGACGGTGGCCGCATCGAGCGTCGCGCTCCCCCGGGAGGTCTCCAGCCGGCTGGACTGGAGGGTGGTGGTGCCGTTCTGGGTGGAGCCCTGGTCACGGTTGAAGTCGAACCGCTGCCCCGGCGTCGCCGCACTGCCCGGTGCGGCGACCTGGCTCACCGTGATGTCGGTGCCCACCCCGTACAACGACTGCAGCACCTGCGACTGGCCGTTGCGGATGCCCGCCGAGACACCACTGAGGACGATCAGTAGCGCTGTGGCCACTGCCATCCCCAAGGCGATGATGATCGTTTCCTTTCGCCGGCGGAACAATTCCCGCCGGACCGTCAAACCGAACATGGTCCTCCTCACGCAGCCTGTAGTAGTGCCTCGACGTTAGGAACGCCGGTTAGGGCAGGGGTTGCGCCAGTCTGTGTGGACGTTGTGCCGCGACATCGGCTCCGTCACATCGGGACTCGGCGGCTCGGCGGACGTCCCCGCTGTCCGACGGGCCGGATAATCTGAGCCCACTACCGACGGAGGATGGATCATGGCTGGAAGGTTCTACCTGGACAAGGCCGACCCGCAGAACTGGGCGGCCACCAATGCCTGGTCGGCCCGGATCGCCGAGTCGACGAAGGCCGCCGGCCTGCACCCCGCCGTGATCGAGTTGATGAGCCTGCGTATCTCCCAGATGAACGGCTGCGCCTACTGCCTGGATGTCCACGGCCGCAAGGCACTGCAGCTGGGCCTCACTCCCCAGCAACTCGCGGTGCTGGCGAGCTGGCGGGAGGCCGACGAGCTGTTCTCCGAGGTCGAGCGTGCCGCGCTGACCATCGGCGAGGCGGCGACCGAGCTGCCCGACCCCGAGGTCCGGAAGGCTGAACTGGCGTCAGCCCGCGAGGCGCTGACCGATGGACAGTATTCCGCCCTGCAGTGGGCCGCGATCAGGATGAACGTCTACAACCGCATCTCCATTCTCAGCGAGCATCCGGTCCGGCCGCGGGAGTGAGGTGCGGCGGGCACCGGGTGCCGTGGCACCGACGCTCGGTGTTACGCCCGGCAGCGACGTCCGGCAGACACGTCGACGCCGACGTCCGGCACGGGGGACGGGCTCGATTCGCGCCCCAACCGCCCTCGGATAAGATGGCCACCTGAAAGGGAGTAGTCCCCAACAGTCGCGTCGACACACTGGCTCCGGCCCGGCGCGACCGGCCATCCTCAGTGGCGGACGAGACTTTCGACCATGTCGCCCCACCATCGGGGACGGTCGGAGTCATCCCTTCCGGGCTGTCACGGCCGCCCGGAGAGGACCCCCCGTGAACGCCCTGCTGCTCAGCATCGCTGTCATCTTCGTCGCCGAACTCGGCGACAAGAGCCAGCTGATGGCGATGACCTTCGCCGCTCGCTACCGCCCTCGCGACGTCCTGATCGGCATCAGCATCGCCACCGCCATCGTGCACCTGGCTTCGGTGGCCATCGGCTTCTTCATCGGTGACGTGTTCGGCCAGTGGCAGGGTGGCATCGCCATCGTCGCGGGCATCGCCTTCCTCATCTTTGCCGTGTGGACACTGCGCGGCGACGAACTGACCGAGGCGGAGGCCGACAAGGCTCGCCACGCCAAGGGCTTCTCCCTTGTCGCCGTCGGCACCGCCTTCTTCCTCGCCGAGCTGGGCGACAAGACCATGCTCGCCACCATCACGCTCGCCACCCAGGAGAACTGGTTCTGGACCTGGATCGGGTCGACCGTCGGCATGGTCGCGGCCGATGCCCTGGCGATCCTCGTCGGCTTCGTCCTCAAGCGGAAGCTTCCCGAGAAGGTGATCAAGATCGGTGCCGCCGCTCTCTTCGTGCTCTTCGGATTGCTCCTCATCGGCGAGGGCACCGGTGGCTTCGGTCTGCTCCCGGTCGGCCAGGGCGGCGGCATGTTCGGCCGCTGACCATCGCGCTGAGCATCCGTGAGCACCCCCGACCGTCGCCTCCCCCGATGGGATGATGCTGCGGTGACGACCTCCTCCCCTCTGCCGACCCGCAACTGGTGTGAAACGACGACCCTGGCCCTGCCGGAGAGGTCGTACGCCGCTGGAGACGCAGGCCAGGTCGCGGGGCTGCTGGCCGCCCACGCGGACAGCCGGGTGCAGCTCCTCGGCTCCCGCTTCAGCTACCCCACCCTGATCGACGGCACGGACGGCATCGCGCTCCACCTGCGCAGCAGGGGCCCGCGCATCCTGCACCTCGACGAGCAGACGGTCACGGTGACCGCGGACTGCCCCCTCACCGAGGTCTGGGAACACGTCCGCGACTGGGGCCTCACGCTGCCGGTCTGTCCCCCGGTGATCACCGAACAGACCGTCGCCGGGGCACTCGGCACCGGCACCCACGCCCAAGGGCTCGGCGAGGGCCTGCTGGCGGACGCCGTCCGCGCCGTCACGTACGTGGGGGCCGACGGCGCCGAGCACGAGGTGACGGCGGACGACGAGGGGTTCGGGGCGTTCCTCCTGCACCTGGGCTGCCTGGGTGTCCTGACCCGGGTGACCCTCGCCGTGCAGCCGAACACTCGTTACCGGTGCGCCAAGTACACGACGTCGGGCAGCGAGCTCCGCGACGGCTTCAGCGCCTGGAACCGACGCTCCGACCACGTCAAAGCCTGGTGGTGGGTGGAGGAGGATCGGGCGCACGTCTGGGAGGTCCGGCCGCAGACTTCCCCGGCACTGGCCTCCACACCGCTGGCCTCAGCGCATTCTTCCTCGCCGCACACGGATCTCAATCCGATCCTGGAGGCGACCCAGGCCCGGCTCGGCGACGACACCGGCGATCACGACAACGATGCGGCCCCGCAGCGTACGGTCGGGCGGTTCTTCGACTACACCGACACCACCGGGGATCTGGTCGAGATCTTCCGCAACGGCATCCCCGCCCCGCAGATCAACATGGAAGTCGGGGTGCCGCTGACCCGGTTCGACGAGGCGATGGCTGCGCTGGCGCAGGTGATCGACGCCTCACGATTCCGGCTGCACTATCCGGTCATCCTCCGGCCCACCGGCCGCTCGCAGGCGTGGTTGTCGTCGGCGTACGCACGGGAGGTGGTCTGGTTCGGGTTCGTCGTCTACCAGCGACCCGACGGCTCGGTCCCGGACGGCTCACTCGCCCTTCTCCGCGACATCCAGCAGGCCTTGGCCGCGCTCGGCGGACTACCGCACTGGGGCAAGTACTTCGATGCGGACCTGTTCGACTTCACGGCGCTCCCCCGCTTCGAGGAGTTCCGCGAGCTGCGGGAGCGGCTGGATCCGCGGGGCCGCTTCCTCGGTCCTCGCGTCGCGGACGTCCTGATGCGAGGCGTCCACCAGTAAGGCGGGCACCGGGACGGGGCGGCCTGACCGGCGCGTCCGGAGGGTTGCCGCAACAGCGCCGAGTCGGTGCCCGGCGCGCTCCAGCTGGACCACCGGCCATCCGGTGGCCGCGGACCGGCGCAGGAAGATCGGTCCGATCGCCAGGCCGATGGCGACCGACAGCAGGTGTCCCAGCGCGGTGAACCCGGTGGTGAGGACCATCCCCTGGGCGACGTAGCCGACCACCAGCGCGGCCCATCCATACCGCCAGCGTCCCGGCAGCGCGTACGTCGCCACCGCGACCAGGCAGAAGAACGCGTAACTGGCGCCTACGTCGATGGAGTTCGCGACCGTCGCGGGCACCACGCCGGCGTTCATCCCGAGAGTGAGCAGCACCGCCACCAGCAACGTGGCTCCGATGTGGCCGGTCCAGAACACCACCAGCCAGGACCGGGTGCCGATCCAGTGCTCGATGGGGGCGGCGACGACGGCGAACAGGACGAGCCAGGCCACCATCTCGGTGGGGGTGGCCCAGAAGGCGCTGCGTACGAGGACGGTCATCGGCTCGCGCTGGAGTTGGTGCAGGTTCGTACTCATCTCGCGCAGCAGGGCGGTGGTCAACCGGTCACCGGTGCCGGCCAGGATCCACGTCGTGACGCCGAGGACGGCCAGGGTGACGAACGTCGCCGGGGCGGTCCGGACGTACTGGACGAGGTCGGGCCCGCGGCGTAGCCACAGGTGGTGCAGCCGGCGCGTGCCGGGGAGGTCCCGGCTGACGGCGACGCTGGCCAGACCGAGGACGACCGCGACGACGAGTGTGACCATGGGACGCTCCCGCACTGGGTGGGGTGGACGGAACGCCTCCATCGTGACCGCGCTGGACATGACACTGATGAGAGATTCTCGTGTGGTTCCTGTGTGCCCGGGGGACGATCACCCACCCGACCCGGAACCGGCCGAAGCCGAGCACCCAGATCTCCCGGATCCGCGTCACGTACGCTGCCGCTGCGCCACGGTGCTGGCTAGCCTGGAAGCAACAGCAGCCGGTCCCCGGCGGCGCACCAGCACGGGAGCACTGACATGGGATTCAACTTCGACGAAGCCAAGAAGAGTCTGGACGAGACCCTGGACAAGGTGGCACAGGTCGTCAAGGAGACCGTCGACCAGATCGACGACGTGATCGAGAAGGGCCGGGAGACCCTGAGCGAGAAGCTGGAGCAGAAGCAGGAGGGCGAGGCCGGGCCAGGGGACACCCCTCCCGCCGGCACCGAGCCGTCCGATCAGCCGAAGCCCGGTGACTTCACCATCTGAGACCGCACCTCGGACACCACAACCTCTGACACCCACCACGGACCACGTGGGACCATCGCCTACCATCGGGCCCATGGTTCCCGTGGTCCGTGATGGCGTTCCTACCCCCGTCCCCGCTCCCACCTCGCTGGAGCACGCCCCGGTGATCGTGCGCGACGCCGTCCCGGCCGACGCGGCAGCCTGTGCGGCGATCTACGCCCCCTACGTCCGCGACACCACCATCACGTTCGAGGAGACGCCGCCGTCCGTCGAGGAGATGGCAGGGCGGATGGCCCGGGCAGCGCGGCAGTGGGCCTGGCTGGTCGCCGAGGTCGACGGAGAGGTCCTCGGTTACGCGTACGCCGGGCGATTCAAGGAACGCGTCGCCTTCCGCTGGTCGAGCGAGACCAGCATCTACCTCGCCCCCGACGCGCGGGGCAAGGGCTTGGGACGCGTCCTCTACACCGCCCTCCTCGATCGGCTGACCGAGCGCGGCTACCGGAGGGCGGTCGCGGTGATCACCCAGCCGAACGAGACGAGCATGGCGATGCATCGGTCGTTCGGGTTCACCCAGGTCGGGCTGCTGCCCTCCATCGGGTTCAAACACGGCGCCTGGCGCGACGTGGCGTGGCTGGTGCGATCCCTCGGTGAGGGCCCGGTCCCCGGCCTCACCCCGGACGAACCGCGCTGACCTGACCCTCAGTCGACCAGCTCCAAGGGCCGTCCCTCGAACGCGGCCAGCCGTTCCGCCTCCGCCAGGATCGCCGCCCGCTGGGCCGACGACACCCGCGGGCTGAGGTCCAGCGTCACCCGGGTCGTCGCCCCGCCGGCACGGCGCTGCCACAGCCCGACCTCGGCCAGGTCGCAGATCACCACTCCTCCGCCCACCCGGGCGTACGAGGGCGGCTGGTCACCCTTCGGGTGACCGGGGCTGCGTTCCCAGGTCGGGGCCAGGTACGACAGCGTCGCCTCGTCGAAGGTCGGCAGGAGATGGGCGCGCCGTGGCCTCGTCTCAGGCAGCACCGCCGCTGGGTCCCACCACAGCTCCACGCCGTCGACCTTGGCCGAGGACAGGTCCAGGTCGGCGACCGCGGCGCGGGCCTCGGTGAGCGTGACGGTGGCCCACCGGGTGAGGTCGCGCAGTGACGCCGGTCCGTGGCCGGCGAAGAACCGGGCGACGAGATCACGGACCAGGTCCTCGCGCGGGCGGTGCGGCACCGGCGGGACCAGGCCGTCCATCAGGACGTACGTGTGCTGACCGTTCGCCGTCGGTCCCGAGATGATCAGCCCCCGGATCTCGGCGAGCATGAGAAGGTGCGCCACCACCTGACCCTGCTCCGGGAAGCCGGTGGGCGGTAGCAGCGGGTGGAGCTGGCGACGGGTCAGGGGACCACTGTCGTTGATCGCCTGTCGCAGGACGTCGAAGGCCGAGTCCACGATCACGTCGGTGATACACAGCTGCCGGTGCCGAGCTCCCATCGACCGCTCGATCCGCTCGGCGCTCAGCGCGAGCAGCCACCGAAGGTCCTCCGGCACGACGTAGTGCCAGGTCGGGCGCAGCAGGTGGGTGCGGACGATGGAGCCCCGGTCGACGGCACCGGACAGCGCGCTCCCGTCCGTCGCCGAGCGCATCCCGATGGACCAGCGGGCCATCGGAGCGTCCTGGGACTGAACGGCCAGGGACTCACGGACGACCTCGACCGGATCGGCCGGATCCGCGGTGAGCCGCTGGGTGGCCAGGCGCTGGGCCAGCAGTTCCGCGCGGTTCATGACGTTCCTCCCCGTCGCGATCAGTCCTGCTCGACCTGCTCCTGGTCCTGGCGCGGATGTCCCTTGTACAGCAGATCGAGGTAGTCGGGATGGCGGTGCATCCAGCCGTTGATGAACGGGCAGATGGCCAGGACCTCGCGATCACCCTCGGCCCGCACCTCGTCGAGCGCCGCGCGTGCCAGCGCCGAAGCGACGCCCTTGCCCTCGAACGCGGGCAGTGTCTCGGAATGGGAGAACACGATCAGGTTCGTGGCGAGTTGGAACTCCGAGTAGGCGGCGAGTTCCCCGCCGACGTGGGCCTCGTAGCGTCCCTCGGCATCATTGCGGGTGACAGTCACCTCGGTCATGGCACCACCCTAGCGACCCCCACGGACAGGACCCCGATCTCCGGGGTCGGACGACGGTGCCGCGCGATTCGGTGACCGACGGCCTGGGCCGGATCGACTCCGGCGGGCAGGTGGTAGAGGCGGTCAACCGGTACCACCGCGTACTGAGCGAACGCCACCGTGCCGACGAGGTCGCGCCCGATCCCGAAAGGGAAGGGTGTCGTGGTGCGGTAGGCACCCGATCGTAAGAACGTGTCGCTCGGCTGTGTGTCGCAAGCCACGTTGATCAGGCACTCAAGTGATTGACCGTCTGCGTAGACTGAGTAAACCCTGAGGAGGCGTAGGTCCTTCACAGGCAAAGCCCCCAGAACCGACCCGCCCTCCTGCGTCGGACCTGAGTACGGGACCGAGCAGTGGACGGAGTGCCCCGAAGGTAGGAGCAGCTGTGGATGCAGAACGTGACAGATTGATCAGCCAGATCGTCCGTGAACTCACGCCCGGCTATCGCGGGGTGTTCGACCCCGACCAGATCGCGACCGTCGTGAACGACGCCTGGGACCTTCTCGAGCACCACTCCACGATCAACAGCTACCTGCCGAATTTGGTCACCCGCCGAGCTCGCGAGCAGTTGGCGGCCCTTACGGCTGTGTGAGGTCGTAGACCGTGGTGCTACCCACTGTCTTCGCCGTGTAGTGGGAGCTCACCCAGGACGAGATCTCCGAGGCGGCGGACGATCCGCCGTTCTGCTGACCACCCATGCCGCCGGCGATGAAGTAGTGGATCTTGCCCTGGGCGACATACTGCTGGAACTGGGCCAGTGTCGGGCTCGGGTCGGAGCCGTTGAAGCCGCCGATCGCCATCACCGGCAGTTGGGTGGCGAGCTGGTAGGAGGCGGCGTTCTGGGACCCGATGCTCGCGGCCACCCACGTGTAGGAGGACGCGTCGGTGGTCAGCAGCGTCGTCATCTCGGCCGAGACCTGCGCGCCGCCGAGCAGTCCACCGGCCCCACCGAAGCCACCTATTCCGAAGTCGCCTCCCGCCGTTGCGGCCTGCCCGCCAGCCGGGAACTGGCCGGTGCCCGCGGCTCCGGTGGTGCCGTTCTGGGTGGTCCCGTTCCGGGTGGTCCCGTTCTGGCTGAAGCCTGGAGGCACGCCGGGGCCACCCTGACCGAAGCCACCCTGAGGCGGCGTACCGCCCGTCGTCCCGTTCCGGGTGAACGTACGTGTCCCCGTGCGACCCGCGCCGCCGGGGCCACGGTTGCTCACCGGACCTGCGGTGACGATCGAGCCGGTGTGCGGTGTGGCCGCGGTGTTCAGCGCGTACGCCGTCGGGCCGACAAGCGCCGCGGCCAGAGCCATGCCGGCCACCGTGGACCGCAGCGCGCGACCCACGACCCGTACGGTCAGCAGGCCGAGTGTCGCGACGGCGCCGAGCAGCAGCACGGCCCATCGCAGGGCCAGATAGACGCCCGTCGCCTCACTGAGCAGCACGACGGACCAGACCGTGGTGACCGCCATCGTGCCCGCCAGGACGAGCCGCCCGGCGAGGGTGCCGCGCCGGCCCCAGACGACGTACGCGCCGAGGGCGACCAGGGCGCCGATGGCCGGGGCGAGCACCACGGTGTAGTAGTCGTGGTAGATGCCCGCCATCAAGGAGAAGACCGTCATCATCGTGACGAGCCAGCCACCGAAGGCAACGATCGCGGCGCGTAACACGCTGGTGCGGCTCCGGCCGTGCAGGAACACGAGCGCGGCGACGCCGAGGATCAGTCCGGCCGGGATGAGCCAGGAGACCATGCCCCCGGAGACCCCGGAGAACATCCGCAGCGGGCCTGTCTGGCCCCACATGCCGCCGGCGTTGCCCCCGGCCCCGGTGGCCGCCGCGGCACCCCCGCCGGTGACCGATCCTGTCTCGTTGCCCGTGATCCGGCCCAGGCCGTTGTAGCCGAAGGCCAGTTCGAGCAGCGAGTTGGTCTGCGAGCCGCCGATGTAGGGACGCAGCGAGGCGGGCGTCAGTTCGACGACGGCGACGTACCAGCCGAACGACACGACCATCGCCACGAACGCGTAGAGCAGGTGACGGACCTTGCGGGCCCATCCGGTCGGCGCGGCGATGGCGTACGCGACGACCAGCGCGGGGAGCACCAGGAAGGCCTGCAGTATCTTGGTGAGGAAGCCGAGACCGATCACCACCCCCGCGCCGATCAGCCAGCGCGACCTCGCCCGCTCGGTTCCGCGCAGGGTGAGGTACGTCGCCAGCACCAGGCAGAACGTCAGCAGCGCATCGGGATTGTTGAACCGGAACATCAGCACCGCGACGGGGGTCAGCGCGAACACGACGGCGCCGAGGAGTGCGGCGACGTGGGCGCGGACGGTCAGCGGCGTACGGGTGCCGTTGTCACCGCGCGTCAGGACGCGGCGCAGCGTGGCGTACAGCACCCCCACGGAGGCCACCCCCAGCAACGCTTCGGGCGCCAGGATGCTCCACGAGGACAGCCCGAACAGCCGGACGGACAGCCCCATCAACCACATCGCCGCCGGAGGCTTGTCGACGGTGATGGCGTTACCGGCGTCGAGCGACCCGTAGAACCAGGCCTTCCAGTCGGTGCCGCCAGCCTGGGCCGCCGCTGAGTAGAAGGAGTTCGCCCAGCCCGACCGCGACAAGCCGTAGAGGTAGAGCACAGTGGTCCCAGCCAGCAGCAGAACGACCGAGGCGGCCACGAGCCAGCCGGCGATCGGGGCGGAGGCGACGTCCTCGGCTCCGCCTCCGGAACCGGAGCCACCGGTCCGCCGCAGGGGGCCGTTCGGACCGGAACCCGCCGGACCGTCGGGGAAGTCCGGGCAGTCAGGGCCATCAGTGGAGCCGGCGGGACCGGACACCCCGTCGAGGTCGGAGCCGGTCCAGGGGGCCGCGACGTGCGGTGGACCGGCGAGGGTCGTCAGAGCGGTGTTCGCAGTCATGGGACGACGGTCGCTCCCTGGTGTGTGCCGGCGAGCAGCCGATCCTGTGCCGGCTCTGTGGCGTACGGCGCCAGGGGTGATCAACCGACCCTCGGCACCTCCGGACCCGACTCCCACCGTCGCCCCGACCCTCCTTCACAGGACCGGCACAGCCTGCGTACGCGGCCCGCACACCATCGACGCGTGCCATGGTGCAGAGCCTCCGCCCACCGCTGCCCGGGGAGCGAGGAATCTAGACTGGCAAGATCACCAGACTGACGTCACCACGGGACCGAGATCACCACGGGGACCGCAATCACCACCAACCGCCGCCGCACGCGGCACGATCGCTGAGGGACGGCATGAGCACGCACCAGAACTTCGCCGCACTCGCCGAGGCACTGCCCAAGCTGAGCCATCCGGACGGCTCGCCCATCCGCGCCCTCGTCGTCGACGACGAGGCGGTCCTCGCCGACCTCGTCGCCATGGGGCTGCGGATGTGCAATTGGGACGTCCGGATCTCCCACGACGGCCTCGACGCCGTGGAGCAGGCCCGGACGTACGCTCCCGATGTGCTCGTCCTCGACTGGATGCTGCCGGGGATCGAGGGTGACGAGGTGCTGGCGCGGATCCGTCAGCACTTCCCCGAGGTGCCCTGCCTGTTCCTCACCGCGAAGGACAGCGTCGAGGACCGCATCACCGGTCTCGTCCGGGGCGGCGACGACTACGTCACCAAGCCGTTCGCCATCGAGGAGGTGCTGCTGCGGCTGCACCGGCTGGTCGAGCGGTCGGGCGCGGCGTACGCGGACTCCGCCGAACTGGTCGTCGGTGATCTGTCGATGAACGTCGAGACCCGCGAGGTGACCCGTGGCGGCGACGACATCGACCTCACCGCGACGCAATTCGAACTGCTCCGCTACCTGATGGAGAACCCGAAGGTGGTGCTCACCCGCGGCCAGATCCTCGACAACGTCTGGCACTACGACTTCGCGGGCCAGGCGAACATCGTCGAGCTCTACATCTCCTACCTGCGCAAGAAGATTGATGCCGGGCGTGAGCCGATGATCCACACGGTGCGGGGCGTCGGCTACGTGCTGAAGCCCGCCGTCTGATGGCGGTGGACCACACCCCCGCTGTCCTTCCGACCGGCACCGCTGTGCAGCCCACCCGACGCCGCAGGCGACGCTTCTCGCTGACGACACGATTGGTCGCGATGATCCTGGCGATCATGGCGGCGATCCTGCTGCTGTTCGGGACCGCCACCGTCGCGGTGATGCACCACAACCTCTCCCAGCGGCTCGACTCCGACCTGCAGCAGGCCGCCCTGCGCTCCCTCTCGTACGCGCATCCCAGCGACCACGACGACGGTGAACGCAACCGCAACCCGATCGACGCCCCGGGACAGCCGAGCCGGGTGATCACCCTGGTCCGCGACACCAACGGCGCGGTGGCCGCCTACTACCGTGTGCCGGACGGCTCGGCGGCGGCACTGCGCGTGGCCGACGTGCAGACGATCGCGGACGCCGGTCTGCTCGCGCCCTCGACGGGCAGCGCCCAGCTCGGTGACCCAGAGGCCACGCCACGCCTGCCGCGTCCGGTCACCGTCAGGCTCTCGATCGGTGAGTACCGGATGCTGCCCATCACGGTCCTCGACTCCGCGACCGGGACGGTCCGTGTGGTGGCGACCGGGCTGCCGACCAGCACCGTGGACGGGCCGGTCTCGTTCCTCACCGTGACCGAGCTCATCGGTGGCGTGTCCGCCCTCGCCCTGGCCGGGGCAGTGGCCACGCTGGCGATCAGCCGCTCGCTGAGACCGCTCGCCCGCATCTCGACGGTCGCCACCGACGTGGCCGCGATGCCGCTCCAGACCGGCACCGTCGATCTGAGCAGCAGTCGGGTGCCCGGCGACCTCGCCGAACCAGGCACAGAGGTCGGCAATGTCGGCCATGCCCTCAACCGGCTGATCGACAGCGTGGACGACGCCCTGACCGCTCGGGCCCGCACCGAGGGCCAGCTGCGGGCGTTCGTCGCGGATGCCTCGCACGAGCTACGGACGCCGCTGGCGGCTGTGCGCGGCTATACGGACATCCTGCGGCTCACCGAGGAACTCAGCCCGGAGGGCCGTACGTCCTTGGGACGGGTGGAGTCGCAGACCGACCGGATGACGGCACTCGTCGAGGACCTGCTGATGCTGGCGCGCCTCGACGAGGGGCGCACGCCGACCTTCGCCGACCTCGATCTGAGTGAGCTCGCCGTGGAGGCGGTGCTCGACGCCACCGCGGCCGGCCCGGACCATACCTTCACGTGCGATGTCCCGGACGATCCGATGACCGTCCACGGCGACCGGCGCCAGCTCTCCCAGGTGTTGGCCAACCTGTTGTCGAACGCGCGCAAGCACACCCCCGCGGGGACGGTGGTCGGCATCGTCGTCCGGCGCGCCGCCGACGGAGCGGTCGAGGCGACCGTCACTGACAACGGTCCGGGCATCGACCCGGGGTTCCTGCCCCACATGTTCGACCGGTTCGCGCGCGGTGACTCCGCGCGGAAGTCGACCGAGGGCAGCACGGGTCTCGGTCTGGCGATCGTGCGGGCCGTCGTCGAGGCCCACGGCGGGACCGTCAGCTGCACCTCCCGGCCGGGCGACACCGTCTTCACCGTTCGCCTGCCGGCGGCCGGGACACTGGTGCCCCCGACCGGCCCTGGGCCTCACACCCCTGGCCCAGCCCAGCCCTGAGTCCGGCCCAGCCTTGAGTCCAGCCCAGCCTTGGGAGTCGGGCCGGCTCAGACGCGCAGGCCCTTGGCGTACGCCGTCGCATGCCGGGGCTGATAGAGCAGCATGTCCTCGGCGCCCGGCACCTGGAGCGTCACCGCGATGCCCCAGCCGAGGTCCTCGGCCGCGCCGGTGAACACGGCGCCACGTCCCGCGAGCTCGGCCATGGTGTCCTCGAGGTCGTCACACATCAGCGAGATGCTGTGGTGGCGCGGGGAGTCGTACGTCTCGCCGGCGCTCTCCGCGTGGGTGGGGTGGACGGCGAGCTCACACGGCCCGGCCGCGAAGATCAGCCAATCGTCGGGGGAGGTCTCCTCCTTCTCGGCCTCCCGGGCCGACACCGACTCCAACAGAAGGACGTCGCGGAAGAACTCCCGGGTCGCTGCGGCATCGTCGGAGTAGATGAGCAGGTGCATCGCCGTGATCATGGGGTCATCGTGCCCCCTGGGCGCGGCGGCGCGCCAGAGATCGGTTCCGCTCCTCGCCCGCCCAGGACGTGGCGTGACCCCGGGCCAGCGCGGTCCCGAGGACTCGTTGACCGTGACCCCCCGGGTGGCGAAGACTGCCAGGGTGTCCCGTACTTCCCGGCGGATGGTGCCCGCGGCCCTCACCCTGATCCTGCTGACCGGCACGGCCGGCTGCGGCGCGCTCACCCAGTGGGGCTTGCCCACGGAGGTGACGGCCCTGGAGCACGGGCTGGAGTCCGGCAACCTGGCCGGCCTGCGCACCAGCAACGGGACCGACCCGGGCGCCGACCTCAACGCCCTGACCAGCGGAATGGACGGGGTGAGGCCCCAGGTCACCCCCGGGCGGATCAGCGTCAACGGCCAGAAGGCCACTGTCCCCCTGACGTACGACTGGGCCTTCCCGGCCGGGACCTGGCACTACGACGCCACCGCGACCTACAGCCGCACCGGCGGCAAGTGGGCACTTGACTGGGCTCCGACGACCGTGCACCCCTCCCTGTCCGCCACCACCCGCCTGGTGCACCGACGCACCCAGGCGACCCGCGGCCAGATCCTCGGCCACGGCGGCGTGCCCATCGTCAAGGAACGCGACACCTTCACCCTCGGCCTCGACAAGTCCACCATCCCTGCCGACAAGGTCGACGACTCCGCGCGCCGCATCGCCACCGCCCTCGGGATCGACCAGCAGCGCTACCTCGACCGCGTGCACGGCGCCGGCGCGATCGCCTTCGTCGACGCCCTGACGATCCGAGCCGACCGGGCCCAGGTCTCCCCCGACTTCATCGCCACGCCCGGGGCGCGGATCCAGAAGGGCGTTCGCCAACTGGCGCCGACCGCGACCTTCGCCCAAGGCGTACTCGGCTCGGTCGGCACCGCCGACGCCAACCAGGCCAAGGCCTCGGGCGGCACGATCCTGGAGGGCGACCCGATCGGCGTCGGCGGCCTGCAGCAGCGCTACGACGCCCAATTGCGCGGTAAGCCCGGGGACCGGGTGATCATCGCGCCACGCGACACCCCCGCCGGTCAGTCCGCCGACCCGCCGGCGATCTTCAACGCCACGCCGACCGCGGGGGCCGCACTGGAGACCACCCTCGACGAAAGCACCCAGACCAAGGCCGAGCAGGCGCTGTCCGGCGTCCACGGCTCCGCCGCCCTGGTCGCCGTCGACACCACGTCCGGTGCCCTGCTGGCGGCCGCCACCTCCCCCGACGACGCCGCCAACCCGACCGCGACGTTCGGCCGCTTCGCGCCGGGGTCGACGTTCAAGGTCGTCACCAGCCTCGCGCTGCTCCGCTCCGGGCTGACCCCGGACAGTGCCCTCGACTGCCCACCGAATGTGACCGTCGACGGCCGTACGTTCACCAACTACTCCGAGTTCCCGTCGCGCGGTCTGGGGCGGACCACGCTGCGGATGGCGGTCAGCAACTCCTGCAACACGGCGATGATCGGCCAGCGGGACCGGATCACGCCCCAGCAACTCACCGACGCCGCCGCCAGCCTCGGTCTCGGCAAGGACCACGACGCCGGGTTCCCGGCCTTCTACGGGTCGGTGCCGCCACCGGCGAACCCCGTCGGCGGGGCCGAGGCCCTGATCGGTCAGGGTCTCGTCGAGGCCTCCCCGATGGCGCTGGCTGGCGTCGCCGCCTCGGTGGCCGGCGGCCACACCGTCGTGCCCTACCTGCTGGAGGCGCACCGGCCCACCGCCGACGCGGCGCCGCTGACCGCCCAGGAAGCGACCGCACTGCAGACGATCATGCAGTCGGTGGTGACCGACGGAACCGCCTCCGCCCTGCGCGGCACCCTGACGGGCGCGAAGACCGGCACCGCCGAGTACGGCACCGACAATCCGCCGAAGACGCACGCCTGGATGATCGGCTACCGCGACGGGGTCGCCGTCGCCGCGTACGTCGGGGACGGGACCTCCGGGGCGGCGAGCGCCGGTCCCCTGCTGAAGGCATTCCTCGGGTCCTGATCGCCGCGCACCCCCGCCGCTGCGCGCGCCCGCCGACACGCGAGGCACCGACCCCCGCGGGGCGGGACATAAGCTGGGGTCATGACGCCTTCCTGCCTGTCATCGATCACCCTGGGCGTGCGCGACCGCGCACGCTCCGAGGCCTTCTATCAGGCGGTCGGGTTCGAGGTCCTCGGCGACGATGAGCTGGGGACTCTTCTCGCGGCGCACGGCCTGCACCTCATCCTGCGCAACTGGGCCGATCTGGCCGACGACTTCGGGGTGGCACCGGAGGCCGGCGGATTCCGCGGCTCCCACGTGACGCTGCACCTCGCCGACCGCGACATCGTCGACGGTACGTACGCCACCTGGATCACCGCCGGGGCGATCGGCGTCCGGCAACCGACGGAGAAGCCCTGGGGCGGCTACGCCGGCGTGGTGGCCGACCCCGACGGGCACCTGTGGGAGATGTGCTTCGTGGCCGGCATCGAGTCCGTCCTGGGGCTGTGCCGCTCCGACACCGACACCGGAACCGTCACGGCCAGCGACGACCCGGACGTCGCCGAGCCGGCAGACACGGCTGAGGGCCGGGACACCGCGGAGCCGGCGGCGTGACGAGGGTTGCGGCCACCCCGATGACCACCCGGCCGGTGCCCAACCGGCCGATCCCGACCGGATCGAGCACCATCAGGCGAGGCCAGCGCCTGCGGGAGCGGTGAGCCCGTGCAGCCGCGACTGTCGATCGTGACCCTCGGGGTCAAGGACCTCGAGCGTTCGGCCCGGTTCTACGAAGCCGTCGGTTTCGAGGTCCGGCGTGGGACGTCGAACGCCGTGCTCTTCCAGACCATCGGCCCGATCCTCGCGCTCGCCTCCTGGGAGGCTCTCGCCGAGGACGCCCATCTCTCCCCTGCCGGGGACGGCTTCCGGGGGCAACGGCTGGTGTCCCACTTCCACTCGATGGTCCAGGTGCGCGAGGCGTACGACGAATGGATCGCGGCGGGAGGCTACTCGGTGCGACCGCCGGCCGACCGCGACTGGGGAGCGTACACGGCGATCGTCGCCGACCCGGACGCCCACCTGTGGGAGTTCGTCCACAACCCCGACCAGGAACTCGTCCGGTTCAACATGTTCGGGCAGCTCGAGCTCAGCTGACGGAGATCCGGACGGACCGGGACTATGCTGCAACTGGCGGCTCGTCGAGGGCTGGACGTGCCCGGTCCAGGAGGTGGTCGGCATGGACGCTGACGTCATCGTGATCGGTGCCGGCGTGGCGGGTCTGCGCTGCGCCCGAGCTCTGGAGGACGCCGGTCTGCACGTCCTCACGGTGGACGCGGGGCAGAGTGTCGGCGGCCGGATCAGGTCCTCGCGCATCGACGGTTTCACCTGCGACTGGGGTCTGCAGACTCTCAATCCGCAGATGCCGGCGGTGCAGCGTTGGGTGGATCTCGACCGCCTCGACATGAAGTATCCGATGGCCGCCTTCCTGGTGCGGCGTACCGACGGCCCGCAGGTCTTCGGCGATCCACGCCGGGTCCCCCGGCTGCTGCCCTCGATGGTCCGCAACCGGATGATCTCGGCGGGCGACCTGACGGCCCTCGCCCGCTGGTCGGCGAGCGGACTGGTGGGTGGCCGGGTGCTCGACTCCGAGAACGACACGACACTCGTGGAATCACTCGACGAGTTCCGGGTCGGCCGGGCCCTCCGCGAGGAACTGCTGCTGCCGGTCCTCTACTCGATGCTCGCCGACAGCAGCGGCACGACGTCGGCGGCGTACGCGAAGTGGGTGCTGCACTCCATCCTCGCCGGCACCCCGGGCCTGCCCGCCCACGGCATGCAGGCGCTTCCTGAGCTGCTCGCCTCGCAACTGGTCAGTCCGGTGCGCCTCGAGGTGCACGCTTCAGCGGTGCTGGAGACGGCCCTCGGAGTGGAGGTCAGGACCTGGGGCGAGACTCTGCGGGCGCAGAAGGCCGTCGTCGCGGTCAGCCCCGAGGCGGTCAACCAGTTGTTGCCGGTCCGTCGACCGCGGATGCAGGGGGTGGCGACGTGGTGGTTCAGGGCTCCCGAGGCGCCGTTCTCACTGCCGGTCTTCGCGCTGGACGGGCGGGGACCGATCGGCCCCGTCTGGACGGCGGTCGAGGTCACCAGCTTCGCCCCCTCGTACGCCCCTCCCCAGCAGCACCTGATCGCGGCGAAGACGCTGCTCGACCGGTTCGACGGCCGGGCGAACGCTCGCGTCGTCAGGCGGCACCTGTCGGCGATCTACGGGGTGCCCACCGACGACTGGGAGGTCGTCGCGCACTTCGAACTGCCCAACGCGATACCGACCCACCGTCCACCACTGTCGGACCGCCAGCAGGTGCGAATCTGGAACAACGTGTACGTCGCGGGCGACCACCGCAAGACCGGCTCCCTCCACGGCGCCATGGTGTCGGGTCAGCGCGCGGCCGAGGCCGTCCTGGTCGACCTGGGCCTGACAGCCTCGGGCTCCACACGGCACCGCCCGGTGACCGGGCTGCACAGGTTGCAGCCCGCGGCGGCTACGGAGGCGCCGGCCTCCTGAGCCGTCCGGGCTGTTCGCTCAGCGACTGGTCAGCGCCCGCGGCGGATGACGGCGGCCGAAGGACGAGCCGAGTCGTACGCCGCCGGACGGGTCCGCGGTGAAGAACCTGGACCCCGCGGGGGCGACGAGGGCCTGCTGGAGCCGTTCCTCCAGTTCGCTGACCTGGCGCTGCAGGTCCTCCACCATGTCCTGCATCTGCAGGATGCGGCGGATGCCCTCCAGGTTGATGCCCTCGGCCTGACTGAGGTGCTGGATCATCCGGAGCCGTTCGACGTTCCGGGGTGAGTACCGCCGGCCGCGCCCCGACGTACGCCGCGGCGACACCAGCCCCAGCCGGTCGTACGTCCGCAGCGTCTGCGGATGCATGCCGGCGAGTCGGGCCGCGACCGAGATGGCGAAGATCGGCGCATCACGATCGATCCGCTCCGGGAGCCGGCTCGACTCGGGGACCATCAGGGCTCCTGGGCGAAGAGAGCCGCGCGGGGATTGGTCTCGCCGGCCTCGTCGGCGTAGATCAGCAGCGCGTTGCGGGCCCGGTCGGTCAGGTGCGCCGGCACGGTCACCTCGACGGTGACGAGCAGGTCACCCTTGGTCCCGTCCTTGCGGGGTACACCACGTCCGCGGATGCGGAGCGTACGCCCGTTGGGGGTGCCGCCGGGGATCCGCATGCGGACGTTCTGCCCGTGCAGCGTCGGGACCTCGATCTCCGCTCCCAGGGCAGCCTCGGTGAAGGTGACCGGCACGGTGACGGTGAGGTTGGAGCCGCTCCGGCCGAAGATCCGGTGCGGGGTGACGTGCACGTCGACGTAGAGGTCGCCGGGGCCCCGCCGTGCTCGCCCTGGGAGCCCTTGCCCTTCAGCCGGATCCGCTGGCCGTCCTCGACCCCGGCGGGGATCCGCACCTGCATGGTGCGCGTGGACCGGCCGCGTCCTGACCCCTGGCAGACCGGGCACGGGTCGTCCACGATCAGACCCCGGCCGTGGCAGTCGGGGCAGGGCTCGGTGACCTGGAAGACGCCACCCGTGGTGGCGGTCCGCATCCCGGAGCCCTGGCAGGCGGGGCAGACCCGCGGCACGGTTCCCGACTTGGCCCCCGTGCCGGAACACGCGGCGCACGGGGCGTCGGACACCATCTGCATGGAGACCGTGGTGCCCTCGACCGCCTGGTCGAAGTCGATCGTCACGTCGCCCTCGACGTCGGCACCGCGGCGGGGGCTGCGGCTGGCCGGCCGCCGGACGCCGCCGGAGGCACCGAAGAGGCCGCCGAGCAGATCGGAGAAGTCGCCGGCGCCGGAGGTGGCGTTGCGGAAGAGGTCGTCGACGTTGGGCGTCGCCTGGCCCTGCCCGCGGTTGAAGCGGAAGCCGCCGCCGAACAGGCTGCGCTGCTGGTCGTACTCCTTGCGCTTCCCCGGGTCGGAGAGGACGTCATTCGCCTCCGAGACGGCCTTGAACCGCTCGGCCTTGTCGGCGTTGCCGGGGTTGGCGTCCGGATGGTTCTCGCGCGCCAGCTTGCGGAAGGCCTTCTTGATGTCGTCCTGGGTGGCGTCCTTGGGGACGCCCAGGACCTTGTAGTAGTCCTTCTCGAGCCAGTCCTTGGTGCTCACCGGCGCGGCCTCTCATCCATGGTTCAGGTGGTGGGTACTTCTCGTGGTCGGTGTTTCTCGGTCAGCGAGGGTGAGGGTGTCCGGCGGCCGGGTCACTGCCGCGGCCGGGCCGCCGGGGTCATCCTCACCGGGGACTGTCAGGCCCCCGTCACCGCCACCCGGGCGGGACGCAGGACGCGCTCCCCGATGCGGTAGCCGGGCTGCAGGACCGCGACGACGGTCGGCCCGTCGACCTCGGTCCCCTCAGGGGCCGGTTGGTGCATCAGGGCCTCGTGGACCTGCGGGTCGAAGGGCTCACCCTCGGCACCGTACGTCTCGAGTCCGTGCTTGTTCGCAACCTTCTCGATCTCCTCGGCGACGGCCTTGAAGCCGCCGGTGAGGTCCTCGTGGGCCCGTGCCGAGCGGAGGTCGTCGAGGACCGCGAGCAGGTCGGTGATCACCGTCTCGATCCCACCCTGGCGGGCGAGGTCCCGGTCCCGGTCGACGCGCCGCTTGTAGTTGACGTACTCGGCCTTGAGCCGCTGGAGATCCTCGGTGCGCTCGCGCACCTGGCCCTCCAGCTCGACCACCCGGGCGTCGCTCAGCAACTCGCTGGCGTCGTCCGGCACGACGAACTCACCGGGCACCTCGCCCTCGTCGAGCGTCTCGTCGGTGTCCTCCGCCGGGCCGTCGCCCTCGCCGGCTCCGGGCTCAGCGCCCGGCTCCGGCTCGGGCGCCGGCCTGTCACGGCGCGCGTACGTCTCGGGATCGAAACGGCGCTTGTCGGAGATGTGCAGGCCCTCCTGCTCCTCCGGTTCGCCGTTCACGTTCTCGGGATCGGTCACTTCTTGCCACCCTTGTCGTTCTCGTCGTCCACGATCTCGGCGTCGACGACGTCGTCGTCCTTGGCCGAGCCCGCGGTCTCCTCGGTCTGACCGGCCTGCTGCTCCTGGGCGGCGTGCGCCTGGGCAGCCGCGTACATCGCCTGGCCCATCGCGGCGGAGGTGGTGTTGAGCTTCTCCATCGCGGCCTTGATGGCCTCGGTGTCCTCGCCCTTCAGCGCCTCGTTCAGCTCGGTGATGGACTCCTCGACCGGGGCCTTGGTGTCCTCACCGATCTTGTCGGCATTGTCCTTCAACAGCTTCTCGGTGCGGAAGACCAGGGCCTCGGCCTCGTTGCGGGTGTCGACGGCCTCGCGACGCTTGCGGTCCTCCTCGGCGTGGGCCTCGGCCTGCTTGACCATGTCGTTGATCTCGTCCTTGCCGAGGGCGGAGCCGCCGGTGACGGTCATCGACTGCTCCTTGCCGGTCGCCATGTCCTTGGCGTTGACGTGGACGATGCCGTTCGCGTCGATGTCGAAGGTGACCTCGATCTGCGGCACACCGCGCGGAGCGGGCATCAGGCCGGTCAGCTCGAAGTTACCCAGGGACTTGTTGTCCCGCGCGAACTCCCGCTCGCCCTGGTAGACCTGGATCATCACCGACGGCTGGTTGTCCTCGGCGGTGGTGAACACCTCGGAGCGCTTGGTCGGGATGGTGGTGTTGCGCTCGATGATCTTCGTCATCACACCGCCCTTGGTCTCAATGCCCAGCGACAGCGGGGTCACGTCGAGCAACAGGACGTCCTTGACCTCACCCTTCAGCACACCGGCCTGCAGGGAGGCACCCAGGGCGACGACCTCGTCGGGGTTGACCGACTTGTTCGGCTCCTTGCCGCCGGTGAGCTCCTTGACCAGGTCGACGACAGCGGGCATGCGGGTCGAGCCGCCGACCAGGATGACCTGGTCGATCTTCGCGACCGGGATCCCGCCGTCCTGCAGCACCGAGTTGAACGGGGCGCGGCAACGGTCGAGCAGGTCCAGGGTCATCTTCTGGAACTCGGACCGGGACAGCTTCTCCTCGAGGTGGAGCGGCCCGGACTCGCCCAGCGTGATGTAGGGCAGGTTGATCGAGGTCTCCGACGCGGCGGACAGCTCGATCTTCGCCTTCTCCGCGGCCTCCTGGAGGCGCTGGCGGGCGATCTTGTCCTGACCGAGGTCGACGCCGTGCTTGTTCTTGAACTGCTGGACCATCCACTCGACGACCCGGTTGTCCCAGTCATCGCCACCGAGGCGGTTGTCACCCTTGGTGGCCTTCACCTCGAAGACGCCGTCGGAGATGTCGAGCAGGGAGACGTCGAAGGTGCCACCACCGAGGTCGAAGACCAGCACGGTCTGCTCCTGGTCGGCCTTGTCCAGGCCGTACGCCAGGGCGGCGGCAGTCGGCTCGTTGATGATGCGGTCGACGGTCAGTCCGGCGATCTCACCGGCCTCCTTGGTGGCCTGCCGCTCCGCGTCGGAGAAGTAGGCGGGCACGGTGATGACGGCGTTGGTCACGGTCTCACCCAGGTACGCCTCGGCGTCGCGCTTCAGCTTCTGCAGCACGAAGGCGGAGATCTGCTGGGGCTTGTAGGTCTTGTCGTCGATCTTGGTGGTCCAGGTGGTGCCCATGTGACGCTTCACCGAGCGGATCGTACGGTCGACGTTGGTGACGGCCTGACGCTTGGCGACCTCACCGACCAGGACCTCGCCGCTCTTGGAGAAGGCGACGACGGACGGGGTCGTACGAGCACCCTCGGCGTTCGGGATGACCGTCGGCTCGCCGCCCTCGAGGACGGCGACGACAGAGTTGGTGGTGCCGAGGTCGATGCCTACTGCACGAGCCATGTGATGTACCTCCATGGTGATTGACCTGCATGGTTGTCCGAGTGGTGCCGGTGTCCGGTGCCGGTGACACCGGTCCACACGGACCAGGGAACTGCTGTTGAGTTGAGTCTAACCCGCTCAAGGCTGTGCTTGAGTCGCATCCACTCAACCATGCCGCGCGGATCGGTATTCCCACCATGGGGGAAGTCCCTGAAGTTCGAGGCAGGCGGGACGGTCGTGGTCTGGGAGGCTCGAGGGTCGGGAACGACATCCCCGCGGACGATGCAGATCCCCGCGGACGATGCAGATCCCCGCGGACGATGCACCAGGTCCGAGCGCCCCCGCGGACGATGCAGGTCCTCGCGGACGATGCAGATCCCCGCGGACGATGCAGATCCCCGCGGACCGCGTGAGATCCGCGAGGAGCCAGGAAGATCCGCGAGGAACGGGAAGATCCGCGAGCCTGGGCATCACCGCGCCCCTGCTGAGCCAGTGGACTCTCATCCGGGATCAGGGTGTGACGGTCTCTGCGCGGTGAACACCAGGTCGACCAGGTTGATCGCCGTCTCGAACAGGATGCAGACCATCTCGGCAACGTGGATGAACAGGTCCACATCCATCCGCCACCTCCTGATCCGACGAGGGCCTACGCCCCGACTCCCACGATCACGAACCAGGCGACCGAGGTCAGTAAGGCGTGACACCGCCTCGGCTGCTGTTTCCATCCGGTGACACGACGCTTGCCTCCGAGGTCCCCGCGACCCGGCGGGCGAACAGTCGTGTTCCGGTCGGGTTAATCACCCGCTCTCGGCTAGGAGATCGACCGGGTCCTCGGACACCATCGAGGCATCACCGTTCCGAGCGCCTGACTGGAGGAGGACCCATGATGTTCGAACCCGCACCCCTTCCCGACGAGACCTCGGAGCGACAGCTGTCCCAGCAGGTCGCCGTCCGGGCTGCCGCCGCGCACGGCTTCGGCAGCGCGGCGAGGATCGACCTGATGCAGGTGTCGGAGAACGCCACGTTCCTGGTCACCGAGACCTGCTCGTACGGCGACAGGTCGGCGGTGATCCGCGTCCACCGGCCTGGCAGCCGCGACCGCGACGCGATCGAGTCCGAACTGACCTGGCTCGACGTCCTGCACGACCGCAGGATCGTGCCGGCCATCAAGCCGCTCGCCACCGCCACCGGAGAGCGGGTGCTGGCGTTCCCGGTCGGCGGCGTCGTCCGTTACGCCGTGGCGTTCGAGGCCCTTCCCGGCGCGACGACCGACGAGGCGCTGCTGCGCCCCGGCGACTTCCGTCGGCTCGGCCGGATCGCCGCCACCCTGCACGAGAGCGTCCGGCACATCCACCGGCCGATCACCCGGTTCTCCTGGGACTGGGAGCACACCCTGGGTGACAGGGCCCGGTGGGGACGCTGGCAGGACGGCCCGGGCATGACTCCGGCACTGGTGGCCGAGATCGAGCCGGCCCTCCGGCTGTTGAAGACCCGACTGGCGGTGTACGGGCGCGATGCCCACCGGTTCGGACTGATCCATGCCGATCTGCGCGTCTCCAACCTGATGGAGGATGCGGACGGGTACACGGTCATCGACTTCGACGACTGCGGCTTCGGGTGGTTCATGTACGACTTCGCGGCGGCCGTCTCCTTCCTGGAGACCGATCCGCGGCTCTGCACCTGGCAGGAGGCCTGGGCCAGCGGGTATCGCGAGGTGCGGCCGTTGTCCCGCAAGGACGAGGTCATGCTGCCGAGCTTCGTGATGATGCGCCGGCTGATGCTGCAGGCCTGGCTGGGCAGCCACCCCGACGCCGCCGAGGCCGCCGGGCTCCAGGACACGTACGCCGAGGGGACCGCCGCGCTGGCGCATATCTACCTCGCCAACGCGGGACGACTCTTCGCCGCCGCCTGACGCCGGGTGCCCCACCCCAGGTGACCACCTGCTGCCCCGTCCGCGGCCTCGCGGACGGGGCAGCGGTCACCGTGCAGCGCCGCCCGAGGGGGCGGCTCCGGTCGCGCCTTCCGTCGCGATCCTGGCCAGCGGGGCCGACAACGCGGCGATCGCGACCACGGTGACGATGGCGCTGAGCAGGAGGGCCGCATCCTCCCCCGGCCGCAGCACGCCGAGGTTGGTGCCCAGCGTTGCCGCCGCCACCGGCACGCCCATCTGGGCGGCGGTGATCGCCGCGACGGGCAGCGGCTGGCCGGTGAGGGCCATCGCTGCGTGCACCAACAGGGCGCCCGCACCCAGGGCGAGCCCCAGGCCGATGGCGGAAGGGTAGGCACCGAGCAACCTCAGGTTGAGCGAGGCGCCCAGCCAGACGAAGAAGATCGGCGAGAAGAGCCCCTCGGTGAGGGCGAACACCTGGTGCGCCAACCGGCGGGGCTCGCCGATCGCGGCGTACGCCAGGCCCAGCGCGAAGCCCGCCAGCATGATCGACACATGCATGCTCGTCGCCAGCGCGGCGAGGGCGAACAGCAGGGTGAGCGCCAGCCGGAGTTCGACGGCGAGACCGCGGTCCTGGGACAGGTCGTGGATGGCCTTGCGCCGCCCCGACCGTTCCAGCCAGAAGAGGAACCCGAGGATCGCCGCCGCGGCCACCAGCACCACCAGGGCCCCGAGCCCGGCCCGGAGGACGTGCGCGGGGTCGATCACCAGCGGCAGCAGGACGATGCAGGCGGCGTCGGCCAGCGCGACCTGCGGCAGCATCTGCACGATCGCCCGGCCGTCGAGGGGCAGGCCGTTCAGGGCCGGCATCACCATGGAGGCCGAGGACGAGGCCAGCACGACCGCGTACAGGGCGGCATGACCCGTGCCGAAGGCCATCGCCAGCCCGACGCCCAGCACCGCCGCGAGCACCCCGACCAGCACCGCGCGCAGCACCCCCACCCGCAGCCCCGTCCGCAACGCGGGGTCCCGGACCGGCACATGGGTGCCGGCGACGAACATCACCAATCCGAAGCCGACGTCCGCGAGGAAGGAGAACGTCGGGTCGGCGGCATGCAGGACCCGCAGACCGGTGGCGCCCAGCACGAGGCCGACCGCCAGCTCGCCGATCGCCACCGGCAGGTGTGAACCACGGGGCAGTGACAACACCGGTCCGGCGAGGGCCACCAAGCACAGCAGGGCGAGGACGGAGAAACTCATCACTCAGTCCCCTTCTTTCGATGGCCTCCCCTCAGAGTGCCCCATCGCCGCGCCGACGGAAGCCGGATCGCGCCGCCACCCGGGGGAATCCGACGTGGGTTTCGCCCCGGCCGCTGCACCCTGAGGTCCGTACGCTCAAGGTATGACGAATCCTCCGGGCCAGGGCGGCCCGTACGCACAAGGCATGCCCGTTCCTCCGCCCACCTGGCCGACCCTGCCCCGCCATCCGCTCAACCTCGGCGAGGTGCTGTCGGCATCCTTCCGGCTCTACGGTCGGCGTTTCGGCCAATTGGTCGTGATCGCCTTGATCCCGTCGCTGGTGGGTCTCGTCCTGGTCGGGGCCGCAGCGGCCGCCATGGTCGTCGCCGCGGTCCGGCTCGCCGGCTCCTTCACCTACGGCCCCGCCGCTGCACTGAGGGACACCTCGACGCTGGGCCTGCTGGTCGGTGGTGTCCTCCTGCTGGTCGTCGCGGGAATCGTCGCCGGCCTGGTGCAGATCAAATGTGACGGCATGATCGCGCTGGCCGGGCGCGATCTCGAGGACGGACGCCCCTCCACGGTGGGTGACCTGTGGCGGCGTACGCGCGGGATGGCTGTCCGGGCGCTGGCGCTGATCCTGCTGCTCGTCCTTGCCATGGTGGTCCTGTCCGCCACCCTCGGCGTGCTCGTCGTCTGGCTCACGAACAGCGACGGGTCGGGAGCAAGCGTCGGCACCACGGTGATCCTGGCCATCGTGATCGTCCTCGCGGCGATCTATCTGCAGACCCGGTGGGCCTTCGTCGTGCAGGCGCTGGCGATCGAGGGTGCCGGGCCGTTGGCGGCGCTCGGCAGCTCGTGGCGGACCACGCGCGGCGCCTTCTGGCGGGTCTTCGGCTATCTCCTCGTGGCCGGACTGCTGGTCGGGGCGGTCGGTGGTGCCGTCAGCGGCGTGACGAACTCCCTGATGACCTCACGGCTCGCCGGGATGGAGGCCGCGGACAGCCTGCCGCAGCTGATCGGTCAACTGACCGCGATGATCCCCTTCTTCCTGGTGGGCCTCCTCGGGAGCCAGGTCGTCCAGCTGCTCAGCCGCCCGTTCACGGTCCTGTTCACCACCGTCCTCTACATCGACCAGCGCCGCCGCCTGGGCCTGGAGATCCTGGCCCCGGAAGGGCCGCAGGTCTGGGGACCGGGGTACGGGAACAGGCCGGGGGCACCCGGTCAGTGGCCTGCATCCGGTGCCGGGGCACCGCCCTTCGCCTGATCGGGCCACGCGTGCACTAGCGTGCCCGGCATGGACCGACCCGTAGCACTGATCACCGGCGCCACCCGAGGCATCGGCCGCGGCATCGCCGACGAGCTCGCGAGCACCCACCACCTGCTCGTCGGCGGACGCTCCGCCGACGCCGTCGCCGCCGTGGTGGAGGCGTTGCCCTCCGCGGAGCCCTTCGTCGCGGACCTCACCGACGCGGCGGCCACCCAGGGCGCCGTCCGCGGCATCGACCGTCTCGATGTCCTCGTGCACTCCGCCGGCCGGGACGCGACGCGCCATCTCGAGGACATGACCCGGGAGGACTGGCGCGACCTGATGGAGGTGAACGTCATCGCGGTCGCCGATCTCACCCGACTGCTGCTGCCGGCACTCCGCGCGGCCCAGGGCATGGTGATCATGATCAACTCCGGCGCCGGGCTCCGCGTCGTGGGTTCGCCCGCCTACTCCGCATCGAAGTACGCACTGCGGGCGCTGGCCGACGGGTTGCGCGAGGACGAGCGGGGCCGGGTCAGGGTGACCACCATCTATCCCGGCCGGGTCGACACCGACATGCAACGCCACCTCCAGGCGGAGTCGGGCCGGGGCTACAACCCCGCCGAGCACCTCCGTGTGCAGTCGGTGGCCGCGGTCGTCCGGACGGCTGTGGACGCGACTCCGGAGGGGACGGTCGAGGAGATCAAGATCCGACCCATCCCGGTGGTGCCCAAGGGCTGAAGCCCTTCCTCCGGACGCGACCCGGGGAGCACGGAAGCGGCGACCGGACACCCCGAAACGCTGGTGCGCCGGCCCGGGGTGCGGCAGGCTGGTCACGACGTCGGCGCCCGGGTCCCGCCGGGCCACCCGACGCCCCCTCCGCCGACCGGAGCCGGTCCTACCCTGAGGAGTCCAGATGTCCAGCGCAGCCCGTCCCGTGCACTTCGAGATCCAAGCAGACGACCTGGACCGCGCCAGGGCGTTCTATACCGAGGTCTTCGGTTGGGAGTTCCAGGACTGGTCCGGTCCCGACTTCACCTACCTGGGGATCACCACGGGCGAGGAGGGAACGCCCGGCATCAACGGGGGCCTGCTCCCGCGCCCGGGGGGCAGTCCCGCGATGGACCAGCCGATCAATGCCTACGTCGTGACGATGTCCTGCGATGACTTCGACGCGTACGCCGAACGGATCCTGGCCCACGGTGGGGAGGTGGCCCTGCCGAAGCAGGCCCTGATGGGCATGGCCTGGCAGGGGTACTTCAAGGACACCGAGGGCAACATCTTCGGCCTGCACCAGCCTGACCCCAACGCCGCCTGAGGCCGGGGAGACCGCCATGCAGATGCCGAAGCACTCCGAGGAGGACAAGGCCCGCTTCCGCAGCCTCGTCCCCGACCTGGAAGGCACCGTCGTGAAGCCGATGTTCGGCTCGCTGGGGGCCTTCGTCAACGGAAACATGTACGCCGGAATGTTCGGACCGGTGATGGGGGTCAAGCTCGACGAGGCCGCGATGGCTGAGCTACACCAACTGCCGGGGCGGGGCCCTTCGGCCCGGCGGAGCGCCCGATGGGCGGTTGGCTGGGTCTGCCCGAGGACCTGCCGGACGCTGAGATCACCGACTGGTTCGAGCGGGCGTACGCGTACGTGGTGACGCTGCCGCCCAAGGAGCCCAAGCCGCGCAGACCCAGGACGTAAGGCCGCGCAGGGCCGACATCACCGGGGCAGGCCGAGGAACTCCCGCCAGGCCGGCAACTCCCGGCGGACCTGGGCCAGGCCCAGCTCGTGGGCGGCCTGCAGCTTCGCGACGCTGCGTTCCCCGTTCGTCACCGGCATCGTCTCGGGCACGAACAGCATCGCCCGGCCCTCGCGCTCCAGCTCGAACAGTTCCTCGCGGGTGGCGTTGTACCGCGCCGGGCGACGGATCAGGGCATCGACGACGGCGGGGGTCCGGCGGAACCACCGCCCGTAGAGCCGCTCGTTGCGCAGCGGCGGCTTCACGTACGTCCGCGGCTGAGTGAGGATGACGAGGAACTTCTGGTAGCCGGCGGCCCGGGCGGCGTCGAGGGCGATCCCACCGGTCGGCCCCAGCGCCCCGTCGATGTAGTCGACGCCGTCGATCGTCACCGGCGGCATCAGCACCGGCATGGTCGAACTGGCGCGGACACGCTTCATCAGCGACACCAGGTCGGGAGTGTCACTCTTGCCCCAGTAGACCATCTCCCCGTCGCTCATCCGGAACGATCCGATCGCCATGGTGGCGGGATTGGCCTGGTAGGCGGCGAAATCGAACGGCAGGGCCTGGCCCGGATGACCGGACGTCTCGTAGATGTACTCGGCGTTGAACAGGCCCTTGCCCCGGACCCACGTACGGACGTTGCCCATCCGTGGGTCGGCGGAGAACTCCACGAAGGACGTCCGGGCGCGTACGGCGTCGCGCGTCAGGTAGTTGACGGTGTTCGAGGACCCGGCGGAGATCCCCCCTACCCAGTCGATGTGGATGCCCGCCCGGAGCAGCTCGACGACCACGGCCGAGGTGTAGCTGGCCCGCATCCCGCCGCCCTCGAAGATCAGCGCGGTATCCGTGACGTTGCTCGTCACCCTCTCGGTCATCGCCCGTCCTTCCCGTCGTCCGCTCTGGCTGTCCCGAGCGACCCGACCAGCCTAATCGGCCACACCCCGCCTCCGGGTTCGCCGGGACCGAGGCGACCTCCGCTCACGTCAAGAACGAACCATTGCCGCAGAGTGTGATCTTCGACACACTCATAGCACTACCCGTCACCCCCGGC
Source organism: Raineyella fluvialis (assembly GCF_009646095.1). Taxonomy (NCBI): domain Bacteria; kingdom Bacillati; phylum Actinomycetota; class Actinomycetes; order Propionibacteriales; family Propionibacteriaceae; genus Raineyella; species Raineyella fluvialis. Next base: position 1,914,545 of record NZ_CP045725.1, on the reverse strand, counting down.
GGTGCGGGAGCATCACAGCAGCCCCCTCTTGCGCTGGAAAGCGATCGCACTCGAACCTTGCTGCGCCGAGCACCGGGCAATACCTTCACTCCGCGTAGACAAGGTCTTTCGTCTGCCATTTTCGCCCAGACGGGACAAAATGAGGCGATGCCGCGTCTTTACTCGACGTACAGCCCGATCTGAGTGCGCGTACCACTAGCACACAACGACAACACCGGGCTACAGTTGTATTCGTTCAATGGAACCGAGTACAGGGAACCCGATCCATGCGGGCACTGCCGGATCCACTGACGCGTCCACTGGTCGCACGAGAAAGAGAACCCAGATGGCGAGTTCACCAGCAAGCGACATCGTGAAGGCCCTGGGAGGCGCTGGAAACATCCAGAGCTTCACCCACTGCGCCACACGCCTGCGCTTCCAGTTGCAGGACGGCACGAAGGTCGACACCAAGACCGTCGAGTCGATCCCCGCGGTCATGGGGGCGGTGCCGCAGGCCGGCGATCGCTTCCAGGTGGTCATCGGCGGCGCCGTGACCCAGATGTTCGAGGACATCCAGAAGCTCCCGGAGATGGCCAAGGTCTCCAGCGGCGAATCGGATGACGACGTGAAGGCCGCCGCCCGGGCCCACGGTCCCCGCGGTAAGTTCGCTTGGCTCGACTCGTTCTTCGAGTTCCTGTCGGACTCCTTCCGTCCGACCATCGGCGCCCTGCTCGGCGCCTCCCTGTTCATCACCTTCATGTCGCTGATGAGCACCTTGGGCATCATCGGCAACTGGGCCGACCCCCGCGTCGCCCTCCCGACCTCGTGGCAGTTCGTCAACCTCGCCTGGCAGAGCGTCTTCGTCTTCCTGCCGCTGATGGTGGCCTACAACGCGACCAAGAAGCTCGGCGCTGACCCGTGGGTCGGTTTCGCCATCATGGCCGTCGTCATGCTCCCGGGCTTCACCGCGTTGAAGGATGCCGCGGTGCAGATGAAGTTCGCCGGCAGCACCATCAACGTGGTGAGCATCTTCGGGGCCCCGCTGACGATCTTCAACTACAGCTCGCAGGTCTTCCCGCCGTTGTTGATGGCTGGCGTCCTCGGCCCGTTGACCAAGCTCCTGCGCAAGCTCATCCCTGAGAACGTCCAGCTGATCTTCGTGCCGTTCCTGTCGATGCTGATCATGATGCCGCTGACCGCGTTCCTCATCGGTCCGGCCGGTGTCTACGCCGGCGCCGGTCTGGCCAACGCGCTGCGTACGGTCAACGACTTCTCGCCGCTGATCTTCGCCATCGTCGTGCCGCTGGCCTACCCCTTCATGGTGCCGCTGGGCCTGCACTGGCCGATCAACGCGATCATGCTGCTGAACATCCAGACCCTCGGCTACGACTTCATCCAGGGCCCGATGGGTTCGTGGAACTTCGCCGCCTTCGGTGCGACCGCCGGTGTCCTCTTCCTCGCCATCCGTGACCGGGACAAGATGATGCGCCAGACCGCCACCGGTGCTCTTGCCGCCGGCCTGCTGGGTGGTATCTCCGAGCCCTCCCTCTACGGCATCCACCTCCGCTACAAGCGGATCTACCCCCGCATGCTGGTGGGCTGCCTCGTCGGCGGTCTGATCACCGGCCTCGGCGGCGGCCTGAAGACCAGCGCGTTCGTCTTCACCTCGCTGCTGACCATCCCCGCCTTCAACAACATCGGCCTGTACGCCATCTCGATCGGCGCGGCGTTCTTCACCGCGATGATCCTGGTCATCATCTCCGACTACCGCACCGCCGAGCAGAAGGCCGAAGCCGCCGCCGTCCGTGAGGCCGAGGCGGAAGCCATCCGCGAGGCCGAGGAGACCGTCCAGGCCGCTGCCCTCGAGGTCGCCGCCGAGGCATCCGCCGCCGGTGCCCCCGCCGCGGGCCGTCCGATCAAGCCGGCCCTCCGGCCCGGTGCGATCACCCAGATCGCCGCCCCCATGGACGGCGTCGTGATGCCTCTCGAGCAGGTCCCCGATCCCGTGTTCAGCCGCGGCACCGTCGGCGCGGGCGTCGGCATCCTGCCCCACGGCAACACCGTGGTGTCCCCCGCCGCCGGCAAGATCCTCGTCGCCCACGCGACCGGGCACGCCTTCGGCATCCGTCTCGACAGCGGGATCGAACTGCTGATCCACGTCGGCATCGACACGGTCAACATGGAGGGCCGTGGCTTCGATGTGAAGGTCAAGACCGGTGACCGGGTCGAGGCGGGCACCCCTCTGGTCGTCTTCGACCGCGGCGTCATCGAGGAAGAGGGCTACTCGCTGGTGACCCCCGTCCTGGTGACCAACGGCAAGAAGTTCGGCTCGATCGCCCAGGCCATCTCCGGTGAGGTGACGATCGGCACGCCGGTCATCATCGTGAACGCCAAGACCCCCGAGCCCGAGTCGGAGCCGGTCGTCGCCACGGCCACCGCCGAGTGACGGTCAGCCCCACCTGACCCCCGCCGTCCCCCCGGTTCAGCCGAACCGGGGGGACGGTTCTCGTTCACCCGCCGGCATGTCCCCACACCCCGAGCAGGCCCGAGTAAGTGTCAGTGGGCCGCCGGCATGGTGGCGAGGATCTGCTCGAGGTCGGCGGCGAACACCGCCGGGTCGGCAAGCATCGACAGATGCCCGGCACCCGGGATGACGATGGTGATCGGCTGCCCGAGGTCCTGCTGCGCATCGCTCAGCGAGCCCCCCGAGTGCAGGTCGTCGGCTCCCCACAGGATGCCGCGAGGCACCGTGATCGCCCGCAGCTGCTCCGGGGTGAGGTGCAGCACTCCGCTCGCCGCCATGCTCGGTAGGGCGGCCTCCGCCGCCCCTGCCGCAGCGGGCGCAGCCACTGATCGACCAAGCCAGGGGTGAGCCCCCGGCAGGGCGAACCACACTGGGACTCGATCAGGCGTCCCCCCAGCCAGGTCGACCTCGTCACCAGCCGATAGGCGGACACCAGGTAGGGCGTGCCGATGATTCCGGCGGCGGGACGCCCCCTGGGACGGCCGTTGCCGTCGGCGAACGGGAGCCCGTCGCCGTCGACGAAGACGATGCCTCCCACGTCCGAGGGGTGCCGCAGGGCCACGCCACCCACGACGGCGGCTCCCATCGAGTGCCCGACGAGGATCGGGTGGTCGAGGCCCATGGCTCGTACGAAACCGTCGACCAGCGCGACCTGGTCATCGAGCGTGTAATGGCCGGAGTACTCGGTGTAGCCGTAGCCGGCCAGATCCACGGCGTACACGACATGGTCCCGGGCGAGGACCTCGGCAGCCGGACCCCAGACGAGCGTCGACTCGGCGAACCCATGGACGAGGACGATCGGCGTGCCCTGACTGCCCCAGCGTTGGTAGTGCACCCGCGTCCCGTCGACGGTGACATCCGCGCCGCTCGGGGCGGCCAGCGTGGACGCCGGCCGGCTGACGGCGTTGAAGACCACCGAGGCCAGGGTCACCAGGACCACGAATCCGACCACCGACCCGACCAGCGCCCGGGTCGCGCGCCACCACCACGGCCGGCGGCGCCGTGCTGGGCGCACGGCAGGGACCGGTACGTCAGGAGTGGGTGCCTCAGGGGGTGGAGCGCTCACGGTACGCACGCTCCCATCGTGGCACGGCGTGCCACAGCCGCTGGTTACGCTCGGGGCGTGGGTGAGCGGGCACGGTGGACCGAACTGACCACGCCGTTCGGCGGGTTCGTCGTGGCGTGGACGGGTGAGGAGCGCCCCACTGTGCGCGCAGCAGGTTTCGGTCCGGTCGCCGAGGTCCTCGCCGGCCTGGACGACCTGACCGGTTTGACCGGTCTGACCGGCCGGGCGGCCGTCACTCCGGTGCGCGACGATGGGCCGGGCATCGTACGATCCGCAGTGCTCCGTCACCTCGAGGGTGACCGGACCGCCTTCGATGGCCTGGCCGTCGAACAGCCGGGAGCCGATTTCCATCGGCTCTGTTGGCAGGCGATCCGTGAGACCCGGTTCGGGCAGCGGATCAGCTACGGAGAGCTCGCCCGCCTCGCCGGGGCGCCCCGTGGGGCCCGCGCCGCCGCGAATGCGTGCGCCGCGACCCGTGTCTCCTGGATCCTCCCGGTCCACCGGGTGGTGCGGGCCGACGGTTCCCTCGGCGGCTACGGAGGGCGCGAGGACCTCAAGGAGGCGCTACTCGACTGGGAGTCCTCCCTGCTCTGAACCGCCGGGCGAGCACACTGGACTCGTACGTGACCGCCACCACAGCGCAACGGCCCTCACGCTGGTCCCATCGTCGACCGGCGACGCATGATGGTGACACACCGATGGCAACAGGGCCCCAGGAGAGGTTGGATCGTGACCATCTTCGAGCACACCGCCACCTATCCCCACCCCCGGGAGGAGGTCTTCGCCTGGCACGAGCGTCCGGGCGCCTTCGTCCGGCTGAGTCCTCCGGGAACGATCGTCACCGTCGATGGCCCGAGTGACGGGATCCGGGTCGGCTCCCGGCGGGCCCTGCGGATCTCCTCCCCCGTCGTGGCGGCCCTGTGGCCGGGCAAGACGATGCCCGCCCCCATCCGTACGGCTCCCGGTCTGCGCTGGCTGGTCGAGCACACCGCATACGAGCCCGGGGCCCTCTTCGTCGACGAGCAGGTGAGTGGCCCGTTGCGCAGCTGGCGCCACGAGCACATCTTCGAGGACACTCCCGAGGGCGGCACCCGTGTCACCGATCGGGTGACGTACGAGCTGCCGGCGGCGCTCGGGCCGCTGGGCGAGCACCGGGTGCGTCAGTACCTGGAGGGGTTGTTCCGGTTCCGTGAGGACCAGCTCCGCGGCGACCTCGCCCTCCAGGCACGCCTGCCCGAGTCAGCGACCCCTCGGGTGGTGGTGGTGTCGGGAGCCTCCGGCACGATCGGCACCCAGCTGTGCGCACTGCTCGCGAACGGCGGGCACACCGTGCGACGGCTGGTCCGTCGCCCCGCCCGGGCAGCGGACGAGATCAGCTGGGCACCGGACCTCGGTGACCTGGACCCGGCCCAGCTGGCCGGGGTCGAGGCGGTGGTGAACCTCGCCGGCCGCTCCATCGGGGGACGGTTCAGCGAGCAGGCGAAGCACGAGATCCTCTGGTCGCGTCTCGACGCGACCACGACCCTGGCGAAGGCGATGGTGGCCGCGCGGCGGGCCGGTGAGGGGCCGTCGACACTGGTGCAGGCCAGCGCGATCGGCGTGTACGGGGCGAGGCGTCCCGGCGAGCTGCTCGAGGAGGACTCGGCGACCGGGCAGGACTTCCTCGCCGATGTCGTCCGGCGCTGGGAGGCCGCGTCGGAGCGGGCGGAGGATGCGGGGATCCGCCGGGTGATGCTGCGGACCGGCATCGTCCTGACCGCCTCCGCCGGCGCCCTGGGTCTGCAGCTGCCGCTCTTCCTCGCCGGGGCGGGAGGCCGGCTGACCCGTCCGCAGGCGGTGCTGAGCTGGATCGGCCTCGACGACATGGCGCGGATCTACGCCCAGGCGGTCCTCGATCCGACCTGGTCGGGCGTGTTCAACGCGGTGGCCCCGGCCCCGGTGACGGCCGGGGCCTTCGCGACGCAACTCGGCCACGTGCTGCACCGGCCGTCCCTGGTCCCGACCCCGGCTTTCGGGCCCCGCCTCCTCCTGGGCAAGGAGGGCGCGGAGGAGTTGGTGCACACCGACCAGCGGGTGTCGGCGGCCAGGCTGGAGGCGGCCGGCTTCCGGTTCGAGCAGCCCGACCTGACGGCCGCATTGCGGCACGCGCTGGCCCGGTGAGAGACCGGAGGTTGTCCCGCCCGCGACGGGTCACGACTTCGCGCGGGCCTTCATCTCCTTCTTGAAGGCCCTGACCTCGGCCAGGCTCTGCTCGTCCACCACGTCGGCGATGGAGCGCCGGCACCCTTCGGCGGCGTAGTCGCCGGCAGCTTCCTGCCAGCCCGGCGCCTGCAGCCCCCACTGCTTGCCGAGCAGGGCCAGGAAGATCCGCGCCTTCTGGTCGCCGAAGCCGGGCAGTTTCTTCAGCCGTCGCAGGACCTCCGCACCGGTCGGCTCGCCCTCGGTCCAGATCGCCTCCGTCCGGCCGCCGTAGCTGGCGACGATCTCGGCGGCCAGAGCCTGCACCCGTTGGGCCATCGAGCGCGGGAAACGGTGGACCGCCGGCCGTTCGGCGAAGGCGGCGAGGACCGCCTCAGGGTCCATCGCGGCGATCGCCGCCGGGTCGATGGTGCCCAGCCGGTCGACGATCTTGGCGGGGCCGGAGAAGGCGACCTCCATCGGCACCTGCTGGTCGAGGACCATGCCGGTCAGCAGCGCGAACGGCTCGCCGGCCAGCAACGCGTCGGCCTTCTCGTCACCGACGAGGTGGAGCGTACGGGTCATGCCGTCATGGTGCCATGCTCGGCCGACCCGGTCACCGCCTCGGCGGGACGCTCCCGCAGCGGCGATGCCGCCTCGTCGGCGAGACCCGTACGACGCCGTGCCCGCAGGAGGATCCACAGCGCGACGAGGGTCGCGACACCGGTCGCGACGGCCCCCACCGCGAGCGTCGACCGGGCACCGAACCGGGCACCGATCCAGCCGATCAACGGGGCACCGACCGGGGTGCCGCCCATGAACACCATCATGTAGAGAGCCATCACCCGGCCGCGCATGGCGGGTTCGACCGACAACTGGACGGTCGCGTTGGCGCTGGTCATCACGGTCATCGAGGACACCCCGACGACGACCAGCACGACGATGTAGGTGGCGTACGACGGGGCGGCAGCCAGCCCCACCATGCCCAGGGTGAACACGCCGAGACCACCGACCAGGACACCCATCCGGGGGCGTCTGCGGGAGGCTGCCCGCAGCGCCGCCCCGAGCGTGCCGATCCCCATCACGGTGCCCATCAGCCCGTACTGTTCCGGGCCGACGTGGAACACCTGGGTGGCCATCAGCGCGTTCGTCACCTGGAAGTTCAGCCCGAACGTGCCGAGCATGAAGACCATGAAGAGGACCAGCAGGACGTCCGGGCGCCGCCAGACGTACGCCATCCCCGCGCGCACCGAGCCCCGACCGCGGGTCCGGGGCGCCGGGTGCAACGCGGCCGGGTCCATCAGGAGCAGGGCGGCGAGGGTCGCGGCGTAGCTGATGGCGTTGATCAGGATGACCGGGCCGACGCCCCAGGCGCCGATCATCAGACCGGCCAGGCCGGGCCCGAGGAGGCGCGAGGCGTTGAAGGTCGTGGAGTTCAGGCCGACGGCGTTGACCAGGTAGGCCTCGGGCACCATCTCGGAGACGAACGCCTGACGGGCCGGGTTGTCGAACGATGCGACCACCCCACCGAGGGTGGCGAGCACGTAGACGTGCCACAACGCGACGCTGCCGGTGAGCACCAGGACCGCCTGGACGAGCGCGACCAGCCCGGCGGCCGTCTGGGTGACCATCAGCAGCTTGCGCTGGTCGAAGCGGTCGGCGATCGCGCCCCCGTACGCCGACAGCAGGAGGATCGGCAGGAACTGCAACCCGGTGATCGTGCCCAGCGCCAGCGACGAGTGGGGGGTGAGCTGGGTCAGCACCAGCCAGTCCTGGGCGACCCGGAACATCCACAGCCCGACGTTCGACAGCAACATGCCGAAGAAGAACAGCCGGTAATTACGCAGGTGCAGCGAGGCGAAGAGACCGCGTGGTGCGGCAGGGCGTCGTGGGGTGGTCAGTCCGAGGGGACGGGGCTGGGCCTGGGTGCGGCTCATCGGGCGAGCACCTCCTGGAGCACGACCGTGGCCGCGGCCAGGGTCTCGCGCTGTGCCGGCGTGAGCTCCGAGAGGCGCTGCATCATCCAGGTGTCGCGGGCACTGATCGTCCGCTCGACGACCTCCTCACCCGAGGCGGTCAGGTGGAGGAGACGCTGGCGGCCGTCCTGGGGGTTCCCGACCTTCTCGACCAGTCCGCGCTCGCACAGGCAGTTGACCGTCCGGGTCATGCTCGGGGCGCTCACGCGCTCGGCCTCAGCCAGTTCCCCCGGCGTCCACGGCCGATGCCGCAGCTTCACCAGGACGCTGAACTGGTGCGGCGCCACGTCGGCGTCGCTCTCGAACCGCACCCGACGGCTGACCTGCTGGCAGACCATCCGGACGTCGTTCGCGAGCCCCAGGAGTGCCTCCGTGTCGGCCACCGCCGGCACCTCCGCTGCTGTCGCACCGCTGCTTGTCATGCCAACGCTTGCCATCCCGCTGCTCGTCGTGTCCGTTCCTTCCCGAGTTCTTACTAGTCCTCCGCACCGGCCGCCGGGCCGGACATACTTAGCATAGTTCATTACCTCTGCTAATCAAATGCTCAACGGAACCAGGCGCACGACTGCTGGCAGAATTGGCCCCATGCCCAGTCCCGTCATCCGTCCGGCGACCCTCGAGGACGCGCCGGTGCTGGCCGCCCTCTACCGACGCAACCGCTCGTTCCTTCAACCCTGGGAGCCCCAGCGCGACGATGCATGGTTCACCGTTGCCGGCCAGCAGGCCTTCCTCACCGAGGCCCAGCACGATCGCGAGGCGGGGCTGGCAGTGACGTTCCTGATCCTCGACGACGACGAACCCGTCGGCCGGATCACCCTCTCCCGGATCACGCGCGGCGCCTTCCTGTCGGGCGGCATCGGCTACTGGGTCTCGCTCGACCACACCGGCCGGGGCCTGGCCACCTCGGCGGTGGCCGCCGTCAAGGCGTACGCCTTCGGGGAGCTGGGGTTGCACCGGCTGGAGGCGGCCACCCTGCCTCACAACATCGCGTCCCAGCGGGTCCTGCTCAGCAACGGGTTCGCCCGGATCGGGCGGGCCCCGCGCTACCTGAAGATCAACGGTCGCTGGCAGGACCACGTGCTGTTCCAGGTCCTCGCCGACTGAGGTTCGGAGGCTGGACCAGCCCGGCCCGACACCCGTTAGAGTGAGCACGTGCCCGCCCGACCGACCGGGATCTGCGCACCGAAGCGTCCTGGCATCCCCGCCGTGGCGCGGCATGACACCGAAGGAGCCATCATGACCGAGTTCGAGATGGGTGCCACCAAGACCCGCGACCCCAAGCTGATCAAGCAGGCCGCGACCATCTGGGCTGAGGCGACGGCGCACCGCGATCTCGTCGACGCGAGCGACGTGAAGATCAACGACTCCATTCCGCTGATCGAGGAGGTCCTCTCTTCCTCCGATCACTCCTTCCTGCTCGCCATCGCGGACGACGACGGGGGCATCGTGTCCTTCGCCGCGGTCGAGCCAGAGCGCGAAGCCACCCACCAGGGCCGCGGGGAACTGCGCTTCCTCGGCGTCGCCCCCGAGCACTGGGGCGAGGGGTGGGCGCGCCGACTCCTGGTCGCGCTGCCCGATGCCTGCCGCGAGGAGGGTTTCAACGACCTCATCCTCTGGGTCTACGCCGACAACACCCGCGCCATCTGGGTGTACGAGGCGATGGGCTGGAACGCCACCGGCCGCACCCGCAAGCACGAGGTGACCGGGCGCCTCGAGGCGGAGTACCGCATCAAGCTGGGCTGACGGGCGCCGTACGGCCCCACACGGGACGGGCATCGGCCACCACTAGGGTGGATCGCATGCCCGTCCCGCTGCATGATCCGACCCGCCACGGCTTCGCCTCCGACAACACCTCCGGAGCCCATCCCGAAGTGATCGAGGCGATCGTGGCCGCCAATCTCGGCCACCTGACGAGCTACGGGGACGATCCCTACACCGCACGGCTGCAGGAGGTCATCCGCACCCACTTCGGCCCACAGGCGACGGCGTACCCGGTCTTCAACGGGACGGGCGCCAACGTGATGTCGCTGGGACTCCTGACCGAACGCTGGGACGCGGTCATCTGCACCGAGACCGCCCACATCCACGTCGATGAGTGCGGTGCCCCGGAGAAATTGGTCGGCGTCAAGACGCTGACCGTCGACTCCCCCGACGGCAAGCTCACCCCCGCGCTGATCGATCGGCGCGCCCACGGCTTCGGCTTCGAGCACCATGCCCAGCCGAAGGTGGTCAGCGTCACCCAGTCCACCGAGTTGGGCACGGTCTACTCACCGGAGGAGTTACGGGCGCTGGCCGACCACGCGCACCGGCTGGGGATGTTGCTGCACGTCGACGGGTCCCGGCTGGCCAACGCCGCGGTCTCCCTGGACTGTGGGCTCGGCGACATCACCACCGCGATCGGCGCGGACATCCTCAGCCTCGGCGGCACGAAGAACGGCCTGCTCGGCGCGGAAGCCGTGGTCGTCCTCAACCCGGACGCCGTCCGGGGTCCGCTCTACGTCCGCAAGCTCCTCACCCAACTGCCCAGCAAGATGCGCTTCATCTCGGCCCAGCTCATCGCCCTCTACGAGGGCGACCTCTGGCAGCGCTCCGCGGGCCGGGCGAACGCCATGGCGGCCCGGCTGGCGGCAGGCGTCCGCGATCTGCCCGGCGTCCGGATCACGCAGGCGGTCGAGTCCGACGCGGTGTTCGCGATCCTGCCCAAGGAGGCCGCGGCACGGCTGCGCGAGCAGTTCTTCTTCTATGACTGGGACGAGGCCACTGGCGAGGTGCGGTGGATGTGCAGCTTCGACACCACCGAGGCCGACGTCGACGCCTTCCTCGCCGCGCTGCGGGAGTCCCTGGACTGAAGGCGGATCGGTGTCCGCAGGGAGGGTGGGGACGGTGCCGCGCGCTACCCTCGGCTGCAGGCGACACAGGAGGAGCAATGGGGACCGGACCCGACTGGAGCATGTGGGAGCACAGCGAATGGAAGCGCTGGCACCGGATGCGCGAGAAGGGGCTCACCGCTCCGCACGGGTGGCTCTCCATCACCGCGCTCCACTGGCTCGACGACACCCCGCGCCCGATCGAGGGCTTCCCGGGCCTCTGGTCCGGTGACGGGGAGCAGGTCCGCGTCGACCTGGCGCCCGAGGACAACGTCCTGCGTCTCGACGCCCCGATCAGCGGGACGGTCGAGGTCGACCTCGAGGAGGACGAGTCGGATGCGTCCCTCAGCCACGACGGGATCGTGGCGGAGGCCGGGATCCGGGGCGGGCACCCGATGGTGCGCCTCCGCAACCCCGCGGCACCGACCTTGACCGGCTTCACCGGCGTCCCGACCTACGACTGGGATCCGGCCTGGATCGTCCGCGCCCACTTCGAACGGTACGAGTCCGACGTCGTCCGCGACATCGAGACCGCCTACCCGGGCGTCGTCCAACCGATGTCCTTCTGGGGCGAGGTGTCGTTCACCCGGGACGACCACGACGTGCGGCTGCTGGTCAGCGGCGGGCACGGCGACGCGTACGTCGTCTTCCACGACCCGACCAACGGGATGGACACCGCCGACTGGCGATTCGTGATGCTGGGCGAGGTCGACCCCGCGGGGGGCACCAGTCTGGACTTCAACCGCGCGCTGAACTTCCCGGCCGCCTTCGTCCCGTCGTACGCGACGTGCCCTCGGCCGGTCGCGGAGAACGAGATCCCCTTCCCCGTCACGGCCGGCGAGCGGCGGCCCGGCGCCTGATCGAGGCGGGGATCGGGTGGGTGGACGTTCCCGCGGGAACGTTCCAGGCACTCATCGGCGAGATCTCCATCCCATCACACGGAACGAGGGTCTCGGGCGTTCCCGCGGGAACGCTATCCGGGACATGGGGCGGTAGGCGACGCGCGGCGTTGCGCCGGTGACGTACTCTCAACGCGTGCTCGACCGCCTGACCTCGCTGCTCCCGACCCGCCGATGGCTCGTGCTGACCGGCGCCGGGATGAGCACGGCCTCCGGTATCCCGGACTACCGCGACCCCGACGGCACCCGGCGGATCCAGCCGATGCGGATCGACGAGTTCCGTACGTCCGCGGAGGCGCGGCGACGCTACTGGGCCCGGTCCTACGTCGGCTGGCAGAACCTGCATCGCGCCCGGCCCAACCCGGCCCACCTGGCCGTCACCGCACTCCAGCGCGCCGGGCTCGCCGGCCCGGTGATCACCCAGAACGTCGACGGCCTGCACCACGCGGCCGGCACCACCCACATCACCGAACTCCACGGCTCGCTGTCGCGGGTGGTCTGCGAAGCGTGCGGAGAGGTGACGTCCCGCTCCGCCCTCGACAGACGGATGGCGGCGGCCAACCCAGACTTCGCCGGCACCGGGACGCAGATCCGTCCCGATGGGGACGCGGTGCTCTCCACGCTGCTGGTGGACAGCTTCCGGGCGCCGCTGTGCGGGTGCTGCTCGGCGGATCGGCTCCGCCCGGACGTGGTGTTCTTCGGTGACGTCGTGCCCCGCGCCACGGTCGACCACTGCTTCTCCCTTGTCGAGGAGGCCGAGGGGCTGCTGGTGCTGGGCTCGTCGCTGCAGGTGATGAGCGGCCTGCGCTTCGTCCGCCGCGCGGCCAAGCGCGGGCTGCCGATCGTCGTGATCACCCGGGGGCGTACGCGGGCCGACGAGCTCGTCGCCGTGAAGTGGGAGGCGCCACTGGAGCAAGCCCTGCCGGCTCTGGCCCACCGCCTGGCACCCGACAGCGCCGCTGCTGAGGCGAGGCACGGCCTGGTCGCCAGCCTATAGCTCACCTTATGGCCTACTTTGCATCACCTTATCCGTGGGAGTAAGGTTCTCCTTCGTGAGCACCACTGATCTCCACTCGTCACCGTCACACCCGACACCTGACCCAGCCGCTCAGGGCTCCGGCAGCACCCCCGCCGGCCCCCGCAAGCAGCGTTTCCACCTCTCGTTCAGCACCCAGGTGCTGATCGGTCTCGCGCTCGGCATCGTCCTGGGCTTGATCGCTGTCCGGCTCGGTCCGGCCGGGCATGCCGCCGACGGCACCGTCGTGCCGAACTGGCTGACCGCCACCCTGCGGATGATCGGCAGCATCTTCGTCACCCTGCTGAAGGCCGTCGTCCCCCCGCTCATCTTCCTGGCGATCGTCTCCTCGATCGCGCACCTGCGTGAGGTCGCCAACGCCACCCGGCTGGCCGTCCAGACGCTGATCTGGTTCGCCATCACGGCTTTGATCGCGGTCGTGATCGGGATGGGCATCGGCATCTTCACCGCGCCGGGCACCCGCACCTCGGTCGCCGCGAGCGCCGCCAAGGCCTCCTCCACCCAGGGCACCTGGCTGGACTTCCTCAACGGGCTGGTCCCGCAGAACTTCCTCGGTCTCGAGATCTCCACCCACGGCAGCAGCACCTCGCTGAGCTTCAACGCGCTGCAGATCCTCGTGATCGCCATCGTCGTCGGCGCCGCTGTGTTGCGCGCCGGTGCGAAGGCCGAGCCGTTCCTGGCCGTGGTCAACTCCGCCTTCAAGGTCGTCCAACGCGTGCTGTGGTGGATCATCAGGCTCGCCCCGATCGGCACCGTCGGTCTGCTCGGCAACGCGGTGGCCTCGTACGGGTGGGGCGCGGTGGGCTCGCTCGGCGTCTTCGTGCTCGACGTGATCGTCGGCTGCTTGGTGGTCGGCTTCGTGGTCTACCCGGTGCTCCTACGGACCCACGGCCTGTCGGTCGGCGCGTTCTTCCGCGGCGTGTGGCCGGCCACCCAGCTCGGCTTCGTGTCCCGGTCCTCGCTCGGCACCATGCCGGTGACGCGTGAGGTGACGGTCAAGAACCTCGGGGTCCCCTCCTCGTACGCCTCCTTCGCCGTGCCGCTGGCCTCGACGACGAAGATGGACGGGTGCGCCGCGATCTACCCGGCCCTGGCCTCGATCTTCGTGGCGAACTTCTTCCACGTGCAGCTCAACCTGGCCGACTACCTGCTCATCGCGCTGGTCGCGGTGCTCGGTTCCGCGGCGACCGCCGGCATGACCGGTGCCACGGTGATGCTGACGCTCACCCTGTCGACCCTGGGCCTGCCGCTGGAGGGTGTCGGTCTGCTGATGGCGATCGACCCGATCATCGACATGGTCCGGACCGCCCTGAACGTCACCGGCCAGGCCCTCGTGCCCGTCATCGTCGCGAAGCGGGAGGGCATCCTCGACCGTACGGTGTACGACGCGCCCAAGGAGGAGCTGGCGCTGGCCACGGCCTGACCGCTCCCAGAACCCACCGCCGGCCGGGACACGACGTACGCATCGTGTCCCGGCCGGCGGTTTCGTGTCTGGCTTCGAGCGACCCCTATTCGCCGGCGATCGCCCCGAGCTCCGCGACGGTCCGGCGCAGTGACTCGGCCGAGGGCCGGTTGGTGGTGTAGGCGCTGTCGGCGTGCAGGTTGAGCGCACCGAAGACGAGTGACACGGCGAGGCGGGCCTTGGCGGGCGTGGTCCGCTGCTCGCACAGTCCCAGGACATGGTGGCGCAGGCCGGACGTCCACTGGTGCAGGGCCGCGAAGAGGTCCGGCTCACGCTTCATCAGGTCACGGATCCGGGAGAGGTTGTCGTCCCGGTTGTCGGCGACGTGGGCGACCAGGGCGCAGAGGTCCCCGACGAGTGGCCCGCCGCTCCGCAGGAAGTCGAGTTCCTGCTCGGTGCTGATGGCCGTCTCCGGCAGGCCCAGGGTGGCCGCCGTCTTGGACGGGAAGTAGTTGAAGAAGGTGCGCTCCGAGACACCCGCGGCGGCGCAGATGTCCGCGACGGTGACATGCGCGTAGCCACGCTCGGCGACCAGGGCGTACGCGGCGAGGTGGATCGCCTCGCGGGTCTGCTGCTTCTTGAGCTGGCGCCACGAGCAGGGCTTCTCGGTCCCCGCGGCCGGCAGCGCGCCGGCAGGCTCGCTGTCGGTCGGATCGCTGTCGGTCGCATCGGTGTCGGCCGGCCGCACGGCTGAGCGGGCGAAGAGTGTCGGATCGACGATCATGAAGGTTCCTCCCGGCGGTGTGGCCGGTGCCGGAGTCCCCGAGGAGTCTCCGGCACCGGGTTCATCGCCTGTGTGGGCTGATCTCTCAGGCCTGCTGCGGCGCCGGGGCGCCGGCCTTCGCACCGGCCTTGTCCGCCTGTTCCTGGAGCGCCGAGCGCGTCCGCAGCGGCGGCACCTTGAAGAACCAACTGAGTGCAAAGGCGAGCAGCGCGACGCCGAGGCCGACCCAGTAGATCGTCACGGCGGACGCGTTGAAGCCGGCCATGAACGGACGGGTGAGACGCGGGTCGGCGCCCTTGAGGAAGGAGGTGTCCGCGGTGGTCGAGGACGACGTGGACTCCTGCTGCTTGCTGTTGATCTGGTCGATCATCGTCGGCACGACCTTGTCGACGATGGCCGTACGCTGCGCCTGGTCGGTGTAGTCGACCGCGAGATGACCGTCGACGACGGACACGCCGGCCTTCTGGGCGGCGACCTCGAGGGCCTTCTGCTCCGCGACCGGGCGGGCGGTGGCGAGCTGCTTGTCGATGATCGACGGCGCCGCGGCGGCGGGGATCCTGCCCGCGGCCACCTGCTGCTGCACGGCGGCGGCGACCTGCTGGCGGGCGGCCTGGTCGGCGGCCTGCTTCGCGGCGGTGGTGCCCTGGTCGAGGCCGGCCTGGACCTGGGCCTTGATCGGGGTGACGATCGGGTTCCAGATCTTGTCCATCACGCCCGCGTTGGCCGGGGTAGCGGCGACCGACGGGGTGAGGGCCGCGTCGAGGGCGCGGGAGAGGTCGTCCTTGTCGGTCATCGCCGTGGTGATGTTCGTCGGCATCAGGGCGAAGAGCACCGACAGCAGGACAGCCGTGCCGAGCGTGCCACCGATCTGGCGGAAGAAGGTCGACGAGCTGGTGGCGACACCCATGTCCCGCACCGGCACCGCGTTCTGCGTCGCCAGGGTCAGGGTCTGCATCAACTGGCCGAGGCCCAGGCCGATGGAGAACATCCCGATCATCAGGAACCACAGCGGCTTGTCGATCGTGATGAAGGTGAGGAAGAGGTAGCCGCCACTGAGCAGCAGGGTGCCGGTGATCGGGAAGATCCGGTAGCGACCCGTACGGGAGATGATCTGCCCGGAGGCGATCGAGGAGACCATCAGGCCGCCGATCATCGGCAGGGTGGCGAACCCGGACTCGGTCGGGGTCAGCCCCTTCACCAACTGCAGGTAGAGCGGGATGGTCAGCATGGCGCCGAACATCGCGAAGCCGACCAGGAAGCCGAGCACGGTGGCCATCGAGAAGGTCTCGGAGCGGAACAGCCGGATCGGGATGATCGCGTCGTCCTTCATCGCGGTCTCGACCAGGATGAAGCTGACCAGTCCGACGGTCCCGATCACGTAGCAGGCGATGGAGCCGGCGGAGGTCCAGCCCCAGTCACGGCCCTGCTCGGCGACCAGCAGCAGCGGGACGAGGGTGGCGACGACGGCCGTGGCGCCCCACCAGTCGATGCGCGAGACGGTGTGCTCGTGGAACTTCGGCAGGTGCAGGAAGGCGATGACCATGCCGAGCGCGACGATGCCGATCGGCACGTTCACCAGGAACACCCAGCGCCACCCGGTGATGCCGAGGATCTGGCTGGCACCGGAGAAGACGCCACCGATCAGCGGGCCGACGACCGCCGAGACGCCGAAGACGGCAAGGAAGAGGCCCTGGTACTTCGCCCGCTCGCGCGGCGCGAGGATGTCGCCCATGATCGCCAGCGGCAGCGACATCAGGGCACCGGCGCCGATGCCCTGGAAGGCACGGAACGCGGCGAGCATCTCCATCGAGGTGGAGAACGACGACAGGAACGAGCCCAGGATGAAGACACCCAGACCGAAGATGTAGAGGGGCCGGCGGCCGAAGAGGTCGGACAGCTTGCCGTAGATCGGGGTCGCGATCGTCGAGGTGATCAGGTACGCCGTGGTGACCCAGGCCTGGTGGTCGAGGCCGTGGAGGTCATCACCGATCGTACGGATCGCCGTGCCGACGACCGTCTGGTCCAGTGACGACAGGAACATCCCCGCCATCAGGGCGTAGAGGACCAGGAGAATCTGCCGGTGGCTCATCACCGGTGTCGTCGACGGAGCGTCGCTCCGCACGTCGGCCTGGGGGGAGGCGACGGTTTGGGTCATACGAAGGAACCTTCCGAGAACATGAGAACAGGCGAGCACGCCCATACGGACGCCCGCTCCGTTGCAGACTCTGAAAGATTACATCCCCTGCAAAAAGTCTGGCAAGTCACAGAGTTGCGTCGACCTCAGTCCTCCAACAACGCCTCGTCGGCACGGATGTGTTCCAGGCCGAGCGCCTCGGCCACGGCCGCGTTCGTCACCATGCCTCGATGGATGTTGAGGCCGGCGCGCAGTTGGTGGTCAGTGACCAGCCCGTCGATGCCGCCGTTCGCCAGCCGGACGAGGTAGGGCTGGGTGGCGTTGGCCAGCGCCCGGGTCGCCGTCGCCGCCACCGCGCTGGGCATGTTGGCCACGCAGTAGTGCAGCACGTGACCCTCCCAGTAGGTCGGGTCGCGGTGGGTGGTGGGGCGGCTCGTCTCGAAGCAACCGCCCTGATCGATCGCGACGTCGACGACCGCGGCGCCCTGGGGCATCAGCCGTAGTTGGTCGCGGGTGACGAGCTTGGGGGTCAGCGCCCCGGGCACCAGCGCGGCGCCGATGACCAGGTCGGCCCGTTGCAGCGATTCCTCGACGGCGAGCCGGGACGAATGGATGGTGGTGAGGGCCGCGCCGAAGCGGGAGTCGAGATGGGCCAGCTTGTCGAGGTTGACGTCGAGGACGGTGACGTCGGCACCCATCCCGAGGGCCACCCGGATCGCGTTGCTGCCGACGACGCCGGCTCCGAACACCAGCACTCGCGCGGCCGGCACCCCCGGCACGCCGCCCATCAGCAGACCGCGCCCGCCGTGGAAGCCCTCCAGCAGCCTCGCCCCGACCTGCGCCGCAAGCCGGCCGGCGACCGCGGACATCGGGGCGAGCAGCGGAAGGTTGCCCGCGGCGTCGGTGACGGTCTCGTACGCCACACAGGTGGCCCCGGAGGCGATCAGCCCGCGGGTCTGGGCGGCGTCCGGAGCGAGGTGGAGATAGGCGAAGAGGAGCTGTCCCTCGCGCAGCCGTGCGATCTCCACCGGCTGGGGTTCCTTGACCTTGCAGACCAGGTCGGCCCAGTGCCACAGGGCGTCGGGGTCGTCGGTGATGTCGGCCCCAACCCGCTCGAAGTCTTCGTCGGTGATGTCGGAGGCGAGTCCCGCGCCCGACTGGATCACCACCTCATGACCATCGGCCACCAGTTCGCGGACACCGGCGGGGGTGACCGCGACCCGGTGCTCCTCGGACTTGATCTCGGTCGGCACTGCGACGCGCATCGTCCACTCCGTTCAGCCATAGGGCGGGATGGGGTCGATTCTGCTCCCACGACCCTGTGCCTGCCCAGCTTTCGGCGGTTAGGGTGACTCATGCGTACGGTCTTCTACACCGCGAGCACACTCAACGGCTTCCTGGCCAGCCCCGACGACGACCTGCAGTGGTTGTTCGACGTCCAGATCGACGAGACCGAGGGCCCCGACCCCGCCAGCTTCATCGGCACGACCAGTGCGGGCGTGTGCGGAGCCGCGACGTACGAGTGGGTGCTCGCCCACGAGGCGCCCCCGCAGGATCCGGAACGCTGGACCGAGGCGATGATCGGCACCCGGACACTGTTCCTCTTCACCCACCGGAAGCTTCCCCTCCCGCAGGGCGCGGACATCCGGGTGCTCTCCGGTCCGGTGGCCGACCACCTGGCCACCCTCGAGGCGGCGGTCGGCGACGGGATCCTCTGGGTGATCGGCGGCGGCGACCTGGCCGGCCAGTTCCTCGACGCCGGGGTGCTGGACGAGGTCCGGGTCGACGTCGCCCCGGCCACCCTGGTGGCCGGGAAACCGCTGTTCCCCCGCACCATCGGCCCCGATCGGCTGCACCTCGTGTCAGCGGAGAAGCTGGGACAGTTCGCCCGACTCACCTACCAGGTGCTGCGCTGAGGAGGGAGGCGGAGGCCCGGTGGACGGCCGCGGTGAGCCGTTCGATCCGTGCCGACCCCAGCTTCCACACCTGCCAGTAGAGGGGCACGTCACGATGGCCGTCCGCCACGACGATCTCCAGCGATCCCTCCGCCAGCGACTCCCCCATCTGCACCTCCGGGACGAGGCCCCAGCCGAGGCCGGCGCGGGCCGCGGCCAGGTACGCCTCGGAGGACGGGATCTGGTGAGCGGCCGGTAGCTGCTCGACGCCCCGGGCGCGGAGGAACTTGTTCTGCAGGTCGTCCTTGGGGCCGTAGCGCAGCACCGGCATCCGGCTCCACTCGACCACCCGCCTGCCACCGCGCAGCCGGGTGAAGCGCTCGAGCAGGTCGGGGGCGGCGACCGGCTGGTACCGGATCGCGCCGAGCTTCTCGGTCCGGCAGCCGGCGACCGCTCGTGGGGCAGCGGTGACGGCTCCGACGACGTCGCCGCCGCGGAGCAGGTCGCTGGTGTGCTCCTCGTCCTCGAGTTGCAGGCGCAGGATGGTGTCCTGCCACCCCGCCGCCTCGCGCAGCACCGGCCGGAACCAGGTGGCCAGCGAGTCGGCGTTGACGGCCAGCGGCAGCAGCGCCTGCCCGGGATCGCCGGCCCCGAGCGCCTCGATCGCCTCGGTCTCGAGCAGCGCGACCTGGCGCGCCATCCGCAGCAGCACCGCTCCCGCCTCGGTCGCCGTACAGGGCACCGTACGCCGCACCACGACGTTGCCGACGGAGGCCTCCAGAGCCTTGATGCGTTGGCTGATGGCTGACGGCGAGACCCGCAACTCGTCGGCCGCCGCCTCGAACGTGCCCTCGTCGACCACTGCCAGGAGGGCGCGCAGCTGTTCGAAGTTCATGAAGCAAATCTAATCCATCTGAAGAATCCCACGTTTGTCTAACGATGCGACCGCCCCTAGCGTCGGGAGCCGGGGACGAGATGGGCCCCGGCGCACCGGCCGCTCCGGTGCTGCCTGGCGTGCGCCGGTCGCTCCGGCGGTGATGTCGGAGGTGGATGATGATCGGGATCGGCACCTGGGTGACCGGGTTCGCGGCGAGCTTCATGCTGGTGGCGATGATCGGCGCGCAGAACACGATGGTGCTGCGGCAGGGCATCCGCCGTGACCACGTCGGACTGGTCGTGATCGTCTGCATCCTCAGCGAGATCCTGCTGATCACCTCGGGCACGGCCGGCGTCGGACTCCTCGCCGCACGGCATCCATTGGTGATGGAGGTGCTGGCCTGGGCCGGCGCGGCCTACCTGCTGGGCTATGCGGCGATGTCGTTCCGCTCCGCCGCGAAGCCGCGGGCGATGGCGGTCACCGGGAGCGGATCGGCCCGTACGGTCATCCTCGCCGTCCTCGCGGCGACCTACCTCAACCCGCAGACCTACCTCGACACCATGGTGCTGCTCGGCAACCTGGCGAACCGCTTCGGCGATCCGGGGCGGTGGATCTTCACCGCCGGTGCATTCGCGGCGAGCGCCGTGTGGTTCGTCGGACTGGGGTTCGGGGCCCGGGCCCTGTCCGGTCCGCTCGGGCGCCCCACGACCTGGCGCTGGATCGACACCGGTGTCGGCGTGCTGATGCTGGGCCTGGCCGGGAAGCTGGTCCTGGCGGCCTGAGCCTCAGAGCGGCTCCGGGAACGATCCGTCCGCTCCGGCCAGCTCGTCGGTCATGTCCCGCAGGAAGCGGGTGACGACCTCCCGCTCGGCCGGCGTCAGCCGCGCGGCGGCCCGGAAGCGCCGGGCCTGATAGGCACCGACCGTCGCGGTGGCGACCCCACGGGTCCGCGGGGTGACCCGAATGGCCAGGGCCCGCCGGTCGGACGGATGGGGTGAGCGGGTGATGTGGCCGGCCCGCTCGAGCCGGTCCAGCAGTTTGGTCGTCGACGCGCTGGTGATGTGCAAGTGGGCGGCGAGGGCGGCGGCGGTGACGACCCGGCCGAGGTTCTCGGTGACGATCAGGAAGTGCAGCGCACGCATGTCCGTACGCCCCAACTTCATGTACTCCTCCGAGGCTCGACCGAACCGGTCCTCCTCGTCGCGCAGCGCGCCCAGCGCCTGCATCAGAGCCGTGATCTGGGCGAGGTCGGTCTCACTGATCGCACCTCGATCGATCAGGCGACCGTCGGGGTCGTTGGCCGCCACGTCATAGACCGGCACGTCAGAGGCCGCCACGTCGTTGGCGCTCTCGGTGACGGCTCCCCCTGCGGGTCATCGGCAGGCATGGCGACGAGTCTATGCCTCACGCTTTTCCCATGCTAGGTTTATTGCTAGCCAAGCTAGCTTCTTCTCTGAAGGATGCCGACCATGACGCACGTACCCCGCTGGCTGCGGATCCTGCTCCCAGCCGCCCTGATCCTCGCCTGGCTGACCGCCGCCTCGGTCGGTGGGCCCTACTTCGGCCGGGTCGACGAGGTCTCCTCCAACGACGCCACCGCCTATCTGCCGCAGTCGGCGGATGCGACCCGGGTCCAGGAGCGACTGGCGGACTTCACCGGCCGCGCCGCCATCCCCGCGGTGGTGGTCGTCACCGCGGACGCCCCGCTGACACCAGCCGACCTCGGGGTGATCAGGGAGCGGATCGCGGCGACCGCGAACGTCCCGGGCGTGGCCGGCCCGGTGTCGCCGGCCATCCCGTCAGCGGACGGTTCGGCGGTCCAGGCGTTCGTGCCGATCGCGGGCAGCGCCGACATCCCCGCGGTGGCGCGCGAGGTCGGCGCCGTGACCCGCACCGGCCTGCCCACCGGAGTGCGGGCGTACGTGACCGGCCCGGCGGGATTCACCGCGGACCTGGCCGGCGCCTTCGCCGGCATCGACGGCCTGCTGCTCGGCGTCGCGCTGGCCGCGGTGCTGGTCATCCTCGTCCTCGTCTACCGATCGGCGATCCTCCCCCTCGCCGTGCTCGCCACCAGCATGTTCGCGCTGTGCGTCGCACTGTTGACCGTGTGGTGGCTGGCGAAGGCTGGAGTGCTACTGCTGAGCGGCCAGACCCAAGGCATCCTGTTCATCCTCGTGATCGGCGCGGCCACCGACTACTCGCTGCTCTACGTCTCCCGCTACCGCGAGGCGCTGCGCCATACGTCCCACGCCTGGACCGCGACGCACGTGGCATTGCGCGGTGCCCTCGAACCGATCCTGGCCTCCGGGGCACGGTGATCGCGGGGCTGCTCTGCCTGCTCCTCAGCGACCTCAAGTCGAACAGCACCCTGGGACCGGTCGCGGCCATCGGTATCGCCTTCGCGATGCTGGCGGCACTGACGTTCCTCCCCGCGGTGCTCTTCGCCTGCGGCCGAGCGGCGTTCTGGCCGCGCCGGCCCGCGTACGATCCCGCGGCGACGCCGGCGGACGTGGTGCCCACCCGGGGGGTCTGGGCCCGGCTCGCCCGCGGCGTGGCTGCTCACCCGCGGGTGCTGTGGGTCAGCACCGCCCTGGTCCTCGCGGTGGCGGCAGTCGGGGTCAGCCAGTTGCGCGCCGACGGGGTGCCGCAGTCCGACCTGGTCCTCGGCGCGTCGGAGGCGCGCGAGGGCCAGCAGGAGCTCGGCGCACACTTCCCCGCCGGTGCCGGGTCTCCCGTCTACGTCCTCACGGACGAAGCGCAGCTGCCCGCCGTCGCCCGCACGTTGTGGGGCCACGACGGCATCGCCTCGGTAGCCGTCACCTCGGCCGCCTCACCCACCGGCACCCTGCCCCTCACCCGTGAGGGCGCCCTCGGCAGTCCCGTTCCCGCCACCGGAGCCCCCAGAGGCGTCGCCGGAGCGGGTGGCCCGCCCGCCGCGGCCCCTGCTGCGGCCCCGGCCCCGACAACGATCGAGGGGCAGGTGCTGGTGCAGGCCACCCTGACGTCGGCGGCCGACTCCACCGCCGCGGAGGCGACGGTACGTTCCGTGCGGGACGAACTCCACGCGCTGCCCGGTCCGGCGCTGGTCGGTGGCGTGACGGCGACCTCGATCGACACCGTCGACGCGGCGATCCACGACCGCACCCTGATCATCCCGGTCGTGCTGGCAGTCATTGTGCTGATCCTGATGGCCCTGCTGCGGGCGGTGGTCGCCCCGCTGCTGCTGATCGCCACGACGGTGCTGTCCTTCGCCGCCGCGATGGGCGTCTCGGCACTGGTGTTCAATGACGTGCTGCGCCTGCCGGGGGCGGACCCGGCGGTCCCCCTGTACGGCTTCGTCTTCCTGGTCGCCCTCGGCATCGACTACAACATCTTCCTGATGACCCGGGTACGCGAGGAGACCCTGACCCATGGCACCCGCGACGGGGTGCTGCGGGGTCTGGTCGTCACCGGTGGGGTGATCACGTCGGCCGGGCTGGTGCTGGCGGCCACGTTCGCGGCCCTCTCGGTGATCCCGATCCTGTTCCTCGTGCAGCTCGCGTTCATCGTCGCGTTCGGGGTGCTGCTGGACACCTTCGTCGTCCGCTCGGTGCTGGTTCCCGCCCTGGTGCACGACCTCGGCGCCGCGGTCTGGTGGCCCTCCCCGCTGGCACGCGGCCGACGACGGCTGGCGCGGACGGACGACGGTCCCGCCCGCGTCCCGGTCGACCAGTAGGGGACAATTCCGGCATGAGTCCGCTGCGCCGCCTCGCCGTCTTCGCCGCTGCCAGCGACGGCCATGACCCCTCGCTGCGCAGCGCCGCCTACGACGTCGGCGCCGAGCTCGCCCGCCGCGGCATCGGCCTGGTGTACGGGGCTGGCGGTGCCGGGCTGATGGGAGCGCTCTCCCAGGGTGCCCTCGACGCCGGCGGGGAGGTGATCGGTGTCATCCCTGAGGAGATGATCCTGCGCGAGTGGGGCCGTCACGACCTCACCCAGCTGCGGGTGGTACGCACGATGCACGAGCGCAAGGCCCTGATGGCCGAGTTGGCCGACGCGTTCCTGGCGATCCCCGGTGGGCTGGGGACGCTCGAGGAGATCGTCGAGGTGTGGAGCTGGAGCTACCTGGGGATGCTGGACGAACCGGTCGGGTTCCTCAACATCGGTGGGTTCTGGGATCCCTTCCTGGCAACCATCCGGGGCATGGCCGAGGCCGGATTCGTCAAGCCGTCGGCGGTGAGCCGGTTGGTGGTGGCGCCCGACCTCGACCAGGCTCTGGCGGGGCTGGTGAGCCTGACCGAGTGAGGGCCGCGGGACCGGCTCTTCCCTGCCCCTTCCCCGCTGTCCCTTCCGCCCGGGGGCAGGATGGGGCTCATGCCTGAGACGATGCGCGCGATGACGTATGACAGCTACGGCGACCCGGAGGTCCTGCGACTGCTGGACCTGCCGCTCCCCAAGGTCGGCCCTGGTGAGGTGCTGGTGCGGGTGAAGGCTGCCGCCGTGAACCCGGTCGACTGGAAGGTGATGGCCGGCGGGCTCGACGCCCTGATGGACGTACGGTTCCCCGTCGTCCCCGGCTGGGATGTCGCCGGCGTGGTGGAGAAGGTCGGTATCGACACGCCCGAGTACGCGGTGGGTGACGAGGTGTTCGGCTACGCCCGCAAGGACTACGTGCACGGCGGGACGATGGCGCAGTACGTGACCCTCGCGGTCCGCCACATCGCCACCAAGCCGGCCGCCCTCTCCTGGACCGAGGCGGCCGCCGTCCCGCTGGCCGGTCTCACCGCCTACCAGGTGCTCGCCCGCCTGGGCCTCAGCCGCGGTGAGACCGTGCTGATCCACAACGCCTCCGGCGGCGTCGGCTCGGCGGCGGCCCAGATTGCCCGCGACCTCGGTGCCCGGGTGCTGGGCAGCTGCTCGCCCGCGAGCAGCGAACGCGTCCGTGGCCTGGGTGCCGAGCCGGTGACGTACGGTGCGGGGCTGGCGGATCGGGTCCTGGCGCTCGCGCCCGACGGCGTCGACGTCGTCGCGGACTTCGTCGGGGGCGTCCTCGAGGTCACCCGGGCAGTGCTCAAGGAGGGCGGGCGGCATGCGTCGATCGCCGACCACGGCGTGATCGGCGCCGGCGGCCAGTGGATGTGGGTCCGGCCCGACGCGGGCGATCTCGCCGCGCTGGCGACGATGCTGGAGCAGGGACGGCTGCGGGTGGACGTCGCCGAGACCTACCCACTCGAGCAGTTGGCCGAGGCGTACCGGCGCAGCATGTCCGGCCACGTCAAGGGCAAGATCGCCATCACCGTCGACTGACACGGCAGGCCTCGCCTCACTCCGTGCCGTCGACCGGCCTCACCCCGGCCTGGACGGCGGCGCGGTCGGCGAGGCTGTCCCCCGCGCCGTCGTAGAGGTGGAAGACGGCCTCCACGCCCAAGGCCCGGATCTCCCGGACATCGTCATCGTTGTGGGCGACGGCCGCGATGGTGCCGTCGAACTCGCTGGCCTCGACCTTGTGCAGGGCGAAGAGGTTCGACCCGTGCTCCGGCATGGCCAGGACGACGATCGCGACGGTGTGGCTCGGGTGAAGGCGTTGCCAGAACTCCGCATCCGTGGCGTCGGCGACGATGACGTTCATGCCTCGCCGGCGCAGGTCGGCCGCCCGATCGAGGTTGTTCTCCACCCCCACGACGCTCAGCCCGTACTCGTGGGCAAGGTGGTCGTACGCCGACGCCCCGATCCGGCCCATCCCGAGCACGATGGCCCGGACGTCCCCGAGCGTGACCGGGCGGTCCTCGGGGATGATCCGGGCGGCGGCGCGGCTCGGCAGGACGTCGGTGAGCCACTCGATCAGCCGGGTGCCACGACGATTGGCGACGGCCGCGAGGATGAAGCTGCCGGCGACGGCGACCGACAGGGCGGGCAGCCAGTCGGCCTGCACCAGCCCACGGTCGGCTGCGAATGCGGTGACGATCAGCCCGAACTCCGAGAACGTGCCCAGGATGAAGCCGGACAGCACGGCGGTCCGGTTGCGCAGACCGAAGAGGCGCTGCAGCACGATGTAGAGGAAGGCTTGGACCGGCAGCAGGGCCAGCAGCCCGATACCCATCAGGACCGACGGCAGGGTCAGGGTGCTGTCCACCCCGATCGTGAGGAAGAACCCGACGAGCAGCACCTCCTTGATGCTGAACAGTGCCGTCGACAAGGATGCGGCCCGCTTCGAGGAGGCCAGCAGCAGCCCGACCACGAGCGCCCCGAGATCCCCGGTGAGGCCGGCCCAGTCGAACAACCAGGCCCCGGGCACCAGGGCGACGCCGATCCCGAACAGGACCTGCAACTCGTCGCGACCGACGCTGTGCCAGATCCGGCGCAGGAGCAGAGTGATCGGCCACAGCAGCGCCAGGGCGAGGATCCGCGGCCCCGGCTGCCAACCCTCCCGGGCGGCCAGGAAGGCGACCGCCACGATGTCCTGCAGCACGAGGATCGCCAGCGCCGTACGGCCGTAGAGCGACCCGTCGTCGGAACGCTCCTCCAGCACCTTGGCCGCGAAGACCGTACTGGAGAAGGACAGCGCGAAGCCGAGCAGGAGCAGGGTCGCGGGGTCGGCCCGGTCGAGCATCGGCGCGCCCACCACCGCCAGCAGACCGAGGAAGCCGGCGCCGATGAGCGTGCTGAACACCATGTGTGGCAGCGAGGTGCCCCACGCCACCTTCCGCAGCAACATCCGCACGTCGAGTTTGAGACCGATGGTGAACATCAGCATCGTGACGCCCAGGTCGGACAGCAGGTGAAGGTAGGGCGCGGTGCCGACGCCCAGCGCTTTCAGCACGAACCCCGCGGCCAGGAACCCCACCAGTGGTGGCAGGCGGACGAGGGTCACGCCGAAGCCCAGCGCGAAGGTGATCGCCAGATAGATGACCGCCGTGTCCATCCGTCCACCCCGCTCGAGGTCGTGGCCGGGTCGACCTCGGCCCACCGATACCCGGCGGCCAGCGGCGCCGGTTCTCCATTCTACGAAGTCGGGACCCCCGGTGGGCCGCAGAGCCGTCGCCGGCCGGGTGGCAGGATGACAGGCATGGATCGCGGCGCCCGACAGACAGCTGGGTGGCCCCTCGCCCTGGTCCTCACCGCGATCGTCTCGGTGCAGTTCGGCGGCGCACTCGGCGTGACGCTGATCCCGGTCGCCGGGGTGATGGGAGCAGTCCTGCTCCGCCTCAGCCTGGCGGCCGCGATCATGATGGTGGCCGTCCGTCCGCACTGGCGTGGGCATCGGGGCCGCGACTGGTGGGTCGTCGCCGCGTACGGGCTGACCCTGGCGGTGATGAACTCTGCCTTCTACGGTGCCCTCGCCCGGCTGCCGATCGGGGTGGCGGTGACGTTGGAGTTCCTCGGCCCGCTCACGCTGGCCGCTGTCACGTCGCGCAGCGTCCGCGATCTGAGTGCCGTCGCGCTGGCTCTGGGCGGCGTGCTGCTGATCTCCGGAGCCCTGTGGACGCCGTGGGCCGAACTTGACCTGCTCGGCATCGGGCTGGCCCTGCTGGCCGGCGCCGCGTGGGCGGCGTACATCATCGCTTCCGGGCACACCGCCCGGCGCTTCGGCGGGATCGACGGGGTGGCCTGGGCGATGCTGATCGCCGCCGTCCTGGTAGCGCCCTGGGGAGCATTGGGGCCGGCGCCCGGCTGTTCGGCGGCCAGGCGCTGGGCCGAGGTCTCGGCGTCGCGCTGCTGTCGTCGGTGGTCCCGTACTCGCTGGAGAACATCGCGCTGCGCCGGATCGCCCCGAACGTCTTCGGCATCCTGCTGTCGCTGGAGCCGGCCGTCGCGGCGCTGGCCGGACTGGTGGTCCTCGGCCAGCGGCTGACCGGACCCGAATGGGTGGGCATGGTCCTCGTCGTCGCGGCGAGCGTCGTCATCCGCTCGGCGTCCGCGCCGCGGCGCACCCCTCGGACGGCGGCGCGCGGGCTCACCGGGGACGGCGAGTGACCCCGCCTCCAGCCCCCGCGCACGGGTCAGCAGAATAGGAACGCCCATGCAGCCCGCCAGACCGTCCCCTGACCAGGAGGCCCGAGATGACCACGACCAGGAGCCTGGAGGCGACCACGCTGGCCACCCCGTTCGGTGCCTTCACCGCGTTCTGGACCCCCGACGACGAGGTGCTGCGTGCCTGCGGGTTCGGTGAGCTGACCGATATCGCGCAGGTGCTGCCCCGTGGCGCACGCCGACTGCCGGTCCACCCGAACGACGGCGACAGCGCCATCCGGCGGGCCGTCGCCGACGTCCTCGACGGGGACCTGACCGGGTTCGCCTCGCTGCGGACCAGCCAACCGGGCACGCCGTTCCGGCAGAGCTGCTGGTCGTTCCTGCGCTCCAGTGGGCCCGGCGAGGTCCTCACGTACCGGGAACTCGCTGAGCGCGCCGGACGGCCGCGCGCCGTGCGGGTGGCGACGGCGGCCTGCACCCGGAACCGGCTGGCCTGGGTCGTGCCCTGCCACCGCGCCGTCCGCTCGGCCGGCGGACTGGGCGACTACCGCTATGGCGTGGAGATCAAGGCCGCACTCCTCGATTGGGAGTCCGACCACCACTGAACCGGACGCGCCCGTAAGATGTGCGACGACATCACGTAGTACGCACGCCGTAGGAACGGCGATGAACCGCGTACGACGTAGCGACTCGCCCCTGCGGAGAACTCCATGACTGCCAGCAGTACCCCCGCATCCAGCACGATCACGCTGTACCGCGTGGCCGCCGTGCTCACCTTCGCCGCCGTGGCGCTGGGCTCACTGGTCTGCGCCACCGATTCGAGCGCAGCCTGCCCGAACTGGCCGGGCTGCTATGTGGGCCAGGTGATGCCGCGGGCGGCCCTGAACCCGGTCATCGAGTTCGTCCACCGCGTCATCGCGGTCAGCACCGGTCCGGCGCTGCTGGCGGCCGCCCTCCTCGGACTGCGGCGCCGGCGCGACCTGGTCGTCTCGGTGCTGCCGTGGCTCGCCCTCGCCGGCGCACTCGCCGCCGGAATCTTCGGCATGCTGACGATCCGGGTGGGGCTGACCACCGCGCAGGGGGCGACCGACCTCGGCGCGTCGTTGATCGCGATGATCGCGATGACCACCGCCGCCGTGGCGCTGAGCCACTCCCCCCGTCGCGCCTCGCTCACCCCCGCCGCGGCGTACGCCTGGGCGGCGGTGGGTGTGCTGTGGCTCGTCCACGTGACCGGGGTCTTCGCCGCCGGCAAGGGATCGCTGACCCGCTGTGTGAGCTGCCCGGTGTGGGGAATCGTCGGGATCGACGGGCCGGCCTGGCTGCAGGTGGTCCGGATGGTGCTGGCCGCCGTCGCCATCGCGTTCATCGTCGCGGCGATCGTGGCCGGCCGACGGGTGCCGGCGGTCCGCTCGCTGACCCTCGTCGCCGCGGTGCTGCTGGTCGTCGAGCTGGCCGTCGGACTGGTGATCCTGGCCCGCGGCACGAACCACACCCTCTCCTCGGTCTACGCGGTCAGCATGGTCTGCCTGTTGTGGACCACCGTCCTGATCGCTGCCCGGTCGACGTTCACCCGGGTCTCCGGGGATGATCGACCGGAGTCCGATGTCCCGGTCGAGGTGTCCGCTCCGGCGGCCTGACCCCTCAGGTGCCCGGTGCCCCCGGCTCTGCTCCGAGGGCACCGGGCACGGGTACGTTGGGCGCATGAGCATCTCGGCCAGCACGGATTTCAGTCGCCGCCTGCGGGAGGACGCTCAGGCGGACTGGGGGTCGGCCACCGGTCACCGGTTCGTCGGCGAGCTGTTCGCCGGGAGCCTGGACGACCGGGTCCTGACCCATTACCTGGTGCAGGACTACCAGTTCTTCGACCCGTTCCTGCGGCTGCTCGGGGAGGCCGTGGCGACCGCGCCCAGCGGCGTGGCGCGGCTACGGCTGGGACGCCAACTGGGCATGCTGACCACCGAGGAGAACGGCTACTTCGAGCGGACCCTCAACGCCCTCGACGTGAGCCTCGACGATCGGCTGCATCCGCCGCTGGGCCGCGCCACCGTCGACCTGCTCGACCTGATGTACGAGGCGATCGCCTCCCATTCCTGGCCGCACGTGCTGTCGGTGCTCCTGGTCCTCGAGTGGGTCTACCTCGACTGGGCCGAGGCCCCCGATCGTCCGGTCGTCACCCCACGGGACGCCCACCGCGAATGGATCGACCTGCACCGAGGCCACGAGTTCCGCGACTGGGTCACCTTCCTGCGCCAGCAACTGGATGCCGCCGAGCCCAGTGACGAGCAGGCGGCCGAGCACTGCCGCACCTTGTTCCACCGGACCGTCCGGGCGGAGGTGGCCTTCTTCGACGCCGCCTACGACGCCGCCGGCTCCACAGGGCCGGCACGAAAGCCCCAGGGCGTCGAGGACTGAGGACCGGCCCACTCCGTCGGCTCAGACCCCGGCCAGCACCTCAGCGATGGCCCGCAGCTCGACGCGCAACTCCTCGGGCTCGACGACGGTGAAGACCTCGGGGAGCAGCAGCAGTTGCCGCGCGATCCGGCGAGTGCTCGTGCCGCTGATCATCACCCGTGACCCGCCGTCATCGAGCGGCTCGATGAACCCGACACCGTCCGGCAGGCCGGCACGTACCCGGGTCGGCGGGGCCTGGACGTCCACGACGGCCACGACCGGGGCGGGAATGTCGTCGGGCACCACCTCGCGAGCACGACGGGGACGCTGGTGGCGCTCCGCATCGAAGGGAAGGGCGGTGACCTCCGGCTCGATGATCCGCTCCGCGGGCCAGGTGGCGATCCGGCGCAGCTCCCGGTCGTACCCCATCAGGAACCACTGCCCCACCCGGGCCCGGACGACCAGGGGCTCGATGTGGTGGACGGCCCCCAGCCCGTGCTCGGTCATCACACTGAACCGGAGCAACCGGCCGTCGCGCATGGCCTCGGTGATCGCCGCCAGGGTCGACGTGAGGCGCTCCCCCAGCACCGTGTGCTCCGTTTCGTGTGCCTCGACCGACGAGCGGACCCGATCCGGCATCGCCTGCTCCACCTTCGCCAGGGCCCGCAGGGTGCCGGCCTCGGCCAGGGGTGTCGGGGCGAGCAGGGACCGACGCAACGCAATGGCGGTGGCGGTCGCCTCCTCGTCGTCGAGGACGAGGGGCGGCATAGCCCGACCGCCGGTGAGACGGTAGCCGCCGTCGTCACCGGTGTCATGCTCGATCCCGTAGCCCTGGTCCCGCAGGCGCGCGAGATAGCGGCGGACCGTCGGGACGGTGACGCCCAGTGCCGTCGCGAGATCAGCCACTGACCATCGCGTACGCGACTCCAGCAGGCCGATGAGAGTGATGAGGTTGTCTGAGAGATCCCCCATGTCTCCATAGTGGCCGGGGCCTCTGACATTTCACCGGAGAACCGATTGCGCGGCGGGTCGGCGGCGCCTCAGGTGCGTCGCAGGCGGATGGCTCTGGGCGAGGTGTAGGCACCGGCCTCGACCAGACCGGCCCGGACTGCGACCGGGGCGCCGGACAGTCCCATCGCCGGCAGACCGTTCACGGTTTCGATCGACAGGGTGTCGACGGCACCCCGCTGCACGGCGTCGGCGAGCACCCGGCCGGCGTCCGCGAGCCGCAGCCGGTCGTCGGTGAAGGCGAGGAGCGTACGGCCGCCGCGCTCCAGGAACAGCACGGGTGCACCACCGGCCAGCACGACCAGCGCGCCGGACCGCCGTCCCGGGCGGGAGGCGACCTCCGCCTCCCCCGGGACCTCGGGCCAGGGCAGCGCCGCTCCGTACGGGTTGGCCGGGTCCGTCGCCGCCAGCAGCACCGCGTCCGGGGCCTCCGCGCGGCGGAGCAGGTCGACGGTCCCCGCCTCGGCGAACTGCGCGGGCCCCAGATCGGCGACGAAGTAGCCGCGCCGGCAGCGGCCGTTCTCCTCCAGGGCCGTCAGGACCCGGTACTGGGCGGCGAACCCGCCGGCGAGGCCCTCGAGCTCGACAGCACCGCGGGTCACCACGCCGTGGCGGTCGAGCAGCAGCTGGGCGAGTTCGCTGGCCCGGACCGTGGCGTCGAGTGGTCGCGGCCGCAGCAGCGACCACCGTCCCGGCAGCACGGAGCGGGCCGCGAGTGCCGGGGGGCGCAGCCGGAGCCGTCCGGGTCGCCCGGGCCGTCCCCGGGTGGGGGTGCTCGGCGTGCGATGGGTGCCTTGGCCGAGGCGGAGCATGGCCCGCACCGAGGCGTACGTGTCCGAGGTGACCAGACCGGCCCAGGCCAGGGTCGTGACCGCCTCGGCGACCACCACGGCGGACAGCGGCGCCGGGCCATCGGAGCCGTCCTCGGACCCGGGCACCCGACCGCGGTCGGTCTCCTGGCGCACCAGGGCCTCGAGGATCTCGTCGACGAGGTAGGCGCCGCCCCTCTCCGCCAGCAGCCGATGGACGCGCACCGCCACCGGGTCCGTGATCGCCTCGGCCCGCTCCTCGAGATCGGTGGGCAGGGTGAGGTCCTGCGCGTCGGCCAGGTGCAGCGTGAGCCAGCCGTCACCGCCGGCGAGGGCGCCGTCGCCGGCCCACAGCACGTCGCCACCGGCCACCAAGGCGTCGAGCAGTCCTGGTGTCCAGTGGTCGACCCGGGCAGGCAGCACCAGCGATTCCCAGGCCGAGGCGGGCAGCCGGATCCCGGCGAGCTGGTCCACCACGCTGAGCACGCCGTCCTCACCGTCGACCCGGTTGCCATCGCCGACGTGCTGCCACACCTGCTGGAAGGACGCATAACGCTGCGCGTCGACAGGCTTCACCTGGGCGCGCAGCACCGACAGCGAGCGCCTCCGGATGACACGGAGGACCTCGGCATCGACGTACTGGGTCGCCTCGCCCGCCACACCATCGGCGCGCCGGACGAACTCACCGGCCACCAGGCGGTCCTCCTCGACAAGCCGGTGCACCGTATGCTGCACCACCGCCGCGCCCATGCCGAGCTGCCTCGCGGCGTCCGCGACGACGAACGGCCCGTGGGTGCGGGCATAACGGCCCACCAGGTCGCGGAGCGGGTCGGGAACCGCCTCGAGGTGGGCGGCGGGGACCAGCGGCGGCAGGACCGTCCCGAGCGCATCGCGCAGCCGGGCGGCGTCCTCCACCGCCGCGACCCGCAGCACGCCCCCGATGTCGACGAGGATGGCGCGACGCCGCGACACCAGCGCGTCGACGTACGTCGCGACCGCCTCCGCCTCCCGGCCCTGCGGGTCCGCTCCCTCCTCGAGGCGCGCGGTGATCTCCGGCACGGTGAGCGGCCCCAGCAGGCGCAGCAGGTCGGCCACCCCCTCGAGGCCGTGCAGCCGACGGTCCGGCGCCGTGTGCTGGAGCTCCGCCTCGACCCGCTCGATCACGGCCGGATCGAGCAGGTCCGCCAGATCGGTCGCGCCGAGGAGCTCACCGAGCAGCTTCTGGTCCAGCCCGAGGGCGGCGGCCCGCCGCTCGGCCAGCGGCACGTCGCCGTCGTACAGGAACTGACCGACGTAGCCCAGCAGCAGTGAGGAGGCGAACGGGGAGGGCTTGACGGTCTCGACCGTCGTCAGGGTGACCTCATGGCGGGCGATCCGCTCGTGCAGCGAGTGCATGGCCCCGATGTCGTACGCGTCGAGGAGTACCTCGCGCATGGCCTCCAGCACGATCGGGAACGCCGGGTAGCGGGAGGCGACCTGGAGGAGCTGTGCGGACCGGTGCCGCTGCTGCCACAAGGGTGAACGCTTCGTGGGGTCGCGCCGGGGCAGCAGCAGGGCCCGGGCGGCGCACTCCCGGAAGCGCGCGGCGAACAGGGCGGAGTGCTCCGCCTCGGCGGAGACCGTCCGGACGAGTTCGTCGGGATCGAAGCGGAACAGTGTGTCGTCGGGAGGAGTTGCGTCGGTGGCCGGGACCCGCAGCACGATGCCGTCGTCGGAGGCCATCACCTGCGGGTCGACGTCGTGGCGCTCGCGGACCCGGCGGGCCACGGCCAGCGCCCAGGGCGCATTGACCGGCTTGCCGTACGGGGTGTGGCAGACCACCCGCCAGTCGCCCAGCTCGTCGCGGAACCGCTCGACCACCAGTCGGTCATCGGCCGGCACGAGACCGGTCGCGCGCCGTTGGTCGCGCAGGTAGTCGAGCAGGTTGTCGGCGGCCCAGGCGTCGAGACCCGCCTCGCGCAACTCCCCCCGGACCCGGTCCTCCCCCAGGGCGGCCGTCCGCTCCTCCAGCTCCCGGACATACCCGCCCATCGCCGCCCCGAGCACCGCCGGGCGCCCGTCGTCCTCGCCGTGCCAGAACGGCAGGCGGCCGGGCACCCCCGGTGCCGGCACCACGGAGACCCGCTCGGGGGTGATCTCCTCGACCCGCCAACTGGTCGCCCCGAGAGCGATGATGTCGCCGACCCTCGTCTCGAAGACCATCTCCTCGTCCAGCTCACCGACCCGGCGCGGACCCCGGGTCTCGTCGCCGGCCAGCAGGTAGACCGGGTACAGCCCCCGGTCCGGGATGGTGCCGCCGCTGGTCACCGCGAGCCGCTGGGACCCGGGCCGCCCGGTCAGCGTGCCGTGCTCGTGGTCCCACACGACCCGCGGGCGCAGTTCGGCGAATTCGTCGGACGGGTAGCGGCCGGCCAGCAGACCGAGGGTGCCCTCGAAGGCGCTGCGGGGGAGGTCCGCGAACGGGGCCGCGCGGCGGACGGTCTGCCACCACTCCTCGACGTCGAGCGGGCCGAGGGCGCAGGCGGACACGGTGTGCTGGGCGAGGATGTCGAGCGGCCCGGCGACGACGTGCAGCGGTTCGATGGCCCCGCTGATCATCCGTCGGCCGACGACGGCGGCGTGGACCAGGTCGGCGCGGTGGGTGGGGAAGATGATGCCCCGCGACACTTCGCCCACCTGGTGTCCCGCCCGGCCGACCCGTTGCAGCCCGGACGCGACGGAGAAGGGGGCGGCCACCTGGATGACCAGGTCGATGGCGCCCATGTCGATGCCGAGCTCGAGGGAGCTCGTCGCCACCACGCAGCGCAGCCGCCCCGCCTTGAGGTCCCCCTCGATCATGGAACGCTGCTCTATGGCGACCGACCCGTGGTGCGAGCGGGCCAGGACCGGGGGGTCCTCGTCATCGCCGAGCTCCCCGGCGTCCCGCAGCCGCTCGGCGTGGACCTCGTTCATCCGGGTGGTGAGCTTCTCCGCGGAGCGCCGGGAGTTGGCGAAGACCAACGTGGACCGGTGGGCCAGCACGTGGTCGACGAGCCGCTCCTCGATGTCGGGCCAGATCGAGTGGATCCGCTCGGGGTCGTCATCGGCCGTACGGTCCCGGGAGAGGTCGGCCAGGTCCGGGACGGGCACCGTGATCGTGAGGTCCCACGCCTTGTCGGACGGCGGTCGTACGATCTCGACGGGTTGGCGCCCCCCGAGGAACCGGGCCACCTCGTCCGCCGGTTCGACGGTCGCGGACAGCCCGATCCGTTGGGCCGGGGCCGGCAACAGTTCGTCGAGCCGTTCGAGCGACAACGCGAGATGGGCGCCCCGCTTGGTGCCGGCGACGGCGTGCACCTCGTCGACCACGACGGTGCCCACACCGGTGAGTGTCTCCCGCGCCGCCGACGTCAGCATCAGGTACAGCGACTCGGGGGTGGTGATGAGGATGTCGGGCGGGTCGTGCAGGAGCCGGCGCCGGTCGGCGGGGGCGGTGTCGCCGGACCGTACGCCGACCCGGACGTCCTGGGTCTCCTCGCCACGGTCGGCGGCGACCGCGGCGATCCCTGCCAGCGGGACCCGCAGGTTGCGCTCGACGTCGACCCCCAGCGCCTTGAGCGGAGAGATGTAGAGGACCCGGGTGCGGGGCTCCTCCACGGCGACCGGGGCACCGAACAGCAACCGGTCGATCGCCCACAGGAAGGCGGACAACGTCTTGCCGGAGCCGGTGGGAGCGATCACCAGGGCGTGCTGCCCGGAGCTGATCGCGCTCCACGCCCCCGCCTGCGCGGCGGTGGGGGCGCCGAAGGCGTCCTCGAACCACGCACGGGTGGCGGGGTCGAACCGGGAGAGCGCGGACATGGGTTCAGTGTGGCACCGGGCCCCGACAGTGGGCCGTGCCGCGTCAGGCGGGGACGTTCTCGCCCGCGCCGAGCTCCCGCAGGGCCGCCCGCAGTGCGGCCTCGGCCCGGTCCATCTCGGCCTCGGACACGTCGATCGCCCGCAGCGTGTACCCACCCATGTCGTCGGCCCCGAAGACGTGCAGGTGCAGGTGTGGCACTTCGAAGCCGGCGACGAGGAACCCGGCCCGCGAGGCTCCGGTGACCCGGACCATCGCCCGGCCGATCAACTGGGAGACCTCGGTGAGGTGGGCCCACAGCGCGGGATCCGCGTCGACCCACTGGTCGACTTCCTCGATCGGGACGACCAGCGTGTGTCCCCACGCGACCGGGCCGATCGACAGGAACGCGGCCACGGTGTCGTCGCGGTAGACGAAGCGGCCCGGCAGTTCGCCGTTGATGATGCGGGTGAAGACAGTTGCCATGTGCCGAGCCTACGTACGCGAGGTGCTCCGCGGTGAGGAACGGGGGGCAAGGGCGGGTCGCGGACTCCGTACGATCACCCTCACCGCGCGTCGAACCAGTGCGACGGGCACGGTGCACGGCGTACCCGGACCACGGAGGAACGATGAGCGACACCCCGCGACACGAGGCGATCATGCCCGCCACGCTGCCGCCGGCCCCGGCCGTCAACAACACCTACTCGTACGGCGTCCGAGCCGGTGACACCCTGCACATCGCCGGGATGGTGGCGTTCGCCGCCGACGGCAGCATCGTCGGGGAGGGCGACATCACCGCCCAGGTCGACCAGGCCCTGCGCAACATGGCCGAGGTGGTCGCCGCCGCGGGCGGCAGCATGGACGACATCGTGGCGACCACGACCTACCTGGTGGACGTGGCCGATGCGCCGGTGGTGAGCGCCGCCAGGGCCCGGTGGTTCACCGGACCGGTGAAACCCACACACACGGTGGCGGGAGTGGCCGCGCTGGGACGCCCGCAGTTCCTCGTCGAGATCGAGGCCACAGCCTATCTGGGGTGACCGCGGCGCTCGGGGGATCACGGGTCCCACGAAACCTGTGTGACGTGTGACCGAGATCCCACGGAAACATAGTCGCAATCACAGCAGCCTAGGATTCGCCCATGCCTGACAACGCGCAGCAGACGACCGACCGCGCCATCCCTGCCGACGAGTCGCCCACGGTGACCCGCGCCGGGTACGGCCCGGCCTTCTCGCCCACGCACCCGCTCGCCCTGGCCCCGGTCGGGTCGCCGCCGCACTCGGTGGATGGTTTCGTGGCGGCGTTCCTGGCGGAACTGAACACGAAGCAGGGGGTCGCCCTCTCCCACTCCAGCACCAACGCCCAGTACCTGGCCCTGGCGGGCACCGTCCGCCAGTACCTGATGGCCCGCTGGCTGGAGACGAGCCGCAAGACCCACGAGGCCAAGGCGAAGACCGTCGGTTACCTCTCAGCGGAGTACCTGCTCGGCCGCCAGCTCGGCAACGCCCTGATGGCTTCCGATCTCAACGAGATCGCCGAGAAGGGCCTGGCACAGTGCGGCATCGACCTGACGACGCTGCGCAACCAGGAGGTGGAGCCCGGCCTCGGCAACGGCGGCCTCGGGCGCCTGGCCGCGTGCTTCATCGACTCGCTCGCGACGATGGACGTGCCCTGCATCGGCTACGGCATCCGCTACGAGTACGGCATCTTCCGCCAGACCTTCGTCGACGGCCGCCAGGTCGAGCAGCCGGACACCTGGCTCGCGCTCGGCTCGCCGTGGGAGTTCCCCCACCCCGACGAATCGGTCCAGGTGAACTTCGGCGGCTACACCGAGAAGAGCGTCGACGCCGATGGCCGGGAGAAGACCACCTGGGTGCCGTCCTGGAACGTCCTCGGCGTGCCGTACAACTACATGGTCCCCGGCTACCTCAACGGCCGGGTCAACCCGCTGCGACTGTGGAGCGCCCAGGCCACCAAGGCCTTCGACCTGTCGATCTTCAACGCCGGCGACTACGCCGAGGCGGTCCGCGCCCAGACCTTCGCCGAGAACATCTCCAAGGTGCTCTATCCCGAGGACTCCACCCCCCAGGGCAAGGAGCTGCGGCTGCAGCAGCAGTACTTCTTCGTCGCCTGCTCGCTGCGCGACTTCCTCGACCACGAACTGGAGGAGGGCTTCGACCTCCACGACCTGCCCAGCCGGATCATCTTCCAGCTCAACGACACCCACCCGGTGATCGCGGTGCCGGAGCTGATGCGCATCCTGATGGACGAGCGCGGCTTCGACTGGGAGGAGGCCTGGGAGGTCACCCACCAGTGCTTCGCCTACACCTGCCACACGCTGCTGCCGGAGGCCCTCGAGGTGTGGTCGACCGACCTGCTCGGCCGCCTGCTGCCGCGGCACCTGGAGATCATCTACGGCATCAACGACCGGTTCCTCGCCGAGGTGCGCGAAGCCTTCCCCGGTGACGAGCTGCGGGCCGGGCGGATGTCGATCATCACCGAATACCCCGAGCGGGGCGTCCGAATGGCCTACCTGGCCACGGTCGCCGCGACCAAGGTCAACGGTGTCGCCGAGTTGCACAGCCAACTGCTGCGCGACAAGGTGCTGCCGGACTTCTCCGCGCTGTGGCCCGAGCGGTTCACCAACGTGACCAACGGTGTCACTCCGCGCCGTTTCCTCAAGATGGCCAATCCCAAGCTGTCCGACGTGATCTGCGACGCGATCGGGTCGGGCTGGGTCACCGACCTCGAGCGACTCAAGGAACTCGAGACGTACGCGTTGGACGACGACTTCCTGGCGGCCTTCCGCGAAGCCAAGGACTGGAACAAGCGTCGGCTGACCACCCTGCTGCGCAATCGCGACGGGATCGACCTGCCCGA
This sequence comes from Raineyella fluvialis, assembly GCF_009646095.1. Taxonomy (NCBI): domain Bacteria; kingdom Bacillati; phylum Actinomycetota; class Actinomycetes; order Propionibacteriales; family Propionibacteriaceae; genus Raineyella; species Raineyella fluvialis. Next base: position 1,876,073 of record NZ_CP045725.1, on the reverse strand, counting down.
CGGCCACCTGCTGGACGTGATGGTCAAGCGCCTCCACGAGTACAAGCGCCAGACGCTGAAGCTGCTGCACGTCGTCTCCCTCTACGAGCAGGTGCTCTCCGGGAAGCTCGCGCCGGCCGACCTGACCCCGCGCACCGTGGTGTTCGGAGCGAAGGCCGCCCCCGGCTACCGGATGGCGAAGGACATCATCCACCTGATCAATCGGGTGGCCAGGACCGTCAACGCCGATCCCTGTCTCGAGGGCCGGCTGAAGGTCGCCTTCCCGGCGAACTACAACGTCACCCTCGCCGAGAAGCTGATCCCGGCGGCGGACCTGTCCGAGCAGATCTCCCTGGCCGGCATGGAAGCCTCGGGCACCGGCAACATGAAGTTCGCCCTCAACGGTGCCCTGACGATCGGCACCGACGACGGGGCCAACGTCGAGATCCGGCGCCTGGTCGGCGACGAGCACTTCTTCCTGTTCGGGATGAGCGAACCGGAGGTCGCCGCGCTCGGTGCCCGCGGCTACGACCCGGGCGCGTACTACCAGGGCAACGCGGCGATCAGGGCGGCGATCGACCTCATCAACTCGGGCATCTTCAGCGACGGTGACCGCGGCATGTTCGAGTCGGTCACGATGTCCCTGACCCACCACGACCGGTTCATGGCGCTGGCCGACTTCGAGTCGTACGTCGCCGCGCAGGCGCGGGTGGAGGAACGGTACGCCGACCAGGAGTCGTGGACCCGCTCCGCGGTGCTCAACGTCGCGCGCAGTGGCTACTTCAGCTCCGATCGCTCGATGCGCGACTACCTGCGCCGGATCTGGCACACCCAGCCGATGCTGTGAGCCGACGTCGGCGGCGCCCACCCGGGGCGCCGCCGACGAAGGTCGTCGCTCGGGTCAGGGGGTGACGAGCGCCTGCCGTACGGCCTCCCGCGCATCGGCCGACCGGGCCGGCAGCACCGGGATGCCCATCTTGTCGAGCGTGTGCGCCATCCCCTGCCCCATGTGGTCGACGACGACGGCCTCGACGGCGTTCTCCCGCAGGAAGCGGACGATCCTGGCGTGATGGGAGCCCTCGGTCCCCTCGTCGTGGGCGACGTCCCAGCCGACGTGGTGGACGACCCAGTCGGAGATCTGCCCCGCGTCGAGGGTGGCGACGGCCACCCTCGGAGCTCGTCCCCACCGGGGCTCGACCTGACCGTCGGACGTGACCGGGATAGCGATGTTCATACGTTCACTGTAGTAACGGCTCAGCACGCCCCTCGAAGACACCGCCCCCGGCACCGTGCCATCGGATGAATGATCAACTGTCCCGGCCGCGGCGCCGGAACCTAGCCTGGCAGGTATGCCGTCGACCACTCCCGCCCGCCCGCGCCTCTGGCCGCTGTACGCCGGCGGCTTCCTCGGGCCCTTCGGCGGGGCGGTGACCAACACCATGCTCCCGGAACTGGCGCACGGTCTGGGGACCGACCTACAGGTCGCCTCCTCGGCGGTGACCTGGTACATGATCCCGTTCTGCCTGGCGTTGTTGGTCTCCGGCACCCTCGCCCAGCGCTGGGGCCGGGGTCGTACGATCCGCGGCGGCTACGCCCTCTACCTGGCCGCCTCCCTGGTCTGCGTGCTCGCGCAGGCCCTTCCGGCGGGGTGGGTGGTGCCGGTGTTCATGGCGGGGCGCGCGGCGCAGGGCATCGGCAACGCCTTCACCACTCCCGTGCTGGTGACGCTGCTGGCGGAGTTCGTGTCCCCCGAGCGGCTCGGCCGCTCCCTCGGTCTCTTCGCCTCGATGCAGGCGGCGGGGCAGGCGTTCAGCCCACTGGTCGGAGGGGTCGCGGCCGACACCGACTACCGCTTCGCCTTCGCCGTCACCGGGCTCGCGGCGCTCGTCCTGGGCCTGGTCACCCCGTCCGGTCGCGCCGGACGGTCCGGCCCTGCCCCTGCTGCCGACTGGCGCGACCTGGCGAACGCACGGGTCGCGCAGTCCTCGGCCATCGCCTTCGCGGCCCAGGTGACCGCTACCGGGGTCACCGTGCTGGCCGCCCTGATCGCCACCGACAGGTTCGGGCTGTCCCCGACGGCCCGGGGCCTGGTCGTCGCGTTCTACGGCGTCGCGGGCCTGGTCAGCGGCAACGTCGCCGGCCGGATGGCGGACCGGTGGGGCGTACGGCGCCTCGGCATCGCCGCCCTGCTGATCCTCGGCCTGTCGATGGCCCTGGTCGGGCTGGCGCCCTGGCTGGCGCTGCTCGTGCTGCTCGTCGGGGCGATCGGGGCCGCCGGCACGGCGAGCCGGATCCTCACCAACACCCTGGCCCTGCGCAGCACGCCGCGCAACACCGGCGGCGCCACCTCCGTGACGATGGCGGTCCAGTTCCTCGGCTCCGCGACCGTCCCGGCCCTGCTCCCGCTCTACGCCGCCGCACCGGCCCTGGCCACCGGCGTGGCCGGTGGGGTCTCCGCCCTCGGCGCCCTGGTCGCCGCCCTCCCGGTGCGTCCCGCGAGGACGGATCGCGACCGCTGACCGAGCTCCCCGAACGCTCGTCCGGGCCCCCGGAGGGCCTCCGAACCCTCAAAAGGGGGTGCAAACCCCGCAGATCGGCGTGTCTGCGCGGTTTTTCATTGCAGACGTCCCCAGCGGTCACTAGCATCCAGGGTTGTCACGACATGTGCGTTGTGTCGATGCGCAGCGCCGAACCGCGGCGCGGTCATCGCGACTGCGTCCCGGACCATCACTGAAGGAGACACATGAACCGCACCGAACTGGTGGCCGCCGTCGCCGAGCGCGCCGGGCTGTCGAAGGAAGATGCCAACCGCGCCCTCACCGCCCTCAACGATTCGCTGATGGAGGCCGCCCAGCAGGGCCAGAAGGTCCAGATCCCGGGCCTGCTCACCCTCGAGGTCGTCGAGCGGGCCGCCCGCAGCGGCCGCAACCCCCGCACCGGCGAGACCATGGAGATCTCGGCCAAGCGTGCCGTCCGCCTCACCCCGGGAGCCGCGCTGAAGCGCGCCGCCAACGGCGAGGAGTGACCTCCCGGGCGCCAGCCGACGCCCGCCACCGATCCCCCCACGAGCGGGTCCGGCCATGGCCGGGCCCGCTCGTTGCGCCTGCCGTCCTCCCGGAAACGTACGAGGGGCAGGCCCTCCTCAGGCGGTCCTGCGCCGCAGCGCCGGGGCGGCCGACACCGCCACCGCCAGCGCCAGCAGCGCGCCCGTGAGGGTCACCGCGAAACCGCCGGGGGACCCCACCCGGTCCAGCCCGACACCGGCAAGGCTGGAGCCCACGGAGACGCCGGTGTTGATCGAGGTCGCCACCCAGGCGAAGCCCTCGGTGACCCGCTCCGCCGGGACGAGCCGCTGCACCAGGGTCTGCGCGGCGACGAAGGTCGGCGACAGCGCCAGGCCGGTGAGGAACATCTGCACCGCCAGGGCCTCGATCGAGCGGGCGAAGAAGAAGGACCCCGCCCCGCAGCCGATCAGCACCGTCCCGAGGGTGAAATGCTGCCACGGCGCCCCGGCCCAGTGCCGCGAGCCGTAGACGAAGCCGGCCAGGAACGAACCGAGCGAGAAGAGCAACAACGCCGGGCCCGCCGTCGCGGCCCGCCCGGCCTCGGTCGCGAAGGCCACGGTCGAGACGTCCACCGCACCGAAGACGATCCCCAGCATCCCGTACGCCACGAACACCAGCCACAGCACCCGGCTGCCGGTCAGCGGCACCTTCCCCCCGGTGCGTCCCGCACCCACCGGGGGCTCGGTGTCGCGCTGCAGCAGGAAGGTCCAGCCGCCGACGAGCTGGACGGTGGCGGTGATGACCATCGGCAGCCAGTTCGCGACGGTGCCGCCCAGCCATGTCGCCAGCACCGGTCCCACCATGAAGGCGATCTCGTCCAGGGCGGCCTCCATCGAGTACGCCGTGTGGAGTTGGCCGGCATTGCGGGTGAGGTGCGTCCAGCGGGCCCGGACCAGCGTCGACATCGATCCCTGGGTGGCGCCGATCAGCGCGGCCACGGCGATCAGCATCCCGCCGGGTGCGTGGTGGGCCCCGGCGTAGGCCAGGCAGAGCCCGGCAGTCCCCGAGACCGTCACCGACGGCAGCATCACCCGGGACTGCCCGTACCGGTCGACGGCCCGGGCCAATCGGGGGCACAGATCGCCGCCGCGAGGACGTAAACCGCCGTCGTGCTACCCGCCAGGGCGTACGATCCGTAACCGAGAGAAATCAGCATGACCATTGCCAGGCCGGTCATGCCGATCGGAAGACGGGCCATCACACCCGCCAGGGAGAACCGCCACGCACCGGGCAGACTGAGGACCTCTCGGTATCGCTTCAGCACCACCACATGGTGCCACCGGGGCGCCTCCCGCTCCGGCCTCCCCGCCGACCCCGGCAACCCGGGGTGCTCGCACGAAGCGGTGATCCCGCGTGCCCGTGGGGAGGATGCCTGCACCCCCTTTTCCGTGTCCTTCCCTCCGGGTCCGCACACCGTTGTCGTGGACCCGATGACGTCAGGAGCTGTCATGACAGTCACCCGCCACGCGGGTCAGAAGCTGAAGACCGATCCCGCCCTTCCCCCGGTCGCGGTCATCGAACCGGGCGGCGTCTCGATCGGGCAGCGGATCCTCTTCAGCGGCCTCGGTGTCCTCGGAGCGGCCGCCTGGTACTTCATCGCCACCCTGCGCGGCGAGAAGGTGAGCGCCGTCTGGTTCGTGGTCGCCGCCGTCTGCACCTATCTGATCTTCCTGCGTTTCTACGCCAAGCTCATCGAGCGCAAGATCCACCGGCCGGACGACACCCGCGCCACCCCCGCCGAGGAGTTCGCCAACGGCCGTGACTTCGAGCCGACCAACCGGTCCGTCCTCTTCGGCCACCACTTCGCCGCCATCGCCGGCGCCGGCCCGCTGGTCGGGCCGGTGCTCGCGACCCAGATGGGCTATCTGCCGGGCACGATCTGGATCGTCGCCGGCGTCGTCCTCGCCGGGGCCGTCCAGGACTACATGGTGCTGCACCTGTCGATCCGGCGCAGCGGTCGCTCGCTCGGCCAGATGGCCCGCGACGAACTCGGCACCGTCGGCGGCTGGTTCGCCCTCGTCGGCGTGTTCACCATCATGATCATCCTGATCGCCGTCCTGGCCATCGTCATCATCGGGGCGCTCTCCTCGTCGCCGTGGGGCGTGTTCTCCATCGCGATGACGATCCCGATCGCCTTCCTGATGGGCCTCTACATGCGCTACATCCGGCCGGGCAAGGTCGGCGAGGCGTCAGCCATCGGTGTCGTGCTGCTCGTCTTCGCCATCGCCGGCGGTTCGCTGGTCAACTCGCACCCGGTGCTCGCGCAGGTCTTCACCCTGACCCCCGTCCAGCTTGCGTACGCCATGGCGATCTACGGCTTCCTCGCCGCGATCCTGCCGGTGTGGCTGCTGCTGGCCCCCCGCGACTACCTGTCCACCTTCATGAAGGTCGGCACGATCGTCTTCCTCGCCCTGGCGATCCTGATCGTCCGCCCGGTGATGTCGATGCCGGCCGTCACCCACTTCGCCCTGGACGGAAAGGGGCCCGCCTTCGCAGGCAACCTCTTCCCGTTCCTCTTCATCACCATCGCCTGCGGCGCCCTGTCCGGCTTCCACTCGCTGATCTCCTCCGGCACGACGCCGAAGATGATCCAGAAGGAGTCCCAGGCCCGGCTGATCGGCTACGGCGGCATGCTGACCGAGTCGTTCGTCGCCATCTCGGCGCTGATCGCCGCCGCGGTCATCGACCAGCACCTCTACTTCGGCATGAACGCACCGTTGGGTCTGACCGGAGGCACGCCGGCGACCGCGGCCACGTACACCAACGGACTGCACCTGTTGACCGGCTCCGGCGCGCCGCTGCAGGCCGCGACCCCGGACCTGTTCTCGACGGCTGCGGCCGAGGTCGGCGAGAAGTCGATCATCTCCCGTACGGGTGGCGCACCGACCCTCGCCTTCGGCATGGCCCATATCCTGAGCCAGATCCCGATCGTCGGTGCGGCGAAGGCGTTCTGGTACCACTTCGCGGTGATGTTCGAGGCGCTCTTCATCCTCACCACCGTTGACGCCGGCACCCGAGTGGCGCGGTTCATGCTCTCCGACTCGCTGGCGAACATCCCCGGCTGGGGCAAGTTCCGCGACCCGTCCTGGCGTCCCGGCGCTTGGTTGTGCACGGCGATCGTCGTGGTCGGCTGGGGCTCCATCGTGGTGATGGGCGTCACCGATCCGCTCGGTGGCATCAACATGCTGTTCCCGCTCTTCGGCATCGCCAACCAGCTGCTCGCCGCGATCGCGCTCACCGTGGTGTTCGTCGTGGTGATGAAGAAGGGTCTCTTCCGCTGGGCCTGGATCCCGGCCCTGCCGCTGCTGTGGGACCTGACCATCACGATGTGGGCGTCCTGGCAGAAGATCTTCTCCCCCAACGCGTCGCTCGGCTACTGGGCGCTGAACGCCGCGGCACGTGCGGCGAAGGCGAAGGGCGCACAGACCTTCTCCACGGCGAAGAACCCGCACGAGATCGACATGGTCATCCGCAACAGCGCCGTGCAGGGGACTCTGTCGATCCTGTACGCGGCGCTCGTGCTGATCGTCTTCCTGATCGGCGTGTGGGTCGCCGTCAAGGCCCTCCGCCAGGGTGGCCTGGCGGATGCGGAGACGGAGGGCGTGCCGTCGAAGATCTTCGCGCCGGCCAGTTTCGTGCCGACTAAGCTGGAAAAGGAGGTCTTGGCCGAGTGGCAGGCGGCTGGGGTCAACCCGTCCGGTGATGACCGACTCCCTGGCATGCACCACGTAAGCCGACAGGAGACGGTCCAGGAGGAGAACGAACTATGACCGGATTCCAGCCCGACCAGCGGACCGGGCGCTTCGCCATCGCAGTGGAGTCGGCCCGGGATGACGGCTCCGCGCCGGTGCGCGGGCCCGAGGAGGGCGACGCCGTCCAGCGCGCCTGGCACGGCACCGTCGCGGTCGTCCGTGGCCTGGCCGGACTGGACAAGTACGACCGCTACGTCGCCCATCAGTCGCGGACGCATCCCGACGAGCCACTGCTGAGCGAGGCGGAGTTCTGGCGCTGTTCCTGGGACGCCGAAGGCCGCAATCCCAAGGCGCGCTGCTGCTGACTGATCCACCCATCACCCATTAGCTCGAGGCCGGTGTCCCCACCCGGGGCGCCGGCCTCGGGCGTTGTGACGAGGTGCTGGTCCTGGGGACAGCCGCCGGGCCCTGCGACAGCCGCCGCGCATTCTGACAGCCGCCGCGCTCTCTGACAGCGGCCGCGCATTCTGACAGCCGCCGGGCCCTGCGACAGCCGCCGCGCATTCTGACAGCCGCCGCGCTCTCTGGCAGCGGCCGCGCCCCCATTTTCCCGCCGCGCGCCGATGCCCGGCGGGAAACTGGGGGCGCCGCGGCTAGCTGGAAGGGCGGCGGCTGGTGAGTGCGAGGTGCGACCAGGTGTCAGAGCCGGGCCGTCCGAGCCGGGCCGTCCGAGCCGGGCCGTCCGAGCCGGGCCGTCCGAGCCGGGCCGTCCTGGTCGTGTGCGATGATGCGCGGCCATCCGCCCGGCGAGGCGGGCACGCCATTTGCCGGACGAAGACGGCGGACGCCACCGTCCGCGTTCTTCGGATCCCCATGGCCGCGCGCATGTTACCGGTCTCACGTCGAATGATCGGACACCCCTCGCACTACCGACCGAACGTTGCAGGTGCTTTACTTGGGTTATGTCATCGACCAATGAAGGTTCTGCGGACAACTATGGTCCGGGTGGCTCGCAGTCGGCACTGCGCAGCGCGAACGAGGCGAGGGTCCTGGAGACCCTCCGCAGCCGTGGGGCGCTGACCCAGGCCGAGCTGGCACGCCGGACGTCGCTGGCACCTTCAACGGTCTCGAAGATCGTGCACACCCTGCTCGAGGCAGACGTCGTCGACATGGAGGCGGACAAGCAGGGCCGCCGCGGGCAGCTGGTCACCCTGTCGTCGTCCGCCGGGCTGGTGGCCGGCATCGACATGGGCCGTGACCACGTCCACGTGGCCTTGGCGAACCTGGCCCACGAAGTGGTGGCGGAGCAGCACCGTACGCTCCCCCAGGGCCACACGATGACGAAGGGTCTGGGGTCCGCCGACGACACCTTGACCGAGCTGCTCGACGGCCTGGGTCTGCCGCGCCGGCGAGTGGTCGGCGCCTGCCTCTCGATCCCCGCCCCGATCGACGCGAGCGGAGTGATCAGTGCCAGCGCCCTGATGCCCGGTTGGACCGGCGGCGGCAACGTGGCGACCAGCGCCGCAGAGGTGTTCGGCCTGCCTGTCCTGGTCGAGAACGACGCGAACCTCGGCGCCCTCGGCGAGGCCACCTGGGGAGCCGGCCGCGACATCAAGAACCTCGTCTACCTCAAGGTCGCCAACGGCATCGGCGCCGGCCTGATCCTCAACGGCGAGATCTTCCGGGGAGCTACGGGCACGGCCGGCGAGATCGGACACACCACCGTGGTCGAGAACGGAGCCATCTGCCAGTGCGGCAACAGGGGCTGCCTGGAGACCGTGGCGAACTCCCCGCACGTGATCGGCCTGCTCGCCCCCACTCACGGGCGGCTCAGCATCCCCCGCATCATCGAACTGGCCCGCGCCGGCGACGTGGGCTGCCGACGCGTCCTCGGCGACACCGGGCGCGTGGTCGGACTGGCCGTCGCCAATCTGTGCAACATCGTCAATCCCCAACGCCTCATCGTCGGAGGCGAACTCTCCGCCGCTGAGGACCTCCTGCTCGGCCCCATGCGGGAGTCCGTTCGCCTCAACGGGATCCCGGGCGCCGTACGTTCCTTGGAGATCGTCCGGGCCGAGCTGGGTGCCCGGGCCCACGTGCTGGGCGCCGTGGCCTTCGCCCTGGCCCACGTCACGCCCGAGGCCCTCACCGCCACGGCCGCCGGCGCCACGGCCGACGACCGGTCCCCGCTCGATGCGGAGACCGGGGCCGCGATCAGCTGACCGGGGCCGCGGCCCGCTCTTCCACCGACCACCACCCGAACAAGCCCCGGCCGTCCGCCCGGACCGCCGGCCACCCGCGCCCCACACGGCGCACACCGACCGCCATGGAGACATCGATGTCAACCCTGACCCACCGCCCCTTGCCGACGCGTCCGACCATCGGGGTCGACGTCGGGGGGACCAAGATCGCCGCCGGTCTTGTCGACGGCGAAGGCACGATCCTGGCGACCGTACGGCGCCCCACACCGGCCAGGGACACCGCCGAGGTGGTCGACACGATCGCCGAACTGGTGGCCGAACTGTCTGAGGGTCAGGACGTCGAGGCGGTCGGGATCGGCGCGGCCGGATTCATCGACTCCGCCCGGTCGACCGTCCTCTTCGCCCCCAACCTCGCCTGGCGCGACGAACCCCTGAAGCTGAAGGTCGAGCAACGTTGCGGTCTGCCGGTCGTCGTGGAGAACGACGCGAACGCCGCCGCCTGGGGTGAGTTCCGTTTCGGCGCCGCCCAGGAGGCCTCCTCCGCGGTGGTGATCACGGTCGGTACCGGCATCGGCGGCGGGGTGATCCTCGACAACCAACTCGTCCGCGGGGACCATGGCATCGCCGCGGAAATCGGGCACATCAAGGTCGACCGGGGCGGGCGGCGATGCGGATGCGGGCAACGCGGGTGCCTGGAGAGTTACTGCAGCGGGCGGGCACTGCTCCGTGAGGCCCGCGAGATCGCCAGGACCTCTCCCCATGACGCCGCGCGGTTGCTCGAACTGGCCGGCGGATCGGCCGAGAAGATCACCGGCCTGCACGTGACGCGCGCGGCGGAGGAGGGTGACCCCGCGGCCCTCGAATGCTTCGGTCAGGTCGGGTGGTGGCTCGGCAACGGGATGGCCGACCTGGCGGCCGTGCTCGATCCTGCGATGTTCGTGCTCGCCGGCGGGGTGAGCGAGGCCGGCGACCTGCTCCTGGCCCCCGCGCAGGCAGCCTTCAAGGCCACGCTCAGCGCCGCCGACTTCCGGCCCGTCGCCGACGTACGCCTCGCCACCCTTGGCAACGATGCCGGCATCATCGGCGCGGCCGACCTCGCCCGGACGCGCTGAGGGCAGGCGGTTTCGGGGCGGCCTACCTCGCACAGCCGCCGTCGTTCCATTTCCCTGCCGGGCGTCGGCGCCCGGCGACTGACTGAAACGGCGGCGGCTGCTCTGCACCCCGAGGCGGTCACGGCCCTCGGGCGATGCCGGAGACGTCACGCCCGCCCGGGGGATCTCAGGCGTAGACCTCGGTCGGCCCGAGGGTGCGGATCACCCGAGCCGGGTTGCCCACCGCCACCACGTCCGCGGGGAGGTCACGGGTGACCACGGCACCCGCGCCGACGACGGTGTTGTCACCGATGCTCACTCCCGGGCAGACGATCACCCCGCCGCCGAGCCAGACGTTGTCGCCCAGGGTGATCGGCGCCGCGCCCTCCCAGCCGGCCCGCCGCAACGGCGGATCCACCGGGTGGGTGGGGGTGAGCAGTTGCACGTTCGGTCCCAGCTGGCAGTGCTCCCCGATCCGGATCGGGGCGACGTCCAAGGCGGTGAGCCCGAAGTTTACGAAGGTCCCGGCGCCGATGTGCAGGTGGCGTCCGTAGTCGACGTGGAGCGGCGCCCGCACCTCGACATCTTCACCCAAGGTCCCGAGCAGCTCGGCCAGGACGGCCCGACGGCCCTGCCCGTCCCGGGCCGGGGTGGCGTTGAAGCGCTCGGCGAGCTCGGCGGCGCGGGACGACTCCTCGCCGATCCGGGATGAGGCCGCGGCGACGTACAGCTCGCCGGCCACCATCCGGTCCCAGTGGTCCCGGTCGTCACCGTCGTCGGGGCGGACGAAGGAGTCGGCGCCGATCGGGTCCCCCGCACGATGGCCGTGTCCGAGGTCGGTCTGTCCATGGTCGGGTCGAGGTAGGTCAGCCATGCCACGAGCCTAGGTCGAGCGGCTTCGTTCCACATCGCGGGCGGGTGAGGGACGAGAGATCCGCCACAACGAGCGCGGCAGTACTACGTGATCCGTAGATTATTGAAGCCCGTACGACCACCTCCACGGCTGGTCCGACGCCACCTCTGCGACCTCTGCGCCACCCGGCGGATTTCGGGTACGACAACCAGTAGTAATCTGACGCCATGCAGAGCCGCAAGGACGTCACCAAGCTCCCCGACCTCGGCGCAACGCAAGGACGGGTCACCCCCCAGCGAACTCGCCGGCCGGTCTACGTGGACCTGCTCCCCCCGTGCAACGCGGGGTGCCCCGCCGGCGAGAACATCCAGAACTGGCTGTATCTGATCAAGCAGGACCGCGCATACGATGCCTGGCGCCAGCTGACGGACGACAACCCCTTCCCGGCCATCCACGGCCGCGTGTGTTACCACCCGTGCGAGGCCGCGTGCAACCGGGCGGAGCTCGACCAATCCGTCTCGATCCACGCCGTCGAGCGCTATCTCGGCGACCTGGCGATCGAGAAGGGCTGGGCCTTCGACAAGCCCTCCCATCCCAGCGGCAAGAAGGTGCTGGTGATCGGTGCTGGCCCCTCGGGCCTCTCCGCCGCCTACCACCTGGCCCGCCTGGGGCACACCGTCGAGATCCGTGACGCCTCCGACAAGCCCGGCGGCATGATGCGCTGGGGCATCCCGGAGTACCGCCTGCCGCGTGACGTCCTCGACGCGGAGATCGCCCGCCTCGTCGACCTGGGCGTGACGATCACCTGCAACCACCCGGTGCACGACCTCGCCCTCGAGCTGGCCCAGGGCGGTTTCGACGCCTGCTTCATCGCCATCGGGGCGCACCTGTCCAAGAAGGTCGACATCCCGGCCCAGGACACCTCCAAGATGGTCGACGCGGTCAGCTTCCTGCGCGACGTCGCGGGCGGCGAGCGGCCCCTGATCGGCCGCAAGGTCGCCGTGTACGGCGGCGGCAACACCGCCATGGACGCGGCCCGGACGGCCCGACGCCTCGGCGCCGACGAGACGACGATCATCTACCGGCGTACGCGCGAGCAGATGCCGGCGCACGCCGATGAGGCGGAGGCCGCCGAGCGCGAGGGCGTCAAGATCAACTGGCTGCAGACGATCACCGAGGTCGGCGAGGACCTGACCGTCGAGATCATGGAGCTCGGCGACGACGGCCGTCCTCGCGGCACCGGCCGGTTCGAGAAGCTCGACGCCGACACGGTCATCATGGCCGTCGGCCAGAAGCCCGACACCGGCTTCCTGCACAACATCCGCGGCCTGCGGTTCGAGGACGACACCCTCCAGGTGGATCCGAAGACGTTGATGTCCGATGTCCCCGGCCTCTTCGCCGGCGGCGACGCGGTCCCCTCCGAGCGTACGGTCACCATCGGCACCGGCCACGGCAAGCGGGCGGCCCACAACATCGACATGTACCTCACCCAGGGCCAGGTCGCCGAGCCGCCGAAGCACCCGCAGGCCGACTTCGACAAGCTCAACCTGTGGTACTTCCGCGACAGCGACTCCCAGCGCACCCAGCCCGAGCTCGACCCGGAGACCCGGCTGTCGGACTTCGGCGAGATCGTCGGCGGCCTGACCCCGGACCAGGCGATGTTCGAGGCGCAGCGCTGCCTCTCCTGCGGCAACTGCTTCGAGTGCAACGGCTGCCTGGGGGCCTGCCCCGAGGACGCCGTGATCCGGCTCGGCAAGGGCCACCGCTACCGCTTCGACTACGACAAGTGCACGGGCTGCGCCACCTGCTACGAGCAGTGCCCGGTCCATGCGATCGAGATGGTGCCCGAGGGTGTCGCGCTGCCGCCTGACCTGGCGTCCGCCGCACAGTCCCACGAGGCCTCGACCAGGATTGGACTCTGAGCCATGCGCAAGATCATCGATGGCAATGAGGCCGCCGCTTCGGTGGCCTTCCGACTCAACGAGCTCTGCTCGATCTACCCGATCACGCCCTCGTCGACGATGGCCGAACTGTGCGACGAGTGGTCCGCGAAGGGCCTGCGCAACGTCTGGGACACCGTCCCGAGCGTGGTCGAGATGCAGTCCGAGGCGGGCGCCGCCGGCGCCACGCACGGCGCGCTGCAGGGCGGTGCGATGAGCACCACCTTCACCGCCTCCCAGGGCCTGCTCCTGATGATCCCGAACATGTACAAGATCGCCGGCGAGCTGACCTCCACGGTCTTCCACGTCGCGGCCCGGGCGCTCGCCACCCAGGGCCTGTCGATCTTCGGCGACCACCAGGACGTGATGGCGGTCCGCCAGACCGGTTTCGCCCTGCTCGCCTCGTGCTCCCCCAGGAGGCGCACGACATGGCGGCAGTCGCCGAGGTCGCGACGCTGCGTTCCCGGGTGCCGTTCCTGCACTTCTTCGACGGTTTCCGTACGTCACACGAGCTGAACACCGTCGAGATGCTCTCCGACGACGACCTGCGGGCGTTGGTGCCCAAGGAGCTCGTCCGTGAGCACCGCCGCCGGGCCCTCGACCCGGAGCACCCGTTCATCCGGGGCACCGCGCAGAACCCGGACGTCTACTTCCAGGCCCGGGAGTCGTCGAACACCTACTACCAGTGGGTGCCGAGCATCGTCAGCGAGGCGATGGACGAGTTCGCCGCCCTGACCGGCCGTCGCTACAACCTGGTCGAGTACACCGGCGCTCCCGACGCCGATCGGGTGATCGTGCTGATGGGGTCGGCGGTGCACACCGCGAAGGCGACCGCCGCCTACCTCAACGCCCATGGCCAGAAGGTCGGCGTCGTCAACGTACGCCTCTACCGGCCGCTGCCCACCGAGGAGCTGCTGGCCGCGATCCCCGCCAGCGTGCAGCACATCGCGGTGATGGACCGTACCAAGGAGCCGGGCTCCAACGGCGAGCCGCTGTTCCTCGACGTGGTGAGCGCGCTCGGCGAGGCGTTCGCCTCCGGCACCCGCGCCACGATGCCGAAGGTGCACGGCGGTCGCTACGGGCTCGGCTCGAAGGACCTCACGCCGGCGATGGTGGTCGGGGTCTACGACGAGCTCGCCAAGGAGCAGCCGCGGCCACGGTTCACCGTCGGCATCGACGACGACGTCACCCACCTGTCCGTGGCGTACGACGCCGACCTCGACCTCGAGGATCCGGCGACCAGTCGGGCCGTCTTCTACGGCATCGGGGCGGACGGCACCGTCGGTGCGAACAAGAACACCATCAAGATCCTCGGTGCCGACGAGGACCGCTTCGCCCAGGGCTACTTCGTCTACGACTCCAAGAAGTCCGGCTCACGGACCACCTCGCACCTGCGCTTCGGCCCCAAGCCGATCGACGCGCCGTACCTGGTGTCCAAGGCCGACTTCATCGGGATCCACCACTGGTCGATCCTGGAGAACGTCGACACCCTGACCTTCGCCCGTCGCGGCACGGTGCTGCTCCTGAACAGCCCGTACGGCGCCGACGAGGTCTGGGACCGGCTGCCGAAGCCGATGCAGGAGACGATCCTCGCCAAGGATCTCGAGGTGTACGTCATCGACGCCACCGCTGTCGCCCGCAGCGCGGGGATGGGCAACCGGACGAACACCGTCCTGCAGGCCTGCTACTTCGCGATCTCCGGGGTGCTGCCGAAGGAGGAGTCGCTCAAGCGGATCAAGGCGGCCATCACCAAGACCTACTCCCGCAAGGGCGAGGAGGTCGTCCGGAAGAACCATGCCGCGGTCGACATGGCCGTCGAGCACCTGCACAAGGTGACGATCCCCGGCGCGGTCACCTCCCAGCACGGGCTGCGCAACCCGATCCCGGCCGACGCGCCCGAGTTCGTGCGTACGGTCACCTCGGTGATGATGGCCGACCTCGGTGACACGCTGCCGGTCAGCGCGCTGCCGGTCGACGGCACCTACCCGTCCGGTACCACGCAGTACGAGAAGCGCAACGTCTCCGAGATCGTGGCCGAGTGGGACCCGGAGACCTGCATCCAGTGCGGCAACTGCTCGATCGTCTGCCCTCATGGCGTGATCCGGTCGAAGTTCTACGCCCCGGAGCTGCTGGAGGGCGCCCCCGAGGGGTTCCAGTCCGCCGAGCTGGCCGCCGCGGGCCTGCCTAACACCCGCTACACCCTGCAGGTGTTCGCCGAGGACTGCACCGGCTGCGGCCTGTGCACCGAGGCCTGCCCGGTCTCCCCGCTGGGCCAGCCGCAGAAGAAGGCGATCAACCTCTCCCACGTCCTGCCCCGCCTGGAGCAGGAGAAGAAGAACATCGAGTTCTTCGAGACGCTGCCGCAGAACAACCGGACCCGGGTCGATTTCGGCACCGTCCGTGGCACGCAGTTCCTCGAGCCGCTGTTCGAGTTCTCCGGCGCCTGCAGCGGTTGTGGTGAGACCCCGTACCTGAAGCTGCTGACGCAGCTCTTCGGGGACCGGGCGACGGTCGCCAACGCCACCGGCTGCTCCTCGATCTACGGCGGCAACCTGCCGACCACCCCGTGGGCGAAGAACGCCGAGGGTCGCGGTCCGGCATGGTCGAACAGCCTCTTCGAGGACAACGCGGAGTTCGGTCTGGGCATGCGCCTGGCCGCCGACGTACACACCGCCCAGGCCCGCAAGATGACCGGCGAACTGCGTGACGAGCTCGGCGCCGAACTGACCGACGGCCTCCTGGAGGCCCCGCAGTACAGCGAGTCCGACTTCGCCGCGCAGCGGATGCGGGTGGACCTGCTGAAGGCCCGCCTGGACGAGCTGGAGGCCGGCGACCTCGACGAATGGCACCAGGAGAAGGTCAACAACCTGCGCTCGGTGGTCGACCACCTGATCCGCCGGTCGGTGTGGATCGTCGGCGGTGACGGCTGGGCGTTCGACATCGGCTCGGGCGGTCTGGACCACGTGCTCGCCTCCGGGCGCAACGTCAACATCCTCGTCCTCGACACCGAGGTCTACTCGAACACCGGCGGCCAGGCGTCGAAGGCGTCCCCGCTCGGCGCCGTCGCCAAGTTCGCCACGGCGGGCAAGGTGACGCAGTCGAAGGACCTGGCGATGCAGGCGATCGCGTACGGCAATGTCTACGTCGCCCGCGTCGCGATGGGTGCCGACCCGCAGCAGACGCTGAAGGCGTTCCGCGAGGCCGAGGCGTACGACGGGCCGTCGCTGATCCTGGCCTACAGCCACTGCATCGCGCACGGCATCGACATGCGCAAGGGTCTCGACCAGCAGTACCTGGCCGTGAACACCGGCCACTGGCCGCTGATGCGGTACAACCCGGTGATCCGCGACGAGGGCGGCAACCCGTTCCTGCTCGACTCGCAGCGACCTCGCTTCGCGTTGCGGGAGTATCGCACCAAGGAGCTGCGGTTCCGGATGCTGCAGAAGTCGGATCCGGCCGAGGCGGAGCGCCTGCTCTCGCTGGGCCAGGAGGCGGTCGCCCGACGCTGGCAGTCGTACGAGGAACTGGCCACCCGGGGGGCCGACCAGTTCGCCGCGGATGCACGGAAGGGGCTGTGAGATGAACCTCCAGACGACGTACCTCGGCCTGCCGCTGCGCAACCCCTGGTCGCCTCGGCCGGGCCGCTGTCGCAGACGGTGGACGGGATCCAGCGGCTCGCCGACGGCGGGGTCGGTGCCGTGGTGCTCTACTCGGTCTTCGAGGAGCAGATCCGGCGCCAGGCCGACATGGATGCCGAGTTGGAGGAGCGGTACTCCGACTCGTTCGGCGAGGCCCTCTCGTACTTCCCGGATCTGCCCGGGACGAGCGAGGGCGACGTTCCCGCCGACTACCTGCGCCTGCTCGAGGAGGGGGCGAGCAAGGCTGGGGTGCCGCTCATCGGGTCGGTCAACGGTTCGACCCGAGGCGGCTGGACCCAGTACGCACGGCAACTGCAGGATGCCGGGGCCTCGGCGATCGAGCTCAACATCTACTTCGTGGTCGGCGACCTCTCGCTCTCCGGCCGCGAGGTGGAGGAGCGTCACCTGGACATCGTCCGGGCGGTCAAGCAGGCGGTGTCCATCCCGGTCGCGGTGAAGCTCTCGCCGTACTTCAGCTCGGTGGGCAACATGTGCCAGCAGCTGGTGGAGGCCGGCGCCGACGGCCTGGTGCTGTTCAACCGCTTCCTGCAGCCGGAGATCGACGTCGACGCGCTCGACGTCGAGCCGGAGGTCGAGCTGTCCTCGCAGTTCGAGGGGCGGCTGCCGCGGACCTGGATCGCCGCCCTGCGGGGGCGTGTCGGCGCCTCGCTCGCCGCGACCTCGGGTGTCCGTGACGCCGACGACCTGGTCCGCTACCTGCTCGCGGGCGCCGACGTGGTGATGTCGACCTCCGCGCTGGTGCGTAACGGCACGGAGTACGGCCGCAAGCTGCTCGAGGGCCTCGAGGACTGGATGGCCATCAAGGGCTACGAGTCCGTCGAGGACTTCCGCGGCCTGCTCTCCATCCGCCATGACGACGAGAACGCTTACCAGCGCGCCGGGTATGTGGCGGCGCTGCAGCGGGCTAAGAGCACGTACGGGTCGCTCTGACCTGCCTCGTGATGGTCAAGTACGTCGGGTCCGGCGCCAGGGGCTTCCTGGTGTCCGGGCCCGATGGGCGTACGGCGGGCGGGGTGGCGTGTGGGCACGGCGGTGCCGTCATGGCAGGCGGGCGGGCATCCGGCATGCTGGCGAGCAATGCGCAGGTGAAGGACGGCGCCCTCGTGCCGACGACCCAGCGTTCGGCCGACGAATCTGCGTTCGGCCGACGATTCTGAGCCGAGCCGACCAATCTGAAGCTCGCCGATCTTGCAAGATCGGCCAGGCTGAGAATCGGCGCAACCGCTGAGAACCGTCGGCCAACGCGGGGCACGCCCGACCACCGGTATCCCGGGGCAATCCGCTGCGCCGCAATGCACCCGGCACCCCCGATGCACCCGATGGACCCTGATGCATGCACCCGGCACCCCGCGAAGAGTGCCGCACTCCATCAGATGATCAGCGCGATGCCCGAGGCCCGTCCCCTCGGGCAGCGGCCAGGGTGGTCGACGGCGACTCGCCGTACCGTTCGGCGTAGGCCTTGGCGAACCGTCCCAGGTGCATGACACCGACCTGGGCGGCGATCGAAGCCACCGTCGCCTGTGCCGCGGGCGCGGGATCCGTGAGCAGGCGCCGGGCCCGGGCCAGGCGCCGTTCGCGGATGAACTGCAGCGGCGTCGTCGACAGGTGCTCGCTGAAGGCCGCCTGCAGTTGGCGTTCGCTCACTCCGCAGGCCGCCGCAACGTCACCGACGGTCAGTGGTTCGGCCAGATGGCGTTCGATGTGGTCACGAGCGGTGTGAAGGTAGTGCGGACCTCCCGGGGAGCGGATGGCGCGCAGCTCCGGCACCAGCGGCGCCAGCCCCAACGACAGGGTCCCCAGCAGATGTTGTTCGAGCAGTGTGGTGGACGGGGTGATGACGTCGCCGGGATGACGCGATCCTGCAGCCCGGCAGACCTCACGGATCGTGCCCGCGACCAGCTCCGGCGCCTGCAGCAGGGTGATCGCAGCATCGTCGCCGCTCCGGGGCGGGAGACTCCCGGTGATCCGGCGCCCACTCATCCGTTCCATCGTGTCGCGCAGCTCATCGGCGGTGCAGGACACGACCAGGGCCCCACGTGAGGGGGTGAGGGTAAGGAGGGAGCGGCGTTCGAGCGGCAGCAGGAAGGGTGCATCGACCACCCGGCGGCCACAAGCGTCATCCGACTCAACCGTCACCGGCGCAAGGGGAAGACCTCCACCGTCACGGGCGCGAGGGGGACGACCGCCAGCAGGCGCTGCCCCGACGTCCGGCACTCGAGCGTGACCGGGCCGGTCGAGCGCGGGCTGACCAGGCAGACACGCCCCAGCCTGATGCCCGTCACGGTGAGGATGGGCCGGGAGGCCGCCGCAGGGTCGCTCCCAGGAGTCGGTGGCTCGGCGTCCACCTGGACCGCGCGCCAGGCGACGCCGGTGGTGTCGCTGATCTCCCGGCACCACAGGTCGGGGTCGACGCCCTCGTACAGGGGCCTGGAGTTCAGCGCGAGCGCATCGTCCGGATCGCGCACCGAGCCGTGCGGCCACTCCTGCGTCACCTCGGCCCACCCCCTTGTCACCGGGACGACGATCGTACGAATCGCCGATCCGCCACCGCAAGGCTGCGGTCCGAACACGGCGTCGCGCCACACGGCGCTCTGCTCCTCACCTCCGAGGGACCTCGTGTCCCATCCCTGCGAGGGAGCTCGTGTTGTCCAGATCACGCGGCGCATTGTCCAGATCCTGCAAATGTGGCACAGACCACACCGCAACCCCGCTGTGGAACCTACGCTCTCACCGTCCCTTGAGTGCTCACTCAAGGGCTCTACGCCCCTCTGATTCAAAGGAGAACCATGAGCGCAACGCCTCCTCTCGCCGCCTCGACCGTCGACCCCGCCCGGCAGCGGCGCGACAGCCGACGCGCCCAGGCCGCGAGCTTCCTCGGCACGACGGTCGAGTTCTACGACTTCCTGCTCTACGCCTCGGCGGCCGGCCTCGTCTTCCCGAAGGTGTTCTTCGGCCAGCTCGATCCTCGCCTCGGCGCCACCCTCTCGTTCGTGATCCTCCTCTCCGGCTACCTGGCCCGCCCGCTCGGTGGCCTGGTCTTCGGGCACTTCGGCGACCGGTTCGGCCGCAAGAACGTCCTGTTCGTCACGCTGCTGCTGATGGGCCTCGTCTCGGTGGGGATCGGCCTGCTCCCGACGTACGGAGCGATCGGCATCGCCGCACCCCTCGCGCTCGTCGGGCTGCGGGTCATCCAGGGACTCGCCATGGGCGGTGAGTGGGGCGGCGCCACGCTGATGTCGATGGAGCACGCCGGAGAGAAGTCCCGCGGCCTCGGCGCGAGCATCGCCACTGTCGGTGGCCCTGCCGGCGCCGTGCTGGCGACCGTCGTCCTGGCCCTCTTCTCCCGGATGCCCGACGCCCAGTTCCTCGACTGGGGGTGGCGCATCCCGTTCCTGATGTCCGCGGTGATCGTCCTGATCGGCCTCTACCTGCGACTGCGCGTCACCGAGTCCCCCGACTTCCAGAAGGCCCTCGAGGCCGCCGCGGACGCGCACGACTCTGCGCTTCCGCTGGCGACGGTGGTCACCAAGTTCCCGGGCCAGGTGATCCTCGGCACCCTCGCGGGCGCCGCACCTCTGGCCGTCCAGGGCCTGCTGGGCAGCTTCATGGTGCCGTTCGTGGTCTCCCAGCACATCGTCGACCGCCAGTCCGCGCTGCTGATGCTGGCCGCCGGCTACCTCGCGCAGATCCCCACGCTGATGCTGTTCGCGCACCTTTCGGACCGCTTCGGCCGCCGTCCGGTGATGATCGCCGCGGGCGTCGTCAGCGCCGCGTTGATCTTCCCGGTGTTCGGACTGTTCACCTCCCGCCAGCCGGTCCTCGTCCTCGTCGCTTTCCTGGTGGGTCTGATGATCGTCCAGTCGTCGATGTTCGGCCCGCTCGGGGCGTTCCTCAGCGAGAAGTTCTCGACCGAGGCCCGCTACACCGGCGCCTCGCTCAGCTACCAGCTCGGCTCGATCGCCGGTGCCGGCACCATCCCGCTGATCGCCACCTCGCTGGTGACGCCGGCTCACGGCCTGTCGTACCTCGGGTGGTACATGATCGGGCTCTTCGTCCTGGCCCTCGCGGCGGTGCTGCTCTCCCGGGAGACCGCCGGCAAGGCCCTGCCCGGGTCCGTCGCCACCGACCGCGCCACCGACGGGGACCCCGAGCCGGAGTTCCAGTCGGTCTGACGCACACGGGTCGGGCGGATCAGACCCTGAGGGGCCGATCCGCCCGACCCGGGTCGCGAGCTACGGCGAGACGAGCGTGGGCCAGGCGGCCTGCTGCTCGATCGAGAGGGCCGGCACCGCATCGGCAGCGGTGCCGCCCCAGGCGCGCCGACGCCGCCTCCGGTACGTGCCACCGAAGACGGCCTTGAGGGCAACCTCCTGCACCTTCGACACGTTGGCCATGATGATCGCCGTGTCCTCGGGCGTCTGCGAGTCGACGAGCCACAGGCCGTACGCCGCGCGCTGCGCCGGCCCCAGGTCATCGACCCAGGCGCGCAGTTCCATCTGGTGCCACTGGGCCTGGGTCACCGAGCGGCTGACCAGCGGCATCGCCTCGCGTTCCTCCCGGGCCAGATGGGGCAGCAACGGCACCTCGAACGCCGTGATCGCGGTCAGCACCTCAGGTGCAGGTGCCTGGCCGTCGGCGAAGCGGGCGGCCACCTCGGTCAGGGCCTCCATCGGCGGGTGGATCGCGTGGTGTTCCTCGCCCATCCGCCGGATCAGGTCACGGGCCGACGGGTCCTCGACCGGCAGATGCGGGTAGATCTCCCGATCCTCTCCGGCATGGTGGTGCAGGATGAAGCCGACCAGCCACTGCAGCTCGAAGCCCACGGCGCGTCGGCGCTGGGGCGTCAGCGTCTCGGGGGTGCCGAGCACGACGCGGGCTCGGACCAGCGTGCGTCGCATCGCCGAGTGGGCGATGGTCATACTGCGTGTGTCGGCAGGCCCTGATGGATCGATGGTCATGATGTCCCCTGTCGTCAGGGGTCTCCTCGGGGAGACTCATCGGATGTGTTCGGAGGCGTCCGGCAGGAAGTGCCTGAGCACGGTGTCGTACGCCTGGTGGGCGTCAGAAGGCGACGCGAGCGTCCCGCAGGACGCGGGCAAGAGGCGGCGGAAGGGTGTCGAGCCAGCCGGACCCCGCCTCGCGCCCGGACAGGTGACGGAGGAACCCCACGACATCAAGGGCCACGACCGGGGCCGGACCGCTACCTCCCAGCAGGAAGGTGCCGCCTCCCGAGCCGCTCAGCACCAGTTCGACGGCAGGGCCGGACCAGGAACGTGCGAGATCACGCATCACCTGGACGACGACCTCGGTGTCCGAGGGGTCCGGTGTCACGCTCATCCCCGTCGCGCGGGCGATGTCGTGGCGATGCATCCAGACGTCCCGCGGTGCGATCACGTACTGGAGGTAGTAGATGTCGGATCGCCTCGGGAGTGAGCCGTCGTTGACGGGCACTCGATGCAGGAAGCTCGGGAAGAAGGCGATCGGCGCCAGTCTTGCGGCATCGGCGAGGATCGTGTCCACGGAAGCGCTGCGGCGGTCATCGATCTGGGCCTCGTTAAGGGCATCCAGCAGGAGCTGACCCCGATGCCGGATGAGCCCGACAGCCGCGTGATACACGAGCAGGTGAGGGTGGCGCTGCTCATCCATGGCCGCCACCACGTGGCAGACCATGTCGCGGACCCGCCACGGCGGGCACTCCGTGGGCGTCAGCCATTGCTCGGGGGTGAGGGCCCGGACCTCGTCGAGCAGGCGCGCCCGTTGGGCGAGAACGACGGCTCTGCCCCGGTCGAGCGGTGTCAGGGGAATCTCCTCGGCTCGGGATCCGGTGGGGTTCATGGCCGACTCCTGACATAGGGGCCCACGACGTGCGTGATCAGGTAGCGGAGGACGGGAGTGATCGGCCCGTCCTCGTACGGAGCACCGGGCTCGTTCACGACTTTGCGTGTCATCACGCCGGCGACGACCGTGATGACGGCCTCGGCCAGCAGGTCCGGGTCGACGAGAGGATCCAGCCTGCCGGCGGAGATCCAGTCACCGATCTCGTCCCGGGCGAGCTGGGCGACGCGGAGCGAGGGAGCGTACGCCTCATCCGACGGGGTGAACCGGGGCACCGGGCGCCAGAACATCAGCTGTCCGAGCGCGGGGTTCGCCACTCCCCACCGCGTGATGCCCTCGGCCAGGGCCACCGCCCGGGCCACCGGGTCGGTCTCCCGGGTGATCGGCCCGAGCTGGGCACGGACGTCAGCGAGGGCAGCCAGGGCGGCTTCCCATCCGCGTCGGAACAGCTCGTCGTAGAGCGCGTCCTTGGAGTCGAAGTAGGTGTAGAGGGACGGCGGGCGGACACCCATTCGCCGGGCGATCTCCCCCAGGGACAGACCGGCGACGCCGTCGGTCGTCATGATGTCGACGGCGTGGTCGACGATCTCCTCGATCGTGGCCTGACGTCGGAGGTGACGGCGCTGCCCCGATGTGACGCTCACCACGATCACCTCCTACAAGTAGAAGGTAATCCTTATGCCATTAGGAAGCAAGAGCCGCTCAGAAGGTCGACGCGTCGATGGCGAAGCGGTACTTCACGTCCGACTTCATCATCCGGTCGTACGCCTCGTTGATGCCGTCGGCGTCGATGACCTCGACCTGGGCGCCGATCTGGTTCTCCGCGCAGAAGTCCAGTACCTCCTGGGTCTCCGCGATGCCCCCGATCAGCGAGCCGACGAAGGATCGACGGTGGTTGGTGAAGAGGCGGACGGGCGCCTGGAAGGGCTCCTGTGGCAGCGCCACGTTGCACATCACACCGTCCACGCGCAGGGTCGCCATGTAGGCGCCGAAGTCCAACGGTGCGGCCACCGTGTTGAGCACGAAGTCGAACCTGCCACGGACGGCGTCCAGCGCCCCCGCCTCAGCGGTCGCGACGTAGTCGGTGGCACCGAAGCGCAGAGCGTCCGCCTTCTTCGACGGGCTGTGGGAGAGGACGGTGACCTCCGCCCCCAGCGCCGCGGCGATCTGGACACCCATGTGGCCGAGGCCGCCCAGCCCGACGACGGCAACGCGGGACCCCTCGCCGACGCCCCAGTGCCGCAGCGGTGAGTAGGTGGTGATGCCGGCGCAGAGGATCGGCGCGGCGTTCTCGGGCGGAAGGGTCTCCGGGACGTGCACCGTGAAGGCCTCGCGGACCACGATCTGCTGCGCGTAGCCGCCCTGGGTGTACTCGCCGTCGGGCATCGTCTGGCCGTAGGTGAGGACGCGGCGGGCACAGAACTGCTCCTCCCCCGCCAGGCAGTACTCGCACTCTCCGCAGGAGTCCACCATGCAGCCGACACCGACCAGGTCACCGATCCTGAACTGCGTCACCTCCGCTCCGACGGCGGACACGGTGCCGACGATCTCGTGCCCCGGGGCGAGCGGCCACGTACGATCCCCCCACTCACCGGTGACCGTGCTGACGTCGGA
Source organism: Raineyella fluvialis (assembly GCF_009646095.1). NCBI lineage: Bacteria > Bacillati > Actinomycetota > Actinomycetes > Propionibacteriales > Propionibacteriaceae > Raineyella > Raineyella fluvialis. The sequence continues at coordinate 1,852,144 of NZ_CP045725.1, read as the reverse complement.
GTGGCAGATACCGCAGTAGGCGATGTCGATCTGCACGTCGTCGGCGCGCAGGTCGCGACGCTGGACGGTGATCGGCTCGAGCGGCTTGCCAGCGGCGGGGGCACCCCAGGCACGAACGGTGGTGGACATAGGACCCTCCTGTCGATGCGGACACCCTGCACGTTAGTCACCGGGACTGACACCGGCCAACGGGCGTCCCTACCACGGGCATCAGCCGCGCCACGGAGCCAGGACCTGCTCCAGGTAGGAGCGAGCAGCGACCATCGCCGGGCCGTACCAGGTGACGCTGCGGCCGTCGACACACACGGTGGGGATCGGCCCGTCGCCCTCCCGGAAGACCTCCGGTCCGTCAAGGGGGCCGAAGGCGTACGGCTCGTCGGGCAGCACGACCAGGTCGGCCGCCGCGCGGATCGCCGCGACGTCGACGTGCGGGTAGCGCGCGGCCCTGTCTTCAGCCCCCACGGCCCCGGCAGCGAGCCGGGCGCCGAAGGCGTTCACGAATCCCAACCGCTCCAACACATCACCGGTGTAGGTGCCCGCCCCGACAACCATCCACGGGTCACGCCAGACCGGAATGGCCACCCGCCGCGGCACCGGCTGCGGGGTCACGGGCTCGGCCCAGACCCGGCTCGCCTCACGCCACCACTCGGGCTCCTCCAGGGCCAGCGCCTCCACCAGCAGCCGCCGCATGGATGCGAGGGCCTGGTCGACCGACTCGATCACCGTGACCCAGACAGGGATGCCACGCTCCCGGAGCCGTTCGACGTCGAGCCGACGGTTCTCCTCCTGGTTACAGACGACCAGATCGGGCTCGAGGGCGGCGATCGCCGCGAGGTCGGGGTTCTTGGTGCCGCGGACCCTGGTCACGACCAGGTCCGGCGGATGGGTGCACCAGTCCGTCGCGCCGACGAGCAGCCCGGGCGTCGTCGCGGCGATCGCCTCGGTGAGCGACGGCACCAGGGACACGATCCGGCGCGGCCCCCGTCGGGGAGTGCCACCGGCGCCCCGAGGTCGTCGAGCAGCGTACGGGTGGTGGCGGTCATGGCGTCAGCCTAGGGCGCGCCCTCGGCGACGCGCCCCGCCCTCGGGGACAATAGGCGCATGCAGAGCACGCCCGACCCCTCCGAGGAGCCCACGATCCGCCTCGGCCAGTTCCTGAAGTGGGCAAACCTGGCGGAATCCGGCAGTGAGGCACGCGACCTGATCCAGGACGGTCGCGTACGTGTCGACGGCGAGGTGGAGACCCGCCGCGGACGTCAGTTGCACCTGGGCCAGCGGGTGACGCTGGCCTACCCCGGCGAGGACGAGATCACGGTCGTCGTCGAGGACCTCTGAGTGGCCCGACCTCAGCGATCGACCGATCCGGCCTCGGTCGCCCCCGGAGTGTCGGTCGCCTCGGCCGCCGCCAGATCCTGCCCGACGACGACGATCGACTCGTCCTCGTTGCCGACCGCCCCCGACCGGCGCATCCGGTCGACGTACTGCTTGGCCTCGGCCAGCCCCGCCCCGGTCCGCTCGCGGTACATCATCACCGCGTCGATGTAGCTGCGCCCGAGGGCTTCGTGGACGGCCTCCTCGAGGGTGCTCGACGTCGCGTCCCGACCGGCCCGGCCCAGCAACCACGAGACCTGCTGTTCCAGCTCGTAGACACGGTCACGCAGGCGCGCCAGCTCGGCACGTACGTCGAACATCCCTCCCGGGCCAGTAATCTCCACGCAGCCAGCCTAGAGGGCGGCGCCACGGTCGACACGTTTTCAGCTCGTGTGTCCGGGGCGGGCAACCTCGCCCGTGAGACGTACGGAGCCCATCGAGCAGTCCACGGGACCTCTCAGAGCCAATATGTCCCAGACACACATCTCAATCACAGGTGATACACAGATTTATTGCCCCCACCCATCGTTCGCCGTGGCAGTCTCTGACTATGACCGACCGTTCCCACGGCACCCTCGCCCGCCCCGACGGCTCGCCCATCCGCATCCTCGCGGTGGACGACGAGCCCGCGCTGACCGAGCTGCTGTCGATGGCCATGCGTTACGAGGGCTGGGAGGTGTGGACGGCCGCCAGCGGTCAGGAGGCCGTCCAGGTCGCCCATGAGATCCGCCCCGACGCGGCCGTCCTGGACATCATGCTGCCCGACTTCGACGGTCTCGAGGTGATGCGGCGCATCCATGCCGACCAGCCGGATCTGCCGGTGATCTTCCTCACCGCCCGCGACGCCGTCGCCGATCGGATCGAGGGACTCACGAGTGGGGCGGACGACTACGTCACCAAGCCCTTCAGCCTGGAGGAGGTGATCGCGCGGCTCCGTGCGCTGCTGCGCCGCACCGGCGCCTCCCAGGCCACGAACGCCTCGACCCTCGTCGTCGGTGACCTCACCCTGGACGAGGACTCCCACGAGGTCGCCCGCGGCGGCGATTCCATCCACCTCACGGCGACCGAGTTCGAGCTCCTCCGCTACCTGATGCACAACCCGCGCCGGGTGCTGAGCAAGGCCCAGATCCTCGACCGGGTCTGGAACTACGACTTCGGCGGCCAGGCGAACATCGTCGAGCTCTACATCTCCTACCTGCGCAAGAAGATCGACGCCGGGCGTACGCCGATGATCCACACCCTGCGCGGCGCGGGGTACATGCTCCGCCCGGCCGATGAGTGATCTGTCCACTCCTCCGCCCGCTACGCCACCGTCGGCCCCCGAGGCGGACGCCGTTGGCGTCGGTCCCTGATCGACGGCCGCCCCCTCAGCGTCCGGCGGGTCCGTCGCGCCGATCCCTCCGGAACGCGGCCGGACTCCCTGCCCTCACTTCCCGGAGCCCAGGCACGCCCGGCGCGAGCCCTGGAGGATCCCGCCCCCGTGATCCGGCCGCCCGGCGTTTCGCGGCGCCCGGGATCCCGGCTCAGGGGACGCTCGCCCGCCAACTGGTCATCCAGGTCAGCGCCACGGTCGCGATGGTGGCCCTGGCCCTGGGTCTGGTCACCATCCTGCTGGCCCACCGCGCGCTGATGCACCAGCTCGACGACCGCCTGTCCGGTGTGCTCACCCGGCAGCAGAACGCCGTCAGCAACCCGGGTCAGGGCTTCCCCGGCGGTGTCGACCTGCCCGGTCAACCGATCGGCACGGTGGTCGTGGTGGTCTCCAGCGGGGTCGCCCTCAACGGCATGCTCACCCCCGACGGCATCCGCCCCGTCCCCAGTACGTCGGCCCTGCGGACCCTCTCGTCGTTGGCCCCCGGTTCCGGCCCCCAGAGCGTCGAACTGGAACTTCTCGGCGGCTATCGGGTGATGTCCATCACCGACGGTCCGGATCGGGTCGTGGTCGGCATCCCGCTCGCCGACACGAGGGAGGCGGTCTACACCCTGGCCTGGACCGTCGCGGCCCTCGCCCTGCTGGCCACCACCATCAGCCTGATCACGGTGTACCTCCTCGTCGTCCGCAAGATGCGCCCGCTCACCGACCTGGCCAGGATCGCCCGCGAGGTCTCCTCGATGCCGCTGGAGCACGGCAATGTCGACCTCAGCCTGGGCGACTCCGCCCCGAGCACCGCCCACGCCGCGGAGGTGGCCGATGTCAGCGATGCGTTCGACCAGATGCTGGGCCATGTGCAGGAGGCCCTGCAGGCTCGCCAGGCGTCCGAGTCGCAGGTCCGGCGATTCGTCGCCGACGCGTCGCATGAGTTGCGCAATCCGCTGGCGGCGATCCGCGGCTACGCCGAGCTGACCAGGCGCGGCCGGGACAGCATGCCGCCGCAGACGGCCCACTCGCTCGACCGGATCGACGCGGAGGCCGAACGCATGTCGGCGCTGGTGGAGGACCTGCTGCTGCTCGCCCGTCTGGACACCAAGCTCACCCCGGCGACAGCGCCGATCGACCTGTCCGAGATCGTCGTCAATGCTGTCACCGACGCCCAGGTGGCCGGGCCCGACCACCTCTGGTCGCTCGACGTCCCGGCCGAACCGGTCATCGTCGTCGGCGACGGGCACCAGCTGCACCAGGTCGTTGCCAATCTGCTGGCCAACGCGCGGACGCACACGCCCGCCGGCACCAGGATCACCGCGGGCCTGGCGGTCGGCGCCACCCAGGCCGTCCTCACCGTCCACGACGACGGGCCTGGCATCCCCCGCAGGATGATCGGGCAGGTGTTCGACCGTTTCGTCCGGGTCGATTCCTCCCGCGCCCGGATCCGGGACTCCTCCACGCCGAACGGCGGCAGCACCGGGCTGGGCCTGTCCATCGTCGCGGCCGTCGTCGCGGCCCACCGCGGCCATGTCTCCGTCTCCTCGCGGTGCGCGGAGGACCTGTCCGGCCCGGAGGCCGCCGATGCAGGTACCTGGACGACGTTCACGGTGAAGCTGCCCCTGGCCAGTGCCGCCCTACGCCGCGCCGGCGAGGTCTGAGACTCTCACCCGCTACTCCCGCCCGGTCGCACCCTCGAGCCGACGCTGCTCCTCGGCCACGTTCCGGCGCGCGGGATCGGTCCACCAGGCCCGCGCGGGGTGCGTACGGTACAGCGGATCGAGCCCGGCGAGGTGCGCCAGGACGGCCAGCCGGCCCCGCCGGTAGTCCTCGGCCGTCACGTGGTGGTATTCGGCCCGGATCTGGCGGGAGTACTCGAGATAGCGCGCGTCGTCGGCGCCGAGGATGGCGAGATCCGCGTCGAGGAGGACGTCGCCGACCGGATCGTCGTCCTCGGCCACGTGTGCGGCGGTCAGCCGCACCAGGCGCGCGACCTCCGCCACCTCACGGGCGGGCACCAGACCGTCGAGGGACCGCTCGGCGAGCACCGCGGAGGCCTCCTCGTCCTCGCCCGGCCGGCCCTCGTACACGGCGTCGTGGAACCAGGCCGCCAGCCGCACGGGCCGTCCCGGATCGCCGTGATGGCGCAGGTCGGCGACCACCTCGTCCATCGCCCGCAGCATCTCGGCCAGGTGCTGAGGGGTGTGGTAGCGCCGGTGTGGCTCCGACCATCGGCCCAGTAGGTCGACGCCGAGGTCGGGGGCCCGCGGGAGCAGCCCCTCCCACTGCGCCAGCAGGCGCTCCTCGCGGCGGCGGGCGGCGGCGAGGACCTGCGGCTTGGTGCGGCGCAGACCCGCCCGGCGCAGGGCACGAACCACCTCGGTGGGGGTGACCTCGAGGGCTCCCGCGGCCACGGCATCCGCGTACCTGCCGGCGGGCAGGTCGTAGTGGTCCCGGTCGAAGGCCCTCGCGGTCAGTCCGATGCGGTCGGCGAAGTCATGCAGTTCGGCCAGCGAGGTGTCCGACACCAGGTGGGAGAACCGGGTGCCGTGAGCTGGCCACAACGGCGGGTCGACGAGGAGCATCGCAGTCCTGGGGGATCGGTGGGCGTACGCGTACCGGCCAACCTACCCGGCGGGTGTCGGTGGGGTGTGCCAACCTGATCCCATGGAGCTGACACGGGACGCCTTGGCGCGGATGATCGACCACACCCTGCTCTCCCCCACGGCCACCGACGCCGACGTGGCGGGGGTCGTGGAGGAGGCACGGCTGCTGGGGACCTGGTCGGTCTGCCTGTCCCCCTCACGCCTGCCGCTGCCGGTCCGGCCTCCGGCGCTGCACGTCGCGGCCGTCGCGGGCTTCCCCTCCGGGCAGCATTCCCCGAGATCAAGGCTGCCGAGGCCGCTGCGGCGGTGGCGGCCGGCGCCGACGAGATCGACATGGTGATCGACATCGGCCGGCTGCTGGCCGGGGGTGACGCGTACACGGAGAAGGAGGTCCGCGCGGTCCGGGAAGCGGTCCCCGCCCCGGTGGTGCTCAAGGTGATCCTCGAGACGGCCGCCCTGCCGGACGAGGCGATCGTCGCCGCCTGCGGCGCCTGCGAACGGGCCGGGGCGGACTACGTGAAGACCTCCACCGGCTTCCACCCCAGCGGTGGGGCGAGTGTGCACGCCGTCCGGGTGATGCGGCTGGCGGTGGGCGATCGGCTGGGGATCAAGGCCTCGGGCGGCATCCGGGACTACGCGACGGCCAAGGCACTGGTGGCGGCGGGGGCCACCCGGCTGGGGATGTCCCGCAGTCGTGAGGTCCTGGCCGAGGCCCCCGCCGAGGGGGGTGTCAGCTGAACCACACCAGCTTCACCACGGCCACCGCGCTGACGGCCACGATGAACACCCGCAACAGCGTCGGCGACAGGCGCCGGCCGATGCGGGCCCCCAGCCAGCCTCCCCCGAGGGCACCGAGCGCCAGCAGGGCGGCGGCCCCCAGCGGACCTGGTGCCACGCGATGACGATGAAGACCAGCGCAGCGAGGAAGTTCGCGGCGGGGACCAGGATGTTCTTCACCACGTTGATCCGCAGCAGGGACAGGCCGGTAAGGGCAGTGAGAAGTCCTATCAGCAGCACACCCTGAGCCGCTCCGAAGTAGCCGCCGTACATCCCGGTGCCCATCGCACCGAGGAGCAGCCCGACGCGCCGACGCCCGACCAGCGGCGCGTCGACCTCATGAGCACCGAGCCAGCCGTTGATCCGCCGCCCGAAGATGACCAGCACTGCGGCGAGGACGATCAGCACCGGCACGATCGCCGTGAACGCCTCCGGTGGCAGGACGAGCAGCAGGCCTGCCCCGACGGCCGATCCCAGCAGCTGCACCGGCAGCATGAGCCGCACCAACGGCCACACCGCGGGGATCTCGTCGCGAGCACCCTGGGCGGCGGTGAGACCGCTGAAGCTGAGACCGAGGCTGTTGGAGATGTTCGCGGCCACGGGCGGGTAGCCGAGGATGAGCAACGTCGGGAAGGTGATCAGTGTGCCGGACCCCACCACGGTGTTGATGGTGCCCGCGGCCAGGCCGGCCACGACGATCACGAGGGCGTGGAGGAGTGACACCCGGACACGGTAGACCGGCGGCGACCCCCGAGGCGAGGTCGTGTCACGTACGAGGACCTCGACACGTCGGTGGAACATCTGTTCAGGCCCGATCAGCCGTGGAAAGATCAACCCAACTTCCACTGCGGAAGAGTTCGAGAAGCGTTGATTCCACGGCTGGGGGCCGAGGTCCGAGGAGTCCGACATGCCCAACATGCGCATCGACGAGCGCCGCGAACTGCTGCTGCAGGCCGGCGAGCGGGTCATCGCCCGCACAGGTATGCAGGGGGCCACGACCCGTGCCGTCGTGGCGGAGGCGGGGATGCCGCTGGCGTCCTTCCATTACGCGTTCGCCAGTCGCCGCGACTTCATCCGTCAACTCATCGAGCGCCGGATGGTCCCCCATGACGTCCCGTCCCCGTCGGCGGCACGTACGAGGAGGCGTTGGCCACGTACCTGGCCGCCCAGCAGACGGCTGACCTGGTCCGCGGGCCTGTCGCGCTGGCCCTGGCCCAGTACGGGGTCCAGGACGAGGAGTTGCGACCGTTACTGCGGGAGCGCAGGGATCTGTTCGACGCCCGCCTGGCCGCCGATCTCGCGGCCATCGCCGAGAGTCACCAGAGGGAGTGGCTGATCGACCCGACGATCCTCGCACCCCAGGTGAACGCCTGGCGCTTCGGTTCCATCCAGGCAGGCTCCCCCAGTCACCTGGGCGAAACCTCCGCAACGACCGACGAGGGTGTCGCGGCGTGCACGGCGATGCTGCTGCGGGTGTCCCGCCAGCGGATCAATGGGCAGCGGGTCGCGGATCTCTCCGGCGCGGACGGCTCAGCCCACGCCGCCGGCCGTGCCGCTGGGCCCCCGTGACGTCAGTCGATCGGTGTGCGATGGAAGTTGACGTAGGAGCGGCTGGGCGTCGGACCGCGCTGCCCCTGGTAGCGCGAGCCGTACTTGGTGGAGCCGTACGGGGCCAGCGCGGGTGAGGACAGCCGGAAGAAGCACAACTGTCCGATCTTCATCCCGGGCCACAGCTTGATCGGCAGGGTCGCCACATTCGACAGCTCCAGGGTGACGTGCCCGCTGAAGCCGGGGTCGACGAAACCGGCCGTGGAGTGCGTGAGCAGACCGAGCCGCCCCAGCGACGACTTGCCCTCCAGCCGCGCGGCGAGCGTCGTGCCGAGGGTGACGACCTCGTAGGTGGAGGCCAGCACGAACTCGCCGGGATGCAGGATGAACGGCTCGTCCGGCCCCTCGGGCTCGACCAGCCGGGTCAGCTCGGCCTGCTCGACCGCCGGATCGATGTTCGGATAGCGGTGGTTCTGGAAGATCCGGAAGAACTTGTCCAGGCGGACGTCGACACTGGCCGGCTGGATCATCTCCGCGTCGAAGGGATCCAGACGGATCTGCCCCGACTCGATTTCCCTGGCGATATCGCCGTCCGACAGCAGCATGGCCTCAGGCTACCCAGTGTCCGGCGCGGGCGCCCACCGGTCCTACCCCTCGTCCGCGTCCGCGTCCGCGTCTGCGTCGACGGCGGAGGCAGTGGTCGCGGCGCCGGCATCCCCCCGCAGCCAGCGCGCCGGATCGAGGATCACCCGGTCCAGGGCCTCGTACGCCGCGCCGGTGGCGGAGGGGGCGGACCCCACCGGCGCCAGCACGAGTTCCGGCGCGGCGAGTGGGTCGGAGAGCAGGCGGTGGCGCATCTCCAGGGCGATCGGGCCGCGCAGGTGCTCACCGATGACCGCCAGGTCGCCCCCAGCACGAGGGTCGGCAGGTCGAGCAGGTTGACCACGCCGGAGAGCACCGACCCGAGCGCATGGCCGGCCGCCTCGACGGCGGCCACCGTCACCGGTTCACCCGCCTCGAGGCGTCCGAGCACCGCGTGGATGGAGGTGCGTGGAGGCAGGCCGGCGGCCTGCAGGAGGCTCAGCCGTCCGACGTACTGTTCGAGGCACCCGTGCGATCCGCATCGGCACGGCGGCCCGGCCGGGTCGACCGTCATGTGGCCGATCTCTCCCGCCCATCCGTGGGCGCCGAGGAACTCGCGGCCGTCGAGCCGGATGGCGGCCCCGACGCCGATCTCGCCGTGCAGGTAGACGAAACTCGGCCACGGCCCGGGCCGCCCCGGCCGCGACTGGGCGACGACCCGGGCGGCCAGGTCGGCGGAGTTGCCGATGTGGAAGTCGACGCCCGGCCCGATCACCGGCGCGAGGAACGGGTAGGGGGCGAGGTCCGCCCAACCCAGGTTGGGGGCGACGAGCAGGCGCCCGGCCGCCCGGTCGACCAGTCCGGGCAGGGACAGGGTCGCCCCGGCCAGCACCAGCTCAGGCCCCATGTCCTCGAGGATCTCGCGGACCATCAGCCCGAGGTGGCGCAACACCTTGCTCGGCTCGGTTCCCGCGAGCGACCCCTCGTCGAGACTCTCGGCGAGGACCCGCCCGGACAGATCGACGAGCCGGGCGGCGAGCATGCCGACGCTGATCTCCATGCCGAGGCCGACGTAGGAGTTGTGGGCGGGGATGAGCGGGACGGCAGGGCGTCCCCGGCCGGCCGTGTTGACCGGCGGGAGCGCTTCGATGATGCGTCCCTCGATGAGCGCGTCGACCAGGCGTGACGAGGTCGAGCGGGTCATCCGCGTCTCCTCGGCCAGCCGGGCCCGCGAGATCGGGTTGCCGTCCTCACCGTGCGCGAAGACGTGCCGGGTGATCAGCTCCAGATTGGCTTCCCGCAAGGATCCCTGCCGGACCCCCGATCCACGCGGTGCCGCTGCTCGGGCATCGTCAGGCGCGGTCGATCAGGATGGTCACGCCATCCCCCAGGTCGAGGATCCACCCGGGCTGGACGGCCACCGGCTCGCCCGGCACCAGTTGGTGACGCTGTCCGGCGAGCGAGGGATCCCCGCCGATCGGGCCGGTGATCAGCACCGTCCCGTTCGTCGAGTGCAGATCGGTGACCTGGACCGTACGCCCCACCGGTTCGACCTTGACGTGGGTACGGCTGATGTCGTGCGACGGGCTGGGCACCGTCATCAGCTTGGCGACGACCCCCGGCCCGGCGCGGTCCGGGCTGGGCGCCCGCCCGATCAGCACCATCCGGTCGACCGCGACAGGTGCGCCAGTGATCGGGCGCAACAGCGCCATCACCGGTGCCGGCTCGACACTGGGCCCCTCATTCGTACGCTCGGCGTCCGCCCCGGGGGAGGACGAGCCGATGAGCTGGGTCGCCGCCTCGGGCGCGCCGCCGGAGAGCACCTGGGTCGCGGCGTCGGGGACGGCTGCCGGTGTCGGCGCCGCCGCTGCCTCGGCGGCAGCGACACCCATGCCGGCAGCGACACCCACGCCGGCCGCTGCGGCGCCGTGGTGGTGGTAGCCGGGCTCGTCGCTCTCCGGATGCACCGGGTCGTACACCTGCCCGTGCTCGGTCTCCCCCTCGGCGAGGGATGCCTCCTGCGGCGCCTGGGCCACCCGCGGCGGGGCGACGGGCGAGGCCACCAGCCGGTCAGGGCTCGCCTCGACCAGCAACGAGTGCGCCTGCACCACGCCGACGACCAGCGGCAGGTGCAGGACATCGCTGGGTATCGGACCCGCGTCGGTGGCCTGGACGCGGACGGAGCGTACGTCGCCGAGGCCGGTCTCGCTCCACGTCCGCACACCCTCACCGCTGGCGATCACGTCGCCCGTGGTGGCGTCCACGATCTGCAGCCGGCCCCGGACGAGGCTGTGCATGGACCCGGCGTCCCAGAAGAGGGCGGCCATGTCCGGCATCTCGGTGACACCGACGCGGCCGAGTTCACTCACCAGGGCGTCGATGGAGGCGGTCGGCACCACGCTCTCCCACAAGGCGGTGACGAACTGCGTCACCCGCGCCGGGGCAGGCGGGATCACGACCAGCGCGTCCGGGCCCGCGAGCGCCACCCAGTCACCCGGCGCGTACGTGACGCGCCAGGAGCCGATCGTCTCGCCACCCTCCGGGCCGCTGGTCTGCTGCGGGTCCTGATCAGTCATCGCCCATCCTGTACATCGACCACCACTACCGACACATTGTCACGTGCACCGTAACCCAACGCGAGATCAAGCAGGGTCTGACAGGCCGATTCCGCCTCGGGGCGACTGATCAGCACGTCGCGGATCTCATCGATCGGGACTGTGTTGACCAGTCCGTCGCTGCACAGCATCAGCCGCTGCCCGGGAACCATCGGCAACAGCCGGATGTCGGCCTCCGACTCCTGCTCCGATCCCATCGCCCGGGTGATGACGTTGCGCAGGGGCATCAGTTCGGCGTCCGCCGGGTCGAGGACGCCGGCGTCGATCAGTTCCTGGACCAGGGAGTGGTCGACGGTCACCTGCGTGAGGGTGCGCTCCCCCGGTTCGCCGTGGACGAGGTAGCAGCGCGAGTCGCCGACGTTCAGCACCATCCAGCGGTCCTCGTCCTCGGCGTGCACCGCGACGACGGCGCACAGAGTGCTCCCCGCGCCGGGATTGTCGTCATGGAGACCCATGACCCGCTGATGGGCCGCCCGTACGGTCGCGGACACCGTGTCGACGTCGAGCTCGCGACCGGCCAGCGTACGGAACTCCTCGACGATGGCCCGGCTGGCCAGGGCGCCACCCGCCTGCCCCCGATACCGTCAGCGACCAGGAAGACCGGGGGGTCCGCCAGTACGGCGTCCTGGTTCTCCGGGCGCACCGGCCCCTTGTCGGTCCGTGCCGCGTAGGTCAGTGTGTCCACCCGGGTGATCCTAGTGATGCCGGGGATTGGCCCGACGTGGTGACCGGGCGGTGGAGCGTCGCGGAGGCCCGAGGTGGAGACGCGCAGTGGCGCCGTCCCACCGGTTCCCCGGTAGGACGGCGCCACGACACCTGCGTCGCCCGGACGCGGACGGCCGTCAGGCCTGCTGCCCCAGGGCCGCACGCGCGGCGGCGAGGCGGGCGATCGGGACGCGGAACGGAGAGCAGGACACGTAGTTCATGCCGATCTCGTTGAACAGCTCGATAGACTCCGGGTCACCACCGTGCTCGCCGCAGACACCGGTCTTCAGCGTGGGCTTCTTGCTCCGACCCTTCTCGACACCGATGCGGACCAGCTCCCCGACCCCGTCGCGGTCGATCTGGGCGAACGGGTTGGCCGGGATGATGTCGTTGTCGATGTACGCGTTGAGGAACGAGCCCTCGGCGTCGTCGCGCGACAGGCCGATGCCGGTCTGGGTCAGGTCGTTGGTGCCGAAGCTGAAGTAGTCCGCGTAGTCGGCGATCTGGTCCGCGACCAGGGCGGCGCGGGGCAGCTCGATCATCGTGCCGACGGTGTAGTCCAGCGACACCCCGGCGGCGGCGATCTCCTCATCCGCCACCCGGACGATGATCTCGCGCAGGCGCTTGAGCTCCTCCGGGTAGGCGACCAGCGGGACCATGATCTCCATGATCGGGTCCCCGCCACGCTGCTTGACGGCGATGGCGGCGCGGACGATGGCCTTCGTCTGCATGTCCGGGATCTCCGGGTAGAGCAGCGACAGCCGGCAGCCGCGGGTGCCGAGCATCGGGTTCGCCTCGGACAGCTTCTTCACCCGCGCCAGCAGCGCCTCCTCCTTGGCCAGCTCCTCGGCCGGGGCACCCTTCAGCTGCAGCGCCTGCACCTTGAGGTTCTGCTCGACCAGGCCGGGCAGGAACTCGTGCAGCGGCGGGTCGAGCAGGCGGATGTTGACCGGCAGGCCGCTCATCGCCTCGAAGATCGCCTCGAAGTCGGACTGCTGCAGCGGGAGGATCTCCTCCAGCGCGGCGGCCCGGTCGGCCTCGTTGTCGGCGAGGATCATCCGCTGCACGGCGGGCAGCCGGACCTCGTCCATGAACATGTGCTCGGTGCGGCACAGACCGATGCCCTGGGCGCCGAATTCCCGCGCCTTGGCCGCGTCCGGGCCGTTGTCGGCGTTCGCGCGGACGGTCAGCGAGCGCACCTCGTCGGCCCAGCTGATGATCCGCTCGAAGTCCTCGCTCATCGACGGCGGGATCAGCTTGACGGCCCCGTCGAACACCTCACCGGTCGACCCGTCGATGGAGATGATGTCGCCCTCGTGCCAGGTCCGGCCGTTGATGCTGAACACCTTGTTGGCGGCGTCGATCGACAGCTCGTGCGCGCCGGCGACACAGGGCCGACCCATGCCTCGGGCGACGACGGCCGCGTGGGAGGTCATGCCGCCGTGGGAGGTCAGCACGCCCTGCGCCTGGATGACGCCGTGGATGTCGTCCGGAGTGGTCTCCCAGCGCACCAGCACGACGTCCTCGCCGGCCTTGCCACGCTCCTCGGCGGTGTCGGCGTCGAAGACGACCGAGCCGACGGCGGCACCCGGGGACGCGTTCAGGCCGACGGTGACCGCCTCGGGCTTGGCCTCGGGGTCGATGCCGGGGTGCATCAGCTGGTCGAGCTGGCTGGGCTCGATCCGGCGGACGGCCTCGGTCTTGTCGATGATGCCCTCGTCCACCAGGTCCCCGGCGACCTTGATCGCCGCCCGCGCCGTCCGCTTCCCGTTGCGGGTCTGCAGCATGTAGAGCTTCTCGTCCTGGATGGTGAACTCCATGTCCTGCATGTCGCGGTAGTGCTTCTCCATCCGCTCCATGGTGTCGAGGAGCTGGTGGTAGGCGTCGGGGAGCACCTGCTCCATCTCCTCCAGCCGCCGGGGCGTACGGATGCCGGCGACGACATCCTCGCCCTGGGCGTTGGTGAGGAACTCGCCGTACAGCTCCTTGGCGCCGGTGGAGGGGTTGCGGGTGAAGCAGACACCCGTCGCGGAGGTCTCACCCATGTTGCCGAACACCATCTGCATCACGTTGACGGCGGTGCCCATCGCCGCGGAGATGTTGTTGGCGCGGCGGTAGACCTCGGCGCGCGGGTTGTTCCAGGACTTGAAGACGGCGTCGACGGCGCGGCGCAGCTGCTCCATCGGGTCGGTCGACCAGGCGCCGCCGAGGGCCTCGGTGGAGAGCCGCTTGAACTCGGCGACCAGCTCCTGGAGGTCCTCGGTGGTCAGGTCGGTGTCGCTGGCGGCACCCTTGGCCTGCTTCATCGCGGTGAGGGCGTCCTCGTAGATGTGCGGGGCGATCCCCTCGACGACCTCGCCGTACATCTGGATGAAACGCCGGTAGGAGTCCCAGGCGAAGCGCGGGTTGCCCGCCTCGGCGCCGAGCGCCTCGACGGAGGTGTCGTTGATGCCCAGGTTGAGGATCGTGTCCATCATGCCGGGCATGGACTGCACGGCGCCGGAGCGCACCGAGACGAGGAGGGGCTTCTCCGCGCCGCCGAGCGTACGACCCGTACGTTCCTCGAGGCGATGCATCGCGGCCACGATGTCGTCCCAGAGCGTCGCCGGCCACTGGCCGGTCTTCATGGCCTCGACGCAGGCGGTGGTGGTGACGGTGAACGCATCGGGGACCGGAACCCCGATCCGGTACATCTCGGCCACACCGGCGCCCTTGCCACCGAGGAGCGGCTTCATTTCAGCGTTGCCCTCGGCGAGGTCGTAGATGTAGCGGCTCTGTGGGGCCTGATCAGTCATCAACTTCTCCTCGTTCGTGTCGGACCTCGATGTCCGGCGACGGTTCAGCCCGGTGGTCAACCGGTGATCGGCACTCTAGGGGAGCGCCGGACCATGCCCCTCGCGAGGCAGTCATGGGGTGGCCGGCGGACGCGTCGGCGTCAGCCGCGGCGGCGCGGCCCTGGGCGTGGCGCGCGGCTCGCCGGGGATGTCGCGCAGGTGGCCGCCGGCCTGCTGGGCCCGCTGCTCGACGATCTCGATGATCTTGGCGGCGTTCTCCTCCAGGGCCACCGAGGTGGTGTTGACCACCACGGCGCCGAGCCGACGCTCCATCGCGACGATCTGGTCGACCTCGTCGTACACCCGGGCGAGGTCGGCGTAGCCGTCCTTGCGGGAGCGCAGCCCGGTGCCCATGCCGAGCCGCCCGATCCGTTCGCGGCGGATCTCCACCAGGCGCTCCGGGTCCATCGTCAGCCCGACGAGACGCCAGCGGTCCACCAGGGCCAACTGGGGTGGCGGGTCGATGCCGAGCACCAGCGGGACGTTGGCCGTCCGGTAGCCGAGGTAGCCCAGGTACATGGACAGCGGCGTCTTGCCGCTGCGGGACGCGCCGAGCAGGACGATGTCGGCCTGGCCGATCGACTCCAGGTGCTGGCCGTCGTCGAGTTGGATGACGTACTGCATCGCGGAGATGCGGGTGAAGTAGTCCGCCTCGACATTGACCGGGCGCATCGGGACCAGGTCGGCCTCGGTGCCGGTGATCTCCTCGATCGCGGCGAGGGTCGGGCCGAGCAGGTCGGAGTGGCGGATGCCCAGGCCGTCGCAGCCGCGCCCGACCAGGTCACGCAGGTCGGGGTTCACCAGCGTGCTGATGACGATCTTGTCGGCCGTGCGCGACTTCAGGCTCTCGACCACCGAGACCACCCCTCCACCGAGGTGATCCGGGGGTGGCGGATGATGCGGAAGCGTCGGGAGGGGAACTGGGCCTGCGCCGCGCGGGCAAGACGAGCCGCCGTCTCCCCCGTGGAGTCGGCTATGACATGGACCTCAAGGACTTCGCCCGCCACGGCAGCACCCTAGCGCTCGACTCCGAGGGGTTTGCAGGGTGGCTACCTCCCTCGGGAACGGCTCCATCCGGGGCCAACGCCCCGGCCCACGCACCGGCTGGGCAGGCCCGGGTTTCCCCCTGCTCGGGATTAGGCTCGGGCCGTGCACACCCTCGATGCCGTGGACGACCTGATCCTCGCCGAAGCCTCCGCCGTCGACGACGAGCAAGGGCCCGTCCTGGTCCTCGACGCGCCGGCGCTGGCGACCGCGCTGGCCGACGACCTCTCCACCGAGGGGCGTACGGTCCTGCACCGCAGCGACCTGCTGACGGATGAGACGGAGGTCCCCGCGACCGCGGACGTCGTCGACACGTGGTCCGACCCGCGACTGGCCGACGTACGGCTGGTGCTGCTGCGGCTGCCCGCCAATCTCAACGCCCTCGACGAACTGGCCGAGAACGTCGCCGCACACTGCCATCCGGACGTGCGGGTGGTGGCCGGCTCCCGGGTCAAGCACATGACCCGCGGCATGAACGAGGTGCTGGCAGCCCACTTCGGGGACGTCCGGGCGAGCCTCGGCGTGCGCAAGTGCCGGGTGCTGCACGCCGCCGCGCCGCGCCCGGAGGTCCGGGAGGCCGAGCCGACCTGGCCGCGGACGGCGGCGCTGGACGAGTTCGGGCTGAGTGTCGTCGCGTACGGAGCGACCTTCGCCGGCAACCGGCTCGACCTCGGCACCCGCCAACTGCTGGAGAGCATCATCGACCTGCGTCCGACGGCGGGGGCGGATCGGGCCGTGGACCTGGGCTGCGGATCCGGCATCCTCGCCGCCACCCTCGCCCGCAACGGCTGGCGGGTGACGGGGGTCGACACCTCCCGGGCGGCCGTCGGGTCCACCGCCGCCACCGCCGCCGCGAACGGCGTGGAGGTGGCCGTCCGCCGCGCCGACGCCCTGGCCGACTGGCCGGAGGGCGACCTCGACGTGGTGGTGTGCAACCCGCCCTTCCATGTCGGGACAGCGAAGGACTCCGCACCGGCGTTCCGGATGATCCGTACGGCCGCCCGGGCGCTGCGTCCCGGCGGCGAGCTGTGGTGCGTCTACAACGCCCACCTCCCCTACCTGCCGACGCTGCGCCGCGACGTCGGCCCGTCCGAGATCGTAACCCGGGACCGCAGTTACCTGGTCACCCGGAGTGTCCGGGCCCAGTGAGCGGGCTCACGGGAGAAGCCCGGACCCCGGCCACATTTCTCCAGGCTTCTCGGGGTCTAATGGCGGGATGAGTACCTCCGCCACCGCGACCCGCCGGCACCGGCCCCGCCTCACGTCCGGCGGCTGGATCCCCAACCAGCACGGCGCCTGGGCGATGGTGACCATCCCGTGGCTGCTCGGCACCTGGCAGCGGTTCCACGACGGGCAGGGGCGGCGTACGCGGTGGTCCTCGGCGTGTTCTGGCTGGTCGGCTACTTCGCTTTCCACGCCACCTCGCTGTGGCTGAAGTCGCGCCGCCAGTCGCGCTACCTGCGCCCGGTCGTCACGTACGCCTGCCTCGCGGGGGCCCTCGGGATCCTCACCTGGTGGCTCGCGGGGCCGGGATTGGTCGGTTGGGCCGTCCCCTTCGTCCCGGTGCTGGCGATCGCCCTCGTCCTGGCGGCTCGGCGGCGGGAGCGGGCCCTGCTCGGCGGCCTGCTGACGGTGGCGGCCGCGGCCCTGGTCGTCCTGGTGGCCCGCTTCGCGTCCCCGCTCACCGTGCTCGACGGCTGGGGCACCGCGCCGGTCGCCCGGGCGCTGGGCCTGACGCTGGTGTGCCTGGGGTACTTCGGCGGCACGGTCTTCTTCGTGAAGTCGATGATCCGCGAACGCGGCAACGCGGGCTTCCTGGCCCTCTCCGTCGGCTGGCACCTCGCCGCGACGGCGGGGGCGATCCTGGCCGTCATGGTTGGCGGAGCGCACGTCGGCTGGGCGATCTTCTTCGCTGCCACCGCCGTACGCTCGCTCGTGCTGCCCCTCGTCGGACCGATGCGGGACGGTGGCCTGCGGCTGACGCCCAAGCAACTGGGGCTGGCCGAGGCGGTGTTCAGCATCGCCCTGGTCACCCTGGCCCTGCTGACCGCCTGACCTCTCGACCGCCTGACCGCCTGACCTCTCGACCGCCTGACCGCCTGACCGCTCGAGCCGTCGGACGTTCCCGCGGGAACGTTCCGCATGACGTTCCCGCGGGAACGTCATCCTGAGGCGTTCCCGCGGGAACGCTCGCTTCCCTCCCCCGGGGCCGCCCTGCTACGGTCGACAGTATTCGTGGGGGAGTATCCCGACACATCAGACGTCAACACGTCGCGCACGTACGGTCCGACTCCGTACGGCTCGACCGGATGGTGTGGTCGGCCCCGGGCACGCGTTGCCCGGTGAGCCGGCGGAGAGACTCGCGAGACCGACATCCGTCGTCTCCGAAAGGACCCCTCATGGCGGTCTCCCCGCTCGTCTGGACCCTCACCGTCGCACTGATCGTCGGCATGCTGGTCTTCGACTTCGTCTTCCATGCCCGTACGCCGCACGTCCCGACGATGCGGGAATCCGCCCTCTGGTCGGCGGCCTACGTCGGCATCGCCCTGGTCTTCGGGGTGTTCGTCTGGGTGAGTGCCGGGGCGGACCTCGCCGGCCAGTACTACGCCGGCTACCTCACCGAGAAGGCGCTCAGCGTCGACAACCTCTTCGTCTTCCTCATCATCATGGCCTCCTTCGCGGTGCCCCGGCAGTACCAGGAGGAGGTGCTGCTCTTCGGCATCGCCTTCTCCCTGGTGGCGCGGACGGGGCTCATCCTCGTCGGCGCCGGGCTGATCAACGCCTTCGCCTGGGTGTTCTACCTCTTCGCGGTGATCCTGCTGGTGACCGCCGGCAGCACCCTCAAGGGCGCCCTGACCGAGAAGGAGGACGCCGACAGCGGGATGGTCCGACTCGTCCGGCGGATCTTCCGCACCTCGGACGGCTACGACGGCAACCGCCTGGTCACCCGGGTGGACGGGCGTCGGGTGATGACGCCGATGCTGCTGGTGATGATCGCCATCGGCGGCACCGACCTGCTCTTCGCCCTCGACTCCATCCCGGCGATCTTCGGGCTGACCCAGGAGACGTACCTCGCCTTCACCGCGGTGGCCTTCTCCCTGCTCGGCCTCAAGCAGCTCTACTTCCTCATCGACGGCCTGCTGGACCGGCTGATCTACCTGTCGTACGGCCTGTCGGCGATCCTCGCCTTCATCGCGGTGAAGCTCGGCCTGCACGCCCTGCACGAGAACAACGTTCCGTTCATCAACGACGGCCGCCCCGTCCATGTCGCCGAGATCAGCACCGGCCTGTCCCTCGCCGTGATCGTGGGGGTGCTGGTGCTCACGGTGACGGCGTCGCTGGTCAGCCGGCGCGGCCGCGCGCTGACGGTCATCGCCGCGACCCAGTCGCTGTCCGAACGCTACCTGGCCCTCCCGGACACCGCCGCCGAGTCGCACCGCCGGGCGATCCGGCGCCGGCTCGCCCGGCTGCTGGCACGGATGCCCGCCATCCCCGACGAGCTCAAGGAGGACCTGATCACCGACAAACGCCACTTCCACGACCTGCTCGAGCGGGTCCACGGAGCCGGCCTCGACACCAGCGGAGCCCGCTGAGCGGATTGTTAGAATCCAAGGGTTCCGCCGACAGCCGACAGCGGTCCACGTAAGGAGGATGCATGGAGGTCTCCGGGCTCACCTGGACACTCACCACCCTGTTCGTGGTGGGGATGTTGCTGTTCGACTTCCTCTTCCACGCCCGCCGCCCGCACACCCCCGGCATCCGGGAGTCGGCGCTGTGGTCGGCGCTCTACACATCGATCGCCCTGGCCTTCGGCCTGTTCGTGCTGGGCAGCTGGGGCGGCCACTACGCCGCCCAGTACTACGCCGGCTACATCACCGAACTGTCGCTCAGCGTCGACAACCTCTTCGTCTTCCTGATCATCATGGCCTCGTTCAAGGTGCCGCGGCAGTCGCAGCAGGAGGTCCTGCTGTTCGGCATCGTGGTGTCGCTCATCTTCCGCTCGGCCCTGATCTTCGTCGGCGCCGCCGCGATCAACGCCTTCTCCTGGGTCTTCTACATCTTCGGGGTGATCCTGCTGGTCACCGCCGGCTCGACGCTGAAGGAGGCGATCGGCACCGACGACGAGGAGGAGAGCGAGAACTTCTTCATCCGGCTCGTCCGGGGCGTCTTCCACACCTCCGACACGTACGACGGGAACAAGCTGTTCACCGAACTGGACGGCAAGCGGGCCCTCACCCCGATGCTGCTGGTGATGGTCGCCATCGGCGGGACCGACGTCCTGTTCGCCCTCGACTCGATCCCGGCGATCTTCGGCCTGACCCAGGAGGTCTTCCTGGTCTTCACCGCCGTGGTGTTCTCGCTGATGGGTCTCAAGCAGCTCTTCTTCCTCATCGACGGGCTGCTCGACCGGCTGATCTACCTGTCGTACGGGCTGGCCGCGATCCTCGGCTTCATCGCGGTGAAGCTGATCCTGCACGCGCTGCACCAGAACAGCCTGCCGTTCATCAACGACGGCGACCACGTGACCGTCATCGAGATCACCACGCAGATGTCACTGGTCTTCATCCTCGGAGTACTGGTGGTCACCGTCGCCGTGTCGCTGTTCTCCCCCCGCGGCCGGGCCATGGCCATCATCCGGGCCACCGAGGACCTGGCCGAGAAGTACCTCGCCCTGCCGCCGGAGGCGGCGGTCGCGGAGCGTACGAAGCTCAACAACCAGCTGGCCGCCAAGCTCAGCAAGATGCCGCAGATCCCCGACCACCTCAAGTCCGAGCTGATCGAGAACGAGCAGCACTACCGCGACCTGCTCAAGCGGGCGCACGGACAGCACCAGGACTTCCTCGCCCAAACCGCCCGCGAGGGCTGATACCAGCGGCCCTCGCGGTCCGCCCCTCGGCACGACGGGCCGCCTCGTGCCGCCTGCACCGGAGGACCGACCCCGCGACGCGACGAAGGATGCGTTCCCCGGCGGGGAACGATGTGTCGCATGCCACACGGCAACCGTTTGGTCCGACCCAAGCGGTCCGGCAGGATACCGACCGGTAAGTTTGGACTGCAAAGCCGCACCCGACTTGGAGGACATTCATGGGCAATCGGATCCACAACGCCGCGTACCAGAGCAAGGTGATGAGCGCAGAGGACGCTGCCGCGCTCGTCAACGACGGAGACATGATCGGCGTCTCCGGCTTCACCGGCTCGGGGTACCCGAAGGCGGTGCCGATCGCCCTGGCCGCGCGCGCCAAGGCGCTGCACGCCGCAGGGACGCCGTTCCGCGTCAGCCTGAGCACCGGCGCCTCGACCGCGCCCGAGTTGGACGGCGAGCTGGCGGACGCCAATGCGGTCAACTTCCGGACGCCGTACCAGTCGGACCCGGAGACCCGCAAGAAGATCAACACCGGCGAGATCCAGTACGCCGACATCCACCTGTCGCACATCGCGCCGCAGTTCCGCAACGGGTTCCACGGCCGGATGAACCTGGCCATCATCGAACTCACCGCCATCAAGGCCGATGGCTCGCTGGTCCCGTCCTCCTCGATCGGCAACAACCAGGCCTGGCTCGACATCGCCGACAAGGTCATCTTCGAGGTCAACTCCTGGCAGTCCGAGGACCTCGAGGGCATGCACGACATCCTCGGCGGCATCAAGCAGGTCCCGCTGGACTTCGCCATCCCGATCTACCACTCCGGTGATCGCCCCGGCTCGAAGTACCTGACCGTCGACCCGGCCAAGGTCATCGCCGTCGTCGAGAACGACACCCCGGACCGCAACTCGCCGTTCAAGCCGCTGGACGACGTCTCCAAGTCCATCGCCGGCCACCTGCTGGACTTCCTCGACCTCGAGGAGAAGGCCGGCCGCCTGCCCAACCCGATGCCGGCGATGCAGTCCGGTGTCGGCAACGTCGCCAACGCGGTCCTCGCCGGCCTGCTGCACGGCCAGTTCGAGAACCTCACCTCCTACACCGAGGTGATCCAGGACGGCATGGTCGACCTGATCGACGCCGGCAAGCTCGAGGTCGCCTCCGCCACCGCGTTCTCCCTGTCGCCCGAGTACGCGGCGAAGATGAACGACAACGCGAAGTTCTACCGCGAGAAGATCATCCTGCGTAACCAGGAGGTCTCGAACAACCCCGAGGTCATCCGCCGACTCGGCGTCATCGCCATGAACGGCATGATCGAGGCCGACCTCTACGGCAACGTGAACTCCACCCACATCATGGGTTCGCGGATGCAGAACGGCATCGGCGGCTCGGGCGACTTCGCCCGCAACGCGGCGCTGACCGTCTTCGTCAGCCCGTCCGTCGCCAAGGGTGGTGCGATCTCGGCGATCGTCCCGATGGTGTCGCATGTCGACCACACCGAGCACGACACCGACCTCGTCATCACCGAGTACGGCGTCGCGGACCTGCGCGGCAAGTCGCCGCGCCAGCGCGTCTCCGAGATGATCAAGGTGGCCCACCCGGACTACCGCGCGATGCTGCAGGACTACTACGACGTCGCGGTCAAGGTCGCCAACGGCCAGCACACCCCGCACGACCTGTCCCAGGCGCTCTCGTGGCACCAGCGCATGCTGTCCACCGGCACCATGAAGGCCTGAGAGCCTGAGCAGGCCTGAGGCCTGATCGCAGGACCTGAGGGCCGTACGGTCTCCTGCACAGGGGCGGGATCCGGGAAACCGGGTCCCGCCCCTGTGGCGTGTCATCCCGGCGGGGCATGCGGATCTTCCGCGACCGACGAACTAGGCTGTCAGCGCACGGGCTGGGGGACGGGCGCACTGGGACGCGCCCGGAGAGGCCCGCAAGCGCACCAGACACGACGACCACGTGCGGCGCGACGTCCGCGCGGCACGACACCATGACCGCAGGGCCTGCGACCGATCGCGGGTCTCACGATCCCCCGGAGGCAGGATGGCCAGGAGCAGCTTCCAGACCGAACTCGCCAAGGCCGTCGACCCGCTGGTCCTGGCGGTGGACATCGGCTCCACGGCGAGCCGCGGGTCCCTCTACGACGCCCACGGGCGCCCGGCCGGTCAACGGGTCAAGGTGCCGCACTCGTTCACGTCGCAGGCGGACGGCACGTCGACGATCGACCCCGACCAGGTCCTCGCCGAAGTCATCGAGATCATCGACGCTCTCGCCACCAAGGACCTCAAGGGGCGCATCAAGGGTGTCGCCCTCGACTCCTTCGCCTCCTCGCTGATCGGCATCGACCGTCAGGGCCTCGCCCTGACCCCCTGCTACACGTACGCCGACGCCCGCTCCGGCAGCCAGGTCGACGAGCTGCGGCACATCGTCGACGAGGACGTCATCCACGAACGGACCGGTGTGCGGCTGCACGCCTCCTACCTGCCCGCCCGGCTGCGCTGGCTCTCGGCGAGCGACCCGCGGACCTTCGACACGGTGGACCGCTGGGTGACGCTCGGTGAGTACCTGCACCTGCACCTTCTCGGCCGGACCGCCGTCGCCACCTCGACCGCCTCGTGGAGTGGCCTGCTCGATCGCCGGACCGGACAGTGGGATGCGGAGATGCTCTCGCTGTGCGGCATCAGCGCCTCCCACCTGTCCGCCGTGCGGGATCCGGACCAGCCGCTCGAGGCCGCCGACAACCGCCTCGACGCCCGGTGGCCCGCGCTCAAGGGAGCCCTGTGGTTCCCCGCGATCGCCGACGGCCTTGGCGCCAGTGTCGGGGCCGGAGCGACCGACAACCGTACGATCGGCGCCTCGGCGGCCACGTCGGGAGCGCTGCGGGTGATGGTCTCCGGGCCGGTCGAGCAGGTGCCGACCGGACTGTGGTGCTACCGGGTCGATCGGCGCCGGTCACTGCTCGGCGGTGCCGTCAACGACGTCGGCCGGGCGATCAGCTGGGCCACCAACACCCTCGCCCTGCCCCCCGAACCGCTGCTCAGCCGGGCGCTGCTGGCCGAACCGTCGGAGGAGACGCCGCTGGTGCTGCCGTTCTTCACCGGCGAGCGGTCGACGGGATGGGCCTCCCACGCGACCGCCCTGATGGCCGGCGTCCACGCCACGACCGACCCGGTGCAGCTCTATCGAGGGGTGGTCGAGGGGATCGGCCTCACCTATCGGCGGATCGCCGTCCAGCTCGTCACCCACGCCCCGGGCGCGGTCAGGGTCCTCGCCCAGGGCCGCGTCACCCAGGACCGCCACGAGCTGCTGCAGATTCTCGCGGACGTGATGGGCCGCCCGGTGGCCCCGGTGACGATCAAGCGGGCGACATTGCACGGGTCCGCGCTGCTGGCGCTGGAGATGCTGGCGCCCGGCCTGGAACGTACGCCCCCTGACATGGGCCCGATCGCCGAGCCGCACCCGCGGCGGACGGCGTACTACTCGGAGCGGATGGCGCGGTTCTCCGAGGTCTACGACAAGGTGATCGCCGAGCGCTGGTAGGCGTTCGGGCGACGGCCGGACGTTCCCGCGGGAACGTGGACTCGGCGTTCCCGCGGGAACGTCGACGCGTACGGTCGTGCCGTCCCACGGCGCGGCGGCCGCGAACCGGCCACCACCGCCGCCGAGCCGGAGCAGAATGCGCCCCGTGAGCGAGACCGGCGAACTGACCCTGGACATCCGCGGCGCGACCGCCCTGATCACCATCGACCATCCGCGCAAGCGCAATGCGATGACGACGCCGATGTGGTCCGCCTGGCCCGCCCTGATGGAGCAGGTGGTTGCCGACCCCGACATCCGCGTCGTGGTGCTCACCGGCGCGGCCGGCCACTTCTGTGCCGGGGCCGACATCAGCGAGCTCGACACGATCCTCGACAACGATCGACCCACCCTCGCCCATGAGGCCATCGCCCGGTGCCCGAAGCCGACGATCGCGGCGATCAACGGCTCGTGCGTCGGGGGTGGGGTGCTGATGGCGGGCGCCTGCGACATGCGCATCGCCGGCCTCTCCTCCCGCTTCGGCGTACCGCCGGCGAACCTGGGGCTGGTGTATCCGCCGATCCCGCTGGAACGGCTGGTCCGGTTGATCGGGCCGGCCGCCACCAAGTACCTGGTCTTCACCGCCGAGCTGATCGGTGGCGAACGCGCCCGTCACATCGGCTTCGTCGACGAACTCCTCCCCGACGACGTCGTCCTGCACCGCGCCCTCGCCCTCGCGGACGACATCGCCAAGCGTTCCCAGCTCTCGATCCAGGCGACGAAGGACCTGGTGGACCGGATGGTCGACCGTACGCTCACCGACGAGCGGGTCGATGCGTGGATGGCGCAGGTGGCCGGGAGCCCGGACATGGCCGAGGGCGTCGCGGCGTTCCTCGAACGCCGCCGATCGCACTTCACCTGGAACGGGGCCGGCCTGGCGGGGTGAGCTGACCCCGGCGACCGCGCCGACCCCGCCGACCGAGGATTCTTCGGATCGAACCCCCGGACCGGGGGCCCTCCGTACGCCCACCAGAGCCTCCGATCGAAGCTTCTGCGGTATCGGGCCGGAGGCCTGCCCCGCTGTTCCTCGCCGTTCGAGACTCACCTTCATCGGTGCCACGGAGGGTCCGCGACACCACAGAATCGGAGGTCTTCCCACCATGAGGATTTCAGTTCCCGCCGAGGTGAAGAACAACGAGTACCGCGTCGCGATCACGCCGGCCGGCGTCCATGAGTTCGTCCGCCGCGGTCACGAGGTGTTCGTGCAGGCCGGTGCGGGCACCGGCTCGTCCTTCAGCGACGCGGACTACGCAGCCCAGGGCGCCAGCATCATCGACGGAGCCGAGGCCACCTGGGCCGCCGGCGAGATGGTCATGAAGGTCAAGGAGCCCACCCCCCAGGAGTACGGCCTGCTGCGCGAGGACATGGTGCTCTTCACCTACTTGCACCTGGCCGCCGACCGGCCCCAGACCGAGGCGCTGCTGGCCGCCGGCACGACCGCGATCGCCTACGAGACCGTGCAGCTCTCCAGCGGAATGCTCCCCCTGCTCTACCCCATGTCGGAGGTGGCAGGATGCCTCGCCCCGCAGGTCGGCGCCCACGCGCTGATGAAGCCGTACGGCGGCCGCGGTGTCCTGATGGGTGACGTCGGCGGCGTACAGAACGCCAAGGTCGTCGTGCTGGGTGGCGGCGTCGCCGGCCAGAACGCGGCGAACGTGGCTCTCGGCATGGGCGCCAACGTCACCGTCCTGGACACCGACCTCGACAAGCTGCGGATGACGTTCTGGCGCTACGGCAACCGGGTCCAGGGGATCACCTCGACTGCCCTCGCCGTCCGCGAACAGGTGTTGGCGGCCGACATGGTGATCGGCACCGTGCTCATCCCCGGAGCGAAGACGCCCAAGTTGGTGACGAACGAGATGGTCTCCCGGATGAAGCCGGGCTCGGTGCTCGTCGACGTGGCCATCGACCAGGGCGGCTGCTTCGAGGACTCGCGTCCGACCACCCATGACGACCCGACGTACCAGGTGCACGGCTCCACGTTCTACTGCGTGGCGAACATGCCCGGCGCGGTCCCGAACACCTCCACCTGGGCGCTGGCCAACGCGACACTGCCGTACGCGATCCAGCTCGCCGACAAGGGGTGGCGCCAGGCCTGCCTCGACGACCACGCCCTCGCCAAGGGCTTGAACACCTCGGCCGGACTGCTCACCTGCCGCCCGGTGGCCGAGGCGTTCGACGTAGAATCCGTCGCCGTCCAGTACGTCCTCACCGCCTGAACGGGCACCCGGGGGTGGGCACGGGCTGCCCACCCCCGCCCTGGCCTTCTCTCGGAGACAAAGGAGTCCCGACATGACCACCACCACGACCACGGTGTCCGCCCACGCTCCCACGAGTACCTCACCGATCCACGACGAGCCGCAACTTGTCCGCGGCCTCAGCAACCGGCACCTACAACTCATCGCCATCGGCGGCGCCATCGGGACCGGGCTCTTCCTCGGCTCCGGACGCACCATCCACCTCGCCGGGCCCTCGATCCTCCTCGTCTATGCCGTCATCGGCTTCTTCCTCTTCTTCGTGATGCGCGCCATGGGCGAGCTGCTGCTGTCCAACCTGGCCTACAAGTCCTTCGCCGACTTCGCCACCGACCTGATCGGGCCATGGGCGGGCTTCTACATGGGCTGGACGTACTGGATGTGCTGGGTGGTCATCGGCATCGCCGACACCACCGCCATCACCGGCTACCTCGGTCTGTGGTTCCCCGACCTGCCGAAGTGGATCCCCGCCCTCGGGGTCGTCCTGCTCCTGACCGGCCTGAACATGGTCGCGGTCAAGGTCTTCGGTGAGCTGGAGTTCTGGTTCGCCATGATCAAGATCGTCACGATCGTCGCGCTGGTCGTCATCGGCGGCTACCTGGCCCTGAGCGCGTTCCACCCGCCGGTCGCCGTCGCACCCGCGGCGTCCTTCACCCACCTGTGGGACCGTGGGGGCTTCTTCCCGACCGGCCCGATGGGCTTCCTGGCCGGGTTCCAGATCGCGATCTTCTCGTTCCAGGGCATCGAGATGGCCGGCACCGCCGCCGCCGAGACCGCCGACCCGAAGCGGAACCTGCCCAAGGCGATCAACGCGATCCCCGCCCGCGTCCTGATCTTCTACGTCCTCGCGCTCGCGGTGATCATGGCGGTGCAGCCCTGGGACCTGATCAACCCCGACACCAGCCCCTTCGTCGAGATGTTCGGCTTCATCGGCATCCTCGTCGCGGTCCACGTGATCAACTTCGTGGTGCTCACCTCGGCGGCGTCCTCCGCCAACTCCGGAGTCTTCTCGACCTCCCGGATCATGTACGGCCTGGCGCGGGAGAAGAACGCCGCGCAGCGCTTCTCGTTCCTGTCG